>NZ_VUMY01000021.1 GCF_009695935.1 Mobiluncus porci
TCGAGGAATACTACCTAAACCAAGAAAACCAGCACATCACCAGGCGAAGCCTCCCCGGATGGGGCGACGGAATCATCTGGAACGAACTCCACCACACCACCCCCTACAACAACACATGGGACTAACCGGACTGTTGCAAACCTTAGGCAATAGCAAGGCGTTTGTCGCCCACGAGACATTCGACCTCGAGTTTTCCGCCGAGAGCCTCGATGTAGCGGCGAATCGTGGAAACTTTGGAGTTTTCCAGATCCCCGTTTTCAATCTTGGAAACTTGGCGTTGCGAAACCCCGATGCGTCCGGCCAACTCGACTTGCGACAGCCCAGCGCTCTTGCGGAGCTCACGCAACTCATAGGCGCACATTTCGCCAAGCATGCGCTCCTTGTGCGCCGCAACCTTTGCCTCATCAACCGGGCGCTTCTCCAAGTAGTCTTCCATATACATTTCCATCATCCTTCCTTTCCAAGTCCCCGAAGATAATCGTCATAGAGCTCATCAGCCAGCGGTATGTTTTTCCGATACCAACCCTTCCAATCCCCCGCTTTATCCCCAGCCAAAAGAAGAACCGCCTGGCGAACTGGATCAAAAGCAAACAAGATTCTTACTTCACTTTTTCCGGACGAGCCTGGGCGAAGCTCTTTCATATTGGAGTGACGCGAACCTTTAACCACATCAACCAAGGGACGACGCAAAGCGGGACCCCGTTAGGCAAGGATTCGCAAAGCTGCCACAACTTGCGCCAAGGTGTCATCATCAAGGGAGTCCAACCACTCCTTGACTAAATCGACCTTGATTTTCCACATAAGTCCATTATGGAACCTCGGGGGTATAAATGAAACGGTATGGAACCATCAAAATGAGAGGCAAATTTCGCCATCAAGGAGCGTATAGGCGGGTTCGTGTCGAAATTCTCGCCACAAATTCCGGAATGTCGTGTCTTCATTACGCCGTTTGGGTCAAACCCTTGTGGCTACACCCTCGCAAGCTCGCTACGCCGGTGGGGTCAGACCCTTCTGGCTGCATCGCTGACGCGATTACGCCTCCGCGACGAAGGTCGAGCGAAGTGCCGCGCTTGCGCGAGCACTTCCGAGACCAAGGAAGCGGTGTGTAATTTGCGAAGCAAATTACACACCGAGAGGTCTGACCCCGCCGGTTACGCCAGAGAGGTCCGACCCAGCGGCTACGAGAGGTCTGACCCGCCGGCTACGCTCAAATCCAACCGCCAAGTGCGCTACAAAAACAGCACCATAAAAATCGGGAAATAAGTCAGTTTTCTTTCAACCATGTATCAACCGCGCTTTTACCGCGACCGAAGAAGGTAAAACCTGCAAAATTCGCATTTGGTTTAGAGGAATTCCTGCAAAATTCGGGTTGGTGACAGGAATCCTGCGCCACCGCAACAGTCGCCCGCTATCGCACCAGTCAGAAAGTCAAGCCGAGGTCTTCCATCCGCCGAGAGTGCGCGGTCGTGATCTGGTCAGCGATTTCGCGAGCAGTACGCCCCTCTTCGACAAGATCCGGATAGGTTTCGAGCAAGTTCTTCACTCCGGCCAGGGCCTCGCCCGCGACGCGGCGCCCCCACATGGAAAGCCGCGAAGTCAAGGCCGGATCCTCCGCGATGGCCCCGGTCAACCGCGACCGCACCCACTCGGCGTGGCCCGTCGCGCCGGCAACCCCGAGGATTTCGCTCAACTCCGACCCGACGCTCTTCCCGACGAGCATCTCCATATCGACCAAAACGCCGACGAAAACATAGCTTTTCACCATGCGCTCCCACCAGTCCCGCGGCCGGGTGCGCGCCTCCATGTCATCAAAGAAGCCGACGTAAGGCTGGGTGAGTTCCGCCAAATCGAGCCCGCGTCGAACCGCAAAAGCCTCCAGGTCATCAATCGCCGTGACAAAAGACACGCCCATCCGCGCCAAGGAAAGCTGGTCGGCGAAGTTTGTTGTCTGGGAAACATCTCGAGCGAGCCGGGCGTAGGCCGTTATCCGCGCAAAAGCAACCAGGCCGAGAAGATTATCGCGAGAGGTGGGGGTGGTATCCATGAGAACATTCTATGAAGAGCCGAACCCGAATCCAAGACAGGAGAGCCTAAATGTCGGAAAATAGGAAAGTGCATGATTTTTTCGCTTCTCGGGTTTTCCGCGGGTCGTTAGCGACCGGCGCCGCAATGTCGCTCGCCTTTGCGGCCACGCCCTTGTTGAACTCCTCCCTTCCCGCAAACGCCATCCCCGCCGAACCCGCACCCGCCACCACCGAGAGCGCTCCCACTGCCGGAGACACCACCCAAGACGCGGCTCGCTCCCGTTTCGAAACCGTCTGGGATAACGCCAACGCGGTAGTACCCTTTTCCACCGGCTCCATCATTTCTTCTTGTACCCCCGGCCAAGCCAATCCGGAAGCCACCACCAAAATGCTTATGGCCTGGAACTATATGCGTTCCTTGAACGGCTTAGCTCCCATAGAGATTCCGCTAGACTCTCCGGCAAGCGCTCCCGCCCAAGCCGCGGCGCTCACTGCCGCCATCGGCCCGGTGGCCTCCCCGAACCCGGCCGCTATCCAAGGCGCGGCTTGTGTCACCGATGACGCCCAACTCGCCTCCAGCGCCGGAGTTATCGCCCGTCTCGAGGGAATCGTCACTCCTGCCACCGAAATCCTGCGCTACATCACGGAGGCTTCCACTTCGAATTCCAACGATAATCTCGGCCACCGCCTCGAACTTTTCGCCCCGCAGCAAGCCCGAGCCGCTATCGGCGCTGTCTCCATTGGAACCTCCGGCCCGACCGCTTCTTCCCTCCAGCTTTTCGACTCTTCCTACCAGCAAGCTGGTCGTCCTCTCAATCCCCCTTTGTGGGAAGATGGCCGCCCCAGCCCGAACACCATCACCTGGCCCGCCGCCGGGTTTTTCCCCACTAAACTCCTTCCGACCGGCGCAAACGAGTCTATTTCTCGCTGGTCCTTCTCGGCGCGCTGTTCCGACCTTCGCTCCGCTAAAGTCACTCTCACTGGGCCGAACGGTGCAATCCCTCTCGAAGTTATCCGCCGCAACGAGCCCGGGGTTGACCCGAGCCTCACGCCCTGGGACTATGCCGGCTATGACACGGTTCTTTTCAAAGTCCCCTTGTCGAACCTCACGATTCCAGAGTTTTACGCCACTTCCAAATACCAGGTGAGCGTCACCGGAATCCAGCCCGCCGCAGGCTGTACGAACACTCCCACTAGCGCCTCCTATACCGTGGATCTCTTCAACTCTTCTTGGCCCGCCGACCCCTACGGGGACGCTGACGGGGACGGGATCGAGAACTATCAAGATCCCCAGCCGCATATTCCGGATCTTCACACCAATCGGATTGCTGGAGCCGACCGGATTGAGACCGCCGCGAAAATCGCCCTCGCGATGGCCGGGAGCGGGAACGCGACCGGAACCCCGAAGAAAATCTATCTGGCTCGCTCCGATATTCTCGTTGATGCCCTGGTGGGTGGGGCTTTGAAGGATGGTCCGGTACTGTTGCTACCACCGGAAGGCCACCCGCTCCCCGACACAGTTACCTCCGTCATCAAGCGCCTCAACCCCGAAGAGATTATTGCCCTCGGCGGACCGGCAGCGGTCTCTGATTCGCGCCTCTATGAGGTTGCCGCGGGTCGAAAAGCCACCCGACTCGGGGGTTCGAATCGGGTCGCAACTTCCATTATTATTGCCCGCCGCACCGGCGCCGCCGCCGATTCGCTTTACTTGGCGCAAGCCTTCGGTCCCGGAGGTTCCGCGAGTCCCGACGCTCTTGCCGGCGCCGCCCTTAGTGACGGGCCCATCGTTTTGGTGGATTCATCCGCCCCAACCATCGCCACCATCCGCCAGCTCGCCGCCGACCTCCAGGTGAAACGCGTCGTTGCCCTGGGCGGGCTGGGAGCGGTTCCAGTCACCTTGTTGAGCGATATTGCCGTGGGTCGTGCCGCCACCCGCCTCGCCGGCCCCGACCGCTACGCCACATCACGGGAAGTGGCTCGGGAGGCCTACCGGCTCCGCCCCACCACCCGCGCCTACCTCGCGCGAGGGGATGTGTTTGCGGACGCGGTGGCGGGAGGCAAACTCTCAGACGGGCCACTGCTCTTGCTGCCACCGAAATGCCAGCCCCTTGATCGCGAGACCCTGAAGACACTTTCGGAGATTCAGGCTTTCCAGGTGACTGCTTTGGGCGGGGAATCCGCAGTTTGCGAGGCGAATCTACAAGCGACTTTGCAATGGCCGGATGTGGTCAACGAAACAGTTACCGAATTTTGAGGGCCTCCGTTCGAGATAGAATGGGAATTCAACGAGACATAGATTTGGAGAATATCAGTGACAAGCGAAGCAGACCTGGAAGCGATGGCCGCCGATAACGAGGTTGACGCCGACATCACGGGAGTCAACGACCTGGAGGCCAACCAGGACAAAACTTTCGCGGATTTCGATGTGGAGCCTGAAATCGTGGAGGCCCTTGCTGACAAGGGCATCCTCCACCCCTTCCCCATCCAAGCCCTGACCCTGCCGGTGGCTCTCGAACGCCACGATATTATCGGCCAGGCGAAAACCGGAACGGGGAAAACCCTCGGGTTTGCCATCCCGATTCTCCACGACATCATTGGTCCCGGCGATGAAGGCTGGGAGGACCTCGATGCGCCGGGAGCCCCGCAGGCTTTGGTTTTGTTGCCGACCCGCGAGTTGGCGAAACAGGTTGCCGCTGAAATCCGCTCCGCGGCCGCCCACCGAGTAGCGCGGGTTTTGGAGGTTTACGGCGGGGTCGGTTTTGAGACCCAAATCGAGTCACTCAAAGGCGGGGTCGAAGTCGTGGTCGGAACCCCGGGACGCTTGATTGACCTCATGAAACACGGGGTGTTGCGCCTAGGGGAAGTCCGAACCCTCGTCCTTGATGAAGCCGATGAGATGCTCGACATGGGATTCCTCCCCGACGTGGAGACTCTGATTGGCGCGACCCCGAAAGACCGGCACACGATGCTGTTTTCCGCGACCATGCCCGGGCCGGTGGTAGCCCTGGCGAGGCGCTACATGTACCAGCCGACCCATATTCGCGCCGCCGATCCGGCGGATGATTCCAAGACCGTTCGCCAAGTCCGCCAGTTCGCGTATCGGGTACATTCTCTCAACAAAGTCGAAGTCACCGCGCGGATTCTCCAGGCGCGCGAACGTGGCCTGACCATCATATTTACACGCACGAAGCGAAACTGCCAGCGGTTGGCTGATGATTTGACCGAAAGGGGTTTCGCCGCCGGAGCCATCCACGGTGACCTCGGGCAATCCTCCCGCGAACGCGCCTTGCGGGCTTTCCGCCACGGCAAAGTCGATGTCTTGGTCGCGACCGATGTGGCCGCGCGCGGCATCGACGTTGATGATGTCACCCACGTCATCAACTATGAGTGCCCCGAGGACGATAAAACTTATCTCCACCGTATCGGACGCACCGCTCGCGCCGGCCATTCCGGAACCGCCGTGACCTTCGTGGATTGGGAGGATGTCACCAGGTGGCGGGTCATTAATCGGGTGCTGGATTTGGGGATGGAAGACCCGGTCGAGACCTACCACACTTCGGACCATCTCTTTACTGACCTCGATATTCCCCAAGACGCCCCAGGTTATCTCCCACGTTCCCAGCGGAAACGGGCCGGACTCTCCGCCGAGGAACTCGAGGATCTCGGTGGAGATTCGATGGGCAGTCCGCGCCGCGGTCGGGACGGACGGGACGGTAGAGACGGTCGAGGAGGTCGCGGCGGACGGAAGGAACGTGGCGGTCGCGGAGAACGCGGCGGTCGCTCTCACCAAGACGAGCGCCCCAAGGGCAAGAAACACCACGACAACCGAGACTCCAAATCCCGAAAAGACGCGAAAGACGGTTCGAAAAAAGACCATCTGAAGGACTCCCCCAAAGGCTCCAAGAAGGATCGCAAACGCAAGCGGACTCGTCGCGTGCATAAGGGAGACGACTGATGATTGATCACCTCACCCCTTTTGAAGGCGTAGTTTTCGGCGGCATCATTGCCCTCGGGATTCTCTCCATGCTGAGCCCCGAGGAGAACACCCAGCTCATCGGGGCGATTCTTCTTGCGGCCGGATTCTGGGGTGGGGTCGTAGCGCTGGTTCGCGCCTTGGCTCACCGCGAAGCGGGGTCTCTCTATGTATTCTGTTTTGTCGGGGCGCTGATTGCGGGACTCGTGAAATTCTTCGTTTTCCCCGATGTCGGCCAAGACGGTGGCAACCGCGTCATCTGGGCTTTCATCATTGGAATCGGGGTGGCCGGAGTGGTCGGTATCGCCCTAAACGCCTTGATTCGCAAGCCTCCGGATGACCCTGAATCGGCGCGGCAACAGGCCGAAGAAGCGGAAGTCGCATCCGATGGAGCGATGCCGCTGCAAGGCAACGATGAGGCGCCCGAGCCCCAGGAGTGACCTAACTCCTAGCTTCCCAAGCGCCTTGGTTCGAAAAAACGCTGCTCCCAGTTCCTTAGCGTTCTGTAAACTCAATCGAACCCAGCAGCGGCACCACCCCGAGTTCCAGGATAATCCGCAGACTCTCTTCCGGCATGGTGTTTTCCCCCAGCCGGTTCGGTTTCCCCGTGCCGTGGTAGTCCGAGGCTCCAGAAACAAACAATCCCAATTCCTGGGCCAAATCCCAAGCCAACTGGCGAGCCTCCCCGACCATTTCGCGGTGATTCACCTCGATGCCTTTCACTCCCGCTTTCGCGAGGTCTCTCACCACCTCGGGAGCGAGAACATGTTTGGCGCGTCCCTTTGAAAACGGGTGGGCAATCACCGGAACCCCGCCGTCCGCGAGCGTCGCCTCCACCACTTCGAAAGTGTCGATATTGGGGCGGAAAACATAGTAGGGACTTCCCGGATTTAGGGCTTTTTCGAAGGCCTCCTGGCGGGTCGGGAAATATCCTTTCCGAACCAAAGCATCGCCAATATGAGGCCTCCCTGGGGTGAGACCTGTAATCTCCGCCTCCACGTCTTCCCAAGTCAGAGGATAATCAACATTGATTTTCGCGACCATTCGCTTCATTCGTGCCAGCCGGTCGTGATGCGCGTTTTTCAGCACCGCCGCGATATTCCCGCGACTGGGGTCGGGAAGATAGGCCAGGAGATGAATCGGAGCGTGATTGACCGAGGTGGAAACCTCTGAACCGAGAATGATGGCCGGAGGATTCCCACCCACTGCCAGCATCTCGGCATGCGCCTTACGGAAAGCGTCCCAATGGTCAAAGGTGTCGTGGTCCATCGCGCCGATAACATCGAGGCCGACTGCTACCGCTTTTTCAAGCAGTTCTCGCGGCGAGTCGGTGCCGTCGGAGAGCGCGGAATGAACGTGAGGGTCGATACGTAATGCCATAAGACCAGTTTACCGGCGTAGGATGGAGACATGACTAGTGACCAAAAAGATACTCGCTCGAAGAACCGTTCTCGCCAACCCAAATCCGCTGAATTCCGGAAGTTTATGGGAGATAACTGGGGTCCGCGTCCCACGGGAGGCTATGAGAGAACCGAGGCGGCACCTTTCGCCCAGCAGCGCCGCGTCAAACTCGGTGAGCAGTTCCGCGGAGTCCGCCTCGTGGTTCCGGCGGGCGCTTTGGTGACCCGCAACAACGACAATGATTATCGTTTCCGTCCCCACTCTGCCTTCTCGCATCTCACCGGCCTCGGGACTGACCGCCAGCCGAATGCGGTTCTCGTTTTGAATCCGGTTAGGGAAGGTGAAATCGGAGAGGCTGAAGGCACTCACACCGCTACGATTTATTTCCGCCCCCGCGCTTCTCGGAAATCCGAGGAGTTCTATTCCGATTCGCGCTACGGGGAGCTGTGGGTGGGAGTGCGCCCGAGTCTCGAAGAGTTTGAGCGGATGAGCGGGATTCACTGCGAACACCTGGACACTCTTCCAGATGTTCTGGCCAAAGATGCCGGTCAGGTTCAGATTGCGATGATTGCGACCTCGGATGCGGAAGTGACCGCGCTTGTCAACGAGGTTCGTGCGGGCGCCGGCATCGACGCGGAGTCCGCCAAGACGCTGGATGACAAACTGGAAGAAGCGACCTCCGAGTTGCGGCTTCGAAAAGACGCTTGGGAGATAGACCAGATGCGCCGCGCTGTCGCTGCCACTAAAGAGGGCTTTGAACAGGCAATCCGTTCTTTCCCGCGGGCGACTCGTCACTTCCGCGGCGAGCGCGTTATCGAAGGTGCGTTCGGGGCGCGCGCCCGTGAAGTCGGCAATGGGCTTGGCTACGACACGATTGCGGCCTCGGGGGAACACGCTGCAACCCTCCACTGGATTGAAAACGACGGGGAGGTGCGCGACGGAGATTTGATTCTTATTGATGCCGGAGTGGAGCTGGACTCGCTCTATACCGCCGATATAACGCGGACTCTGCCGGTAAACGGGCACTTCACCGAGATTCAGCGCCGCGTCTACGAGGCAGTGCTGGACGCGGCCGATGCGGCTTTTGCGCGGGCGAACGAACCGGACTGTATTTTTTCCGATGTTCACGACGCGGCGATGGAAGTTATTGCCAAGCGCCTTGATGAATGGGGCATTTTGCCGGTGTCGTGGGAGAAATCTTTAGAGCCGGAAGGCCAGTATCACCGCCGCTGGATGGTTCACGGGACGTCCCACCACCTCGGGATCGATGTCCACGACTGTGCCCAGGCGCGTCAGGAAATGTATAGCGGGGCTCGGCTTGAGCCCGGCATGGTATTCACGATTGAGCCGGGGCTCTACTTCCGGAAAGATGACCTCGCTGTTCCCGAGGAATATCGCGGGATTTCGGTTCGGATTGAGGACGATATTCTCGTGGGTCCGGACGGGAAATGCGAGCGTATCTCCGCCGGAATCCCCCGCACGGCCAACGAGGTGGAGGCCTGGGTTCAGAGCCTGCTCCAGTGAGTTCGCCACAGTCTCGAAGGCTCGTCGGCTGGGTCTTTACTTCGTGAACTGCTGGATGGCATCAAAAATAAGCTGGGCATAAATATCTTGGCCGCCCGGCTCCGGGTGAACCGAGTCACCCGCCAGTAGCTCCGGATGCCCCGCAATCGCCGCATCCCAGGCCGCGACTTTCACCCGATCTGGATACGCTCCCGCCAGCGAATATATGGTTTGATTTGAAATCTCAATCCATGACTGGGAGGGCTTGCCGTGTCCGGTCACGAAGACAATCTTCGTGGTGGGAGGGACCTCTTTCATCAATTGCTCCCCGTCTTGAGCGCGGAAGGTCGAGTTCGTGGCCAGCGAAAACACCAGGTAGGGCCGGAGCGTCCCCTGGTCGCGCATGGCCCGCATAATCGACAAGCCGGCTGCAGAAGACCTGGACACCTCGGCGTTGATATTCACCCCGGGAAGCTTAGCTGCGAGTTTCGGAGCCGAGGCGAGAGTAACCGAGTCGCCAATAATATCCACCTCGGATCCCTGAATCGGGGGCTGAGAGGCGCTGGGTTTAGCGCTGGCCTTCGAATCTTTAGAAGTCGTGGGTTTTTCGGGCGGATTCTTCTCTGGCGGGGTCTTTGCTGAGCCCTGAGAGTCTTCGGCTCCCGGCATCGCGGGGGCGCTGGAAGACTGTTGATGCTTCAAAAACGCCTGACCTTGCTCCACCAGAGCAGCCCCACTCGACTTGGCCGGAGCCACAATCATGGCCACCACCAGCGGAGCCACCAGCACCACCGCAACGAGCAGGGAAAAGACGTTTCGTTTCAACAAGGGCCATCCCTTAGTGAAGTGACCCATCCACTGTTGCCAGGTCTTGACCATGCCGTTTCTACGCATCGGGTTTTCCACGAAAGTGTAGGACAGGTGCGCTGCCAGAACGGAGAGAATCGAGATAATGACCAGGGACAGCCATTGCGGAAGCCGCGGGGCCATCCCCATCACAAGGACAAACACCGGCCAATGCCACAGATATAGCGAGTAGGAGCGCAATCCGAGCCACACGAGCGGGCGCCAACTCAAGAGTTCCACGAGAACCTGTCCGGGGCCGCTCACCCCCGAAACCTCCTCCATACAGGCTTGGATAATGCCGATTGTCAACACGCTCACAGCCAGCACGCCCCAAGGGTAGGTGAAGTTGTCGCTGTCCCTAATGATGAGGAAACTTACCAAGACTCCGACCATCCCCAGCCAGGCCACTCCCCCGCGCAGTTTCACCGTGGATTTATCCAGATAGTGCGGGGTGTTTTCCAAGGCCATCGGGAACATCATCGCGAGCATCGCCCCCAGCATGAGCCCAAAAGCGTGGGTGTCGGTTCCCTCATAGATGCGGGTGAGGTCAAAGTGTCCGGCTTTCATGAGGGCCATTTCCGCCACGGAAACCCCAGCCAAGGCTGCGGGGACAATCCAGCGGTAGCGGCCACGGAGCCGGAAGACCAGGAGCAGGATTAAAGGCCAAAATAGGTAGAACTGCTGTTCCACCGCGAGGGTCCACATATTCGACAAGAACTGGGGATTGGCTCGGTCGAAGTATGACTGGCCGAAGAAAATGTTGAGCCAGTTGTAGGTGAAAGTAAGCGAGCCGATGACTTGGCGTCCGATTCCGACGAGGAAGTCGCGGTTCACTAACGCGGCTAGCGGCACTGTGACGAGCACCGTTAGAGTTACGGCCGGGAATAGCCTGCGGAATCGTTTTGCCCAGAAGCGTCCCAAGCGGATTTTTCCCGTCCGATGTTTTTCTTTGGCAAGGATGGCGGTTATCAAAAACCCCGACAGGACGAAGAACACATCGACGCCCATGAATCCGCCGGGCATCCAGTTCGGAGCCACGTGATACACCAGAACCGCGAGAGCCGCTAGCGCCCGCAAGCCATCAAGTCCCCGCAGTTGGTAGCGAGGGATTTTCCCAGACTTGCTAGCGGGAGGAGGCGTGGTTGCCTCCGGCGTGGCGCTTCGGCTTGGGCTGTCGCTTTGTTGGCTTTGGCTGACGCTCAGGCTTTGGCTCGCTCCCTGGCTCGCACTTTGGCTCATCCCCGCAGGTCTCCTTCCCCTGGTCTCACCCTCAATAACAGGTATCTAGCCTAAACCCTCGTTCGGACTTTTAACGAATGAAAAGATAGCATGGAACCTATGACTGTAACTACAGATGAATTGATGAAAGTCCTTGAAAAAGTCAAGGATCCGGAAATTAATCGCCCCATTACTGAACTCAACATGGTTCGCGATTTAACCATTGATGACTCGGGTCAAGTCGAGGTACAAATCGCGCTGACCATTGCGGGATGCCCCTTGCAAACCCAAATTGAACAAGATGTTCACGACCAACTCATGGCAGTCGAGGGCGTCACGCAGGTTACTGTGAAGATGCACACTATGACAGATGAGGAGCGCGAGAAGTTGCGCGAGAAACTCATGGGAGCCCGCCCGGTGATTCCTTTCACCCAGCCCGGGAACCTCACCCGCGTCTACGCCGTCACCTCCGGGAAGGGCGGAGTCGGGAAGTCCTCGATTACGGCGAACCTCGCGGTCGGACTGGCGAATCTTGGCCTCGAGGTCGGGGTGTTGGATTGCGATATTTATGGTTTCTCGATTCCGCGAATGCTCGGGGTTGAAGGGGAACAACCGACTCCGGTGGGGAACATGATGATGCCGCCGACCGCGCACGGGGTGAAGGTTATTTCGATGGGCATGTTCGTACCGGACGGCCAGCCGGTCGTGTGGCGCGGGCCGATGCTGCACCGCGCTCTGGAACAGTTCCTCTCCGAGGTTTTCTGGGGGGATCTGGATGTGTTGTTGCTCGATCTT
The DNA here is from genome assembly GCF_009695935.1 of Mobiluncus porci. GTDB lineage: Bacteria > Actinomycetota > Actinomycetes > Actinomycetales > Actinomycetaceae > Mobiluncus > Mobiluncus porci. The sequence continues at coordinate 11,761 of NZ_VUMY01000021.1, forward strand.
CCGCCCGGGACCGGAGACGTGGCGATTTCGGTCGGCCAGCTCCTCCCGAACGCGGAGATTATTGTTGTCACAACTCCGCAACAGGCAGCCGCGGAAGTCGCCGAACGCGCTGGTTCTATCGCCAGCGGGACGAACCAGAAGGTCGTGGGCGTAGTCGAGAATATGAGCTATCTCGAAGGCCCGGGTGGATCTCGGATGGAGATTTTCGGAACCGGTGGCGGGGAAACCGTGGCGCGCCGGCTCGCGGGAATTCTCGGCTATCCGGTGCCACTCTTGGCGCAGATTCCTTTGGAAATCGCCTACCGCGAGGCCTCGGATAACGGAGAACCGATTGTGGGCTCCGAGGCAGCCGCCAACGGGAAATCCGTGGCTGGCGCGGCTTTGCGCGGGCTCGCAGCGGAACTCAAAACCCGCTCGGAATCCCTCAAAGGACATCGCCTCAACGTGACAGTCAAGTAGGCGGAGCCGACGGGTCGGACCTCTCTGGTGGAATGAGCAAAGCGAATGTAACCAGAAGGGTCTGACCCTAACGGCGTAGCCGAGTCAACCTACTCATTTACCAATGGGGACGGGCCAAAATGGTAAATCTGAGATTTACCATTTTGGCCCGTCCCCATTGGTAAATTTTTGCGAAGGAAAACCGTCCCTGACTGTTCCGTCTAGCGATTCTTAACCGCCACCAGGAGCCCGTCCCCGCAGGTCAAAAGATTCTCAGTCCAATCGTCCGATTCCCGAATCGCCCGCAACGCCTCACGAAGCGCCACCGTGTCGGGCTCGCGCCTTGCTGGATCCGCCACAGAATCACGCCACAAGGCGTGCGCCACCACTAAGACTCCCCCGGGCCGTAAAGCCCGATAGAGCAGGTCAATATAGGCTTGAGTTTCTTGCGGATCCCCATCGATAATCGCCATATCGTAGGCATTTTTGCTCATCCGCGGCAAAACCTGCAAGGCGCGTCCGGTAATCATCCGCACCCGCGTCAGCGGCACTCCCGCTTGATGAAATAACTCCTTGGCGATTTGATGAACCTGCGCTTCAGAGTCAATCGTTGTCAAAACGCCGTCATCAGGCATCCCAGCCAAAGTCCACAGCGCGGAAACTCCCGCGCCTGTCCCGACTTCCAGCACCGCGCGAGCCCGCGAGACCCCCGCCAACATTCGCAGAGCCGCGCCAGTAGCGGGAGAAACCGGAACTGCCCCGAGTTCTTCCCCGCGAGCCCGTGCCGCAGCAATCGCATCAGATTCAAGCAAAAAGTCTTCAGCGTATGACCAACTGAGCGTCTTATCCCCAGAAATGATAGGCTCCTTCGAATATTTACAGCGCGGGCGCTACTTGGTGAATTTTTCGAGTTCCTTCGCGAGAGTGGCTACTTCCTCATCATTTAGTTCAATCACGAGACGCCCCCCGCCATCAGCGGGAATGCGCATCACATTGCAGCGCGGTTCTTTAGTGACTTCCAGGGGTCCGTCCCCAGTGCGGGGTTTCATGGCTGCCATCGGTGCCTCTTTTCCAATTTACGGCTTGTTAACGCAATTATATCGAAATTGGAGCGGTTTTGGGGTCACGGGAACTGCAGGGAATTTTCTTTCACGACGTAAAGCGCCTCTTCAGCCGTGTCCACGACTTGAATCAAGGCGACTTCTTCGGAACTCACCATTCCTTCGGTAACCAGCCGTTTCTTCAACCACTTCACCAGGTCATCCCAAAACTCGTGACCGACCAAAACGATGGGGAATTTTTGGATTTTATGGGTTTGGACCAAGGTCACGGCTTCGAAAAGTTCGTCCAAAGTTCCGAATCCCCCCGGCAGCGCGACGAAAGCCTGGGCATACTTGACGAACATCGTTTTACGAACAAAGAAATACCTAAACTCAATCCCCAAGTCGATATAGTCATTCATCCCCTGTTCGTGGGGCAGTTCAATCCCGAGCCCCACCGCGAGCCCACCATTTTCGTGAGCCCCCTTGGAGGCCGCCTCCATCAATCCCGGACCGCCACCCGTAATGACGGTGTATCCGGCCTTCGCAAAGACTCGCCCCAGATCTTCCCCGAGACGGTAATATCTATCGTCCTTTGCAGTTCGCGCCGAGCCGAAAATGGTGACGGATTTCTCGATGTCAGCCAGCGATTCGAAGCCGTCAACGAATTCCCCCATAATCCGAAGCACCCGCCACGGGTCGCCGTTGGTCCATCCCGGTTCCACTTTGGAACGCAGTAATTGCTGGTCAGCCTGTTCGCGGTTGGCGCCACCAAAAGTCCCGCGGCGTGTCAAAAACGTCTTCATCTTTTCCTCTTCTTCTTCCCTCAACAAGCCCATCCTACACGGGGTCACCAGGGGCTTTGAACCAAGGTGCTACCATTCATCGGCAGCCAGCCCCGCGGCTTTAACCTTTTGGGCGTTTTCCCGCGTCGTGACGAGGAGTTTTCCGCCGGATTCCACCACGACGGCGTGGGGGATTCCGATAACCGCCACGCCCTGCAGTCCCGGAGCATAAACCAAGGAGTCGGGAGAATCGCTTTGAAAAACCGGAGTTTGCGGACTCAAGTTCGCGAGCTTTTCGCCAGTTTGGTGGCGCAGTTGATAAATCGCCTCCCAGTCACCCACATCTGACCAGTCAATCGCCGCCGCTGCCGGTACCATTACGACTTCTCCGCGTTCGCTCATAGGTTCAGCAAGGACGGTGTCGATGGGGGCCCGCACTACTTTTTCCCACCACGCGAGTTTCGCGGGTTCACCAAGGGACTCCCAGTTTGCGGCGAGTTTCCGCAAAGCGCTGGCGGATTCGGGAGCCTCTTGTTCCAATGCCCCCAACAGGACGTCGGTACGAAAGACGAACATCCCCGCGTTCCACAGGTACCCCCCGGACTCAAGATAGGCACTAGCGGTCTTTGCGTCCGGTTTTTCTTTGAACATATTCACCAAGTGCAGACCGGGAATTTCAGGGATGGGCTCACCAACTTCGATATACCCATAACCGGTTTCAGGGCCACTCGGAGTTATTCCGATAGTGACGAGCTTGCCCGCTTCGGCTCCGGCGCGGGCCACTGCCACCGCATTGTGGAACGCCTCCACTCCTCCAATGTGGTGATCGGCCGCGAAAGAACCAGCCAGAGATGGGCCATAATCGCGCTCGATCAGCGCCGCGCCAAGTCCGATAGCAGCCATGGAATCCCTGGCAGCCGGCTCTGCCACAAAAAGGCTTGGCGTATCTAGGTTTAGCGAGCCGATTTGTCGGCGTACTGCCTCGGCGTGAGATGAGCCGGTGACGAAAGTGAGGCTTTGCGCCAAAGGAGCCAGCCTGGTGGCGGTGGTCTGTAGTAGAGATTTCTCCGACCCAAGTGGCAACAAAAATTTTGGATGACTCGGTGTAGACCAGGGCCACAAACGGCGGCCAGCTCCACCTGCCGGAATAATCGCGTGAAAGTCCATACCAAAATCATAACGGGCGCAAGCGCCCCAACGGCTCTCCGCCTAGAAATGCTCAGAAAGCAAAATCCCCACAAAACCTCAAAAACCGCTAAGCTAGGGAGCATGTATTTAACGCCGTGCAATCCCGGCCAGGTTTATCTCGGCATGATTATCCCCATTCCCGAGCCGTACCGTTCCGAGCTTGCCAAGATTATTAAAACCGACGGCATTCCGCCCCACGTCACTATCGTGGAGCCTCGCCCCGTTGACCCCGACCAGGTCGAAGCCGTAAAAACCGAAGCCCAGCGGCTGTGCGCGGATTTCTCTCCCTTCGTAATCAGCTTCGGCAATGTCGGCGACTTCCGGCCCGTTTCCCCCGTGGTCTATATCGAGGTGCAACGCGGTTTCGAGGCCTGCAAGGAGCTCGCCAAACGGCTCCGTTTTGGCCCACTCGCGGGCGAACCTCGGTTCCCCTACCACCCCCACATTACACTCGGAACCAATGTCACTAATGAAGACCTGGATCGCGTCGCGGAACTATCCAAACGATCCCACGGCTACTTCATGGTCAACGGGATTGACCTCGACTTAATCGGGCCTGACTGCGTCAAGTCGCTGACGGTGTTGGAGTTGGGCGGAGCCATAAAGACCGCGGAAATTCCCGCGCTGGACAGCGCACCAACCCAGGAAGAGCTATGACGAAACCAACCGACCCCGACCCCAAGGGTCTCGCCGCCCTCGCACTGAAACTCAAAGACAAGATTTTCCTCAACCGGTTTTGGCGTGCCTACAACCGCTACACGAATATCCGCTCCAACCTCCTCGCGGGCGGCATCGCATACACCGCGCTGTTTTCTCTCGCCGGTATCGTCACCCTCCTCATCATGAGTGTCCGCGTAGCGCTCTATGCACTACCGGTGGAGGCCAATTCCTTGTATGAGGCCATCAACTTGTGGCTTCCCGGCGCAATCAAGGTAAACGGCGAATCCGGCGTCGTCGATCCCGCCGCCATCGCTTCCCCCGGTTTTTCCTGGGGAACCGCCGTTGTTTTCGCGGTGTCATTCGTGGCAGGGCTCCGCGTCGTGAGCGCCTTGCGGGTGACGGTGCAAGAGGCTTTCGGTCTCCCCCAGCGTGCCTGGGCTTTGTGGAAAGAGCCACTGCGGGATTTCCTCATGTTCTTCGTTTTGGGTCTCGGGATGCTACTGTCGCTGGTGGTTTCGGCGGGTTCAGTAGTCGCCTTACAGACCTTCCGCGATTCAATTCCCTTTGAGGTTCCCTTGCCGACTTGGCTCATTAATGGTATTGCGTTGATTCTGACTTCTTTCGTGACTGCCGGCTTGACCGTCTTGATTCTGCGCTATCTCGCGCTGGTTCGCGCCCCGCGCCGCGACGTCTGGCTCGGAGCCGGATTATTCGCCGTCGTAACGAGCGGGCTCCAAATGTTCGGGACTTTCCTCGCGACGAACCTGAGCCCCTTGGTGGCCCCTTTCGCAGTGCTGTTTACGCTGGTTTTGTGGGTAAACCTGCTGGCGCGGTTGTTTCTCTATACGTGTTGTTGGATTGCGAATCCGCCTTTGGCCCCCGCACCCGAAACCGATGCCCCGCATTTTGAGGAAAGCCCCAACTACGTAACCTTGTCCTCTCCGCATACCCTGAAGTGGCCACACGACCCGATTACGGGACAGACCTGGTCGCTGGGCCAGGAGAACTTGGCCAAAACGGAGGCCCGGAAAATTGTCGGGACGCCTGCGGAGGCTGGGGAGTCGGAGAAAACCGAGGAGGCCAAGGATTCCGAGAACTCGAAGAGCTCTCAGAACTCGAAGGCAGAGGAGAATCATGAAGATAACGACCATTAATGTCAACGGCGTCCGCGCGGCTTTCCGCAAGGGTTTCCTTGAGTGGCTGGAAAACGACGATTCTGACCTCTACTGTCTCCAGGAGGTGCGCGCCACCCCGGAGGATACGATTGACCTGTTTGGGCCGACCTTCGACGTGCGGGTTTGGCCGTGCCGGATTAAGGGTCGGGCGGGGGTGGCCTTGGTCTCGCGACTGGACTCTGGCTTTTCATTAAGGGAGATCCGCGAAGGACTCCCGGCAGGGCTCTACGATAGCGGCGAGCCCGATGTGGATTCCGGACGCTGGCTGGAAGCGCGGGTGGAGACTTCGAAAGGTAAGTCATTTACCCTGGTTAGCACCTATTTGCACTCCGGAGATTTGAAAACCCCCAAGCAGGAGCAGAAGCTTCGCTACCTCGAGCGAGTCACGAAGCGCCTGGACCAGTTGTCCGGTTCGGCGGCGCGAGACGGACTCGAAGCGGTAGTGTGCGGGGATTTCAACATTGTGAGAACCGAGCGCGACATTAAAAACTGGAAACCGAATCACAACAAGACTTCCGGCGTAATGGACGAAGAGATTGCTTTCCTAGACGGTTGGATGAGTGACCGACTGGAGGGAGATCCGGCACACCCCCTTGTTGACGTGACGCGCGCCTTATTGGGACCAGTCCAGGGCCCCTATACCTGGTGGTCACAGCGCGGCAAGGCCTTCGACAATGATGCCGGCTGGCGTTTGGATTACCAGATGGTGACGCCAGCTTTGGCCGAAACCGCTCGCGAAGCTTCGGTGTGGCGGGCTCCCAGCTACGATTCGCGCTGGTCAGACCACGCCCCTCTCAGCGTCATCTACTCTCTTTGATTTCCCCCTACTTGGGCGTGATTTTTCACCCTCAAATACTCAGTTCCCAAAATTGTCCTGACAAATAGGGGAACAGAATTTCGTTGGGAACTGGGCTTTTTGGTCCCTTATTTTTCTTTTCTAAATTTTATTAATAACTATTGCTTCAAAGCCGATATTTAGTTATGTTGTTCACAAGGATGAAAAACAAAAGGAAATCCTGGTAACAAGCTGAAAAGCCTCCCACTTTTTCCTGCATGGATGCCAAACTTAATAATCCCTAGATAACGTCTCGGAATATCCTGAACTAATATTCCTGACGTATAGAAAAGGCTAGAATCCATGACAGGAATAAATTCCCGAAACCATTTCACCGCGTCCCGTATTTCTCGTTTAATGACCTGTGGCGCCACCGCGCTGGTAACGACAGGTGTCATTGTTGGTTTTGCTACCCCTGCTTTTGCCGCAGAAACCCCCGCTTCTGAAAACGACACCCCTGTCTTTGCTTTGGAAGATCCGGTTGCCAGCGAGGTTAATGAGAACACTCCTCCGGACACCTTTTCTACCGTGACGCTCCAGCCAGTTTTGAAGACCGCTCTCACTGAAACAACCGAGAAGCCAGCTCCCCTGGTGGGTACCGCGGTGACGGAAAATAATTTGAACCAGGGCGCCACCGCTGCCACCGGTCAGCCGCTTGTTGACAGCACCCCCTCCGTAAACCAGTCAGCACCTCCCGGAGATTCAGCAAGCGCCCCTACACGACGCCCCGCTACAGCCACTGCCGCCGGACCAAAAGCCACGACACCGGCTCCCCAACAGTCCTTGAAAGTTCCGGCCGCCCCCGCAGTAGCGGAGCCCGGACCTGCTGAACCTGCGGCTGCTGCCCCCGCAGAACCCGCCGCTGCTCTGAACGCGCCTGCCGAAGCCGCCCCCAACGCTGTCGCCCCCGCCGCAGCCGCACCGGCGACAGCCCACTCCCCAGCGAAAACCGTAGCGAACGGGCCTGCCGCAGCCTCCCTCTCCGCTACAAATGCGATGACCGGCGACATGGTCGTGACCTGGGTGGTAGGAGCAGCGGTTGCCGTGTTGGCGGCTATCGGGCTGATGTTTGTTTTCGCGCGCAAAGAATCCCGCCGCTTAGAGTGAATTCTGCCTTTATGGTCTCAAATCCTGACTGGGGGAGTTTCTGCCAGAAAGCCAGAAACTCCCCCAGTTTTGTCCCCTCCAGGAGGTAGGCTAAATACGACCAGAAAAGGAGGTTCCTCATGCCAACCCCACACAATTCCGCTAAACTGGGCGATTTTGCCCCCGCGCTGCTCATGCCCGGAGACCCGCTGCGGGCTCGTCGCATTGCTGAGACTGTCCTCGCCGATTCCCGCGAAGTAACTTCCGTGCGGGGGAATTCTGGGTTCACCGGAACATATCAGGGACGCCCCCTTTCGGTGATGGCTTCCGGAATGGGGATGCCTTCCTTGACTATTTACGCCACCGAATTGTTCCGCGATTACGGGGTAAAGCGGATTATTCGCGTGGGGACTTGTGGCGGGCTATCTTCTGAGGTGGAAGTGGGAGACGTGGTGGTGGCTCTCGGTGCGCACACGGATTCTCACATGAACGTGGCGCGGTTTCCGGAGATTAATTACGCACCGGTCGCCTCGTGGCCGTTGTTGGAGGCCGCGATGCGAGAAGCCCCCGCTCTCGAGGCTGAGGGCGTGAAAGTCCACGTCGGTTCGATTATGTCCAGTGACCATTTCTATTTCACGCCGGATGGCCTCAACGAGCGTCTCGCCCAATACGGGACGTTGGCAGTCGAGATGGAAACTGCCGGCTTATATGCCGTCGCCGCCGAGTTTGGTGCTGAGGCCTTGACCGTTTTGACAGTTTCGGATCATCTCCTCGTTTCCGGCCCCGAAATGACCCACGAGGAACGTGAAACTCGCTTCGCAGGTGCTCTTCGCCTCGCTCTCGCCGCCGCTATGTCCTAGGCGAAGCCGGAGCGGGTCGCACCTAAGCGAAGCCGGAGCGGGTCGCACCTAAGCGAAGCCGAAAGGGTCTGACCCCAGGCGGCATAGCAAAGCTTAGAAAAATGGATCCGCTACTCCGCTAAAATCGAAGCGTGCTAACTTTCGGAACCGCCGGTCTTCGCGCAGAAATGGGTCCAGGACCGGACCGCATGAATACCGAAACCGTCGCCCGCGCCACTTTCGGCCTAGCCCAGGTTCTTCGCGAGGCTCTCCAAAATTCCCGCGAGTTTCCCGCCCCCGCCGTTCCCTACCCCGAACCAGCCATAAATCCCCGTGGCGATGCCTGCCACGCCTCATCTCTGCGCCAGTTTGCGAGGGCTTCCAACACTCCCTCAGACCACCACGTCCTCTCCGCGCTCCTCAGCCCCCGTGTAGTCATCGGCTTCGACGCCCGACACCACTCCGCCGAGTTTGCCCGCGTCACTGCCGAGGTGATTGCCGGCGCGGGAGGCAAAGCTGAGCTAATGCCACGGGCCTGCCCCACTCCCCTATTGGCGTTTTACCTCCGCGAGTCGGGCGCCGATGCGGGCGTCATGATTACTGCCTCCCACAATCCTGCCCGCGACAACGGCTACAAGGTCTACCTTGGGGGGCGTGTTGTCACCGGACTCGGCTCCGGAGCCCAACTTGTTGTCCCTTGGGATGCGCGCATCATGGCCGCTATTGATGCCGCCCCGTCCGCCGCGAAGCTACCCCTTGCTGACTCGTACTCTCTGATTGACGACTCCTTGTGGTCACGTTACCGAGAACGAGCCGTTTCATTGGTGGAAAGTTCAACAAGTGTTATCCCTTCATCCGCAGCGGAGTCCTCCGGAGATAGTCGGCTTACCTTCCCATCTACAGGGGCAAATCTCCCATTCTGCAAGGTTGCACCTGGCAGGGGTCTGAGGGGCTCGACCCAGGCGCGCGCCGCCTTACGGATTGTACATACGTCCTTGCACGGGGTGGGGGCAGAATTGGCGGAGACGGTGCTGGAAGATGCCGGATTTTCATCGGTTTTCTCGGTCGAAGCTCAGTGCGAGCCTGACCCCGATTTTCCCACCGTGTCTTTCCCAAATCCGGAAGAAGCGGGAGCTTTGGATTTGGCGATTGAGCGGGCCCGAGAAGTCGAGGCTGATTTAATTCTTGCCAACGACCCAGACGCGGATCGAGTTGCCGCGGCGGTTCCTTGCCCTCGCACACCTACGGGGTGGCGACAGTTGACGGGCGATGAAGTCGGGGTTCTCCTTGGCTGGCAGGCCTGTGAACAGTGGAAAAACCGAGCAGAACGGACTGCTGCCTACGAAACAGAACCGACTGTTGAAAGCCCCGCCGAACGGACTGTTCCAACCGTTGCGCGGTCGCTCGTTTCCGGAGAACTCCTTGACGCCGTGGCCCGCGCGGCCGGACTGCAACCAATGGTGAGCCTTACCGGCTTTAAGTGGATTGCGCGCACTCCCGGACTGATTTACGGCTACGAGGAGGCATTGGGCGTGTGCCCAGATCCCGCCGCGGTGCGGGACAAGGACGGGATTTCCGCGGGACTCCGACTCGCGGTTCTCGCCGCCGACTTACGCGCCGAAGGGCGAACTTGTTCCGATTTACTCGATGAACTCGCTATTCAACACGGCCTTTATGCCACAGCCCCGCTGACCATCCGCGTTTCCGATTTGAGCGCTATCGCTAAAGGCATGGCGAATCTTCGCGAGCGCGGCCTAACGCGTCTCGGCGAAGAACCGGTGACTTTTACTCTTGATTTGTCCTCAAACCAGCCCGCTGATCCCAAGGAGACTTCAGTTTTGGCCGCTTGGGAAAACTTGCGGGGGCTTCCCGCTACTGACGCGTTGTTCTTCGGGGCCTCCTCCGGGACTCGCGTGGTGGTGAGGCCTTCTGGGACTGAACCGAAGCTGAAATGCTACCTCCAGGTGGTGATTCCCGAGGTCACACGACGCTCTCTCCGCGAAGCCCACGTCAACGCCGCCGCCGCCCTCGAGCTCATCCGCAACCAACTCCACTGTGCCCTTGCGCTCTGAGCGGGCAATTCCCCACTCTTGCCATGGCACCCGTGAAATCTCGCCTCTATATACTCCTATTGTCAGGCCGTCAGCTTAAAGGTGTACTCGAATAACCCAACTGAAGCCAAATTATCCGACATGTAGATTTCAAACTCGCGGTTCAAGAGGATTTGTGCCCTTTCACCACCCGTCAATAAGCCACCAAAGGGGGTTATTGACGGGTACATTGAATGCCCACGGATGGAAATCCACAAAAAGAAATGCCGTAAAGTGGAGAGGCCGCCGCTCGAGCCGCCGCCGCCCATAGCGGTAACGGGGGAGAAGAAGCGAATCAGAGCGGGCATAGCGAAAATAGCAATCGCAAACAGGCAAATCGCTTGCATGATGGGAATGAACTCAGACCCGCCGTTAGAGTTCATAAGCCCGCCCGTGTTGATAGCAATGGCATAGATGACCGCCGCGATCGGCTTATAGCAGATCAGCCCCAAGCACCAGGCCCAAAGCCGCTTAGCCCACTCCTTGCCCGTCTGAGTGGTGACTGTTGCGGAGACTACGGGAACCAGCGCGATAATGACTAGCAGCAGCGCAGACCGAGCAATCATCATCACGATTTGAACCAGGGCAAGAATGAAAACGATAATGCCCAAAATGATTACCACAATCCAATTAATAACCCCACCAATCGCCCCGCCGAACATGCCTTTAAGCATTCCCCTAAAGGAGGCCTCAACACCCGTAGACCCAGAGAGATTAGCGTTAATAATGTTCTCGGCCAAAACATCGGAACCGAGAGCAAGATTAATCAGAACCGGGACGGCCAGAGCTGTGAAAGCAACCAGCAAAAGCAAATTACGACCAAGATTAGCGGCCTCGCCCTTAGTGGCAATCATAATAAGCCGCCCAGCCCCTACCAGTACACCGAACACAGCCAGAATCCCAGTAATCCCAGTGAGTTGGTTCGATACCTTCGACGGCGTGGGATCGGTGGTGGAACTTATAAGCGGAACACTCATCCACATAGTGCCGAGTGTTCCGAGGGCTGAGCCGGTAGCCTCCTGCACCCCCTGACCAAGATTCTCAATAATCCGATCAGCGACCCAGCCAGTAACAGCCTCAGCCACTTCGCCCTCATAAAACTGCTGACCTGCCTTCTGCAAGCCAGTTAGCCCATGTTCGGCAATATCACTAGCAACCTCATAAACCTGCCTACTCTTTTCCTCCCCATATTCTTTGTAAGCCTCACAAGCCGCCCCGCCGGCCGGAGGTAGCAAAAATATGGGGAAGCACATACTAAGGTCGGGATAATTGGCTCCTTTCCCTGTTTCCGGGTTGTGATTATTAAAGACTTCAACGAGACAATTTGCCTCGGCACTGGTTATGTCAGCAGGACCGCCAGCAGTAACACTTGAAGTACCTGAAAGTACCTTCTCCTCCAAATCTGGGTATTGATCAAAGCAAGTCTTAAACTGAAAATTATCGGGTATATTATCAGCATAGGCTGGAACAGTCGACGCGGATAGAATGGATAAACTAACCGCCAGTAAGACCATAATTCGGCATTTCATGGAAAATTAACCTTAAATACATCAAATACATCGTCAGTTCTTTGCCTAAAAACTGAACAAGCGGGGCTGCGCGAAGCCCACCCGCTACTGTAATCACCAGCGATACACAATGTAAACCAGTCACCTTTTACGTTATTCCAGATAAGCCAGAAACTTGTGTGCCCCCAACTATGCTCCAGCGATACCTTTACAACAGGTGCTTGAGTTTTAGTCATAATGTTAGGAGCATAAGAGGAAACTTTGACCGATTTGTATTGAAACTGATACCTGGCAATATCCTTAAGTGTCTCGTCTGAATATCCAAGATTTTCACCGTTCTTAATCTGCTTGTCTTGGGCTTCCGTACCTTTGTCTGCTATACCGTTAAAGTATTCCTCAAGCGGTTTGCGAAATTCAATCAATTCCTGCTGAGAAAACTTGCTGTGTGCAAGTTCTCCCCGGTAAAAATAAGTCCCAGCCGGACGAAACGGATTACCAAGAAATGAAAAGGGAAACATGTTCATTGCTGCCAGGGCCGCGCCTTCGTATGTTTTCGTGTAACAGATGGGCATACCAGCATCATTAACGAGGTTAGGGCCGTGACCTATAAGAGAGCGCGGGGTTTTAATCCCTGAGCCTTCGTCAGTCCACCGGGTAACAGCCGGATCAGCCAGAGCCTCAAAAGGAACCTGATCGTCAGTTTCATACGCCGGAGGGCAGTTACGGTTGTTAAGCGCGAAAGCGTCGCCCTCATAAGGTAGCCGAAACAAGGCGCGATCTCGCGCCAGTTCATCAGCCTTCGCCCCGTCTTGTCCCGGCCCTGCACTCGCTGAGGGCGAGGCAGTAGAACTAGCACCAGCGGGCTTATTAAACACCAACAGCACAATCCCAGCCGCGAGAACAGCAATGAGAACCACCAAAACTGCGATTCCCACCATCACCTTGTTGCGGATATTTGTCCTCCTTCACCAACGATGTGCCGAACTACCGCGCCATTTACCCCTATATGATACGTCCGAACTTTAGAAAAGCGTGAGTCCGAGGTGAGTTTCACCTCGGACTCACATTCTGACTATAAATCAGCGAATTCCGGCTTGGCGCTCAGCGCTTTCCACCACGTTGACCAGCAGCAGCGCGCGGGTCATCGGGCCAACACCGCCGGGGTTCGGCGCGAGCCACGAGGCGACCTGGTCCACCCCGTCAGACACGTCGCCCATCAGGCGCGCTTTGCCGGTCGAGGGGTCAGTAACGCGGGAAACGCCCACGTCGAACACGACTGCGCCGGGCTTGACCATCTCGGAGGTGACAATCCCCGCAACGCCGGAGGCCGCCACGACGATATCCGCCGCCCGACACTTCTCGGCCAAGTCGCGGGTTCCCGTGTGGCAAGACGTCACGGTGGCGTTGACATCCTTGCGGCCCATCAAGAGTCCGATCGAGCGACCGACCGTAGTCCCGCGGCCAATCACGCAGACGTCCTTGCCGGCAAAGTCGACACCGAAGCGCCGCCCAAGCTCAATGACAGCCCGCGGTGTGCACGGCAGCGGCGAAGTAATCGGCTCGGAAACCCGCAACACCAGGCGACCGAGGTTAGTCGGGTGCAAACCGTCAGCGTCCTTCGCGGGGTCGATGGCTTCCAGGATGCGGTTGGTGTCCATGCCTTTCGGCAGCGGCAACTGGACAATGTAACCAGTACAGGCCGGGTCAGCATTCAACCTCTCGACCGCCGCGAGAACCTCGTATTCCGAGGCGGTTTCCGGCAGGTCCACGCGAATCGACTCGATGCCAACCTCCGCGCAATCGCGATGTTTCCCTGCGACATAAGTCATCGAACCGGGATCCTCACCGACCAAAATCGTTCCGAGGCCCGGAACGACCCCGCGCTCGCGCAGAGTCGCAACCCGCTCCGCCAACTCAGACTTGATAGCCGCCGCGGTCGCTTTCCCATCGAGGACCTTAGCCGGCCCCTCCCACGGCGCCCTCATTGGGCCAACCCTGGGTAGAGCGGGAAGTCTTGGGTCAGCTTCGCCACGCGGGCCTGGTACTTGGCTACGTCTACCGATTCAGCCCCGCCGTTCGCGCCGTCAACAAGGACGCTGGCGATAATGTCTGCGACCTCGCGGAACTCGTTCTCGCCGAAACCGCGGGTGGCCAGAGCAGGCGTCCCGATGCGAAGCCCGGAAGTCACTGCCGGCGGACGCGGATCGAAAGGCACCGCGTTGCGGTTCACCGTAATACCCGCGGCGTGAAGCAAATCCTCGGCCTGCTGGCCGTCCAAGGAGGACTTCACGAGGTCAACCAAGACCAAGTGGACGTCCGTGCCGCCGGTCAACAAGTCGATACCCGCGGCCTGGCAATCCTCGGCCATCAGGCGCTCGGCGAGAATCTGGGCGCCATCAATGACGCGTTGCATCCGCTCCTTGAATTCCGCGGACGCAGCAATCTTCAAAGCCACAGCCTTGGCCGCAACCACGTGCATGAGTGGCCCGCCCTGCTGTCCGGGGAAAACGGCAGAGTTTATCTTCTTCCCGAAAGTCTCACCGTCGCGCGAGAGAATCATGCCGGAGCGAGGCCCGCCCAAAGTCTTGTGAATCGTGGTGGAAACCACGTCAGAATGTGGCACCGGAGACGGGTGAAGCCCCGCCGCGACGAGCCCCGCAAAGTGCGCCATGTCGGTCCACAAATAAGCCCCGACCTCGTCAGCAATCGAGCGGAAAGCCTCAAAATCGAGGTGGCGCGGGTAAGCCGACCAGCCCGCGATAATCACATTCGGGCGCTCCGCCAGGGCGAGCTCGCGGACATGATCCATGTCTATGCGCTTGGTGTCTTCCTCCACCCCGTAGGCCGCCACCTGGTACAGGCGACCGGAGAAGTTGATTTTCATGCCGTGGGTCAAGTGACCGCCGTGAGCCAGTTGGAGGCCCATAATCTTGTCGCCGGGCTTGATGAGCGCAGCCAAAACCGCGGCGTTCGCCTGCGCCCCAGAGTGCGGCTGAACATTAGCAAAATCGGCCCCAAACAGTGACTTTGCCCGCTCAATCGCGAGGTTCTCCGCGACATCAACGTTTTCGCAACCGCCGTAGTAGCGCTTGCCCGGGTAGCCCTCGGCATACTTGTTGGTCAAGACGCTGCCCTGGCACTGCAGGACGGCGCGCGGCACAAAGTTTTCCGAGGCAATCATCTCGAGGGTGTCGCGCTGACGGCCCAGTTCGGCGTCCAACACGGCCTGGATATCGGGATCAACCTCGGAAAGGGGCTGGTTCATGACTTCGGTCATTGTTTCTCCTGTTAGTTTGTAAGCGGCACAACCCAGGCGTCCGATTGTGTAAATGCGCTCCCCGGAGGGTATTTCCTCCTGCTTCTTCATGGCCCTTGCTGAAGTCACACCGTGAAAAAGTCTCGCCAGTCGCGACATCCTAAGATTATCAAACTCGCCCGCTCGGTTCTTAATTCACTGCTCAGCGTAACCATACGGGGACACGAGCGAGTGGTGTAGCGAAGAAGCTAATCAAGCGGCGCGGGGTTGCTCCCCAAAAAACCAGCCAGGTTTGTTAAGCTTTCTTCGTGCAGACCTTTATTTCACTCCCAGCCGCAGGCGTGGTCATCAACCCTCCCGGCAACTGGTCTGCCATCCAAAGTTTGATTTATGCCCTCGTAGTTTTAGGCACAGTCGGCGTCACCTTG
Source organism: Mobiluncus porci (assembly GCF_009695935.1). GTDB lineage: Bacteria > Actinomycetota > Actinomycetes > Actinomycetales > Actinomycetaceae > Mobiluncus > Mobiluncus porci. The sequence goes on from NZ_VUMY01000021.1 coordinate 27,089, forward strand.
GGGATTTTGTGGCTGATCAAGCGGTTCGGCCCCAAAAACGGCTCCCACGACTCGACTTCACCCCACCAGACTGAAATCCGGCTCATCTTTGAAGAGACCCTGTCTGCCGCCGACCGCGCTATCGTCCGTGACCAGCAGGTTCGAGAGGCAACTCGCTATATGCTGAATGATCCCGCACTGGTGGAGCCCCTCGAGTTGTGGCGGGAAAAGCGGCGCGAATGGGCGTCGCAGCTCGCTTTCCTGGAGGCTCTGGGGAAGAGTCCCACGCATGAAACCTTGGACGATCCGACTGTGGCCGAGAATCTACGCCATGTCCACTCTCTCGCTTTCGAGTTGGAGGCGGCGCAGCGTTCCATGTTGCGCGCGGTGAGGCAGGCGATTGCTACCGGTACGGAGAATCCCCCGCTCGGCACCGACGCGGATCAGTAGAACGTAGCCAGCGGGTCAGACCTCTCCGGCGTAGTGACCGAAGGAAACGCAGCCGAAAGGGTCTGACCCAATGGCGAAGCGCCCCATCTACTTCTCCAACAAACCCTGACCCCAGTAGGAGTCAGCGGTCGTTCCCGGGACAATCCAGTAAACCGCGGAGCCAATATGGGACACGAACTTGTTCAACAAGTCGTGGGCATCAAGACGCTTCTGGATTACCGTGAACTGCTTATCGGGATTCCGCTGGAAGGACACCCAAACGAGCCCGCTATTGGTGAGGTCACTTTGTCCCGGTTCCGGAGCGTCATCATAGGCATAGGCGCGACGACGCAAGACATCCGAACCGTCTTCCTCGTGTTCACGAGACAAGGCCAGGTGAGAGCGCCGGTCAATCAGATAGTTGCCCTCCGCGTCCTTGGCCTCCATGTCCTCCTCATCGTGTTCCCCACCGCCAGAGAGCGGGCCACCATCGGAGAGCTTGCGTCCAATCACCCGTTCCCGAGCGTCACGATCCAGGAGCTCCCACGGGTCCAAGAAATTCTCAATCCGGCGCAGCACCATGATGGAAGATCCGTCCAGATAAGCAGTTTCGCCTTCTCCATCGAGCCATACCTGTTCTTTGAATTCCTGCTCGTTATCGGGGTTGATAGTCCCGTCTACCTGGCCAAAGGGGTTGCGCGGAGTGGTCCCGCGCGGGGCAGAGCCATAAGCATAGGTGAACCCCTTTTGCATCCACTTCAAAGTCGCCTTGTCTCGGCACTTCTCCAGTAACAGCCGTCCGGCAGCAAAGAGCGTCCCCGGGTCATCGCAGCAAATCTGGAACACGAGGTCGCTTTGTCCCCACCGATCTTGAAGTAGGTCGCGCTTGAATCCGGGAATAGCGTGGAGGCCTTCCGGCTTCAGGTCGGGTCGCTCAATAAGGTCAAAGATTCTCTCCCCAAAACCGCAGGTAATCGTGAGATTCGCAGTCACTGCCACCATCTCCGGAGCCAAAAAATTCGGAATTGGATTCCCTTGAGTGAGCTGGCGAGCGGTTGGAGTCAGCTCCTGCATGAGTTCAATCAATCCAGCCTTGTCGACCTCAGGTTTCAAATTCAGACCCAGCATTTCCAGAAGAGCCTGCGGGGGTTGTTCCACCCCGGATTGAACCCGACCATCAAAGGGAATTGTGGCATTTTGCAAAGCGGTTTCAGACATTCGTTACTCCTTCGTTTGAGATTTACGCTCTCTTCATAATCCTAGCGCTCGCCACTTTCCCTCGCATCACAACCTAGGCTTGCCTAATCTGAGCACTTTTCAAAGCTCGTCAGGGCCTCTTGTAATGCGTGCTTTTACCAGTGGGGACGGGCCAAAATGGCAAAAAATTTACCTCTTTGGTCCGTCACCACTGGTAAAAGCTCTTGCTACGAGATGCTTGGATCGAATTTTCTTGGATTTAGACTAGATTGGCTTGCCCTGATTCCAAGCCCATTTCCGTCCCGAGTCGGTTTGCCTCGGCAATCAAAGTCTCCACAATCTCGTCCTCCGGCACCGTCTTGATGACTTTCCCCTTGATGAAAATCTGGCCCTTGCCATTGCCTGACGCCACCCCGAGGTCAGCCTCCCGAGCCTCCCCTGGGCCGTTCACGATACAGCCCATAACCGCCACGCGTAGCGGATATTTGATGTCTTTCAAACCCGCTGTGACCTCGCCCGCCAGCTTGTAGACATCGACTTGGGAGCGCCCACAAGACGGACAGGAAACTATCTCGAAGTTGCGCTTCCGAAGCCCCAGCGAGCGCAAAATCTCAAGACCCACCTTGATTTCCTCTACCGGAGGAGCGGAGAGTGAAACCCGAATCGTGTCCCCGATTCCCTCGGCTAGCAAAGCCCCGAAGGCGGTCGCGGATTTAATCGTGCCCTGGAACTCGGGCCCGGCCTCGGTTACGCCCAGATGCAACGGCCAGTCCCCCCGCTCTGCGAGCATCCGATAGGCGAGAATCATGGTGACCGGATCGTGGTGTTTCACCGAAATCGCGAAATCATGGAAACCCACATCTTCGAAAAGCGAAGCCTCCCACACGGCCGATTCCACCAGGGCCTCCGGCGTAGCCCCGCCGAATTTTTCGTAGAGTCGCTTGTCGAGAGATCCGGCATTCACCCCAATCCGCAGCGCCGTCCCGTGATCGGTCGCGGCCTTGGCAATCTCTTTTACTTGGTCATCGAAGGCGCGAATATTTCCCGGGTTCACGCGAACCGCCCCGCAGCCCGCTTCAATCGCGGCAAAAACATAGCGTGGCTGGAAGTGAATGTCGGCAACAACCGGAATCGTGGAACGCTTGCAAATCTCCGGCAAAGCCGCTGCGTCATCCTCGGAAGGGCAGGCCACCCGAATAATGTCACACCCCGCCGCCGTCAACTCCGCAATCTGTTGTAGCGTCGCCTCGACATCAGAAGTCAGGGTTGTCGTCATCGACTGCACCGTTATCGGGGCGTCTCCCCCGACCGTGACCTTGCCGACCTGTATCTTTCGGGTACGGTGGCGGGTAGCGAGAGTTGGTTTCAGGGTGGGGGTTCCAATGGCTGTTTCAGACACATGCCGATTCTATCTCATTAGCCGAGCCTCGGTCGCGGTACCTGCATTCCTTGAGTAGGCTCCTTAACTCGCCGAAAAATCACTCAAATCAAGGTAAGAATCCGCCGCGGCGTTCATCAACTCCGCGTCATGGGTAATCAAAATAACCACTTTTCCCGCCTCGGCCAATCTCCGCAAAGCGTCTGTGATCGCCTGCATATGACCGAAATCAAGCCCGGAACTTGGCTCGTCGAAAACATAGATCTCGCGGTCGAGGGCGACTGCCGCGGCCACGGTAAGGCGCGGCTTTTGCCCGCCGCTCAATGCCAGCGGGTGCGCCTCGGCATATTCTCCCAAGTCATATTCGTCCAGAATCTCCCGTGCCCGCTCCGCGCTCACTTCATTACCGAGCCTCAGCTCGGCTAGTGCAGAGTCAGTAAAGAGCTGGCGGTTCACGTCTTGCATCACCAAATAGGATGCCCGGGTTCGAGCCTTGCGCCCGAGACGCTCGCCGTCAAGGGTGATAGTTCCGCGCGCTGCTTTTTTGAGTCCCGTCAAAACCGCGGCCAGACTTGATTTGCCGATACCGTTTGAGCCGGTCACGCCGATGACCCGTCCGCGAGGGAACACGAGCTTGTCTATCTTCAGTAGTACGCGTTTCCCGTATGCCACTTCAACATCAGCTAAGGTTAATGAGTCGTGGGGTCGGGCTTTTTGACTCATTTTTGGGGTTTCAATTTGGGGCTCAAGCAAGGTTCGCAGGCCGAGTCCGCGAATGCGTTCCTCGGGCAGGGAAAAGAACTCGGAGCCCTCCCAATCCTCGCGGATCTCCCCGTCCACAAGTATCACCCGATCAGCTAACTCACGCAGGAAATACAACCGATGCTCGGCAATGACAATCGTCGCTCCGCGCGCCTTGAGTTCGCGCAGGACTTCGGAAAACCGCGAAATCGAAGCCGCCGACAGGTTCGAGGTCGGCTCGTCGAATAGATACAATCCCGGAGATCCGACCGCCGCCCCCGCAGTCGCTACGAGCTGCTTTTGTCCACCGGAAAGCGCGAAAAGCGACTGCCCTAGAAGCCCAGAAACCCCGAGACTCTCCGCCACCGCGTTCACCCGCTGGGCAATCAAATCCGGCGAAGCTCCCGCGTTCTCGAGACCAAAAGCCATCTCTGATGTCGTGTCGGTCGTGAAGAACTGCGTGCGCGGATTTTGGAAAACCGTCGCCACCCGTCCGCCGGTTTTCCACAAAGGTGCAGTTGAGGGGTGCAAAGTCTCATCCCTGCTCTCGCCTGAAGCGGTGTCCACGGCTAACCGGATTTCTCCGGTCAAAATCCCGCTGTAAAAATGCGGAATCAATCCGTTCAGTAACCGCACCAGCGTTGTCTTACCCCCACCCGAAGGTCCGGTTATGACCACGCAAAGACCTGCGGGAATCTCGAGGCTGGTCTCAGCCAGGATCACCCTTTTGCTGCCCGTTTTGCTGCCCGTCGCTCCGCTTGCCGCAGCCTCGCCATTTGTTTCACCAACGCCATACTGAAATTCCACCCGCTCAAGCGAAACTCGCAAAGGCTCAACCGCAAAATCCATGACTACACCCCCACATGCACCCACACGAAAGCACCGATAATCGCTATAATACCGAGCCATCCCACAATGTCGCCCGGCCCGAAACCGACAGGGACGACGGAGGTCGAGCGTCCGGGCGAACCGAGCCCGCGGATCATCGCCGAGGCTGAGAGATCCTCGGAAATCTGGAGTGTCGAACCGATTAAGGGCACAATGATGAACTCAACCAGCCGCATCGGGTGAGCCACCATTGAGGCTCCAGAGCGAAACATTCCGCGTAGTTTCATTGCGTCCCAGATTGCGCGCATTTCTTCGACGACAGCGGGGAAAAACCGGAACATGACGGCAAGCGGAATGATGATGGCGCGCGGTACTCGCGAGCGTTTTAATGCCGCCACAAAGGCCGCGGGGGTCGTCGTCAAGAACAACCACACCGCGAAAGACAGCGAAATCGTGATTCGCGAGCCGTACTCACCGGTGATGACCATCAAGGTCCCGTACCAAGATCCGAGCCAGGCCCCGAGGAATCGAAAAGCCAAAAACGCCAGGAAAACCCCAATGATTGCGCCGAGAATCTTCCAGGAGCGAGACATCACAAACACCACCAGGCTCACGACCAAGGCCGTCACGGTCACCGGCGTTTTCACGACTGTCATCACGCAGACATTTGCCACCACGACAAGCAAAATCTTGGTGCGCGGATCCATCGGAACCAGCGACCTCGCCCGTGGAGACACCGCGAGGCGACCCCGCAGGTTCCCCGTATCAATTCCTGCTACCACCTACGCGATACCAGCCTTCTCAAAGTGCTTCTTCAAAATGACCTGACCAAACCAGGCCCCGAGGAAGGCGAAAACCACAATCCCGCCCACAATTAGCGACATATACAGTGGGTTTGTTGAGAACTCCACCACCGCGTCCGCGTAGGCGGCAGTCTTTTCGCGTTCCGTAATCAGCATCTGCTTATAGGCTTCGGCGTTCCACATAATCGGCAGTAGCGGCCCCATCGACCACAGTTGAAACACCGGATAAGACAGCAGATTCAGGCGCCGCGACCGGTAACGCCCCACCCACACCATAAGTTCTGCCAAAACTGAGCAAATCACCACCAAAATAATGGTCTGCCACCCGTGAATCATCGAAATCGCACCGCCGAAAATAATCCCGAACACGAAAATCATCCCGGGGTGATTTACTCGCGTCAAGAATAGCTCGAACACAATCCCGCCTAGTGGCGCGCTGACCACCAGGGCCAAATAAATCCACTGCGGTCCGAGCGCAGCCAGTGCGTTTGCTGCCGACGTAATCAGGTACAACACCAAGAAGATGCCGATATTAATCAAGTCGCGCACCGAGAAAGCGAATCGGCTAGGTCTTGCAAGTTCTTCAGTCATGTCTTCCTTCTTCTCACCTATCTCACCAGTATATCGAGACAAGGCTCACCTTAATTTTGAGCCTGCCCTCACCAAGCCGCCCCTCAAATCGGCTTCAAAATGTCTGCCACAATGAGCAGGACCGTCATCGCAATAAAGGCGAAAACCACGCTCGCCGTCAGCGGTAGTGCCCGCGCCAAATCGACCGGACCCAGATCGGGAAGCCCACGAGACTTCCGCCAGGCGCGGCGGATGGCCTCGTAAATCGCCCCGGCAGCTTGACCCCCATCAAGTGGCATCAGCGGAATAAGGTTGAACATGAACAGCGTCAAATTCAGCGATCCCATCAACATCAAGAACGACGCGAACTTGTCGGCCAGCCCAAATCCGGGGGCCTCAGCGGAGGCAATCTGCCCCGCCACTTGCCCCATCCCAACGATACCCATCACCGAATTCGGGTCGCGGGGTTTCTCCGGCTGGAACAGGTTCACGACGGTCTCCCACAGTTTCACCGGCAAAGCTACGAGGATTTTCGCAGTCCCCACAGCCATTTCCCACTCGTAAGCGAGAATCTCGACCGGACCAGCGCGGTGTCGGGTTTCTTTGGGCATCACCCCAATGATGCTGCGTCCGTCCTTGGCTTCGGGAACAATCGCGATTTCCAGGGTTTCATCTTGACGCTCGACCGTAAGGGTAGCGCCCTTCCCGGCCTCCGCCTTCGCAATCTGGGCTTGGACACTGGCCCAATCGGGAGTGGCTTGGCCATTGACCGCCACGACTTTGTCCCCGACGCGGAGGTCTGCGGCCACGGCGGGGGAACCTGCTGACAGGGAGGCAATTTCTCGAGTTGGAAGATTGACCCCGATGGCTCCGAGCGCGAGCCCCACACACACGAGCGACAAGACCAGGTTCACCAAAGTGCCGCTGACCATGACGATGAGCCGCTGCCAGACGGGTTTGGCATAGAAGGCGCGGTGTTCCTCGCCGGGCGGAATTTCCGCCATGGCGTCTTGGCGGGCTTGCTCCGCCCAGGTCAACTCGCCTTTACGATTGTGGGTTTTTCGCCCCTCGCGACCGGGGGCATACATCCCTACCATCCGGACATATCCGCCGAGAAGAATCGCTTTTATCCCCACCTCGGTCTCCCCGATCTGGCGCGACCAGAGAGTCGGACCGAAACCGATCATGTATTGCGGGGTGAGAATTCCGAACTTCTTGGCGGGAATGAAATGCCCCAGCTCGTGGAGCGCGATGGACACCACGAGCCCAATCACGAGGACGATAATTCCGGTCAGGTAAGTCACTTCGGCCTTTCTGTCGGTCGTTTAGGCGGTAGGTTGGTTGGTCGGTTTAGCGGGTGTCTGCGCCTCACTTTTGGGTCAGCAAGGCGCTCCCTGCCCCGCGATATTTATCTTTCAGCAATGAGCTCATTCGCGCGTTGCTTCGCCCATTCGAGTGTCGCCTCGAGCTCGGTGAGGTCCGGCGCGGTTTTCCCGTGATGTTCTTCCACCACTCGAGAAACCACTTCGTAGATTCCCAAGAAAGGCAGACGCCCCTGGAGAAACGCCCCGACCGCGACCTCATCGGCGGAGGCCATCACGGCCGGATGCGTTGCCGAAGCCTGAATAGCACGACGCGCGAGGTTGACTGCAGGAAAAACTTCCGTGTCAACTGGCTCGAAATGCCAGTCCACCGGTTCGCTCCAATCGCAGGCCGGCGCCACTTCGCGAAGCCTCGCCGGCGCCGACAGTCCCAGCGCAATCGGAATCTTCATGTCCGGCGGTGAAGCCTGAAGGAGAGTGGCCCCGTCACGGAACTGAACCATCGAGTGGACTATCGAGCTGGGATGGACGACCACGTCAATATCCTTGGGGTCAATATCGAAGAGGAGCGAAGCCTCAATAATCTCCAGACCCTTGTTGAACATGGTGGCCGAGTTCACGGTCACGAGCGGACCCATGTCCCAAGTCGGATGGTGCAGGGCTTGTTCAACAGTGACGTTTTCGAGTTCTTCGCGGCTGCGCCCCCGGAAAGGCCCCCCGCTTGCGGTCAAAATCAGCCGCGCCACCTCAGAATAACCGGTCACTCGCGGAGAACACAGCCCGCGTTCGTGTTTCCCGGACTGTAGGGCCTGCCAGATAGCGGAATGTTCGGAGTCAACCGGCGCGATTTGTCCGGGACGGCGCAGGGACTCGCGAACCAAGGAGCCGCCAATGACGAGGGATTCCTTGTTCGCCAACGCCAGACTGGCCCCGGAATCAAGCGCCCGCAAAGTGGCGTGAAGCCCAGAAATCCCAGCAATTGCGTTCAAGACGATTCCATCGGGGACACATCCTGCCGCGGCCTCGACTCCGGCACGTCCGGTCAACAAGTGATGTCGAACCTTAGGCTTGTCGGAGTGGATTTGGGCTTCTCGAATCGCCTCATCGAGTTCCCCCACCGACCTATTGGCCGCAGCCACCAAGGGAACTTCGTATTCAACAGCTTGGCGGGCCAGAAGGTCAAGATGGGAGCCCGAAGCGGCGAGCGCTAGGACACGGAAGTGTCCCGGGTGAGACGCGACGATTTCTAAGGCTTGGGTTCCGATTGAACCGGTTGACCCCAAAATTACGATATCTTGCACGGATTCATTCTAGCGTTTTGAGCCGGTGGGGGGCTTCCGGGCCTCGCGTGGGCTGCTCTCCCCGCGAGGGTAAAGCGAAGATCTCCTCACCCTTACTCGACAGCCAGCAAGACCTCGACCGCCCGCGCAAGATAAGCGTCCACGGGTCCTTCCGCATAAGCCCTGGTCCCCTTGGATTCAGCAAAAACCGCGTCGCGGATTTCGCGACTCGTCAAGGGCTGGTTCTCATCAAAGTAGGCCACCAAGCGCTCCAAAAGCGCGTCCACGTCATCAACTCGGTAGCCGCGTTCGCGTCCTTTCGGGTGGGAGAACCGTTTTCCGGCGGGACGCAACAAGCGCGGGTAAAGGGTTGTGGCCTGCTCTGCCACGAGGTTCATCCAGGCTTTTTGCCCGTTCACGGCGACGTGGTCGGCGCGGGCGCGAGCCACGAAAGCAGATTCGAGGCGATCCATGGCCGCGTCTACTTCGGAAAATTTATATCCGCCGCGAACCACGTTGAAGCCCTGGGCGCGAACCTGGGCAGCACCGAAGTTTGCCGGCCCGCCCGTGCCCTCGTAGGCGGAGCGAGCTTTGGTCAGAAATTCTTCGACCTCATCTCGGGCGTAACCTTTGCCGAGAAATTTCGCGGTGCGAAACATGGTCTCACTCAACGCTCTTGCTCCTTGCTGGTTCCGGTTCGAGCCCCATCAAACTCGCCCCATCGTTTTTCACCTTTGCCGCGAGCTGCCCGCAAGCCCCGTCAATGTCCGAGCCGCGAGTGTCGCGCAAAGTTGTGCTGATTCCACTTTGCCGTAAAATCTCCATGAATTCCTCCATGACACGCCCCAAACTTGCAGTCCAGATACTTCCCGGAGTGGGATTCAAGGGAATCGGGTTCACATGCGCCCAGGTTTTCCCCCGCGCGTTCAACTCGTCGGCGAGTAGCTGCGCGCGCCAGGAGTGGTCGTTCATGTCGCGGATCAGCGCATACTCAATCGAGACCCGCCTGCCGGTAGCCTCAAAATACGCGTATGCGGCATCCAGAACCTCCGCGACCTTGTAGCGCCGGTTCATCGGCACGAGCTCGTCGCGAAGCTCATTGTCAGGGGCGTGCAGGCTGACTGCGAGAGTCACTGGTAGCCCTTCCGCGGCGAGTTTCCGGATCCCGGGAACGAGTCCGACCGTAGAAACGACCAAATTCCGCGCCGAAATCCCGAATCCGTTCGGGGCGGGGTCAGTAATGGCGCGAATCGCGCGCAGCAAGGGCTTATAGTTCGCCAGCCCCTCCCCCATTCCCATGAAGACGATATTGGAAAGCCGCGCTTCGCTCCCTCCAAGCGCGCCCGACTCGGCGGCGCGGGCGGCGAGGCGTACCTGTTCCAGGATCTCCGCGGCCGAGAGGTTGCGGGTGAGTCCCAACTGTCCAGTGGCGCAAAAAGGGCAACCCATTCCACAGCCGACCTGGGAAGACACGCATAGCGTCACGCGCTTGGGATAACGCATCAAAACGGATTCCACCTCCGACCCGTCAAACAGTCGCCAGAGGGTTTTTTGGGTCCAGCCTTTGTCGGCCTCTTGGGTCAGAACCGGCTTCACCAAGGACGGTAAGAGCGTGGCGGCCAGTTCACGGTCGGCCGCGCCCAGGTCTGTCATCTCGCCCGGGTCAGCCTCGAAGCGCCCGAAATAATGCCGGGCGATCTGGTCGGCGCGAAACGCCTTCAAGCCAACCTCCGCGACCGCCACTTTGCGTTCGCTAACCTCCAAGTCAGCAAAGTGCCGCGGCGGTTTCCCGCGGCGCGCCGCGCGAAAATTAATCTCCGCCCGCGCCCCCGGCGTACTGGCCCCCGCGGGCGCCTCGTCCCTCGGCAATACTTGCTTTTCCACCCGACCATTTTACCCCGACCAGGTTCCCCTAGCTCCGCTGAGCTCAACTAAGCCACCAAAGCTTCACCTCTCACGCAGTGTTCTCGATTTGTGAGTCAGGGTTCCAATGACGGCCAACACAGGGAAAACCAGGAAGAGATATCCCCTGATCCACAGATTCCACGCCTCTTGCAAGGCCGCGCTTTCAGCAATCGAGACAGCAAGAAGTAACACGCCGATACTTCCGAGAATATAGACAGTCGTAACAATAAAGGTCGCTCAAGGATATTTATCCAGGTTCTTCCACCATTGCGACAGCCTTCGGCTATTCATTGTTACCTCCAGAAAACAATTACGGCCATGAATTTAAAGTAAATTTACTAGAATGTAAAAGCTATTTCATGCCGTCTTTTACTGAAAAATGACTGCACGACCTGCTGGATTTCATCGCACATTTGAAGCGTACTGGGTTTTGTTCCGCTTCTTATACGGGGGTCAGCTCGCTGACCCGGGTCTGATTATACATGTCAATGATCTCGGCTGGTGTTCGGTATTCGAGTGCTTCGTGGAGGCGCTCGTTGTTCCACCAGTG
>NZ_VUMY01000022.1 GCF_009695935.1 Mobiluncus porci
AGAAAAATCAGCGACGACGACATCACAGAAATGCAACACCTTCTAAACATCCGCCCCCGCGAAACCCTCGGCTGGCAAAACCCCGCCGAAGCACTCAATGTTGCACTCACCACTTGACACCGCCATAATGGCAGTGCGAGCCGTATTCTCCCGGCTTCGGTCCGAGGTGTAGTCGGAGGCGTAGTCGGGGATAGTGACGTAACTCGGGAAAATTCGACGACCTCTGCCAGATATGGCAGTGATGGCCGAAATCGCACGAGTTACAGAGCTACCCCCGAGTATCGGCTCGCCGCGGCCCGCCAGACTCGCTTCGGTTTCGGGTTGAAACGTCGTGATTTGAGCCCCGCCCAGAAGTTGAATCGCCTCAAACTCGAGGTGGCCTGGTTCTTGGCAGTGATGGCGGTTTTTGCCGGATACCTGACCCTTCCTGGGGCGCAAGCCGTCGGAGCCAATCCCGCGGCGGCAAACTCCGCGGTGGCCGAGGTGCAGTCGGCTAATGCGCTAGCCGCGGCATACCCATCCGCCCGCACCCAGATCGACCCGAACCCGCCTACCCCGAACGTTATCGGCCCGCAAAACCCGACGAATCCGGCCAATCCGGAAGACCCTGGCATCACCCTGAATGTCAACGGCTTCGACCAGTCACCTTCCACCGCGGTCCTCGTCTTCCTCCTCATAACCGTGCTTTCGGTGGCGCCGAGCCTCCTTTTGATGATGACGAGTTTCACGAAAATCTTTATTGTCCTCGCCATGGCAAGGAACGCGCTCGGCCTGAACCAGATTCCACCGACCCAGGTGCTGTCCGGTCTCGCGATTTTCCTGAGCCTCTACATCATGTCCCCTACGATCAACACGATTTGGACCGACGCCATCCAGCCCTATATCGACGGCAAAGTCCAGTTCCAGGAAACCTTCCAACTTGGCGAAAAACCGATTCGCGAGTTTATGGGGCCCTTGACCCGCGAGGAAGACATCGCCTTGATGACCCGCGCCGCGAACCGCCCGAACCCGCCGAGCCTCGAAGAAACCCCGTTTACGACCCTCGTTCCGGCATTCATGATTTCCGAGGTTCGCTCCGCGTTCATTATCGGCTTCGTGGTTTTCATACCTTTCCTCGTAATTGACCTGGTTGTCGGCGCGGCCTTGATGAGTATGGGTATGATGATGCTTCCGCCGGTGATGGTGTCGCTTCCGTTCAAGGTGTTGCTGTTCGTGATGGTTGATGGCTGGGGGATGCTGACCCAGACCCTAATCGGAACCTATCGATAGGGGACGCCATGAATGCTGCCGCCGTCCTCGACCTCGCACTCACTGCCATGATTATGGGCGCGAAACTCGCCGCGCCGATTTTGATTACTTCTCTTGTCGTCGGTTTCCTGATTTCCCTGTTCCAGTCGATTACCCAAATCCAGGAAGTCACCTTGACTTTCGTTCCGAAAACCATCGCGGTCGGGGTGGCGCTCTACATCACCGGCTATTGGATGCTGCAAACCCTTGTCAACACCACCCTTGACATGATGGCGCGAATCCCGAATCTTCTGAATTCGTAGAGGCGGGCGCGCCATGACGATTTACCTTGGGTTCTTCACCGCCTTCGCCTTGACCACGATTCGCGCCACGGTGTTTCTGGTTTTTTGTCCCCCGTTCAACAACCGCGCCTTGTCCGGCCAGGTCAAAGCGCTCCTCGGTGCCGCCCTGGGCCTCGCCACGGTCGGGAGGGTCGGACCCATCTACCAATCCAGCACCTTCATCTTCGAGTGCGTGATGCAGGCGTTCATCGGTTTCTCCATGGCTCTCATGGTGCGCATCATGCTCGCGGCTATCCAGATGGCCGGTTCACTGATCGACCTCGAGGGCGGCTTCGCCATGGCCCAAACCTTTGACCCCTTGACGATGAATAACCAGGCCACCTTCGGGCGCGTCTATGAACTCTCTGCCCTCGCGATGCTGTTTGCCACCAACGGCTACCAGCTCCTCGTGATTGGTCTCGCGCGTTCTTTCACGGCTCTCCCGCCAGGGATGATGTTCGATTTGGACAACTATGCCGAGCGGCTCGTGTTCCGTTTTGCAGAACTCCTCATGTCCTCCTTCGAGATCGCCGGACCGCTCCTGTTGGTCCTAGTTTTGACGGATATGGGTTTGGGGCTTTTGACCAAGGTGGCGCCGGCCATGAACGCTTTCACCTTGGGATTCCCGCTGAAGATTATTGTCACTGCTTTCCTCGCCCCGACGATTATGGTCGTCCTCCCGCAGGTTGTTTTGAAGATTGTTGATGAGGCCCTAAAAAGCTGGCAGGGGGTGATCCTGTGAGCGATTCCGGGGAGAAGACAGAGAAGGCCACTCCGCAACACCTGAAAAAAGTTCGCGAGGAAGGTGGCCTGCAAAAGTCCCAGGATTTGACCGGCTGGATTTCTCTGGCGGCCGGAGCCGCCCTCTTGCCCACGGTTATCTCGAGCGCGGCGAACAACGGGCGCGAACAGTTTACGACCCTGAAATACCTGGTGAGTGACCCTTCGCTCGGAGAAATCCTGGCATTCCTCGGGCAGTCGCTGATGAGCGTGCTATGGACCTTGCTGCCGTTCATGCTCGCTATCATGCTGGTGGCAGTCTTGGTCAACATCATCCAAGGCAAAGGGGTTTTCCCCTCCGCAAAACATTTGAAGCCGAAACTTCAAAACCTCAATGTCATCAAGGGCATCAAGAAAATTGTCGGGGTTCAGCCCTTGTGGAATGGCTTGAAGGCGCTCATCAAGACGATAGCCGTCGGGGTGGTGCTCTATGTCATCATTTCCGGCGTGATGGAGATCATGGGGGCGGCCGGACACATGTCCGGCTATGACATCGTCAACTATGGTAACGGCAAAATGTGGTTTCTCATCTGGGCTTCCGTAATTGCGGGGATTGTCGTTTCGGTTTTGGATGCCCTGTTTATCTTCAAAAAAAACCAGAAACAGACCAAGATGTCGAAGCAGCAGGTGAAGGAGGAATACAAGCAGGAAGAAGGCGACCCCCAGATCAAGTCCCAGCGTCGGTCTCGCGCGATGGCGATGAGCCGCAACCGGATGATGGCCGACACTGCCGAAGCCGATGTTGTGGTCGTGAACCCAACCCACTATGCGGTGGCGCTGAAATACGAGCCCGGGCAAGGAGCGCCAAAGGTAGTTTCTAAGGGTGTGGATCACTTGGCTTCGCGGATTCGGGAAGTGGCGCTCGATAATCGGGTTCCAATGGTGGAGAACGTGGCGCTCGCGCGGACGCTCTATTCCACGGCGCCGGTCGGGATGGAGATTCCCGAGGAACTCTATACCGCGGTAGCCCAGGTTTTGGCGTTCTGCCTGCTCCTGAAGAAGCGGGGCGCGCGCGGGGGAGTCCACAAAATGCCGGACTATCTTTTTGACCAGATGGGATAGATACTAAAGTCTTAAACTGAATTGCCGATAGATTGGTTGCAGGATGCGAGAGAACATGAAGGGATTCGGGAATAAACATTTCATGGAGCGCCCGAATTGAAAATTAACGTAGGGTTTTTGTCGAAGCTGGCCATCCCCGTCGGAGTGGTTGGTATTGTCATGCTACTCGTCTTCCCGCTGCAACCGTGGATGATGGATGTTCTCCTTGTCATGTCCATCATGCTGTCCATGATTTCCCTGTTGACAACCATGTTCGTCGAAAAACCCCTGCAATTCTCGGTTTTCCCGACTCTCGTTTTGGTCGCCGCGCTGTTCCGCCTGAGTCTGAACGTGGCCTCCACCCGTCTCATCTTGACCCCCGGAAGCGGGGGCGGTTCAGCAAAGGCAGGCCAGGTTATCGAGGCCTTTGGAACCTTCGTTGTCGGCGGGAACTTCGTTGTCGGCATGGTCGTTTTCGTCATCCTCGTCATCATCAACTTCGTCGTCATCACCAACGGCGCGGGCCGTGTCGCCGAGGTCGGGGCGCGCTTCACCCTGGATGCCATGCCCGGCAAACAGATGGCTATTGATGCCGACTTGAACTCCGGCCTCATTGATGAAGAAACCGCCCGCACCCGCCGCGCCGAAATCGCCGCCGAAGCCGACTTCTACGGCGCTATGGACGGCGGTTCGAAGTTCGTCAAGGGCGACGCCATCGCCGGTATCGTCATCACGATTGTGAACCTCATCGCCGGTTTCGTCATCGGCATGGTGGTTGAGGGCATGACCGCCACCGACTCCATCTCGACCTATTCCCAGTTGACAGTGGGCGACGGTCTTGTCTCCCAAATCCCCTCGCTGTTGATGTCCCTCGCCACCGGCGTTATCGTCACCCGCTCGAAGGATTCGCCGGAAGGCGGCATCGGCGGGGACTTCACCAAACAGCTCACCCAGTCTTTCTCCGCGCTCCTCATCGCCGGCATCGCCTGTATCTTCCTCGGACTCATCCCCGCTATGCCGAAACTTCCCTTCCTCGTCATCGGCGCCTTGCTGATTTTCGGCGGGTGGAAGCAGTTGAGCGCCTTGAAGAAGTCCGAACAGGAAGAAGAAATTATTGTCGAGGAAGACGAGACGAAACCCGCGGGCGAAACTCCCGAACAGCTCATTGAACAAATGCGGGTTCCGGCTCTCGAAATCCTCCTCGCTCCGGACCTCATTGACCTCGTCGGGGCGAACACCGACACGGATTTGCTCGCCCGTGTACGGGGACTGCGCCGGAAGGTGGCTCTTGAATCGGGATTCGTTCTCCCTCCGGTGCGGACCCGCGACTCGGTAGATCTCCCCGTTTCCACCTATGTCATCCGCATGTCCGGCGTTGAGGTCGGCCGCGGGGTCGCGCCTCCCGGAAAAGTGCTGGCTCTTGGTGATGCCCTTGATGACCTCCCCGGTGACCTCACCCACGAACCAGTCTTTGGCCTTTCAGGCAAGTGGATTCCAGTCGAACTGCGCTATAACGCGGAACTCGGCGGGGCGACCGTGGTTGACCGCGTCTCCGTTCTGATTACCCACCTGGGGGCGCTGGTCTCCGAAAACGCCGCGCGCCTGCTGTCCCGCGAGGACGTGAGAATCCTCGTTGATGGGGTGCGCCAAACGAACCCCTCCGCGGTGGAAGAACTCATTCCCGCCATGCTTTCTCTCGGGGAGGTGCAGGTCGTTTTGCAAGGGCTTCTGGAAGAACAGGTCCCGATTCTCGACCTCCCGCGCATTTTCGAGGCGCTTTCGGTCAAGGCGAAACAAACCACCGACCCCGAACAGCTCATCGAAGCCGCCCGCGCCGAACTTGGGCCTTCGATTGTCGCGAAATACGTGATGGAAGGGGTGTTGCGGGTCATCACCCTCGACCCCCTGTTTGAACAGTCGCTTCTCGAAAGCGTCCGCCCCGGCGATGAGGGCTCCCAGCTCGCGCTGGATCCGGATCGGATGGAAACCTTCTTGAACCAAACCCGCGAGGTTACCGAGCAAGCGGAACAAACAGGTTTCTCCGTTGTTCTAGTTTGTGCGCCTGTCTTACGCCCGGCGCTTCGAAAACTTGTTAACCTTGGTATAGCGCGCCTGCCGGTGCTGTCATACACCGAGGTGTCCGGCGCGAAAGTGATGATTGAAACGATGGGAACGATAAGTGGCAGCCACGCGATATCTGGTTGAAGGAGACCGTCTTGACGTCCTCATCGGCCAGGTGAAACGGATGGGGCGACGGGTCACTGTGCTCAAAGCCGAGAAGGTCCGTAAGGGTGGAATCGCCGGAATGTTCTCTAAAGAACACTATGAAGTCCTGGTGGAAGTTGACGGTGTGGGTGAGCCTCCCGAGTCCTTCTCCAACGCCACCAAGTCGGCGGCGAAGCACCAAACCCTGTCCGAAAAAGCCGAAGAATCCGGGGCTTACCGGAAGAAGACCGTGGCGCGGGGGAAGAGAAAGGCTGAGTCTGGCGCCGACCAGGGGGCGGTCTCCGCGGGAACGGAAGTGACTGATTCTGGAAGGGCCGAAGACAAGAAAGACGCTGGACTTCAGAATCTCCTTGATGAAGCCCGCTCCCAACTCAACTCCGGAACCGAAGCTGCCGCTGCTGACCTTGAGGCGCAGCTCGCGGCGATGGGGATAAACTCTGCGACGCCTCCTGCCTCTCCCCCCTCTTCTACCTCGAGCGCGCCGGCCCCGACCGGTGTTCCCGCCGGCAGTTCCCGCCCTAGCGCGACGGGAATGGCCGGAGGGACTCCGCGGCAGGGCGCGCCTTTGCTGGATGCGCGTTTGCAAGGGGTCGCCGCCCCCGGCGCCACCTCCTCCGCGCCCCGACCAGTCATCACCCAGGCTCCCGCGGGACAGCGGTTGCCGATTGCGGCCGCCCTCGAACTCGGATTCCCCGAAGACATTTTGGCGGGGGTTCCGACTTCGGGAGACGATTTTAGTCTTGATGAATTTGTGGAGTCGCTGCCGCAACCGGTGGAGTTACTCGAAAAACCCGGCTCGACGATTGTCGTTATCGGGGCCGCGCCGATTGCCCTGTCCGTGGTGGAAACCGCCCAGCGGCTCGCCGGACGGCTCGGGGATGATGGCTATTGCGTTTTGGGCGGGCCGAAGACGACCCTTCCCGGAGAGGCTCTGCGGGCGCGTTCGGCCGAGGAGCTGCGGACTCTGATGGAAGCTCATCAAGGGCAAACCTGTGTTTTGACTTTGGCGGACTCGCTGATTGAGGTTCACCGGCGGACGATGGCGAAACTCTTGTCGGTGATTTATGTCGACCAAACCTGGGCCGTCGTCGACGGGCGGGTGCCTCCGGAGAAGCTTCGCAACTGGTTGAAAGGCTTGCCCGACGCGCTTCACCCCGATACCCTGGCAGTCCAGCGGATTTGGGAGGCGGAACGACCGGGGGCGCTGTTTGAGCTCGGGGTGCCGATTGGGATGCTTGATGGGGTGCCGGCGAGGAGCGAGGCCTGGAAGATGCTCCTCGAAGATCTCCTCGCTAAGTGATTTTCCCTTGGTGAACGCCCTTTAGCCAGCCTCCCAGTAATAAATAAGCTGAGCCTTTTTTGGGGGGCGGGAATTGCGGATTGAAGCGCCTTAGTTGCTTGGGCTGGTGTCGCGAAGATTTCTTATACCAATGAGGTAAAGCGCAACAGTAATAGAATAGCAAGTTGTGTAATAAAAACTTGACGGCAATCTGTAAGTGTCAAGGCTCAGCAATACTATTGCTGTCACGACAGTAATCCCGAGGCCGACAGAAAGCACCACTCGCTGGGTGGAACGCGGGGAAGCTTCGTCTGGTTTGATCTCGATGAGGAATGCGGCGAGGGACAGCAGTGACCAAAGCAAAGGCAGACCTATCAGCATGACGAAGTCGAGCGTGCCTATCGCTGCCACGAGATAGTTTTGAGTGAAGCAGGCGTTGAAGTAGGTAGAGACCGCGAACGGTATAAACAAGGAAAGTGTCTGGAGAACGACCGCTGTAACTGACTTTTTCATGTTATCTCAGCTTAAAAAACGGGAAATAGGTGACTGAAATATCGTTGGATCCCATACCATCTGGGGCAATTTTGGCTCGAAGAAGCGCATAAGGATCCCAAGAGCCACGTACGAGCTTCACAGGTGTCCATCCTGTTTGGTAACTAAAGCTAGCAGAGGTAGGGGACTTGCTTAAGACAACACCATTCATTCCTTGTCTCGCAACTAAGGATATATTATAAATGCTGGTTGGATAGCTTTTAGTGAATGAACCAAAAACCCTTGATATTTTTACAGTCTGTGAACTGCCGGAGCCGTATAAAGTCCATTCCATACCAACATTTGCTGTTACGGGATAGACAGTATTAGAAGCAGAACCGCTAGAACTGCGTGTTGCCGACAAATGCTCAGCCTCTTGTTTAGTAATCGCGCCAATATCGACCAAAGTTTTAGCTGAGATACGAACAGTTGCGTGGCCAGTGATTCTGCCTGACTGATCGGTAGGGGTGGATGTGTGCGAGGATACATCTAGGGGTATCTTGACTGATTTGCCGGTAGTCTCGTTGGTAACTATGAAACTGCCATGACCTGTATCCGGTATTGAAAATGTGCTTGCATTGGCGGGAATCGTTGAGAGCGAGAGCAAAAGTCCGGTGACTAGAATAGCAACCTTGATTTTCATGATATAGCTCCTTCGCTAATCTTGGTATAATATATCATAGATCGCGGCTGTTTGTCAAGTCGTCGGCGTACCTTACGTATATTGAGTGCGTGGCGCGTGTCGTGCGTCACTAATTGTGAGCGCGAAAATTTCGGGTATGAATGATGGAGTTGTTTCTGTGGGAACTCGTCTCGAGGTTGCTAAAGCTTTGAAGAAGGCTTACCGGTCGGCTTCTAATAATGTGTTGCTTGGTCGTGTCTTATGACCCATTTACTGCGGTCGAAAGAAACCCTGTCGGGTGGGCATCCGGATGCCTCAGGTATTCGCTAAGGGGAGCGGATCAGGGCTAGGAAATTGGCGGGTGGGGTTTCGGGGTGGACTTGCCGGGTGCGGGAGCGGACGGCTTGGGGGCCTCGGTCGAAGCGGGAGCTGCGGGCTTCGAAGCAGGGGCAGAGTCCTGGGAGGTGGAGGCCTTTGCCGAAGACGCTAGTGACGAGCTCTGCATGAGTTTCTTCAAATCCAGAGGCGAACCGGACTTCGGCTTGATGCCCTTTAGTGAACTCAAAGCAACAGCGGCATCGGGGTTGGACATGGCCGCGACGTTTTCTTCGGATACCGCCTGGAGAAGTTCCGCGCGGTTGACCGGCACGGAACGCGGGGCGTCAACACCGAGGCGAACAGAATCGCGGTGCACTTCCACCACGGTGACGACAATTCCGTCACCGATAACAATCTTTTCACCAATCCGCCGAGAGAGAACTAACACGTCTCTTACTTTACCTTACGGAAGCATTAATTCTTGAAATGAGTCATGGGGACGTGCTTTTTGACTCATTTTTCGCGAAGCAAATGAGTCAAAAAGCACGTCCCCATGACTCACTCATCCGAATTAAACAAGAAAAATCTCTGAAAATTCAGTGAATTTGCTAACGGAATTAAATGGTCTGACGATGCGAGCCTGTAGACGGTGCCGAAGGCGCCACTTATTTGGGAGGTCGCTTTATGGGCGAAATGGATGAAATTGTCCGCGAATTCCTTGTTGAATCCTATGAAAACTTGGATCAACTCGAGCAAGACATGGTTTCCCTGGAGTCCGATCCGGGCTCGAAAGACCTACTGTCTTCTATTTTCCGGACTATACACACAATCAAAGGGACGTCGGGCTTCCTGGCGTTCAATCGACTCGAGAAGCTGGCACACCGTGGTGAGAACCTGCTTTCCGAACTCCGCGATGGCGTACGTGAGATGGACCAAGATACCGCTGACGTGCTGCTGTTGATGGTTGACCGTATCCGCAACATCATGAACTCGGTGGAAGAAACCGGCCAGGAAGGCGATGTGGATATTGAATCCGTCATCGCCAAGATTGAGGCCATTCAGGGTAAATCTCAATCCAAGGAAGTTCCTCCGGCAGATAACAGCGCCGGCGAGCCCGCCCCGACTGAGGCGGCCAGCGAACCGGCCGAGGTTCCGTTCTTGACTAACGTCCCTGACGAAAACGGCGAGACTTCTCTGTCAGACGCTGCGGCGGAAGAATCGAGCGAACCGGCTGAGATTCCCTTCTTGACGAATGTGCCTGATGAGAACGGCCAGACCTCCGTGTCTGACAGCTCCGCAGAAGCCGCTGGAGAAGCCCCGAAGGAAACCCCGACGGAATCTCCGGCAGAAGCAGTCGCGCCGGCCACTCCAGCCGCTCCGACACCCGCTGCCGCTGTGGCAAAGTCCAAGGCAGAATCCAAACCGGCCGAACACAACAACAACGACCACACCCGCTCTGCCGCAGAATCCTCGATTCGCGTGGACGTGGACCTGCTCGATGTCTTGATGCGCGAGGTTTCCGAGCTGGTCTTGGTGCGTAACCAAATCGTGCGTTTGACCGACTCCATGACGGACATGAATCTCGTTCAGTCCTCGCAACGCCTGTCGATTGTGGCCACCGAGTTGCAAGAGGGCATCATGAAGACCCGAATGCAGCCCATCGAGCACCTGTGGGCGAAGATGCCGCGCGTGGTGCGGGACCTCGGCAAACAGACGAACAAGGATGTCCAACTCGTCATGATTGGTGGCGACACCGAACTGGACCGCTCCTTGCTGGAGGCCATTAAGGATCCGTTGACCCACATGGTTCGTAACGCCGTGGATCACGGCGTGGAACTGCCGGAAGTCCGCAAGGCGGCCGGCAAGAACCCGAAGGGTACCGTGACGTTGAAGGCCTACCATGCTGGCGGCCAGGTTGTCGTCGACATTATTGATGACGGTGCCGGCATCGATCCGGCAGAGGTCGCCAACAAGGCTCTCGAAAAGGGCATCGTCACCCAGGCTCAACTCGGCGAGATGAGCGACAAGGAAATCTTCAACCTGTTGTTCCTCCCCGGCTTCTCCACTTCGAAGAAGATCTCCAATATCTCCGGCCGCGGGGTGGGAACGGATGTCGTGAAGACCTCCGTCGAAGCCATCGGCGGTACGGTCGATGTGGAATCCGAATTGGGGCAGGGCTCTACCTGGAGGATGCGCATCCCGCTGACTCTGGCAATCCAGCCCTCGCTGACGATTGAATCTCACGGCGAGCTCTACGCCATCCCGCAGGTCAGCCTGCTGGAGCTGGTGGCCCTCGATTCTTCTCGTAAGGAGACGTCGATGGAATACGTCAACTCCTCACCGGTTTACCGCCTGCGCGGCATGTTGCTCCCGCTGATTCGCTTGAGCCACGTCCTGCATCCTGAAGAAGCCGAGCGTCGCGACGAAGAAGCCAACGGCGTCATTGCGGTTTTGCAAAACGACGACCAGCGTTTCGGCCTCGTAGTCGACAAGGTCATCAACAACGAAGAAATCGTGGTCAAGCCACTGTCTTCCAAGTTGAAGTCCATCGGTCTTTACGCCGGTGCGACCCTGCTTGGCGACGGACGCGTGGCACTGATTCTCGATATCGGTGCGGTGGCGCGTCGCTCCCTTTCCGGCGCTTCCACCCAGGCAGCCCAGAAAGCCCAGGCGGCAGCCGAAGCGGCCCAGGCTCGCAACTCCGAGGTCATCGGACAGGCTCTCGTGGTCGGTATCGGCGATGGCCGCCGCGTGGCGATTCCGCTGGCCGCAGTCACCCGACTCGAACACATCGATGTCGAGAAGGTCGAACGCGTGGGAGGTCGCGAGGTCATCCAATACCGCGGCCAGATTCTCCCGATTGTGCGTCTCGATCGTCTCCTCGGGGTCATGGACTACGAAGAGCCGAAGGATCTTCAAATCGTGGTCTACAACCGCGGCGAGCGTTCCGTGGCGATGGTGGTTCGCGAGATTCTCGACATTGTTGCCGACGACAAGCGCAAGCACTCCTCGGTCGAAGATCACGGCTTGCTGGGTTCTGCGGTCTTGAAGGATCGCGTCACCGAACTGCTCGACGTCGAACAAGCGGTTCGCGCCGCCGACCCGACCTTCTTCGATGAGATCGACGACTTCAGCGCCGAACTCGAAATTGGTTCCCGTCTCGACATGGTAGGAGCGTGATCCATGATGACTCAGTACGTTACTTTCCGGCTTGATGGTGCCCTCTACGGCATCGAAGTCAACCAGGTCACGGAGATTCTGCGCGGGGAAGACATTACGAATGTTCCGCTTTCTCCTGAAGCGATTACCGGCTTGGTGAATCTGCGTGGTCAAATTGCAACCCTGATTGACCTGCGTAAACAGTTGAATCTTCCCCCGCGGGAGGATGAAGAAAACACGATGATGGTCGTGGTGGTCTTGGACGGTGAGACCCTGTCCCTGATGGTGGATTCCATCGGTGATGTGCGCGAAGTCGATGAATCCGACTTCGAGGCTCCGCCGGACACTCTAGCCCCGGAACTGCGGGAACTCATCTTGGGAGCCTACAAGCTCTCCGATGATTTGCTCTTGGTCCTCGACGTGGAGCGAGTGGTGGCCATTGGTCAAGAGGCCCGCGCTGCGGAGAAAACGAAGGAAGCCCCCGTGGTTTAATCCATGGCAGACCTGGAAGCAAAAGAGCCGCGACCCAGTCGCGGCTCTTTTGTTCCCCCAAATCCAAAGCGAACGAGTCGAAAACTCGATAACCTTTATTTATAGTAGAGGTCAATCCAAGGAGAAGCAATGGCAGGCATCAAAGTCCTGGTGGTGGATGACTCCGTTGTCGTGCGTAAAATCGTTACTGACGCCCTCAACGCTGATCCCAGTATCGAAGTCGTGGGAACCGCCCCGAATGGAAAACTCGCTTTGATGAAGTGGAAACAGTTAAAACCGGACGCTATCACTATGGACATCGAAATGCCCGTCATGAATGGCATCGAAGCCGTTCGTGAGCTGCGCAAGATGGGCTGTAAAGAACCCATCATCATGTTCTCCACCTTGACCCAGCGCGGTGCCACCGCCACCCTCGAGGCGCTTTCCGCGGGAGCCACCGACTACGTCACCAAACCCGCTAACCAGGGTTCGGTGCAGCAATCGATGCAAACCATCCGCGAGCAGCTCGTTCCGATTATTGTCGGCTTGCTGCCGGGCAAAGCGCGCGCGTCGGGACTGACTTCATCCAAGAGCATTTCCGCAGAGGCTCGCGCGAATATTTCCTCGGTTCCCGCGATGTTCGCTGGTCCGGTGAAACTCCACGACCGCACCGGTATGCCCGACAAGCCGATTCGGATTGTCATTCTCGGTTCCTCCACGGGCGGGCCGGAGGCCTTGTCCAAGGTCATCTCCGGTTTGAAGCCCCTGCCGGTGCCGCTGGTGATCACTCAGCACATGCCGCCGGTTTTCACGACCCAGTTGGCGGCACGTCTCGACCGCATGACCTCCGCGGTGGTCCAAGAAGCCAGCGAAGGCATGATGCTGGCTCCGGGTCATATCTACCTCGCTGCCGGTAACTACCACATGACCTTTGCTGGAAACGCTGGCGCTCCTCGCATTAAGATGACCCAGACTCCGCCGGTAAACTTCTGTCGGCCGAGCGTGGACGTCATGTTTGAATCGGCGGTGCAAATGTACGGGGGCGAAATGCTCGCGGTGGTTCTTACCGGAATGGGTCAGGACGGGAAAGAGGGCTGTAAGAAAGTCCTCGAAGCGGGCGGCCGCACCCTGGTTCAAGACGAAAACACCTCGGTGGTTTGGGGAATGCCCGGAGCGGTAGCGACCGCTGGTTTTGCTGACCAGATTCTCCCCTTAGACCAAATCGCTAACGAAATCTCTCGACATGTCGTTACCCACTCAGCTCAGGAGAAACGATGAGTCTGACCCGCCAAACATTTGACTACGTGGCGGCATTGGTCAGGCAGCGTTCCGCGATTCAACTTCCCGCCGGTAAGGAGTACCTGGTCGAATCCAGGCTGGTTCCGTTGGCGCGCCAAGCTGGATTTGACGGTCCGACCGCGGTCGATAAGTGGATTCAACAAGTGATTGCCACGCATCGCCCCGCGGATCTCCAGGACATCGCCGAGGCTCTGACCACGAATGAGACCTCGTTTTTCCGCGATGTCACCCCGTTCAAGGGCTTGACGGAAACAGTGGTTCCCGAGCTCCAGAAGGCCGGACACCACACCATCTCGATTTGGTCGGCGGCCTGTTCTACCGGCCAGGAGCCCTACTCTATCGCCATGTCGATTCTCGATATGCCGACCCCGCCGCAGTTCTCGATTGTGGCCACGGACTTGTCCCGCGCCGTCTTGGCGAAAGCGAAACAGGGTTTCTACACCCAACTGGAGGTCAACCGCGGTCTCCCCGCCCCGATGCTGGTGCGGTATTTCCAACGAGAAGGCGCGAACTGGACGATTAGCCCGAAACTGCGCCAAAAGATCAACTTCCTGGAACACAACCTGATGTCCACCCCGCCCAAGGGTGGTCCATTCCACATAGTCTTTATTCGCAACGTTTTGATTTATTTTGACCTGGATACGAAACGAGAGGTTTTGCGTAGAGTGGCAAATGTTATGGCTCCCGGCGGTTATCTCTTCTTAGGGGCTGCCGAAACCACCATGGGGATGGATCCGGTGTGGGAACGGGTGACTCTCACCAAAGGCGCAGTCTATCGGCTGAAAGGGGGCGCGAGATGAGGGCTCTGATTGTGGATGATTCCCGCGCGATGCGCAAGATTATTGGCGGGATTCTTCGGCGCGAAGGCTACGAGATTCTCGAGGCCCAAAACGGCGAAGAGGCGTTGAAGATTTTGAAAGATCCCGAAACGGGTCGCGTGGATTTAGCGACGATTGACTGGAATATGCCGGTGATGAACGGTCTGGAGTTGGTCGTGAATATTCGCGCCGAGAAAGAACTCCGCAATATCACCTTGATGATGGTGACAACCGAGTCGGAACATTCTCAAATCGTGAGGGCTCTCGCGGCGGGGGCTCACGAATACCTCATAAAGCCTTTTACTCCAGAAGCAGTAAACGAAAAACTGCTCCTGCTCGGACTTGGAACCTAATACTTTAGAGATAGAGGAATCACCCTATGTTGACACAAGTGACAAAAGATCCGGAACTGGAAGAGAATATTCGCCAGGCAGTGACGATGATTGCCAACGAAATTTTCTATGCCCTTATTGATAAGGTTCCCAATACGGTGTTTGAAACTGATGCTGAAATAGAGCCGTTTACCAACCCGATTTATTCCTGGGTTGATTCTAAAGGGAATCGTAAATTCCGCGTCGTGATGAGTATGGAAAAGTCCACTTCGGAGGAATTGACGCGAGCCATGTTTACTTTAGCGGAGACTGATGAGGTCACCGAGGAAGATATCAACGATGCTTTTGGGGAAATCGCTAATGTTGTGGGCGGAAACTTGAAAGCAGTAGTGGAGGATTCCGGAACCCTGACTATTCCAAAAGTTTCGACAGAAAAACCTTGGGGGCAAGATCCGCCAATAGTGGCTCTGAATTTCAACTGGAAAGGAAATTTCTTGATAATCTCAATTAGTGACCTAGCTTCCATGGTGGAAGAGTAACAGGGAGGGGTAAACGAGATGCGTATTATTGTGGCTGACGATTCGCGCGTGATGCGCCAGATTGTGGTTCGCACCTTGCGTCAGGCTGGATTCGATTGGGAAGTTATGGAAGCTGAGGACGGTGCCCAGGCTTTGCAGCTGGCCCTTAGTGAGTCCCCCGACTTGGTTCTTTCCGACTGGAATATGCCGAATATGCTCGGAATCGAGATGCTTCAACAGTTGCGAGCCACCGGATCGAAGATTCCGGTCGGCTTCGTGACCTCCGAGGGTTCCCCTCAAATGCGGCAAGTTGCGCAAGAGGCGGGCGCAAATTTCCTCATTCAAAAACCCTTCGATGCCGCCACCTTCAAACAGATTCTAGGAGCGTTCAACAAATGAGTGTTACCCCTTTGCCTACCGCGAAAGAGATTCGCGACCTGTTCGAAATGTTGTTGGGGAGGACCGTGGAGGTTTCGCCTGACTATGAGATTCTGAAGCCGGATGAGGAATTCGGCTGCTGTGTGGCGTTCTTCAACGATGCTATGGACCAGACTCTCGCGGCCTGTATCATGGATTTGGATTTGTGTGCCTATGCGGGGGCGGCTTTGCAGTTGATTCCGCAAGCCGGCGCCCAAGACGAGATCAACAATGGCACTCTGGGTGACAACTACATCGAGAATGTTTACGAGATCTTGAACGTTTTTTCCTCCTTGTTGAATAAAGATGATGCCCCGCACGTCTCCATTGGGCTCATGTACACCCCGGGTGAGGAACTTCCCCCGAATGAGTACAAGATGGTGACGTCCTACGTGGAGCGCCGCGATTCGATTCTCGACATCGAGGGCTACGGCAAGGGCCGCTTCGGCGTCATGTGCTTCAACTAACAGGTTGCTTCCGACGTTATCCGGTTTCGCTTTGGGTGAGGCGCGGGGCTGTGAAAGAATACAGATATGGCTGAATTAGTAGCACCTGACTTTGTTCCTTCCGATATTCTTGACCACCCCCTTACTGAAGCACCCACCATCCCCGGCTGGAAGAAGATCGCGGCGGGAAAGGTTCGAGAAATCTTTATCCCCGAGAACGCTGCCGGAATCAAAAGCGCAGATAAGCTACTTCTCGTAGCCACCGACCGGATCTCGGCCTACGACTTTGTGCTGGACACCCCGATTCCCGGGAAGGGCGCCGTGCTGACCCAGCTCTCCCGCTGGTGGTTTGACCAGCTCTCCGGTGTGGTAGCGACCCACAATCTCGACGAGGATGTTCCCACGGAGGTGGCTGGTCGTGCCATGGTGACTCGTCGGCTCGAGATGTATCCTGTGGAATGCGTGGCGCGCGGCTATCTCACTGGCTCGGGACTTACTGAATACGAGGACCACGGCTCGGTTTGTGGGATTCCCTTGCCTCCGGGGCTGGTCGAGGCCTCCAAGCTCTCTGAACCGATTTTTACGCCGGCCATCAAGGCTGAGCTGGGTGAACACGATGAGAATGTCTCCGCTGATCGGATTGCGCAGCTCCACGGGCGTGCGGTCGCGAAAAATCTCACCGATTTGACCTTGTTGATTTACCGGAAAGCCGCGGAAATCGCCGCCGAGCGCGGGATTATCCTCGCGGACACGAAGTTCGAATTCGGCGCCGAACCGGGGATGGCGGTACGCGGAGAAAACGTGGCCGACGGAGCCAAGTCCTTTATTCTCGCCGACGAAGTTATCACTCCGGATTCCTCGCGGTTTTGGCCGGCAGATAAGTGGGTGGAAGGCAAGGTTACGCCAAGTTTTGACAAGCAGTTTGTGCGTGACTGGTTGACTTCTCCCGCTTCCGGTTGGGACCGCCGCGGAGAAACCAAACCTCCGGCTCTGCCCGCTGAGGTCGTGGCGCGCACCTCCGAGCGTTATCTGGAGGCGTACCGGATTTTGACGGGGAAGTCGTTGGTGTAGGCGCTGGCGGCGCTGCTAATCAACCCACTAATCTGTTAAAAAACTCAGCGAAACCCGTCGAGAACCGATATGATTTAAAACAGTTTAGAGTAAATAGGCGTGGGTCAAGAAGAGGAGCTAACTATGGCCGTGCTGACTATTGGGGACGAGTTTCCGGAATACGATTTCAAGGCAGTAGTCGGTGGTGTCTTGTCGGAACTGCCGGTGAGTAAGGAAGAAGACTTCTTCTGCCGCGTGCGCTCTGCTGATGTCAAAGCCGGGCAGTGGCGCCTTGTAGTCATGTGGCCGAAGGATTTCACGTTCGTTTGTCCCACCGAGCTCGCTGGAATCGCTGGAGTCTATGAGGATTTGCAAGAGCGCAACTGCGATGTGGTCGCGGTCAATACTGATTCGGAATACGTGCACCTCGCGTGGCGTTCGAAAGATGAGCTGCTGCGGGATATTCCGTTCCCCTTGGCGACCGATCCGGTGCATGACTTCTTGAAAGAGGCTGGGGTGTTGAACTCCGAAGGGGTGTGTGACCGTGCGTCTTTCTTAGTCGATCCGGACAATAAGATTCAGTTTGTTTCCGTGGATGCTGGCTCTGTTGGGCGTAACGCCGAGGAGCTCGTGCGCCAGCTTGATGCGTTGCAGTCCGGTGGGCTCACCTCTTGCGGGTGGCATCCGGGCGAGCCGACCCTCGATGTTTTCAAGGCGGCCACGAATCTTGTTTCTTTGAACCTCTAGTCTCTCCCCGCTAAATTTTGTAAACAATTCCGGAGGCTTTCCGCTGCGGCAGTGGTGGCTCTTCGTCGCTACGCCGGTGGGACGTTCGCGTAGGCAGCCTGTGGGTATTAGCAATCTCTTCGAGATTGCATACCCTCGGTCTTTCGGTTCGAGCTCAAGTAAGCTTGGCTTGACCTCACTCCCTTCGGGTATTAGCAATCTCTTCGAGATTGCATACCCTCGGTCTTTCGGTTCGAGCTCAAGCAAGCTTGGCTTGACCTCACTCCCTTCGGGTGCTCGTAGTTTTTCTTAGCAACTTGTTGCTTAGAAAAACAGAGCGGGACCCCACCGCGACGCAGGTCGAGAGCAATGCCGAGCTTGCTCGAGCATTGCCGAGACCAAGGAAGCGGCGCGCAATGCGAAGCATTGCAAGCACCAAGCTGCCGAGCGGTCGTCCCCCAAGCGACTCCGGACAACCGACTTGAGTGGTTGTGTTTACTGAATAGAACACATGTCTCGGATTGTGAGACGGGGCGTTTGGGGTGCGAGATAAAAATTGTAGTAAATTGATTGCGTCCTAATTGTTTACTAAAAGGAGCGTAATCATGCATCCTAAACTTGAAAAAGTATTACAGGAAACCGACCAGCGCAACCCCGGGGAACCGGAATTCTTGCAGGCTCTCACCGAAGTTATCGAATCCTTGGATCCGATTATTGAACGTCACCCCGAATACGCCGACTACGGCTTGTTGGAGCGTTTGACCGAACCGGAACGGCAGATTATTTTCCGCGTCCCGTGGGTCAACGACAAAGGCGAAGTCCAGGTCAACCGTGGTTATCGCGTCGAGTTCAACTCGGCGCTTGGCCCCTACAAGGGCGGCTTGCGCTTCCACAAGTCTGTAAACCGCAACATCATCAAGTTCCTTGGTTTTGAACAAATCTTTAAGAACGCTTTGACAAACCAAGGCATTGGTGGCGGTAAAGGAGGCTCTGACTTTGACCCGCACGGCAAGTCCGATAACGAAGTGATGCTCTTCTGCCAGTCCTTTATGACCGAGCTCTACCGCCACATCGGTCACATGACCGACGTCCCCGCTGGTGATATTGGCGTCGGCGGCCGCGAAATCGGCTACCTCTTCGGGCAATACAAGCGCTTGACCGGCGTTCACGAATCCGGCGTCTTGACAGGTAAGGGACTTGGCTGGGGCGGTTCCCTCGTCCGCACCGAAGCCACGGGTTACGGCCAGGTCATGTTCGCCCAGTTCATGGCAGAGGATCGCGGGGAATCCCTCGAGGGGCGTACCTGCACGGTTTCCGGTTCCGGTAACGTGGCGATTTACGCCATCGAGAAGGCGCAGCAAATGGGTGCCAAGCCCGTGACCTGCTCTGACTCCAACGGCTGGGTGTATGACAAGGACGGGATTGACCTCGACTTGTTGAAGGAAATCAAGGAGGTTAAGCGCGGCCGCGTCGCCGATTACGCCGCAGCTCGACCCTCCGCCGAGTTCCATGAAACTGGCAACGTTTGGTCAGTGCCCTGCGACGTGGCGCTGCCTTCCGCGACCCAAAACGAAATCAACGAAGAAGACGCCAAGACCTTGGTCAAGAACGGCTGCAAGTACGTGGCGGAAGGCGCGAACATGCCCTCCACCCCGCAGGCCATTGATGTGTTCCAAGGTGCTGGCGACGTGTCCTATGCTCCTGGTAAGGCTGCCAACGCTGGCGGCGTGGGCGTGTCGGCTCTCGAGATGGAACAAAACGCGTCTCGCGACAAGTGGACGTTTGAGTACACCGAGAAGAAACTTCACGACATGATGAAGGGAATTCACGATGACTGCCTCGCGACCGCAGAGGAATACGGCAAGCCGAAGGACTACGTCTACGGCGCGAATATCACCGGCTTCCGCCGCGTTGCCGACGCGATGCTCGCTCACGGCGTCGTCTGATCCTCTACCGAGAACCTGCAGAAGCTGAAGCATCTGGGGCCTCCGCTACGGCGGGGGTCCCAGAGCTTCCAGAAGCACTGGGACTAGCGGAGGCCGCGGGGCTCGGCGGGCGAGTCTCCTCGGCCCAGGCCTTCAACCCATTGAACAAAGCCGTCGCGTACTTATCCTGACCAGCATCTGACTTCATCAAAGTTGCATCGGCTGGATTGCGCATCTCCCCGAGCTCCACCATCACCGCGGGCACTTCCGAAAAATTCAACGTCGCCAGATCCGAACGCTTCCAGATTCCATCGGCAATCGGGCCGTTGCTTTGCGGGGTGAGTCCGCCGTTTTTCAAGGCCGTGACCAGGGCGGTCGCGAGCTTCGAGGCGGGCTCTTTCTGGGCATCGTTCAAGGGCGGCTCGGAAATCATCGCGAAGAAGCCGTGGACGCTCGTGTTGGTCGTGCCGTTGCCGTGAATCGAAACCATGACGTCGGCGCCGACCTTTTGCGGGAAAGCCCCGCGATCATTTACGCAAGGTCCGACCCCCACGTCTGAGTCGCGCGTCAAAACGACGGTGGCGCCCTCCACTTCGAGTTTGGTCTTTAACAAGTTGGCCACATTCCAATTGAACTCATGTTCCGAAAATCCGTCGGCCGCCGCGGTTCCGGTCGTGTTACAGGCCTGCTGTCCGCCGCGACCGTCATCCACATTTTGGCCAATCTGTTGCCAAGCCGCGGCGTTACCCCCGTTGTGACCCGGGTCAAGCACCACCTTCAGACCGTTCAAACCGCCGGTAGCGGTTGAGCCCACCTGATTGGTGGCATTGTCCTGGTTGCTGACAGAATCGGGGCTGTCTCCCGTTGGCACGTCAACGGGATCGCTGGGGGAGACTGTGACGGTAGGAGCAGGAGCGGGGCTGAGATTCATCCCCACGCCCACCCCGACGCCGACCCCGATTAGTGAGAGCAACACTGCAACCGCGATCATCGCGACGGGTGAAATCCCGTCGGCGCGGTAAGCCGACGCTGGGCGAGCCGCGGGGGCGGGCACCTCATCAACGCGGCGGAACCGCAGTTTTGTCGGTCCGTCGGGGGTCGCCGCGGAGACGCTTTTCCAGATTGTCGGCTGCGAGGGAGTGGGCTGCTCTCGCGGGGGTGTTTCGTCGGCATCGTCGGGGGCAGTATCGGAGGCAAAAAAGTCCAGGGCCGAGAAGTCTTCCTTTCTCGGGGTTTCTCTGGCGCCTACAGGTGGTTTGGGGGAGTTTGGCCGCGGTGAAGCGGGCAACTCAGCAAAGGCCTCTCCGGTGTCGTCTGTTTCGGGAACATCGTCCCATCCATTCATAAGACTTTGCCAGCCCTCGGAATGGGTCCGCTGTGATTGGTTCGAGGCGGTAGCGGGGGTGAATCTCGAATGCGGGTGGGTGCCTTCATCAAGGAGGGCGCCATAAGCCAGGCCATTGCCGGAATCGAAGCCTTGCCGTGGATCCGTCACCTCGTCGGCTCGGCTCGGTTCGCTGGCGCTCCACCTTGAGGCGCGGCGGGAATCCTCACGGCGAGACCCGCGTCCAAACCAAGAATTTGACCGCGAAGCCACGCTGGCTCTTGCTGAATCCTCTCGGGGAAGTTCCTCCGCGGAAACGCGAGCCGGCAGCGCCCCGCGAGCCCCCGCGGTCCCTCCCGCTCCCAGCGTGCCCCGCATCGCCTCGGGCAACTCCGGCGTAACTCCAGAGGCGAATCCATCCCTGTATCTGTCCGGCGCGTCAGGCCCGTCGGAATTCAACATATTCTGGGCGTTGGCGATCAGCGCGGCGATTCCCGGATTGTCCCCGTAAGGCAATTCGGGAGTTCGCTCCGACCCCGCGTTACCGGCCGCCTCGGCTGCTTGAGAAAATTCCTGGAAAAAGCCCGCGGCGTGGGCGTCAGTGGAACTTGGCGGGGGAGACGGTCGACGAGGGGTCTGACCCAGTTGGGCGGAGCGCGCCGGAGGCGCAGCAGTATAATCCTGGGTCGGTTCCCAGGTGTCAAAATCCTCACCCCACTTGGCCATTGTTGCGCTCTCCAGTCCTCAATCAGGGTTCATTTCTGGAAGGACTGGTAGCCTTGGCGGGCAATCTGGAAGGCCTCGCCAGTCATGGTGTTCCAGCATTCCGTGTAATCGTGGGTGGAGGTGCAGGCGAAATCGCCGGTGGTGATGGACTGGTCGTATTGAACCGCGCCACCGCTCGGGGCGTAGGCCTCTTTGGGCTGGCAGGAGACCTGCGGGGTGCCGTCGGTCAGCGTGACCTTCACGGAAGTCTCCGGTCCGCAACTTTCGATAGTGGCTTCGTGGTCTTTCAACATGCAGGTCAGCATGTCACCGCTCACGGCGCAAGACGTGTTTCCGGACAGGGTCGTGAGTGCCGGAGTCTCGATGGCTCCAGCCGGAGCGGGAGCCATTGGCTCTTTAGCGGTTTCGCTGGGCTTCGCGGATGGGTCTTGGCTGTTGGCTTTCGGATCAGTCGTTTGGCTGGTTTCATCACCGGGATTCTGGCTCGGGGTCTCGCTCGTCGAGTCATCGCGGGAACCGAGGAAGGCCATGATGAGGGCCACCGCTAGGGCGATGACCACAATGAGGAGGAACCCGAAAATGATCCACAGTATTGTGTTGGATTTTGGTTCTTCCTCTTCAAATTCTTGGTTATAGGCGGCGTTGGGATTGTTGAATCCGGCGGGCGCAATCACCGAGGTTTGATCCAATGCGGGCGGGGTGGCGGGGGGCGCTACGGGAGATGCGGCGGTCGCGGGGGTGAATGGTGTGGGGGTGCTTGGTCCGGAGCCCGGGGCATAGGAGGGGGGAAGCGCAGACGCGGCAGGGGTGGTGGCTGGTGCTGTTCCAGAGGGGGCGTCAGCGGCGGCTGCGGGGGTCGCGGCGGAGTCAGCCGCGGAGTTTGCTGAGGTCACGGCGGTGCCGGATAGCACGGTGGTTTCTTCGGGGTTATTATTCCCGAGAATTGAAGTTCGAGTCGGGGGAAACGCGGTAGTGTTTGCGGCAGCCTCGGCTGTTTCGGTTGAATCACTCGGATTTGTCTGGGGAGTGTCGCCGGTAGCGTCAGGCAAAGACTCAAGCGCTTCTGCCGCGAAAATCGGGCTGGCATCTGTGGAAGTGTCAGGGGAGTGTTCAGCACCGGCAACGTTGGAGGAATCGGAATTCACCAAGAGATCCGCGGGCAGAGCGACCGTGGGCATCGGCATGGCCGTTCCTGCCGCAAACATTTGTTGACGTTCCTGCAACGCCGCCATCACCTCAGGCTCATTCTTTCCGGCCAGCCAATCGAGCAGCCCCGTATAGGCGGCAGGATTCTTGGCAATGAGGGGGCGCAGTTCGGCATTGGTGGCAAGTTGTTGAAGCTCCAGACCGGGGGTGTTTGGGTTGGATGCCTTATTCTTCAACTCAGAAATATTGTCGCTCATGGGAATCCTTTCGCTACTTTGCCATTATTCCACAGACCCGCGGTTTCGCGCCGATTTTTTGATGGTTCCTTCCGGGATTAACTCGTGAACAAATCGACACAAGTGGGCATATCTGAAGTCTCGTGTCGAATTCTTCACGAGTTAATTCAGTTCCATACTGCCACGGAAGGTGAAATGGGGGAATCCAAGGCTCTGGATAGTCCTCGCGACTTCGGCCAAGGCAGCGGGAAATCCTTGAGATTGCGGGGTTTTATAGATTTTCGCGAACTCGGGTCTGGTCCCGTCCGGACGCGCCTCCTGAATCGCGAGAGTCTCCACCCCGCGACTGCGCAGTGTCTTGGCAATCTCCAGAGCGTTTTCGGGATTCGTATCTCGCGGGTCGTCTCCCGGATAGACCGTTAGTCTCACCTCGTAGTCTTGGAGTTGGCCAGCAAGGTGAGCCTCGAGGACGAGGTCAAGGGACTCCCAGGCTTTTTGACCTAAGGCTTGGTTGGCTAGGTGGGTTCCTTGGGGACCAGACTTTTCCAGTCCTGCGACCCATGAATAATTTTCCGGCAGCGCCTTGATATCAAGCCCAATCCAATCAAGAAGCACCTGGTCAAGGAGTTCCGCGAGTCGCTTCGGATAGGCTCCACCCGAGTGAAGGCCAATCTCAAAACCCAGTTCTCGTGCGCGCTGAGCCGCGGGGATTAGAGCCGCCTGCCTCGTGGGCTCACCGCCGGAAAACACCACTCCATCGAGCAGGCCTTGTCGTCTTGTGAGCAGCTCCCAGAGATCTTCCTCGGCGTATCCGCCGGTCATATGGGGGTCAATAATGGCAAAGTTTTGGCAGTAGCCGCAATTCCAGGGGCACCCCTGTAGAAACGCGGTGGCCACGAGTTTTCCGGGCCAATCCACGCTTGAAAACGGGGTTACTCCGGCAATATTGAGGCCGGTAAGGTCCTTATGCATGATTCTTCTTCAACGAGTATAGCCGACGGGTTGCGCCTGAAGGCGCTAGCGGTGTTTCGCCTCCAGGTGCTTGCGCACCTTAGACGAGTTTCGCCTAAAACGGCACATCGGTAGTTGGAACACTTCGTGTTCCCTGCCGCTTCCTTGACCTTAGCAATGCTCGAGCCAGCTCGGCATTGCGTTCGGTCTGCGTCGCGGTGCAGTTTTTTAACGGCTCCACGCTGTGACGCGCTGGCTTTTGCTCGCTTTGCTCGCTGCCAGCGCGCGCACTGTTGCGGGCCCCATATGGCTGAACTTTGTTCAGCCGACGGGCCCGCATTTTGGTCCTTCGGGGGTGTCGGTGACGGGAAGGCCACAGGATTCGAGAAGGTTACGAATCCCGTCAGCGCGTCCCCAATCCTTTTCGGCCTTGGCAGCAGTCCGGACCTCCAGCAGCCCTTTGATGAGCCCCTTTAATGAATCCTCATCAGCGCCTGCCTCGGAATCCTCCAGACTTGCACCTTCCGAGCCCCAGCCTGGATCCTTCGGATCAAGCCCCAACACATCCAACATCGCCCGTAACTGGAGAGCCTGGGCAGTCGCCGCAGCCTTATCGCCGCTGGCTAGAGCTGTATTGCCGGCTTTGACGGCGCGGTGCAGAGCGGGAAGCGCCCCCGGCACATTCAGGTCGTCATTCATGGCAGCCACGAAGTCCGCGGGGAGCTCTATCTCTTCGAGAGCACGTTGACGGACGAGATCGGGTTCTTCATCGCCGTAAGCGTTTAGGGGGATTTTGGCGGCTACGCCATTCGTCTCCGGCGTCTCGCTAGGCTCCGCGGAGGCAACCTTGATGAAACCGGAAAACTTCTCCCACAGATCCGCAGCCTGCACTAAAGAATCCTCGGAAAACTCCAGGTTAGTCCGGTAATGGGTGGCCACCACCGCCAACCGCACCACAGGCGCGGGCCACTTCGCCAAGAGGCGCCGCACCCCGACGACATTGCCGACTGACTTCGACATCTTCTCACCCTTCAAGGTGAGCCAGGCGTTGTGCATCCAATAGCGCGCAAAACCCCATCCGGCACCGTGAGACTGCGCCATTTCGTTCTCGTGGTGCGGGAAACGAAGATCCAGCCCGCCGCCGTGAATGTCGAATTCGTCGCCCAGATAAGCCTGGCTCATTGCCGAGCACTCCAGGTGCCAGCCCGGGCGTCCCCGTCCCCAGGGCGCCTCCCAAGACGCCGTCACCGGCTCGTCTTCCTTTGCTGCTTTCCACAGGGCGAAGTCACGTGGGTCGCGTTTTCCCGCTTCGGTCAACTCATCAACCTGGGACTCGTCCTCGGTCGAGGCGAGATCGTGGAGTCGCTGGTTGGTGAGCGCTCCGTAGTCCGGCAGGGACGTGACTGAAAAATACACGTTTCCTTTGCCGTCGTCATAGGCATGTCCACGATCCAAGAGACGTTGGACGAGGGCAATTTGCTGGGGGATATGGCCGGTGGCGTGCGGGGTGACATCGGGCGGGAGGGTGTTCAAGGCCCGATATGCCCAGTTGAATTCCCGCTCGAAGTGCGCCGCCAGCGCCCACCAAGCAATACCGGCTTCTGCGGACTTCTTCAAAATCTTGTCGTCAATGTCGGTGACATTGCGGACATACGTGACCTCGAGGCCGGAACGGCGCAACCAGCGCACCAGGACGTCGAAGTCCAGCGCGGCGCGGAGGTGACCGAGGTGCGGGGCGCCTTGGACTGTCGGGCCGCACAGATACAAGCCAACCCGTCCGTGACGTAGGGGTTCAAAATCACGCACCGCATGGGTGGCAGAGTCATAAATTTTCAGCGACATTTTCAACCAATCTTTGCAGGGGCTTCATCAACTATTATCCTCAAAAATTTCCAGGTCGTAAGCAAGAGTTATTTTCCTAGCCAATTCCTTCTCTTGTTCCTCAGACAAAGACCCAATGGGCTTATCGAGTAGCCTGGCCTCAATCGTTTGCACGTTGTCGAGCGAAACATAGGCATCACCGCCCAAACCATTAGACTTACCGACTTTGAGTTCACTGAGTCTTCCACTACTGGTTGAAACAATCGGAGCGACAGTAACGTATTTCAGAATTCTTCTCGCTCCACTTCTTGTCAGCACCAGCACTGGCCGAACCTTATCTAAAGGAACTTTGTATATTTGTCGCAAAAACATCACTCGCCACCAGGTATATCACGCGTTTTCATCCACTGGTGAAGGGATTTTTCTTCCTCAGTCTCTTCAGTGGTTCTAAGGATTTCCTCCTCACGTTCGTAAATCTCTTCCCGCCGGGCGCTGGCGAGTAGCCTTTCGATGAATTTGGCGCGGCTTTTCGCTCGTCCGGCCTTTACTTCGGCATCGATAAAAGCCACGGCCTCATCCGGGAGCCGCACCGCAATTTGAGTCGTCATACCTTAATGGTACCGCTTTGCATCCCAAACCGATACCGTTTTTACCATTGGGGAAGGGCCATTTTGGTAAAAATGAGTCAAAAGGCACGTCCCCATGACTCATTTTAGGCGCGGGCAGTGGAGACTTGGTAGAGGGCGATACCGGTGGCAACGGCGGCGTTCAAGGACTCCATGCGCGCGTCAATCGGAATAGACACAATCTGGTCGCAGGTGTCCCGCACGAGACGGCTCAAACCCTTACCTTCCGAGCCGGTCACGATGACAAGCGGCACGTCGGTCAACTCCAAGTTCGGCAAGTCCACGTCCCCGCCGCCATCGAGGCCAATCACGAAGGCTCCGGCGGCTTTAAGATCCTGGAGGGCACGAGTCAAGTTTCCGGCTTGCGCGACGGGAACAATCGCCGCAGCGCCCGCCGAAACTTTCCACACCGCCGCATTCACCGGCGCCGAGCGGTGTTCCGGAACGATGACGCCGTCCGCGCCGAAGGCGGCCGCGGAACGGAGGACTGCCCCGAGATTGTGGGGGTCGGTGACCTGGTCTAAAGCCACGAAAAGGGGGAGGTGGGGGCGGGGAGCTTCGTGAACCTTGGCTGGTTCAGCAGTGGCTTTGTTTTGCGCTCTATCCCACAATTCTATCACCTCGGCGTACTCATAGGGCGCAATTTCCACAGCAATCCCTTGATGAGCGCCCCCGCCCGTCAACCGATCCAAATCCGCGGAAGAAAACTCCTTCAAAGCCACTCCAGAAGCGGCCGCCTTCTCGACGACCTTCGAAAGACGAGCATCCTTCATGACGGTTGAGGCCACGAAAATCCGTTTGAACGGGACTTTCGCTGCTGCGGCCTCGGCTACGGGATTGCGGCCGTAAATGATTTCTGCGCCGGATTTTGAGGTGTGGGGCCGGTAGCTCTCCCGGGCGCTCGCGCGAGCCTTCACGCCTTCCTTGTGGGTGGCTTTCCGCTCGGCCTCGATTCGGTCGCGATAGGCCTGGTGATAGGTGCGTTCCGAGGCCTTCGGGGTCGGGCCTTTACCTTCGAGACGCTTGCGACCATGTCCACCCGTGCCCTTGCGCGGGCCGCCTTTTCTTGTTGCCATAGCCCAATCCTATCTGGTTATATACTGAGTGTACGACGTAACTCGTGCGAATTCGGGCATAGGTGGCAATAGTGGCAGCGATGCCCAAAATCTCACGAGCTACAGAACTGAGCCAGAGTATTAGAAATCAATTGGGGTCAGTTGCCGGTCTGTAATCCGTGGATCCAGAGCCGATATCCGGGGTGGCCTCGCCAGACGCGACCAGACCGCGTTCTTCGAGGTCAGAAAGCAAATCCCGCATCTCGGAACGGACAAAATCGCGGGTGGCCAGCTCGGACACGGCAAGCCGCAAAGCCGCAATCTCCCGCGTCAAATACTCGGTGTCAGCCAAGGTTCGCGCGGCCTGTTGCCGGTCTTGTTCGGCAATAACGCGGTCGCGGTCATCCTGGCGGTTTTGGGCAAACATAATCAGGGGAGCGGCATAGGACGCCTGGGTGGAAAAAGCCAGGTTCAACAAGATGAACGGATACGGATCCCAGCGGTTTCCCTCGCCTATAAACGCGGTCAAAACGAGATTGGAGGTAATCCAGATAATGACGAAAACGCTCATCCACATGATGAACCGAGAAGTACCCATGAAACGGGCAGTGGCCTCGGCAAAACGCGTGAATAGGGAGCGATCCTGGGCACCCATCTGGGTGCGGCGGCGGCGACCGAAAAGGCCGCGGCGGCCTTCGCTCGGAGTTTCGAGAGATTTTGCCATTATGCGCCTCCCTCTTTGACATTGTCGGCGAAGGCCTCGCGAGGACCAGCGGCAATGTTGCTGCCAGTGGCTCCGTCGCCCGCATCACCCTCAAATCCAGTATCACTTCCGCGTGGCTTCGTCTCTAACTTAGCCGACCCAGTCGCTCGTCCTGTCATGCCATCTACCGGCTCGTCACTCGGCGCACCCTCGGCATCATCCGAAGCCAGCCAGGCCGCCACATCGGTCTCGCCTTCTTCGCTGGACGCTTGCACTGCTTCCGCGACTGCCGCTGCCTCTGCCTCAGCGCGATCCTCCCAGCGCCAGTCCTCCGGCAGGAGGTGATCCAGCACGTCGTCAACCGAAACTGCTCCGAGCAAAGACCCGGAACTCGGCCCCACCACCGGCAGAGCTGTCAGGTTATAGGTTGCCAACGTTCTCGTCAGGTAATCCACGGTCTTATCCGGTGTCACGGCCTCAACATCCGTGTCAACAATGTTGCCGAGCTGGGTGTGGGGCGGCTCCCGCAGCGCGCGCTGGATATGCACCACCCCGATGAACTTGCCGGTCGGGGTCTCCAAGGGCGGGCGAGCCACCAGGGCGATTGCTGCCAACGCCGGCGGAATATCGCGCCGCTGCACGTGAGCCAGCATCGTCGCGACGGTGTCATCAGGAGCCAACACGACCGGTTCGGTGGTCATCAAACCGCCGGCGGTTTCCTCGTCGTAGGCGAGCAAGCGGCGCACGTCCTTGGCCTCATCCGGTTCCATCAACTCCAGCAGGTTCGCGGCCACATCGTGAGGTAGCTCCGCCACCAAGTCGGCGGCGTCATCAGGCTGCATCACGTCCAAAACGTCAGCGACCCGCTCCGGTTCCAAGGCGGAGACAATCTTGACCTGATCGTCTTCCTCCAATTCTTCCAAGACGTCAGCAAGGCGCCCGTCGGGAAGCTGGGAGGCAACTTCCAACATGCGGGTTTCCGGCAAATCATGGAGCGCCTCGGCCATATCGGCGGGCTTCATATCCCCGAGGTTCGCGAGCAAAGTATCGGCGGCCTGCCCGGAACTGCGTACTCCGAGACCTTGGACTTCTTCAATATCGACCGTGAGGGTTTCCCCAAGTCGGGAGCGGAACGGTCCGGGAATGAGGCGCGCGACATGCACCTTGGTGACGTGCCAGGTTCGGTCCCGCTGCTGTTCAATCGCCAAATCCAAGACCTGGGCTTTTCCCGAGCCATCAACCAAAGTCACCTCGCGGTCCAAAACTTCAGTAATAACGCAGGTCTCCAGCGGGCGCGCCGCGAATCGACGCAGGTTCACCAAGCCGGTCGTGATGACCGCGCCGGGTTTCATGGAAGTTACCCTGGTGATGGGAACGAAAACGCGATGCGACCTGGTGACTTCCACCACAAGCCCGATAGCAATCGGGTTGTGGCGGTGCAGCAGGACGACGACGTCATAGACTTTGCCGACCGGATCGCCGATGGGGTCGAATACGGTGGTTCCGCCGAGGCGTCCAATAAATACGCGCTGGGTTTCCTCGCTCTTGCTCACGAGTCAAGCCTACTCGGTCGGCTGGTAGAGTCCGCGCACGCGGGCGACGTCTTGGACAAAAACAATCCCGTTTCCGGGCTCCCCAAGTTTGAGATCGCTCGAGATGGTTTCCACGATTTCAGGAGCGGCCTTCTCCTCAGCTAGTACCAAGACGAGTTCCTTTTCGGGCTCGACGGTGATTCCGAAGAGCTTCGCGGTTTCGTGAACTCCGGAGCCGCGGCTGTTGATGATGGTGCCACCGTGTGATCCGGCTTTTACGGCCGCGTCAATCACCTTTTCGGCGTGACCTTTTTCCACAATCGTCATAATCGCTTGATACATCAGTTCTCCTTTTCCTGCTGTAATCCCTGCGGTGAAACAATGGGGTCGTACTTCTTCGTCCCATTTTTGGGACGATGAAGCACGCCCCCATCGTCCCACGGATCCGTGTGTTTGCGTTTTAGATTGGTTCGGATTCGGGAGCGCGCCTGGAACAGGACGCCCAACAGTTGGATGGCGACGGGTGGCAGGAGAGCCACCAT
The DNA here is from genome assembly GCF_009695935.1 of Mobiluncus porci. Classification (GTDB taxonomy): domain Bacteria; phylum Actinomycetota; class Actinomycetes; order Actinomycetales; family Actinomycetaceae; genus Mobiluncus; species Mobiluncus porci. Next base: position 30,189 of record NZ_VUMY01000022.1, read on the forward strand.
CGAGATTAATCCTAACCCGTCCACGACCGGATCGGCGCCAGGGGTCCCCGCGGCGGCCCCTTGTGCAAAGGCCAAAACGAAGGTCGTCACCATCGGGCCGGGCGCGACTCCGCCGCCATCAAAGGCGAGCCCGCCAAAGAGCTCCGAACTCGCGAAAGTGAGACCCACCGCCACGAGATAGCCCGGCAACAACAGATGCCACAGTTCCAAACCGTTTACGACGAGGCGCAATGTTGACAAGAACACGGCGAGCCCGACTCCGAGCGCCATGGCTCCCATGACTGCTGCGCGCCGCACCGAGCCGGAAGTGACGTCTTGGACCTGCTCGGTCAAAACGTGGACTGCGGGTTCCGCCAAGACGGCCATCAGTCCGAGGATGAAAGCCACCGCGAGGAGGACGAGGGGGGTGTGGCGTTCCGTAAGGGTGAGCCCGATTTCGCGCCCCACATCCATGAAACCCCCGTTGGCTCCGGTTAGGAACAGCGTCAGCCCGAGGAAAGTCATGACGATGCCGCTCAAGATGCTGCGGCGGTGGCGCCGGTTCAATTTGAAAGACGCAAAGTTCCCAATCAGGAACAACACCAGGAGTGGGAGGAGGGCGAAGAACACGCTGCGGGCCTCGAGGGGAACGTGGTGGAGGAGCGGCGAAATCACGTGGGTCGTGTCGGGGGAGCGGGTGGCGGTGGTGTTCGGCAAAGCCCCGAGGTGTAGCGCCAACGTGGTGATTTGGAGGGCGAGAATCGCCCCGACACAGGCAATCGCGACGAGCCCGAAAGCGTCGGCCTCGGAGCGGGTCGAGTCGCGTTTCATTGCGGCAACTCCGGTTGCCAGCGCCAAGACGACCGGTACGGTGAGCGGGCCGGTGGTGGCTCCGGAGGCATCAAAGGCGATACCGAGGTATTCCTTTGGTGCCACCAGGGCGAGGAGCAACACGAGTCCGTAAGAGGCGAGCAGCACCCAGCGCAGCCGCCACCCGCGCAGAATTCTTACCATTCCGAGGCACAGCATGACCGCTAGACCGAGGGACACCACGAGGATCATCAAGGTGGAACTCACGATTCCGCGGGTCAAAGTGTTGACCTGACCGGCGTAGATGAGGATGTCCGGCTCGGCCATGGTGAGGAGGAATCCGAGAATAAAGGTTACTGCCATCACGACAGCGAAGCGTCCGGATTTCACGACTTCGCTGGCCATGATGCGCCCAATCGGGGCGATTCCGATATCAACCCCTAAGAGGAATAGCGACAGCCCGAGTATGACGATGACGGCACCGAGGACAAAGCGGGGCAGTAGAGTGCCTTCGAGCGGAACCAAGGTGAGGTGGAGGATGACGACGACCGCGGCGATGGGGACGACAGAAAACGTCGTCTCCTTCAGTTTCGCGGTTAGCGCGTTCATCAGTTACTCACCTTGGTAGAGGCCGGAAACGGCGACCACGTTTTGGACAAAGAGAATGCCGGTGTTGGGCTTTTCTAAGTCGAGGCGGTCCGCAATCGCCTCCTCGATTCGCCCCGACATCTCCCCAGGAGTGAGCATGAACACAATGTCTTTCTCCGGCTCAATCTCCATCCCGAGAACGAGTTCGGTTTGGGCTACCCCCGAGCCGCGACCAGCAATAACGGTTCCCCCGCGAGATCCGGCCGACTGAGCCGCCTCTACCACGTCCTCGGAGCGCCCGCGATCCACAATCGTGGTGAGGAGCTGCCACTTTGCTCCGGTGCCCGCTTCGTCGGCGGCGTCCTTGTTGCCCGCCGTACCCGCAGTCCCAGCCGTCTCCGCTCCGGCGACCGTCCCTGCCATGCCCGCTTCTCCAGATTCGCCCTTGCTGCCCCCGACATCCTCCACCGAAGGCCAGGCCTTGCCCGCATCTGTCCCGACGATTCCCTGCATCGCGACCGCAAAAGCAATCCCGCGGTTGGGCTTCTCGAAATGGAACCGCTTTGAAATCGCCTCCATGGCCTGGCGTGCGGTTGGGGTGTCGGCGCCCATGATGACAACCTCTTTGCGGGAATCCACCACTCCGATAGCGTTTAGCCACCTGTTGTTGACCGTACCGCGCCCGAGCATGACGGTTGCCCCGCGAATCCCCTGCGTTTTTGCCTCGGCGATAACCTTTGAAGCCATCTTTTCATTGACGACCACATAGAGCAGCACGGCGTCTTTGTGCCAATCTTTTTCAAGCATGGGTTCCCTTCCTTGTCTTTATGGAATAAATCAGACCGAGAATCTGGATGGCGATCAGTGGGGTCATCGCGACGGTGGCAATCACGCCGAGCCCGTCAATCACAACATTTGCTCCGGGGGTTCCCGCGGCGGCCCCTTGCGCAAAAGCCAAAACGAATGTCGCTGTCATCGGCCCGGACGCCACCCCGCCGGAGTCGAAAGCGATACCGGTGAAGAGCTCCGGAACGAAGAACATCATGGCAATCGCAATCACGTATCCCGGGAGCAAAATGTGCCACAACTCCAGGCCGGGGACGATAACCCTGGCGGTGGAGAGCATAACCGCGATCCCGACCCCGAGGGCGAGGGACACCATCACGGCGCGCCGCCCGACTGAACCGGAGGTGACGTCTTCGACTTGATCCATCAGGACATAGACGGCCGGTTCGGCGAGAATCGTCACGAGTCCGAGAACGAAAGCCACCGCGAGCAGCACCGCCGCGGGTCGTTCGGCGGCGAGGACCTGGCCGATGGTGCGCCCCACATCCATGAATCCGGCGTTGACGCCGGTCAGGAAGATGACGAGTCCGAGGTAGGAGAAGATAACCCCGAAAATAATCCCGCGCAGTTTGGTCCGTCCCACTTTGAAGAACCGCGCCACCAGTCCTACGAGGAAAGACCCGAGAATCGGGGTGAGTCCGAGCGCCACGTCGCGGAACTGGCGCGGGGCTTCGTGGGCGACCGCGGCGAGGGGGCCTAGGTCGGAGACTTCCGGGGCGGGAATGTCGCGGGGGATTTCCCCAAGTTGGAAGATGATGGCGGTGGCGAGGACGGCAATAATCGCCCCGACGGAGGCGATGGCGACGAGCCCGAAAGCGTCGGCTTCGGCGCGGGCGGAATCTTTTTTCATGGAGGAAACGCCAGCCGCCAGCGCGAGGATGAACGGCACTGTAAGGGCGCCGGTGGTCGCGCCGGAGGCGTCGAAACTGATGGCGAGGTATTCGGTGGGGGCGATGACGCCGAGGATGGCCACTAGGACATAGGAGGCCAGCAAGATGAACTTCAAGGGAATCGAGCGGATAATCCGGACCATGCCGATTGTGAGGAGGACGGCGATTCCGAGGCTCACCACCACGACGAGGAACATTTTGCCGAGCATCCCGCCGGTGACGGTTTCGACCTGGGTGGCGTAAATGTGCAGGTCGGGTTCAGCAATGGAGATGAACAAACCGAGTGCCAGCGTCGCGGAGATGACGACCGCGATTTTGCCGGAGTGGCCAATCGTGTGGCCGAGGAGCTGTCCAATCGGAGTCAACCCAATATCCACCCCGAGGAGAAACACCGCGAGCCCGATAACCAGTAGCGCAGTTCCAAGCGCGAAGCGCCCCGGCAAGGGTCCTTCCAGCGGAGCCAGGGTCACCGAAAGCACGATGACAATAGCCACAATGGGGGCAACAGAAAACAGGGTCTCCTTTAGTTTTTCCAGGGGTGTCATGAAATGTGTCAGCAAATCGGCTCCTCTCCCGGGGTCGGCACACAGCTACTTTATCAAACGCTTGTCTAGCAAATGGAGTCGCGGGAATATCTGCGAGCGGGCTTATTGATGCGATTTTGTGTCAAGCCATCTTCCGAGAGCTAGTTTTCGAGTTTCCTTATTTCGCTCCTGCCTTTAGGATTTTCATTAGTAAGTTGGAAATGGAGAGATGATTATGGCTAAACAAAAGCCGTTAGGTAACGGTGCCGAGGCAACTGACCGCGAGTCCGTGAAGGGATCAGGCTCGGCATCAAGCAGTGAAATCGTGGTTGAGCGCAGCGCTGCGAATGTGGCGACTCTGCGCGCTTTGGCGGTTTTGATAGTGCTGGTTCTTATCGTGATTGCCTTCTTCTTGGGTCGGGCGAGCGTGAATCCTGACACCAACGCCGGCGGGGCCGCGAACCCGAACGCGAGCGCGAGCGGCGCCACTAACGGAGCGGCCAACAATCCGGAAAAACAGCTCGTGGCTGACTTCGTGGCCCAAACCGGCCTTGTCCCGGGCCAAGATTTCTCCGCCTCACTAAGCGAAGAAAACGGGAAGAGTACCTTGGCGAAAGTCGCGGCCATGGTTGACACTCCGGAGCGCACCTTGGGGAAATCTAACGCCCCAGTCTCAATCACGGTTATGAGTGATTTCTCCTGCCCGATGTGTACTCAGTGGGAGACAAAAACCCTCCCGGGACTCCAGAAATACATTGATGACGGCACCGTGAAACTCCAGTGGTTCAACTTGGTGATTTTCGCCGAACAATACGGCTCCGACTTTGCGGCCCACGGCTCTATCGCCGCGGCTAATCAAGGGAAACTCTGGGATTTCGTCCACGCCGCCTATAACTCTGCGGGAGAAGGCAACCACGCGAACTATGACGCGGCCGCGGTTTTGGAAGTTGCGAAGACCGCAGGAATCCCCGACCTCGCCAAGTTCGAGGCGGACATGAATTCTGAAGCCGCCAAGGCTCAGGTCGACAAGGAATCCAACATGGCGCGCTCAGTCGGCGTGAACGGCACCCCCTTCTTCATCATCGGGGACTCGGTCATCTCCGGAGCTCTCCCGCTGGAATACTTCGAACGCACCATCCAGTTCCAGAAGTTTGCTGCCGAGAAAGCCTAGCGGGACTCTCGCGGGCGCGCGTTCGTCTCGCCTGCCCCGCCGCTGAGGAGCCCCGCCGCTTGTCGGGGGTACCTTCACCAGAGGGCTTGACGGTCGCGAGGTATCGAGACATGTCAACAAAGGGTCAGCCGGTTTTCTACGTTCTTCGAAAGGAGTGAGATTCTATGGGTTCGGTTTCTTTTGCCGTAGCCTACGTGGGCGGCTTATTGACCCTGTTTTCTCCCTGTTCCGCGCTCCTGATTCCCTCGTTTTTCGCCTATGCTTTCTCTTCGCGGGCGCGCCTGGCCTCGAGAATTATGGTGTTTTTCGCGGGGCTTTTGGCGGGGTTGCTGCCGCTCGGGGTGGCCCTTGGTGCGCTCGGGAATACCCTCAGCGCCAACCGCGCCACCATCACGTTTTGGGCGGGACTCGCAATCATCGCCTTCGGATTGTGGCAAGTCCTGGCTCTCCCCACGCCTTCGCTCTCCGGACTCAAACTAAGGTGGAAACGTTGGCGGAATCGGGGGAAGACCACACTTACTCTCGACAGTTCAAGGCCTAAAGATCACACCTCCCCCGTGGCGGTTTTCCTCCTGGGATTAACCTACGGGCTGGCCGCAACCGGATGCTCCGGCCCCATCACCGGCGCGATCTCCGCTTTCGCCATCAGCGGGGGAAGTCCGGTGACTGGCTTCTTCATCATGCTGTTCTTTGCTGCCGGAATGTTCACGCCGGTCGTGATTCTGGCGTTTTTCTGGGACAAGATCCCCTCTCGCTTCGTGACCCCGCGCGCCATCACCGTCTTCGGGCGCCCTTCCACGGTTGGAAACCTTATCTCCGGAGTGGTTTTCGTGATCCTCGGAGTGGTCATGGCGGTTTTCGGGGGCGGTGGACTGTCGAGTTCCCTGTTGAGTGTCTCCCAGCAACTCGCGCTCGAAAACGCGGCGATGCAGTTGCTGCGCGGGGTCCCGAACTGGCTCTTCATCGTCCTCGCGGTTTTGCTGGGTGCCTTGGTAGTGGTCTACCTCAAAGGTCGGCGCTCTCGTTAAGGACCTCCGGGTCCAAACCCAGGAGAATTCGGCCCGCACTGCCATTATGGCGGTGTCAGATGATGAGTGCAACGTTTTTTTGGAAGGGAGTTGAGCTCTTGGGTGGTAGGTGGTCTGGTTCGGCTGTGCGTGAGTATGCGTTGGAGTTGTTAGAGCTTGGGTGGACTGCGAAACAGGCGGCTTGTTTGCTTGGTTATGATCGTTGTTCTGTGACTGGCTGG
>NZ_VUMY01000023.1 GCF_009695935.1 Mobiluncus porci
CTTTGCCAGCTTCTTGTGAGCCTTGCTGCGTTTGAGAACCATAACCAGATTATCCCACGCTCCTAGTTTCGTATACGAAAAAAGCTTGATTGAACATGATCATTACTGGGGAAAGTGGACAACATCCACGGCCGATGAGTTTGTGCTAACATAATATCTGCTCTAGCCGCGGCGTTAGACAGAGGCTAGCGACATCCAATCACCATTTCCTAAAGGCTCATTCCAAAAACGGTGTTCCAGTTCTGAACGTGGCGGAAAAGTATATGCTTTCTCCGGCTCCGGAACCAGCGCTTTCTCGGCTTCGCGTTACGGAAGAAAAACAAAAAGTGAGCGGCATCCCGGATGCTAGAGACATCCGGGGCACCGCCCCACCCATAATACAATCAATACAAAGGAGCCAGCAATGAAAAAGACACTCATCACCAGAATTGGCGGGCAGTGGTACGTGCCGCCTATCTAACCCAGCACCTGGATTAAAACGAAAACACCCCCCGGTGTGGGTTTTACTACGCCACACCGGGGGGTTGTTTTGTATCCTAGACGGCTTGCCAGATTTCGATAGCGGCCTGTCCGTCCCCGATTTTCTCAAACTTCGCGCCCGTAAACGAAAGGCACCTCTGCTCAAACCTAGTCACAGGCTCTTTCGATGCTGTAAACCCGATAGCCTCCCGTTCCTCCTGAGGATGACACATCCGCATCGCTCCACCGCCGGAGCCAGACCCCACCGTCGCGAATATCAGACTATTAGGATATTTCGCGGCTTTCTCGTTCAAAACATCGACGTCCCCACCAACGTAAGAATCAGCCCTATGAAACTTGTCAGAAGATCTCACTGTGTTATAAAACACGTACACCATCGACTGAAACAAAGCATTATGCTGATAATAGAAATCAGAACGGACAGTTTCCAGTGTTAAGAATTTACGAAGTAACACATCACTACTTATGATTTTCTGGAACACTGAAGCGTTATTCCAGATTTCCCTCCAAACATTCATGCCTTCGGCGTCTCCTACCGCGTCAAGAAACCTCAACCCGTTTGCATCTAGCATCCTATCAGTAACATGATTATAGTTATTGGACAGATAGAGCGCATAAAACTGGTAGCTTCCAATGTGTTTCCACACTTTTGGATTCTCGCTCGCACACACGGTATTCCAAACACCATAATCCGTTACCTGTGAAGCAACTCGAGGGTCACCGAAAATTGTATCCAGCGCCACCTCATTACCCAACACATCTTGAAGATACCCTGAACTCTCCAGCGTGAATAGAATATTCGGGATCGACAGAAGCCGATCCGGGTTGTGTTCAAGAATCCAGGAAAACCATTCCCTGCTCGACAAGTAGGATAAAACGTTCTGGTTTAAACTCAGGATATTCCAAAAATCGGGCTTGTCTGCCAGCAGCTCCCAAAGGTTCGGCGCGGCAAGAATCTTGCCATAAAACTGCATCACCGTCATCATAAGATTCTTCGGATCTTCAACGACTAGAGAAAACAAATTTGGATGCTGCACGGCTTTATCCCAAAACGCGTCGCTAATTAACAGGCTCGATACCCCAAAAAGGTTTCGCGTAAACACACTAAACCCTATTGTCTGACGATCATCGTTTACTGCCGTGAGAGCCTCCACGAACTGAGGGGAATCCATCCACGCATCAATCTTTTCCAGATTGTTTACAATAACCGACATGAGTACCGGCGAATTAACCAGCGCCTCCACCAGGTTCGGATCTGACACTATCCGCTGAATAACATCCTCAGAAGCTAAAATCGGAGCCACGTTTTGCTCCACCTGTAAAAGCAGGGAATACGCGGTTTCCGCATCAACCGGAACAGATTTATGTTTCGCCAAGACCATCGCCAGCCGGTCATGCCACGCCGCGAACTTTTTCTCCCGAACCGTGCTGGAGTCACAGAAAATCTGGAAATACGCGTCCCCGATACGTCGCAAAACCTCCAGCCGTGTCGCATATCCGGGACTGTCAGGGTCTCCAGCCGCCGCAGACTCCCAGCGGGCTACCGCGGCCTCTAAAGCCGCAGCCATATCCGGCGTAGAGCACACTGCCGCCACATCCTCAAACGCCTCCGCGAGGTCCGTGAAACTATCCGTCTCCAGCCAAGCCTCTAGTTCTTCTTGAGATTCCAGATTCTTCAAAACCGTAAACAGTCCCGCGTCGCTGGAACTCGCCGCGAGTTTCGCCTGTTTTAGGCCGATAAGCGCGTGAGTCGGGTCGGGTTGCCCCGTCTTCCCCTCCAGGAGCGACTGGATTTTAGTGGCTTGCTTGAAAGTATCCTGACCAGCCGCCCTGGCTTGAGCCAACCCAACCGCCAGCCTAGTCAAGTCCTTAACCGAAGAGGAGTCACTAGCGTCATCTATCTTCTTCTGGAGGTTTTCAGGTATCTGTGGCAACATAACTCTTTATCCTTTCCTTATAGTCCCGCCATTGCGAGTAGTTCGATATCTTCCATTCGTTCGTCCACCAACGACCGCACCAGTTCAGCCGACACGCCCTCTGGCGGTGGCATACGCAGGTTCACCGCGTATTTCCCCCGCCCCGTCTCAGGAACCTCCAGCCCGTAAGACCCGTCCGTAGTGGTCGTGATTTCCCCAGCCTCTAAAACGGGAGGAGGACCAGCCACGTTCCCCGCCTCAATCGGGTCGCCCTTAGAGAGAATCAGTTTCAAATCGCCTTCAGCGGTCACTTCCGCCCCAATAACCGAGACGCCATCAAGACCCGACGTTATCGTGCCGACCGGCTTCCACTGTGATTCACCTACCCTCCGCCAATAGCCTTTAACCTGTTTGCGTCCTTCCCTGTCTACGCTAGGTTCCCAACGGAACTCGATAGGGGAATTAGCTACCAGCTCACGAGCCGCGTTCAAATCCGCCGCCGCCGCATTGGCTGACTGCGCAGCCTGAGTGGCTTGAGCCTCAGACGCTTCAGCCGCCTTTTTTGCACCAGCCGAATACTCAGCCGATTCCTTAGCCAATTTAGCCGACGCTGTGGCCTGGTTCTTAGATTCTTCCGCCGAGGCAGCCGCCTCAACCGCCGCTGTCCTAGCGGCCTCAGCCTCAGCCTCAGCCGCCTCAGACGCTACCCGCGACTGTTCAGCCGACCCAGCCGACTCGACCGACGCTGCCCTAGCCGATACCGCGGCCGCCTCTGCCTCGCGTGCGGAGTTCCACGCTGAGGCGGCGAGGCTGCGAGCCATTTCCGCTGAGACAGGTTGCCCAGTGACCGCGACAGTCGCCAACTGAGTTATGTCTAAAACCCACGGTGTCCCGTCTTCGCGTGGAGGCGGAGGAAGAATATCGAACGGCTCAATCCGAGGCTTCACAATGTCATCGATGTCCTCGAACTCGAACCTCACCGTGTAGGGAATGTTAGTCGGGTTCAACAACGGGTCAGACGTGTTCAAAATCCGCGCCCCCGCCTCCCCATCAACCACAAACATCTGCCCCGCACGATTCATCCGGAGAGGAATATCCACCAAAGCAATCGTTAACGGGTCGGCCTCGGATGTGCCAATAAACCGGGTCTCCGAGAGTCTCGGGGAAAGAACAATCGTCCCGAACGATTCTATCAGGTTAGGATTCAAGTCCTCGTCGGCCGAGTCCGTCGTGGGGATAACGACCTGCCCCGTGAGCCGGAACCAAGACAAAGCATCCGGGAGACTCCGCCCCGTAGCGTCTTTCCAATCCGTAACCGCCATTAGTAAACCTGCCCGTCGTTTTCCAGGCTCGACCGCTCATGCCTAGGCTCATATCCAGAGCCGGTTTCAGGCAGCGGGGGCAAGGGACGGGTGGGGCGATAGGCTAGAGCCGTGCCAGTAGCCAGGAAAGCCGCAGCCAGAGCCACCCACAAAGGGGCTTCCTGCTCGGAAATCACTCCGTAAGCCGAAAGAATCGGAATAATCGCGGTCACAATCCCGTAAATCCAGGAACGCACCGCGGGCGCAAGCAACTGTTTCATATCCATTTCCTAAATCTCCTTCACAAAATTTGGGTATAGAAAAGCCACCCCAGGTAGGGTGGCCAAAATAATCCAATGGTGTTAGTTGGTGCGGGAAGTAATCCCCAGCTTGCCCGCGATACCCCGAAGAATCGAGGTGCGCTTCAATGTGTCGCTCATGCCTGGGTAATCCGTAAGCAGGTCTTTCATCTCACGCACACGACCACCCATCGAGTTATCGTCACTGTTCCGCTTGTGCCACCAGCCAATCTGACCCGCTTGAATCTGAATCAAAGGTACCCCACCATTCATAAGCGCTTGTACCAGATTCGGGTCACCAATCACGGTCGCGACACCTCCCGAAACCTCATAAATCGAACCGTCCGGCTCACGCAGCAACATGTTATTCTCCTTCCAAAGTGGCGCTTCCGGGACTTTCCCGGAAGCATATTGTTGAATCTTTTGAATAAACTCGTCCCAGGGAAAGTTCGGGCCTGGATCCCAGTGGTCTGATTTCCGGTACACATCGGAGGCCTGGTTGTGGCCGATAATCCCCGCCCAGCCAGCACCAAGCTGCCCGTTCGACAGATGCCGGATCGGGATATTCCACCGGTCACAAATCTCCGCCACCAGCCGCGCTGTCAAATCCAGCTCCGCACGAGAGAACGCGTCCTGCCACTGTGCTGGGGTCTGTCCCGCCCGGCCAGCGAGTTCAATCTGGATCCCGTCATGGTTACAGCCAGGTGCAGCCCACGCAACCTGCCGCTCCGGCACGCACTGGCTCACGGAATCCGCATCCACACAATAGTGCGCCGAGGCGCGAATCCTCGGATTCTGGAAATATCGCGCCACGTCCTCCGCGGTGCGCACGCCCTCGGGGGATTCCATGGTGTGAATCACCACCAGACGCTTGTGAGTTGCTGCGTTAGTGCGGTTAGGCGACCAAATCTGATTTATCCTCATCGTTTACTCCTTCCGTAGGTCCGCACGGATTGGTTATCCGCGCCAGTTGTCTAGTGTGTAAACCAATCACCCGTACCGCGGCCTGATGCTCCGACCGCAAGTCACTAATCTCCCCCTCAATGGTTCTAATCGAGTCGACCAGTCGTTCTCGCCACGCGAGGGTTTCTTTCCGATCCCTGCTGTAGGCTTCCGCCTGCAAACGCACTGTATCCAGCACGTTGTCCATAGTACGGTTTGACTTGTCAATGTCTTGCCGCAGGTTCGTGCGATGCGTGTTCTTCACCTGATGCTCTATAGCAGAAAGACGCTCCCCGATCTCGTCAAGCTTCAGCCTGGAATCAATCTCGATACCTTCGGCTTCCGCTTCTGTCTTGTGTGCAGACGCTTCCGCGGCCTTAGCGTCAGCACTGGTCTTGCGTCTGGAAAAAATTTGCGGAATGAGTGCGCCAGCAAGCGCAGCCCCCGCTGTGATAGCCGCTGTTACTGGTTCCATCACGCACCACCACCCAAAGCCGCGAGCTGTGCTTTCAAGCCATCTATTTCCCCCTGTTGCTGGCGCAGCACCTGCCACAACGCGACCGTCAACCGGGAGTATTCCACACCGACTGGTCTGCCGGTCTCGAGGTCGTGGGTGACACAAATACCCAGCCCAGCAGCTTCAAGGTCTTCCGCTCTCCACCCGGCCATACGCTCCGGCAAAGGCTTCAGCGGACGGGACGGTCCAGCCTCCCCAAACTGTTTCCTCCACTCATCAATGGCAGACTGCGGACGGTACGCCACTGGCTCCACATCTAAAATTCCCGTCAGGTCACGCACCGGCTCCGGGTCATACTTCGAGGCACGCGTGGAAGACTCCACAAATTTCACGCCGTAAACATTTCCAGCAGCCACAATGTCAGAATAGGAGTCAAGCCTTTCTGCCCGGAATCCAGAATTGAAGTACATTCCCGCGCTTGACTGAGGGTCTTTGACGATTGAGCTGATCATCGTCATAGATTCGCCATTTTGCCAGCCGATTGCTAGCTTTTCCGCTACAATAGTCTTACTGTCCAGCCGGGGAATCCACCCGTTGCCCCAGCCGTTGATTTTTACTGCCCCGGTCTGGATTTTCTGCGAATCCAGGCTCGAGGAACCCACCTCAAAAGAAGACCCATCCATCGAAGTAGAACCGTACGACACGGGGTTACGCACCGTGCCCATGCCCCGGAGGCACTCCGGGCTAATATTGACGCCGCCCAACCGTAGCTGGTCTGCTTGGATGACCCCGCCGATAATCATGTCAGCGGATATCATGCGCCCATAGATAATATCCGCCCACAACGTGTTCAACACAGCCCTGTTGGCCGTAATATTATCAACCACGGCTTTTACAAAATTCGCTGCATCACCCGTGACCTGCCCCACGTACGCTTGCACAAATGAGCCGATAGCCCCCGTGACGCTACCCACATTAATCGAATTCGCCGTGACACTATTCGCTTCAATATCGGGACCCTTAACGCCCGCGACCTGCACCGCACCGCAAGCAGTCCAAGCGGAAACCCCACCCCTTAAATCAACTAATCGCGCCCATAACCAGACCCGAGAACCTATTTTCTCACCCTCAATTACAGCCACGCCAGGAACCGAGTACACCGCGTCATCCACGTCAACCCCTGCTGGTGGTTCCCTATCCACCTCCGTGACCGCTACCTCCAAGTGGTGAAAAGACGGCGGCGCGCCAGCCACACTCCCATCAGGTGCTAATACTTTCCCGTCCCAACCCCCATAAACCACACCCAGACGAGACGACAGCACCAGCCCGGTTGGACGAGGCGTAATCACTCCATCAGATTCAACCACGACCGAAGCCACCCCAGACCATTCACCAGGCGCAGTATCCTCAGTACCAGCCACACGCACCCTGATAGAAACCTGCCCCGTTGGTGGTCCTGCAATAATCGCACTATTGCCTTTGAAAACCCCCGCTAATCGCCATTGGTCAGACCCGACCCGGATTTCCACCTCACAATCAGGATTCCCCGCTATCGGCACCCAGGACACTTCTACAGCACCAACAGGGACCCCCTGCTCATTCAAAGCCTGAGAAGCAGTGACCGTCACGCCCTCAACCCTCCCAGAGGGCTTAGTTACTTTCGATGGTGCGACAGGCCGCCCGTTCTCACCACCAACCTGCCCGGAAGAAAGGTCAGTGGTTCGGCGTGCAAGTTTTTCCGCGATTGACTGGATGCGCGTCCCCAAAGCCTCTGCCCCAGTGACATTCCCCGCGTCGTCCTGCTTCAACTGCAATTCGACGACCCGCAGTTTCGTGTCCTCACCATATTTTTCGATAGGAACCCAAGACCCTAAATCATACCCTTGGCCAGGGTAAGGCTGCGCGGGTGAAGCCCCTGCCACCCACTCGCGCCTATATTCAACCGCAGGCCCCTTACGCGGTGAAAGCACCCCATCTAAAAACAAGTTCGCGGTAGCAGGATTAGTGACCTGCCCCTGCTCAGACCAGCGTTCAATCCTGCCCAGGTGACGCACCGCCCCCAGGTTGGTTTTCTCTACCAGCAGTCCCTCATCGCCCACGAACCGGGCGACAGTCACAATATCCTCCCAAGACTCATCAACCGGCAGCGAGGTAGAGAACGCGCGGCGAATCTTCGACCCAGTAGCGTCACCGCCCATGGTCGTTTCAGACACGAACACTTGCAGGACACGCCCGTTCATGCGCCAATCAACCGCGCCTTTAGACGCAAACCACCCCAAGACTTTCAGCAAATCGTCCGAGCGGTTCCATGAATGCCGCGCATTACGCGGCCAAGGCCGCCCCGAAGAATCACGAACCGCATCAAAATCCCACGACAGTCCCGGTGCCCAAACCAGCCCGGTTCCGTCCGCGCGCCCGCGCGCCTCCGCCAGTAGTTCCCCGAGCATTGAGCCGGGGGTGACGGATTTGAATTCACGTTTCAAATCCTCCGATGACGGAGAAGCCTCCCACACCGTAGCCCACCTGAGCGCCACGGCTACGCTGATTCCGCTCAGCGTGTAAGCATCTAGGGAAACCCGGTTCAACGACCGTTTGCTTGCAAGGAACCTGTGGCCTGGTTCTTCTACCCACCCGGTATCGGTTTTGGTTTCCACCGCGAACTCGACCGGCAGCGTCAATAATTCACTGCCAAGAGCCTCGGCTGATACCGTAAGCTGAGCCGTGGACAATTCGTTTAGTGGGCGAACCGTGGAAATTTCTGTGACCGCGGGAACAACCCCCCGTTTATCGCCCCAAACATCATAAGCAACCACGCGCAAACCGTGAATCATAGGAAACTCCTCTGCCCAAGACACAAACCACCAACCGGAACTTCCCCGCTAGGAACCGGCAGAGGGTGACCGTTCACCGAGATGGTGGCGGAGTATCTGCCAAGCCAATCCGGGGATAATCCGCCCGCGTCATCAAAAGCGGCCTGTGATCCAGTAAGCACAGCCCCCCATTCCGGGCGGTCTTTTTTCCACGGCCAAACGCCCTCAGATGCCACGCCCCATGCCCACCGTTTCGGGTCCAATAACAGCACTTGCCCAGCTTGAACATCACCAATCCAAACTGTTCGACTACCTGACACTGTGCAGACTATTTCTACTCGCTGCGCGGGGCCGCGTAAAGCCCACAGCGGCCACATCATAGCTGACCCGCCCGTCAGCTTCGCCAACAGGCAAACCCCGGTCTTGTCCGGTCGAAGCTCTACCATCCGTTTAGCTGGCTCAACCCACACCGGCTCTGGTAGCAACCACGTAAACGACAGAACCGCGAAACTCTCGGTGAGCTCCTTTACTGCGATTTCCGAATTCAATATTGCTCTGGTTTCCCGGCGCGTAAATTGGCGTCGCGTGTTCTCCTCCACCAAAGTCAAAACGCCCGGCCTAATCAGAGTGCCCGTGAGCTGACGTTTAATCGACGCCTCATTCACCCTGCGCTGCGCATACCCGCCAGACCGCCCACGATCATCACAATCCTCAACCGCTATACGGAACCCAACCTCGGCAATTTCTAGACGAGGGCGAGCATTAACCGCCGCCCCATCTAAGCCCGGAACCTGGGTGACAGCTACGCGCGGCGCAGGACTACCAGGCGAAGCCGTGTCCGCTTCCACAAAATATTGACCAGGACGATTCAACGGCAAACCGTTCAACAGCCAGGTGCGTGTAGATACGCTCATGCGACCATCACCATCCCCCAAATCCTGCCCGAAACCGCCGCGTCCGAAGCCAGCTTGGAAGCAGCAGGAGTAGTAGCAGTCTCAATATACTGATTCACGGTCACACCCCCGCCACCACCGGCAGCCCAATCCGGCAGCCCCGCGCTAGTAGAATGCAGCGACGCACTAATCTGCGGCTCCGCGCTCAACCGGTCAGTAATCGTGCTCGTGACCGTGTCCAGGGTGGACTCCAGGCGGGGCAGACCCTTAATCATGCCCGCGCCTAGGCCTTGCATAATCCAGCCACCGGCAGGAACCAGCAGAGCGAGGTCGTAAGCCTTCGGACCTTTATTTGCCGCGATCCAATCTGCGATACCGCCAACGAAATTCTTCACGGCCTCGAAGCCGCGCTTGATTCCTCCAAGTAGCCCGTCCATGATGGATTTGCCTGCGCCGAGTAGTAGCGACCCGAGATTACCTAACGCGGAAAGGATTCTAGATGGCAGGCTGGAAACGAAACTCACGACACTGTTTATGCCGTTAGAGACCCCGGTCTTTATGCCCTCCCACGCAGTTACCACGAAGTTTTTGATTGTAGACCAATCGTTATTCCACAAACTCTTTATGCCGTTCAGCACCCCGCTAATAACATTCTTAATCGTGTTAATAATGTTCGTAACATGGTCTTTTATTCCGTTCCAGATAGAGGTGAATATCTGCTTAATGCCCTCCCAGGCCTGCGACCAGTCGCCTTTAATGATTCCAGTGACGACCTTGATGATGCCCTGGATAACACCCATCACAGTCTGAACATGAATCTTAATAGCATTCCAAATGCCCTCGAACACGGCTTTGATTGCTGGCCAGAACGCTGCCCAAACTGCTTGGAAAGACTGCCAGGCGCTAGTGATAAACGCGATGAGCGGCGGACCCACAGCCGCCCAAATCGCTTGAATCCCCTGCCATAAAGCCGAGAACGCCTCGCTAATAGCAGCGAAAATCGCATCCACGCCAGTTCGGAATCCCTCAAAATTCTGATAAGCGTAAGTTAATGCGGCCACTAACGCGGCGATACCTGCAACGATGGCGATAATAATCAAAGTAATAGGGTTCGCTAATACGGCTGAGTTCATCGCCCACTGCGCAGCGGTAGCGATTCCCAACGCTACGGCTATCGCACCCAAAGCGACAACCACGCCCTGCATGATAGCCGGGTTAGCCTGCGCCCATTGAGAAAACCCTTGCAGCATGGGGGTCACCATGGCTAGAGAATTCCCTAGCGTCGTGAACACGGCAGACCCCAGCGGCTCTAACGCCAGCAGGGCGTTGTTTTTCACCCTCTGCCAGGATTCCGCAAAGTCCATGGTTTCCGCGCCCAGGCCGAGAATCGTATCCCCGGTCAATCCGGCAGACCCCGCCAGATCTTGCATGTTCAGTTTCCCGGACTGCAAAGCGGCCACAAACTGCGCCGCCCCGCGAGTCCCGAAAATCTTACCCGCCAAGTCTAACGCGCCCGCCGTGTTACCCTCATCAACAAAGCCTTGGATTTCCTGAGTGACCCGCTTGAACGCTGCGGACGGTTCCTCACCCGACTTCGCCAACGTCACTAGGCCGCGCTGCAAGGAACCCATCGTGGCTTGAGCATTAATGCCCGCCTTGTCCATCACGCCGATAAGCGAAGCGGAATCCTCAAAAGAGAACCCCAAATTAGTCAACGCCGGAGCGGCCTTAGCCACCGTGGAAGCCAGGTCGTTCATACCTACGCCGGTTGCTTGCGCCACCCGGAAAAGGGAGTCCATAGCGCCCTCGACGTTCGCGCCCTCAATCTTGAACGCCGAGAACGCCGCCGTGGTTTTTTGAATATCCACATCCTCCTTGAGAAGACGCCCCGCTTCCAAATACTGGGAAGCCACCGTTTCCAGAGTCTCCCCAGACAGGCCGAGGCGCGTATTAAGGTCAGCGACAGTAGGACCGATTTTGTCGAACGACGCGGGAACGTTCGCACCCACATTCTTAGCCGCCTGCTCCAAACCGGCTAAGGCTTCACCAGACGCGCCTGTACCGACGCGAATCGTGTCCGACATTTCATCGAAAACCTCGCCGACCTCGTACAGCCCCTTGCCGACCCCGGCAATCGCTGCACCTGTCAGTAAGGGGCCAATGGCAGATTTTAGGGAACCGGCGAACGAGGTGCCGACTGTTTTCCCCGCCGTAGCAGCACCAGAATCAGCACCAGCCAAAGCCTTAACGATGGTGTCCTGTGAGCCTTCCATCGACGGGACTAGCGTCACGAACGCCCGCGCTAGCTCATAAGAACCGCCAGACATGTCCAGCTCCTTCCTGCATTATTCGCGCTGCTGATTCCACCAGTCGTCAAACCGGCTAATAGGTATCGGGTCTTTTCCATAAGTAGTAGATTCCTGCCTCACACCGGGGCGCGGAATCGGTTTAGGTTTAGGCGCATTACGTTTACCCTGCCGCTGCCAATTACCCACCCGAATTTCATCAATCAAAGCCGCCAACAGTTGGGCTTCAAAAGTCCACACCGCATCTTCCCCGAGCATCGCCCTGCGCAACGCGGACTGCTCCGGAGGGCAATGCATCAAAATAATTTGCAGCTCCCGCCAGGAAAGCTGCTCGGTTCCGAGCTGGTCGAGGTGCCTCCCATGTATCAACAGGTCATACTCGACCGCCGACTTATAGGTCTCGGTTAGCTGGCAGAGCTCGAAGATTCCCCCAGGCCGATACTCGATTCCTTACTCCAGGCTTCCACAATCACATTCAACTGCTCCTGGTCTAAAACCCCGAAAAGCCCTGGAGCGTAGGTTTCAAAAATCGCTTCAACTCCGGCAGTCATCTGTTCCTGCTCCAGCCCTGTGGGGATAAAGGTTTTCCCCTTCTTCTGTGCGGTTTCTACCTTTTTAGCCATAGCCACCAGAGGTAGGAGTTTCTTGGCTAACGCGCCGGTAATGTATTGCATCTTTGGGAAGGCGTAGGTTTTCGGATCTCCCTCGACTTGGAATTCGAATTGGCCTGCCTTGGTTGCGCCTTTAGATTTGGGCACTTTAAACATTGAGGTTTCCTTTCATGGATTTTGCGCAGGTGCTGGTGCGGCATGGCAGTTTCTTACCGTGCCGCACCAGGAGTGTTTTTGAACCAGGGTGGTTATCCGTCTACACCGTGTTCGCCAGCGGTCAACTTCTTGCCATCATCGAAAATGAAATGAACATGGTCGCCATTCTTATCAGGAAAAGTCGACATAGTCACCGGCCAGGTGATTGCGGCTCCAGTCTGGAAGGGGACTTCTCCGACCTCCCCGATTTGCCCATCAGGCACCACAATTAGGACACGGTTATCGCCGTCCTTGATGCGGAACACCCAGGACTTGCGTGGGTAATCCTTCGCGTTTAGCTTCGCGCGGATAATATTCCCGTGCTCATCCGTAGCGACCTCGGTCGTAACATTTTCATCGCCGAAATAGTTTTTGAGGGATTCTTTCGAGGTCGACAGGTGCGCCCACGCAATGGAATTCTTGAACTCGGTCAGAAGCTCACGGACAACTTCCAAGGACCAGTCCTTGATGCCTTCCTTAGATTTCTCCGGGGTGATAGTCACCCCGTCCTCATTCACATACCCGGAACCGACAAACGCCTTATCCAGTTCATCACCTGGATACTCCGGCAGCGTGGTTCCGATTGGTGCGGAAAAAATCGCTCCAGTTGTTTGCTGGTCGGGTGCGCCAACCAGGATGTCGTCACGGTCTAAAAGCTGTTTCTCAGCCATTATTTCTTCTCCTTACTTGTAAGCGCCCCGTAGGGCGATTTGGAATGTTGTCGTAGCACGTGCAGACCCTGATACTGGGTCAGGATCTGGGTAGGTGACACCTATCGGGGCTGCCGTGTAGCAAGGAACCCCGGCCATGTCACCGGCTTCCGCTGCGGCTTCGATAAGTCCGCGTACTATCCGCCCGAGCCGCATAGCCTCGGTCGTTTTTTCTGCCCAACAAATAACAGTGACCTGAAACAGGTCTGTAACTAGGTCACGTTGACTACCTCCCGTCTGCCGAACCTGCACGAATGTTTTAGTAGTTTTGTCCAGTGGGTCTTTCATGGTGCCCACCCGAACGCCCCGCAGCTCTCGGCAGGCTTTCAAATATTTCACCAGCACCAGTTCAGGGTCTTGTCCTATCCAGATTCGGTTGTTCATCGCCCTGCTCCTAACGCGCTAGTCAGTACTTTGTGCTCGGCTTCCTCTTTCACTCCCTTAAAGCTGGTGGGCGCTACGGTTCCGATGACACGCATTCCGCCGTGAGCCATGCCGACTTTGACTTGCGCCTCGAAGTTTTCACCCGCTGCGTCTGCGATAGCGCGTGTGCGACGCTCAATATCTGCTCGCACCTCGGGACCGGACAGTAGGGCTTGGAAACCGGCAGAATTAAATTCGATTCGCATCTTGCCCATCAGCTCATCCTTTCCAGGTTTTCAAAAACGCCACTGTGTGAGACACCCTGCCTGTGGGAGATTCCCAACGTTGTGGCTCCCCATCCACCTCATAAGTGAAAGCATCTATTTTTACGCGGTCTCCGGGTTGAATATCAGCCCCTGGCGGCAGGTAAAGCGTCGCGGTGATAGCCACGGTGTCTCGCCCATCAGCGAACTCCGTTGACGCTCCCGGCTGTAGCAGACAGCGAGGAACCGAGTGTGACTGGTATTCGCCCGGCACCAGGTTGCCGCGCTCATCCTCCACGTAAGACGGACGCAGCACCGTGACGGTTTGTTTAGCGAACGAAGGTAACATTACGAGATTCTCCCCGCTATCCGGTACGGTGCGAGCGCCGCACGGTCTCTCGCTAGAAGCGAAACACCGCCCGCGATACCCGCGCCCGTGGTGGAGTATTCGATAGAAACGCCCCCGGCGTTTTCCCGCAACACACCCATCGGGGACGCGGCAGCGTTCACCACCACCTGGCGGATTATCTGAGCCACATCAGGAACCTCCTCCAGGCTGTAGCCGTGACGCATCGTCACCTCGACGGAGCGGAACCTTGCGGGGAACCTGCCGCCGCGAAGCTGTATCATGCCCGACTGAGACCAGTCATAGGATTCTGGCGGGGCGGCGATACCGGCGATTTTCAGCCCCGTCACGTCCAGCAATCGGCCTGTGGGCAGGTTCAGGTGATAGCCTCCAGTCCCGTCCAGGGTGACGGTTTCGGTGACTACCGGGGCGACGTGCCATCCGCAGAATGACCTGATAGCGGCGGTCACAGAATCAATCAGCAGCAAGGCTGCGGGGTCGCCGCTGAGGATTTGCCCCCCGGTCAATGCTTCCAGCGTTTCCGGTTTCAGGATTGGTTCCATTGCTAGCGGCTCTTGTTCGCTACGGTTTTCGCTTTGTTCACTGGTGTCGCTTGTTTTTTACCGGCCGTGTTCTCCGGTTCTTCCGGCTCGACCACGTCAACCGGCTCGGTCGGGTTAAGCCCGTAACGCTTCGCGTCCTCATCAGACAGCTGCAGCGTGTGCTTTATCCCATTAATACTCACTCCGTACTCTTTCACGGCGCTCACCTTTCTAATCACGTACCATTACGCGGCGGGGCCGGGGGACTTGAAAGTCTCCCGGCCCCGCGCGCCCTACTAACCCAGACAAAAAACTAGGCTCCTGCCCCTAAGGTAATCTTGCAGATAGCCTTAGGGTTGAATACGCCCAGGGACTCGCGCACATACGCACGCATCACGCCCTGGAACTTAATGAAGTCCCGGTCGTGACTGTTCGTATACTCGATGGTCACGCCGTCTTTCACGATGCGTTCAGTCTGCGCTTTCAACGCGCCGATAAGCACGGTGCCCTGCGGAATCGCCGGGGTCTGCACGGTAGGCAGCCCCCACAGGTTTTGCGCATCCGCCAGGCCCCCGCCGTTACCGTACTGTCCCTGGAAGAACCCGCCGCCCAAGTACTGGCCGTTCTGGTCCTTCTTCACCCGCAGGTCGAAGTAATCCAACGGGTTGATGACAATCGCGTCCACGGGGAACTCTTGCGCTGTTTCAATCAGAGTCTTGGCTTTCAGAATCAGTTCCTCGTTAGGCAACGCAGTCCCACTGCCAGAGTTCGCTAAAGTTTGAATACCCGAACGGTTCAGCAAGCCGCGCAGGTTCTCCCCGGAGCCGTCACCCGCGAGGAGCTGTTTTTCCTCCTGTAACAGCAGCTTGTACGGCAGGCGCGTGTCAATCTGATTCTTCATGTACACGTCATCGTTGAGCATTTCATCGGTAACCCCGATGAACCCTGCGATACGGTGGAACCGCTCATACTCGGCGGTGGGTTCTGCGAAGTGAACCTGGGGTGCTTCGGTTCCTTCTGCGATAGCCGCGAAGTCACCCTCGAACGCGCCCTCCACCAGGTAAGGAATAGAGGTCTGTCCGGGCGACACTTGCCCAACACCTAAGAGGTCTGCAACGGTCAGGCGCATCTGAAACTCAGGAATCAAACGCGGACTAGCCAACCGCAGAATATTCTCCGTAGAGGTAGTCAACTTTTGCGCATCAGTATTCGCTTTGAACCCGGCAACGGACACGGTGGAACCGGGGACTCGCTTTTTCGCACCGTATTCTTTCCCGCCTTTAGCGAAGAAAAACTCAGACAGGGACGCGGGTTCACGCCCTTTAACGGTTTCGTCCTCAGCTTCCCCGGTGCCATCAGCCGGTTCCTCACCGGCGACAGCGTCCAGGGCTGTGCGTGCGGCTTCTGCCTGGGAGGCTTTCACCAAAGCAGCATCATACTCGGCGATTTCTGCCGCTAGGCTCTTAGCCATTTCGGTTTCTTCCTCAGTAAAATCACGCTTCTCGGCGCGTACTTTTTCCATCAGCTCCTGCGCTTTACGAATCGCAGCAGCTCGTTTCTCTTTCAAGTTCACGGTAATGTCCTTTCCCTTAGTTTTGTCCCGTGAGGGTTGCTAACTTCAGGTAGGCGTAGACTGCTGCTGCGTGCCCCGCACCTGCTGGCTCCTGACCCTTAACCTGCTGGGGGTTCTCGGGGGTGAGCGGGCTGGCCGTCTGGCTGGCTTTCGCGTTTTCGCTTTCCCTTGTTGCTTCGGCGGCTTCGATGACTTCGCCGATAGCCTCCTGCGCCTTGCGCAGGGAGTTTATGTGTTTCGCCGCGAGTACGCGGCCTTCTTTCAGGCCGCGCGCTAAAGCGTCAGCCTGAGATTTCACAGACAAGATTTCGGTCTCCTGGTTCGCACCAACGGGTACCACGGACACTTCAAATAGTTGGAGTTCGCGCAGCTCGTTGGCTTTTTCGCCGTCCACTTCGGTCTCGCCAGAAGCGAGCACGTCGAACGCAAAAGACATCTGCGATAGGCGGCGGCCTTTCATCAGTTTGTAGACCTGAACCGCTGTGGGGTTTTCGAGGTCTAGCTGGACTTCAACTTTCAGGCCGTGTTCATCTTCCTCAGCATGGGTGACCGCGCCGATGTTGTAGAACGGGTCACCCATGTTATGCCCGTACAAGGCGGGAATAACATTCCCGGACTCCGCCCACTTTTGGAGCGTATTAGCGAACGCGCCCTTAGCGACCACGTCACCGTAGGAATCGACATTGCCGAACACGGAAGCGTAGGCCTCGAAGATGCCCTCGCCCAGTCCGTCATCGGGTCCGGCTTTCACGCCGCTTATCTGGTAATCCTTAAACTTTCGCATTGTTGCGCCTTTCCCTTGCTCGATTTCCTTTTCCTCATTGATCTTGTCCTGGTTCTTGTACCAGGCGTGGATAGCCTCAACACTCGCCTCTGGCCGCCCGTCCTGCTCCGCGCGCTCCAGACAAACGTCGATACCCGGATCTAGCACAGTGATTTCCGCTTCCTTCTCCTTGTAACGCTCCATCTGGACAGGGTCAGGAGTGGTGTGGATAATCCACGAATCCACACCAACACCATCGAGAACCGCGTCAATCACAGCCTGCCTAGCCTGGAAAGCCACGGAGGCAACGTCACCTTTCGCACCGTGCGGAACCGGCGACCCGAGCGCCTGCGCCAACCGGTCGAAATCCACTCGAATATCCCCGTCCGCCGCATGCTCAGCCACAAACGTAGACTTCCCCGCACACGGGGGACCCATAATCACGTGAATCATTTACGGCACCTCCACAACTACAGTGCATAAACAGTTAGCGACTTCTTCCGCGCCGCCCACGGGGTCTCCCGGCCAGCGCATCCCGTTAGAGAAATCCTCGTCCAGTTTCACGGTTTCCCCGTCCATCGCCGCATGACTAGAGCGAGGGTTCCCGCTGGTAACCACCCACGTTTTGGTTGCTTTATTGGTGTTTTGTCTGGCGGCTTCGGTTAGGGCGAAGTTGGCGACCATCGCGGTCAATGCCGCTGCCCCAGTTTCAACTCGTGAAGCCTCCGCGTTCTCAAACACATGGTCTATCGCGTCACCCTCGGACTCGAACAGGGAATCCTCGCCACCAACTTCCTCTAACGCGGCCTCGATTTCCCGAAGGGTCGCGGCGTTAACCATCGCAGCCCGGTTCTCGGCAACCTTACGCAAGTATTCAACAGTGCGTTCCGTCGAATACGCTCCCGCCGGAAATCCGAGTTGTTCGGCCTGCTGCGGACCTAAACGGTCAGCCAGTTCCTGCGCAGCCTCATGCAAATCGTCTGCCAGCTCACTGTTCCATCGTTCTTCGTCCCACCAAGACGGTGTTTTCATCTGAAACCCTGGAACAGCCTTGCTTAACTTTCCTCGAATGGCTGCGGCCTGGCGGCTAAACGTCCTCGATAAGACTTTCTCAAATGCCACCCGGTCTTCGTCCTCAACTAGCTCAACGGCTTTAACTAGAACCGCCCCGGTTTTCCGAGGCGGTAACAACAGTTTAGGTTCATCAAGGGTTGCTTCTAACGGCGGGGCAGTATCCCTTGGAGAGGCAAGACCACCGACCAGAACATTCAACGGGGTCACGAGGTGTTCAGCGTCCCCGCCCAGGGCGGGGAGGTTCTGCCGGGAGCGTGCCTCATCAGCAGTCATCCATGGGCGACCAACCGAAGTAGAAAGCACCGCAGCCTGTTCCTCAAACGAACCACGCAGCTTCTCCGCTAGATTGAACTCTACATACGCCCCGTCAGGTGCGCCCAGGCGTGGAAGCAACAGTTTAGAGATACGCTCCTGCACCTGCGACAACAACGGCCCCAACGTGTCACCATACAAGGAGCGGCGAAACTCGCGAATGGACGCATAGTTAGCTTGCTCTAAAAATCCGAGCATCGCTGGGTTCACATGAAACACGGACGCGACTTGATTCATGGACAGTTTCACGCCGTCCAGCCACTGGAGCTGTTCCGCGTCGAACTGCTGGGAGACCATCTTCATGCCGTCTTCCAGCAGGAGGGTGCCACCGGCTGCCGCGCCGTCCCTAGAAAACTCTGCCCGTAACGATTCAACAAATTTATCGCGCGCCTCTTTCGACCAAGGCGTATCTGCGGGGCGTTCCACAACTTTCGTAATCCGCCCACCGTTCGCCCATACTTGCTCGCGGAATTTCTGTGCCGCGACCTGCTCGGCAATAATCGCCCGCAACGCACGAATAGGCGAGGAACCATCCCAACCATTACTAGGCGACCAACCAGTGAACACCAACAAATCCTCGGCTTCAATGCGAATCTTCTCATGATGTCCAGGCAGTTTCACCACAATCGCGTTCACCTCAAACGCGCCGTGACGCACCTCTACTATCCACTCATTCGGAATAACATCAATCCGCCACCCCTCGGTCTCCTCACGAACCCACCAAAAAGCAGAATCGTACAAAGCCAGGAAAGCAACCGTGGAAAAAACCAGGTCATAAGTCACCTTCTGCGGCGACGGATGCGCCAACAGCAAGGCGGCCTCAGAGCCACGGTCACGAACCCGCGAATCATCACCCTCACGCACATAAACATGCAACCCCAGCTGCGCGACATTACGCGCAATGAACGACACCACGGTGCGCAAATGCGGGAAAGACGCATACAAGGTGGAAGCCGGAATATCATCTAGCACCGCCCGCGCCGCCACCTGATAAGCCACCATCTCACCAGGACGGTCCCACGCCACAGAATCAGACACCACCCCAGGCGAACCCCAGCCCCGCAGCCAAGACAACAAACCCACAATCACACCTCCTTCGCTAGATAACAACCAAATCACTGGTCTCGTAAGCAGACACAAACTTCGATTCCTGCGGCCTAGTCAAACACCAGAACGCACCGGTCACAGCCATCAACGGAGCCGCCCCCTGCGGGGACTTGGAACGGTCCCAAAACCACGCATCACCCGCCGGTTTCGTAACCGCAGTCGCAGCCACTAAATCCAAAACCGGCTGCTGACGATGCCACGCACGCAACCCGCTCGAGGGTTTCGATTCCACCAGTTTCCCCGGCGCAGACCTGCGCACCGCATCATAAAACCTGCCGCAACCAATCCCCAGTTCCGCGCCGCCCCAACGCACAACCTCAACCCCGTCAATACCCTCCAGGACATCAATAAACGACGAGGCTGGCGCGCCCCGTTCCTGCACCACAACCTCTAACGCATCATTCCCAGCCCGAGCCTGAAACCACTTGCCGATACGGTCAGGGTCGAACGCCGCCGCAATCTCCACATGCACATCCCCATCAGCGCGGAACCCAGCCACACCAACAAAAGCCCGCGACCTATCAGCCTCAACATCCACGCAATAAACAACCCGATTCTCAACAGGTATCTGCGAATCACCATCAACACCACCCTGCCACGCACCCGGCGGGAACGGACCGTCTAAACTACCAACCTCCCACTGGCACAAGCATTCCATGCGGAAAACCTCATCAGGGTCAGTTTCCGCAGCAGACACAAGCGTCCTCTCACTAATCAACTCACCCAGCGACGGATTCGCCGCCTGCCATGCCTCACGATCCCACTTATTCGCATTAGGCAGAGCCGACCATTCAAAAATCCCCATCGTCGTATCAAACCCAGGCTCATCACCCGCCAAGTCCCGCCCCTTCGGAGTCAGCACAATCTCGGGGGCTTCAATATCGAGCACTGCCGCAGGGGCTTCTTTATTCAAACCGTCCGGGTCGCCTAACCGGTCATGCGCGGTTTTCCGCAAATGATGCAGCACGACCGAACCCGCATCCCCAGCATTCGAGCAAGTCACAGTCAAAGCGTTAGGGCGGGCTATCGTCGTTTTCGTAATGGCCGCCCAAGCATCCCAGTTACGCTGCTCACGCAACTCGTCCATGAAAATCAGGTCACCCGATAGGCCACGCCCCGCGCCCTTAGTCGTCGCCTTGGTCTTATACCGGCGGTGCCCCTTCAACTGCAGGGCTTTCTTGCCGTTGACCCGCCAAACCTTAGACACCTCACTACGCAACGATTCCAGCGATTCTTCATCATCGGGGTCGCAATACGCAACCACCCCGTTCCAAACTTCCTCCGCCGTGTCCAGATCCTGGGAAGTGCCCAACACGAGTTTCACTCCGAACACGAAAAGGAACCAGGCAATCAGTATCCGCGCCCAAGTAGTCTTCCCGTTCTGCCTCGCCACCAAAATCAAAATAGTTTTGAATCGGAAAGTCCCGTCCTCGTTCAACTCCAGCGCATGAACATAAAGCCACTTCTGCCAATCCAACAAGCGCTCGCCCAAAATCTCCTGCGCAAAGTCAATAACCGAATACCCGTAAGTCCAATATTCGGCTTCCTCGCTGCGTGGTTCTAGCACGTGCAGCGGGGGTGTGTAGATTCTCGGAATTGTGCTGCCGCGCAGCTCGGAATCAAGCGCCGCGCCGCGACCGGATTTTTTCCCTGTGCTTGGCAAGCTCGTCCACCTCCGCCCCGACAGAAGAACCCTTAGCCAACTGCTCGAACTCACGCCTCGACAAGGGAGTCGCCAACATCGATTCAAGAATTTTATTCAAGTGCGGCAACAGATACAGCGCCTTGGTGACCTCCTCCCCGGTCGCTGTCTGGGTCGCTTGGTCGATGCGGTGCGCAATCTTCTTACCTCCAGCGATTAACGCCGAATCCCGCGCGTCAACTCCGCAAGCCTCCACGGTCTCCTCGAACGCTTCGAGCAGCGAAATGTTGTCGGGCTTCCCAGGTCTGCGTAGCTTGGAGCGAACCTCGCTGATTTTCAATAGCCGGTCTATCGCTTCCGCATCGCCCTTTGAAGCAGCACCCCACAACGATGCGGCCAAACGGTCGAGCCGAATAACCTCGATGTGCCATTGCGCTTCAAGGTCTGGGACTGGCTCGGATTCCAAAGCGCGCTGCGCACCACCAAGCGCAGCCTCCGCGCTACGATACCCAAGAGCCTCCGCGATAGCCTCGAAACTACCGCCACCACGCCACAAGGCTAATGCCTTGCGGTCTTTCTCGGTAACCCGCCTGCGCCTAGTAGCCATCGGCCTAGACCTCCTCCAAAACAAAACTGACCTCCCGGCCAGACGCGGCATCGACCGGAACCACCCCAGTGACTTCCTGGAACCTACGGCAAATCACATCTACATAATGCGGGTCTAACTCCATAGTCACGCAACTGCGCCCCGTTTGCTCACACGCAATCATCGTGGAACCCGACCCACCGAACGAATCCAAAACCAGCCCACCAGGCCGAGACGAATTCTCAATCAAATACGCCATAAGCTCAACCGGCTTCATCGTGGGGTGGTCTTCCGAACGTTGCGGCTTATCAAAATCCAGAACCGTGGTCTGCTTCCGGTCGGAATACCAGTTGTGCGCCGCGCCTTCCTTCCACCCGTACAAGCACGGCTCATGCTTCCACTGGTAATCCTGCCGACCCAGGACGAAAACGTTTTTATTCCAAACCAACACCTGGCGAACCTGCATATTAGCTTCAGCGCAAGCCTGATGAAAATTCATTTCTTGACTGGTCGCATACCAGATGTAGAACACGGCTCCCGGCTTAATCCCGGCCAGCGCGTTACTAAAAGCCTTCTTCAAGAACTCGATGAACTCGGCAGCCGATTCCCAAGAATCATTTTCAATAACCAGCCCATCGGTGCGCCGACGTAACTGCTTAGCCTCCGATGGTCGCATATGCGAGCCGAGCGCCACATTGTAGGGAGGGTCAGTCAACAACATATCCGCCAACTTCCCGTCCAACAACCTAGCCACGTCCTCCGGTTTGGTGGAATCCCCACACAAAACCCGGTGCTTGCCTAGTAACCAAAGCT
The DNA here is from genome assembly GCF_009695935.1 of Mobiluncus porci. GTDB lineage: Bacteria > Actinomycetota > Actinomycetes > Actinomycetales > Actinomycetaceae > Mobiluncus > Mobiluncus porci. Next base: position 22,305 of record NZ_VUMY01000023.1, read on the forward strand.
GTCCGGTCTTCGTGATTGGGGTGCTAGGAATCGGAGGAACATCGTTAGGATTAGTTAGCATTTGGCTCCCCCCCCCCCCCGCGAGAAGCTCGCTCAAATCATCATCGTCCCAGCCGGTTCCCACCAGGTCGCCGTCCAAGGACTGCAGCAACTCCATCAGCTGCGCATCATCGTAATCGCCGAAATCACTGGTGCGGTTATCCGCAAGCATGATCCGTTTCGCACCCACATCATCCACGTCTAGGAACACCACCGGAACCCGCTCTATGCCCTCAGCAACCAGCGCCTGGTAAGTATGATTCCCGGCCAAAATATAGCCGCTTGATTTCTGCACAATCAGCGGGCGATACACGCCGTTGGCTTTCACGGATTCGCGGATTATGTCCACGTCGCCGCGCCGGGGGTTCTCGGGGTGGGGCTGAATCTTCCCCACCGGGACGTATTCGATTTTCAGAGGCATTTCTGTTCCTTTTCTCACGCACGCGATGGGGGGTCAACAATCAGGGGGGAGACGGAAGATTACCGCCGCGAAACCCTTTGCCGAGTCTTTACCTAACTTTTCGACTCCCCTACCCGTGTCTGTCGAGGTGGTTTGCAGTTTTACGGTTTTGTGAAAACCAGGTTTTTCACCATTTGCGGGAGCGGTTGCCTAGTCCTGCTGGTGGTTTTTTGTTTGAGCGTTTTGCGTTGCATATCCAGTGGGCTGGTGCCCAGTTGGCTGGGTCGTAGAAAAGTTCTGGGTTAGCGCTGGCGGTGGCGATGTGGTCGAGGGATAGTCGGTCGGGTTTGGTGTAGTCGTTGTAGTCGGCTTGGTAGTCGATGGGTTGTCCGCAGAGCCAGCATGGTGCGTCGGCTTGGGTTTGTTGGTTGCGCCAGGCTTTGCGTTGTCGGTTGAAGCGGGTGGTGTCTGGGGGGCGTGGCATGGGTTTGTCCCCTTGAAATTGGTTTGAGCAGACAGCCTGCGGGTTGTCTGCTCATTCTTCGTTGGTCACAGTTCAAGTGACTCTAACGACTATGGTGTGACAGTTTGTCAAGTATGTCAAGTTTTCGGCGTGGCGTGTCGCACGATTTGGGCGGGTTGGTAGAGGTTGTGGCCTTGGTAGGGGCGGGTTTCGATTTTCTGCCGGTGCGCCCATTGGCGTAGGGTTTCGGGGCTGGGGGGTTCTTTCCCGGTGATTAGCCGGGTGGCGGTGAGGGCTTGGCTGGTGGGGAGCCAGAGGTAGGCGATGGCTTGGACGGCTTGGTCTCGTCCTTCGCTGCGGGTGAAGCTGGTGGAGCATGTGTGGCAGGTGAGGGTTTGGGCGTGGCGAGGCATGTATGCGGGTTTTTGGCAGTGGGGGCACAGGCCGAGAATGTTGGTGGTGGTTTTCCGGTCGATGACTCTGAGGGTGATGCGGTAGGTGTCTGCGAGTTCGTCGATGGCTTGAGGGGCAAGCTCCCATCGGGTGAGGGTGTGGCGGTGGATTTTCCAGAACGCTCCGATGGTGCCCCAGGTTGGGGGAACAACAGTGTGAAGATGGCGGGCGGCTTCGCTGGTCCAGGTGAGGAGGTTGTAGCGGATTATCCACAGGGGTTCTAGGAGTTCGAGGTTGATAGGGATTGTGGTGTCGGGTATGGCTGGTTTGCCGCTGGTGGGGTCCTGGATTCGGAGTCTTTTTCCGAGGGCGTCTTGGGCTGCGTCCATGTAGGTGGCCAGCTGGTTTAGCCAGGGCATGATGATGCTCCAGGCTTCGGGGTGGACGGTGTCGCCTGGGTTTTGGAGGGGCTGGCTGGTGATGGGGCAGACGGGTGTGTTCATCGGCTGGTTTCCTCCTGGGGTGCGTGGTCTGTGAGCTCGAAGTGTGTGAGCCTCATGCGTTGGGCCATGGCTTGTTCGATGCGGGAACCTGGCGAGTGTTCCGCTCCGGGTAGGAGCATGATGGCTTCGGCTTCACCGAGTAGGGTGAGGGATTCCATCATGCACTCATACCAAGTGAGTGGCGGGTCAGCGTGGGCGAGGTCTGCTCGCCACGGGTTCAAGGGTTCGTGTCCAGCTTCACGTATTCGGGTGGCTGCTGTCTCGAATCCGGCACGGTTGTGGTCGGGGTGGCCGGTCATGGGTCCTGAGATATAGATTTTCATTCGGGTGTCCTTTGTCCGTCGAGGAGTGCGAGGAGCTCACGCAGGGGCATGGTTACCCATTGTTCGGCGGGGCTGGTTTTGCCGTGGCGTTTGTGGACGATGATTCCGGCGAGCGCATCATCGTTGCCGCGTTCGATGTCGGCTTCTCTCGCCCACCCTGCGAGGTCTAGCCGGGTGGTGTTTTTGCATTCGATGACGACGGGCTGCCCGTGGTGTCGGAATCCGGCGATGTCGCCTCGGTCTTTGCTGCCGTGCTTGACCCGCCGGTCGATGCGGTCGTCTTGATAGTGGGCGGCGAGGTAGTCGGCTATAGCCCGCTCGAAGCTGCTTCCGGCCTTTTTGGCTGATTGACGGTTTCGGCTCATTGTGGGGTTCCTTTCTGGAGTTGTTGTTTTGCCCATTGGGTGAGTATCTGGCTGATGCTGGTTTGCGGGTTGGTGCTGGTGACGCGGTGGTCGGAGCCGGGGGTGAGTATGTCGAGGGTGCGAATGTTGCGGGTGAGGACTTTGTGGATTATCGGGTCGAGGGTGCCTGGGGCGATGAGGGTGGTGATGGTCACGGGCTGGTCTTGGCTGATGCGGTGGATTCGGTCTTCGGCTTGGACGACGTTGGCGGGTGTCCAGTCTGTTTCGGCGAATAGTGCTTCGCTGGCTCGGGTGAAGGTGAGTCCGGTTCCTGCGGCGATGATTTGGCAAATGAGGAAGTCGATTTTCCCGGCTTGGAAGTCTCGGGTGATGGTGTCACGCTCGGTTTGCGGGGTTTGCCCGGTGTAGGTGGCGACTCGGGTTTTGGGCAGGGTCTTGGTGAGGCCGGTGGCGATGCCTTGGATTACGTCGGTGTGTATGCCCCAGATGATGAGTGGCCTGCCGGTGCCCTCGTGGTGGTTTTGTGCCCATTCGACTGCGGCGGGGATTTTGGCTAGCCCGGTGGAGCGCCTGAGTGCGGAGGCTTTCTTTAGGGCTTGGTCTTGTGCCCACTCATCGAGGGCGGCGTTGAGCTTATTCGGAGGCGTGGCAGCTTTGATGGCGTAGACATCGTTGATGAGTGGTTGGAGGGTTTCTTGCACGGGCGTGGGGTCGATGTCTACCCATTGGGTGTGGCGGGTTTTGTCGGGTAGGTCTTTGAGGACTTGCTGCTTGGTGCGTCTTGTCCAGGTGGTGGTTTCGAGGAGGTGGTGGAGTTCGGGGAGGTGGTCGAGTCTGGGGTCTCGTCCACCCCAATGGTTTGTCTGGGTGTAGCGTTCGACGTAGTTGGCCGGGTAGTGGCTGGTTTTCTTGAGGAATCGCAAGATTGGGAGGACATCGAGGGGGTTGGACACTATCGGGGTTCCGGTCAGGGCGAGGGTGTGTGTCGTTGTTTTGGCGAGGGCGAGGATTGCTTTGGTTCGTTTGGCTCGAGGATTTTTTATCCGGTGGGCTTCGTCGAGGATTACGAGGTCTGTTTTCCATTCGGCTAATTGATTGGCGAGTTTTGGGCGGGCGGTGATTAGGGTGTCCGAGATTATGATTATGCCTTGGGTGGGTAGGTGGTGGTTTTTCGTATTCGCATAAATAGGTTGCACCTCCATTCGGGTATTTACGTATGTGGGGGTTTGTAGTAGGTGGGAGTTGGTTATTTCGTTTGTCCAGTTTGTTATTAGTGATGGCGGGCAGATGATAATAACCTTCCGGGCTTTTATAAGTCCGGTGTAGAGGATTGCTTGGAGTGTTTTTCCTAGGCCGGGTTCGTCGGCTATTAATGTTTTTCCTTTTACTGCGTTTAGTGCCCCTTGAAGTTGGTATGGGTAGGGCTGGTGTGCGAGTAGTCCGGGGTGCGTGGAGTGCGTGGATTGGGCGGGTGCTGTGGGGGCGGTGGTCGTCATGCTGCCACCCCCAGACGGCGGTTGACACGTGACAGGTTATGAACGGTTTTCTTAATTGTTAACCTATATATGTGTTTAATTACATAATTACTTACGTCTATTACTTTACATAGAGAGAAACTGTTCACAACTATACACAGACAATATGAAACATGCTTCAACCTGCCGTAATGGGTGTGAAGGGTTTTTGATTCAACTATTCCTAAACCGTGCACAAACCATACACTTTCGAGGTTTTTACCCCTCTGGGCAGTAGAGGTTACTAAAGTTTTCCACAAGCATATCCACAGACAGAAAGGCGTGTGTGTATGGTTTGAGTGTATGCAACGATTCACTGTTTCAGGGTTGTTCATCGTCCGCCTCCGAGGTCGCTCCACGGATCCTTGGGAGTGTCTTCGCCGGTGTTGGCCAACGTGACGTTAGTGAATAGATTTCCTTTTCTGGAGTGGACTTTGCCTAGCCCGTATATTTCTCTTAACGCCCGCCCGAGTGCGGTATTTGATATTTCTGTTTCGTTTTCCCTGTAACACCATTCTTTATATGTGCGGTTCATATCAGAACTGGACACACGCGCATAATCACCACCGCCAATAATCAGGCATTCATCAATAAAACGGGATAGCGTATCTTCTTCGGCCGCGTATTCTTGTGAATCGGTTTTTACTGATTGTGGTGTCTGTAATCCTTTTTCGAGATATTGTTTTGCGCCGTCGATGATCCATTGCAGGATTCCTGGCCCCTCAGCGTCCACAAGTTTCTGGTCGAGGTTTTCGATCACATCTTCCGGTTTGACTGTCTGGTTGAATCCGATGACGTTGGTTCTGCGCCAGAATGATGTGCCTCCGGTGCTAACTTTGGGCTTGTGGTTGCCCATGAGCCATAACTTGTGGGTGGGCGTGAATGTGAAGTATTCGCGGTACATGTGTCTGGCGGTCAGTTTGTCGCCGCCGGTCAGTAGCTTCACCTTGGCTTCGTCGAATCGGTCGTTTTCGTTGATTTCGGAGCAGACGACCAACCTCTGTCCGTCGAGGCGGGCGATTTCGGTTTCGTGCCGGTCTGGACCGGCCATGAGGAACCGTGCTGGGGCTGATGTGGCGTAGTCGCCTAGTATGGCCATTAGCGTGTCTAGGAGGACTGATTTGCCGTTGCCGCCGGGGCCGTACAGGAATGGCAGTATATGGTCACTGACTACGCCCGTGGCGGAGTATCCGGCGAGGCGTTGCAGGTAGCCAATCATTTCAGCATTCCCGGCGAAGGTCTGTTGCAGGAATTTGTCCCACATTGGTGTTTCCATGCAGGCTGGTGCGACCGTAGTGGTTTTGGTGTGCCACCTGGTGGGGTCTGGCTGCCCTAGCTGGCCGGTTTTCAGATTCACGATTCCTTTGGGCGTGTTTAATTCGTAGGGGTGGCGGTCGAGGGTGTCTTTTTCGGCTACTAGACGCATGTCGGTTTGGGCCATTGCGAGTCGGTTTGTGATTCCTGCCCTGGCGAGGACTTTGGTTTTGTAGGTGGCTGCGCCTTTCCCGGCGGTTGGTAGTTGCCGGTAAAGTTGTTTGGCGAGTTCTCGGATGATGCCGCCGCCTTCGGGTTGGGGTTGCCAGACGTAGCCGTTCCAGTGGAGCCATTTGCCCCATTGTGGGACGTACACGATTTGGTGTTGGTAGTGTTGCGCGAGCCAGAGCGCGTCGAAGTCTTCGGAGCGTTGCGGCGCGGATGGTTCCGGGTCAGGGTTGGATACGACGAGGGCGAGGCTGCCTGCGGTGGGGGTATGGTCTGTTCCCTCACCTGTTTTTGCCCCATTTGTCCCAGCCTGTCCTAAAGTGTTCTGTTCCGGCTGGGTGAGTGTGGTAGGGGGTTCCGTTTCGTTATCCCCTTCGGGAACCTTAGAAACCTTAGAAACCCCCGTAGGTTGTTCGGAGAGTTCCGAAGGTTCCATGCCTGGGATGTGCGGCACTAGCTGTTTGGCTTGTTGCCCGTATCCGTCGGCTGCGAGAGCTCTTGCTGCTTCAGCGTGGTCGCCACCAAAATTCAGCAAACTGTATGCGCCGAATTTGGTGTATGGGATTTCTGGCTCGAACTGGGTGGAGCTGGTGAATACATAGAGCCGGTCGCGGTCTGTGGCGTGGCCGGTGGTGGCGGAGATGCCAACGTTTTTGCCTGGACGCCGCCAGTAGGTCGTAGAACCTGCTGTGTAGATGGCTGTCCAGCCCGCCGGTTCGAGGATTTCCGCCCAAGTGGTTCTCTGCTCGTAGTCGTCGCCTGGGCGGGTGCCGGCATCGAAGCCGTATTCGTTGTGGCTGCTGGGGTGAGTCAGATCGAGACTGGTTTGGTGTGATTCAGGTGGCAGGTATTTATTTATCGATTTGAACAGGGTCATTACGGCTTCATGTTCTTCTTCGGTCAACGTGAGGATGTGTTCGGGGCCGTAGGTGCAGATTTCCCAGGGGTTGCCGGTTTCGTGGAAGGAGCCTGGGGTGGGTGCTGCGACGACGTAGCCGCCTTCGCCGCGTGTCTCTGCTAGGACTTTGCCGTCCGTGTCTTTGGCTAGGCGGGTGTTTCCTGCCGGGGTGTTTTTGAGGCGGTAGAAGAAGTGGAGTCCACCGGAGGGGCTGATTTCCGTCCAGCCGCCCCAGAATATGCGGCTGGCGAGTTCTGACAGGCCGGAGGCTTCGGCGAGGTTGAAGATGTCGTCGTCTAGGTGTTGTTCGGTTGCGCGGCCTTCCAACTCCAACATTTCGAGGTTGCCGGAGACTTTCCCGGTGATGATTCCTAGCCCGTATCCGGGGTTTTCGCGCCACCATTGGAGTATTTGGTCTATGGTGGCGGGGATGCGCTGGTACTGTTTCCAGGGGACGGCGGGTTGTTTCGTGCCTGGCCTGACTGGGATGACGGAGAGGCCTTGGTTTGCGGCTTGGATTGCCGCGGCGAGGACTGGGTTTAGTGCGGTCATTTCTTGGCGGCCTCGTTCATCATGTTCAGGAAGGCTTCGGCGAAGTCATCCTGCGGGGGTTTGTGTGGGCGCGGGTTGAGCTGCTTGTCCAACTGGTCGTGCAACCGGTTGAGTCTGCGGGTGATGCCGCGCAGCACCTCGGTTTTGGTTTCGCTGTTCACTTCTGGTCTTCCTTTCGATGGTGGTTAGTTGTTTGGTGCCCGTCTGGGGTCTTGCACCCCTGCCCCAACACTGCGATGGGAATTCTTTGTGAGGACGTTGGGTGGGACGGGCTTTGTCCGGCAGGCGGGGCGTGACCTTTCCCCGCCTGCCGGGGTCTTTTCTAGTAGTTGCCGAGCATTACGGCGACTGCGGATTCTTCGATTCCGAGGTGCTTCGCGATTTGCGGGTGTGCTACGCCAAGGGAAGCGAGTTCCCGTGCCTTGCTCGCTATGTCCTGCTGTGCCGGAGCTGGCTGCGCTGGCGCTGGCTGCGCATACTGCTGCACCGGGGGTTGTGCGGGTGCCTGCTGCACGGGTGCTGGCTGCGCATACTGCTGCACCGGGGGTTGTGCGGGTGCCTGCTGCACGGGTGCTGGCTGCGCATACTGCTGGGGCACCTGCGCCGGTGCCTGCTGTGCTGGCGCCGGCTGTTGCAGGTTGGCTTCCGCAGCTGGGGTAATCACATACTGGTACACGTTTTGCGTGTAGGTGCCGGTCTTGCCCTGCACCCGTTCCTCACGCACAAACGTAGCTGTGATTTGGTTGCCCACGGCCAGGGCTTGGCGTACGTCGGGTTTACCGTCAGAAGTTTTTAGTCCGGTGGCTTCGATTGCTTCCTGCAGCCAGGAACGTTGCGCACCCCAAGCCTTGATATAGAGTGCCCGCGCCCCATCGTCCTCGTTCGTGGCCAATGCCGGAACGTGCAGGCGGATTACGTACTGCATCTTTGGTTCACCCGAGGGGAACACGGCAGGCTGATTCGTGCCGTACTCGGTCATCTGCGTGAAAGCGATACCGGTGATGATTCCAGTGAAACTGGATCCTACCGGCTGCTGGGTGAACAGGCCTTTGCCTTGTCCTTGCATGGAGGCTTCGATTTGGTCAAATACGTCGCTCATTTTCTTGTCCTTCGTTAGTTGTTGTGTTTGTTCGTTGGTATTCGGTTATGCGGCTGTGAGGCCGAGTCCCAGCGGGTCTGTCGGTGGAGGTTTGTCGGGGTAGCGTTTGCAGTCCCAACATCCTGAGTCCCTGGGGAGGTTGGTGATCCACTTGTCGCGCACGTCGATGCCGGCGGCCTGTTCGATGGCGTCCAGGGAGATTTGCAGCCGGTTTGCGCGTTCCAGAGCAGCCAGCGCGATTTGTGGCTGATATGGTTCGTGCCACCAGAACCCGTGGCGCATCTGCTTATTGCGGGGCAGGAAGTAAATACTCACTTCGTCGATTGGTGTGCCGGCGTCGTTCCAGCCCTTCGCATACAGATGCGCCTGGGTGCGGTAGACCTGGGACGGCCCGGCCTTATACTTCGCCAGACTTGAATCACCGACAATCTTCCAATCCACGGTCATGCGCCCCTGGACATCAACGAGGTCTGTGCTACCCCAGATTTCTTTGCCGCCAATAAGTCCGACCATTACGCGGGCTTCGGTCAGCCAGTCGCTGCGCCCCTCAGTTCGGGCTTGGGCTTCGGCCTGCTGGAAATGTTCCTCCATCCAGGCGTGAACGCTGGTGCCGATGACGGTCACCCAGGGGGTTTCGACCTCGTGCTTGTCCCAGCCTGCGAGGCGGGCTGCTAGGCAATGGTCGCAGGGATTGCCGATTTCGGACGGGCCGATGATGCGTTGCAGGGAGCGCGGCTGATTGGCGATCATTTGCTGTATCAGTCGGGTGATTTCCTGCGTGCGTGCGTCGTAATCCATTAGACTGCCGCCAGCTGCTTCCGCGCCGGTTCCAGCCGGTAATCCTCAGAGATTACTTCGACTTCAACATCGTCGGTTTCATCTTCCGGGTCATCAATGATTTCCGTTTCCACCCATTGGAACAGGGTCAGCTGGTCCAGGTTGACGGAGCGCATCTTCGTGGGGTTGGATTGGTGCTTGGGCGGTGCCATCTGGTATTCGCCGGTAATCCGAATCTGGTCTTGCGAGTAGGAGACTGGTTCGACAATCAGTTTGATTGTCAGGGTTCCCTTGGCGCCTTGTGCCTGAACCTTGCTAATCAGGTCGGCCAGGGTTTCGCTGACTTGCTCGTTGAAGCTGCGCTCGTCCAAGGCTGCGATAACATCGCTAACCTGGTTTAGTTCTTGGTCTGAAAATTCCATAGCCATTTCTGGTTTCCTTTTCTCTAGGTAGGAGGGGTTATTTGAGGACGATTACCGGTGTGGCTGCGGCGTCCTTGTAGGTGTCCAATACGGCTGGCGCAATCTGGTTTTTGATAGCCGTCGTGTCCAACTGCATGGAGTACATGGTGGGGTATTCGTTGACGGGGAATGCTTCCATGAATCGGGTCTTGTTGAGGGTTCGGCGGGGTGCCTGTACCTGGATGGTGTAGGGTCCGGCTTCGTGGTTGCCGATTCCGAGGGTGGCCAGTTGGGTTTTTATCTGGTCTTCTTCGGCTTTCAGCTGGTCGATGTCGGCCTTGATTTGTGCCCATCGTGTGGCCAATTCTTCGATTGGTTCTGGTTGGGGTTCTGGTGCTACTGCTAGTGCGGTGCGTGCCATGATTCTTTTCCTTTCCTTGTAGGGGTTAAGCGGCGGTGTCACCGTCGCCGTGATTTGTTGATTCCGTTTTTTTGACTCGTATGAACTCGGGGATATCCAAATCGCCGTCGTTTCGGGGATAAGGTTTAGTCATGAGGTCTTGCAGCTGGTCGATGACGTCATTCATCGCTGCCACATAGCCGAGGTTCCAATGCAGGTCGATATTATTGACCGCATCTTGGTAGGCTTCGATGGCCTCTATGAGCTGGTCTTGCATGAAGTCGTGGATTTCTTGCCCGTTCAGGTCGCGGTACATACAGATTTTTTTACGTTTGGCGGGGTCCTCTTTGTCGAGGAAGTGTCCGGCACGCAGCCGAGCGATTTTTTGGAGCAATTTGTCTAACATGAAGTTTCCTTTCGGGCTATGGGGGCGATGAAGGTGTCGAGGTCTTGTTTGCGGATCATCCAGAGTTTGGGGCCTTTTTTGGTGGCGGGGAGGATTCCTCGCCAAATCCAGTCGTAGATGGTGCAGGGTGCGACTCCGAGGATTTCGGCGGCCTGCTTGGGGGAGTAGCCAGCTGGGGTGATAGGTGTCATGATTCTGTTTCCTCTTCTACGGGGTATGTGTTGATGTGTGCCTCGCATAGTGCGATGGCGGCCTGGAGGATGGGGCGGCGGCGTGTGATTTCTTCGCCTTTTGCTTCTGGCCAGTCCTCGTTTTTCGCGATGAGTTCTCGTAGCTCATCGAGGGTGCCTTTCCAGCAGCCGATGGTGAGTTGCCATCCGGTGCTGGTGTAGGAGAGGGTTGTGCTTCCGGAGGCGAGGCCGTGTATGGTGAGTGGCTGCCCGATAGTATCGGTGAGGTTCGTGTTGTACAGGTCAGCGCCGATGAGGTTCGCGTCGGTGAGGTTCGCGGCGTACAGGTTCGCGTCGCGTAGGTTCGCGTCGCGTAGGTTCGCGTCGCGTAGGTTCGCGCTGTGTAGGTTCGCTCTGGTGAGGTCAGCGCCGATGAGGTTCGCGTCGGTGAGGTTCGCGGCGTATAGGTTCGTGTTGTGCAGGTTCGCGCTGGTCAGGTTCGCGGCGTACAGGTTCGCGTCGGTGAGGTTCGCGGCGTACAGGTTCGCGACGCGTAGGTTCGCTTCGCGTAGGTCAGCGCCGTGCAGGTTCGCGGAGTACAGGTTCGCGACGCGTAGGTTCGCGGCGCGTAGGTTCGCGGCGCGTAGGTTCGCTCTGGTGAAGTCAGCGCTGGTTAGGTTAGCGTTGTACAGAGTCGCGTCGGTCAGTTTAGCGATGTGCAGGTTCGCGCCGGTGAAGTTCGCTTCGTGTAGGTCGGCGCTGGTCAGGTTCGCTTCGTGTAGGTCGGCGTCGGCGAGATTAGCGCCAGTGAGGTTCGCGCCAGTGAGGTTCGCGCCAGTGAGGTTCGCGCCAGTGAGGTTCGCGCCGGCGAGGTTCGCGCCGTACAAGTTCGCTTCGCGTAGGTCAGCGCCGGACAGGTCAGCATCGGGTTTTACTTCAAAACCGTTGATAATCATGCTTTCGTCGGCCTGCTTGGGGGAGTAGCCAGCTGGGGTGATAGTGGGCATTTTCTTGTTCCTTTGCGGGGGGGTAGGGGTAGTGATGATGGTCGTGGGGGGGGGAGGGGTGGTGGAGGTCGTGTCACGCGACCTCGCGAGAGATTTGAAAAATGGGGGGCGTGAATTGCGATGGGTTCACACCGGTCACATCAGCGACGCGCAACAGTTCATCCCAGGTGAAGTCAGAACCACCGCGAAGTTTTCTGTCAAAAGTGCGTTCGGGAATCGCTGCCTGAATCGCGACTTTTCTCTTGGATTTACCAGAATTCACAACCGCTTGAGCGACAGCCTTAGCGGTCCATTGGGTAACGTTTGTATTTGCCATACGGCAAATCTATCACGCATTTGGCGGACGCGCAAGTGTGAAATCGCCTATTTGAAAAACAAGTTTGCCGAAAGTATGTTATTGTTGGTCACATGACGAACGAAACTCGACGTGGTGCCCGATTTTCCGAGCTTCTCAGCAAGGAATTAAAGGGGGCGATTACAGCGAACGGCTACACGGTCAAAGAGGTGTGCCGCGCAATAGACCTCAACCCTTCAACCTTCAGCAATTACGTGAACGGCAGCCGAATGCTTCCCTCTGATGTGTACGCCGACGCTTGCGAATTTATAAAGGTTGAACCTGCAATTCTTGTAGATCGTGCGTATGACCGGCTAGAAGCCGAAATACCGCTCACCCTCGCGGCGAAGTCCACGCCCTACGATGTGCGTGCTCAGATTGAGGCTGAACAGGAGGAGCCGTGAAGACGCTCCGTCCTGCCTGGCTCCTGCCAGGACTCACTGAGCCTGTCCTTCACTACTGGCTCGAAACCAACAATATTTCAGTCGGTGAAGATCCGCTCCGTATTGGTCTGCACGCCGCCTATGACTGGAAACACAACCACATACTCCTCTCCCCCAAACTCCCCCAAGCCCACAGGTTCGCCACCCTCACCCACGAAGCCGTACTGAAGCGTCCTGGGTTTTGTTCCTACCTGTTTTTGAGAGGATAGGAACATGCCTAGAAGGTATTCACAAGAGTTTAAGGATCGCGCGGTGCGGATGGTCGTGGATCGTTTGGCTGATGATCCCTC
>NZ_VUMY01000024.1 GCF_009695935.1 Mobiluncus porci
ACCCGGGAAAACAGACACACAATTTGACCGACCCCAAAGTTCAGCCAAACCAACTTTCAACCCGACTTTAAGGCTCTACAACAACAAAAATCCCGGATAAAAAACACACAATTTGTCCTTTAACCCGATGAGAACGGGAAAAACCGCGCTCTAGAAATACTAGAAGCGCGGTTTTTCAAGAAAAAGTGCGAGCCTAGCCCTTAGCGGGAAGCGGGGCGAACCACTCGATCCGACTTGATGCACTTTGTGCAGACATTTAGATGGGTGGGGGTGTTGTTCACCACCGCGCGCACCCGCTGAATGTTCGGATTGAAGCGACGCTTATTTCTCCGGTGCGAGTGAGACACACTCATCCCGAAGCCCGGGCCCTTACCACAGATGTCACAAACCGCAGCCACAATAATCTCCTGAATTTCGTTCTTTCTAAGTCAGTTGAGATCCTCGAGGAACCTCTGACGCCCAAATGAGCAACCTCACAATAATAAGCCTTTTGGGTTCAGGTATCAAATCTAGGAGATTCCCAGCTCCTGGAGACCTAGCTTGATTACGAGGACAAAGATAAGAACCAGCATGGCGGCTCGGATAAGCCTGGTGCCTCGGGCGAGAACCAGATGAGAGCCCAGGAATGACCCAGCCATGTTGGCAATAGCCAGCGGAATGGCTAGTTTCCACAATATAGAACCGTGGATAGCGAAGATGAAGAGAGCCCCAATGTTTGTAGCGGTGTTGATGACCTTCGCGAAAGAAGTTGCTTTCAAGAAGCTTTGGGAGCCGATCCCACTCAAGGCGAGAACTAGGAACATTCCGGTTCCGGGACCAAAGAATCCATCATAAAAACCAATTGCTGAAATTATTATGAGGAAAAGGAGTAGATGTCGCTTTGAAATCGGGTAGTCGAAATCATCCTTACCGAATTCTGGTTTAAATATGAGAAATAATCCGATAATGATAATAGCAAACAGAATAATTGGACGAAGTATATTAGCATCTATTTTCAGTGTAGCAAGAGCTCCGAGGGCGCTAAACAATATTGCTGGAATTCCAAGGGATAAGAGCTGAGTCAGAGGTGTGGGAATCTTCCGTTGGTAGGTTATGGCGGCGAGCAGTGTTCCGCATACTGCTGCGGTTTTATTAGTTCCCAAGGCGGCTGAGGGCGGTAAGGAGGGAAGTCCTAGCAATAAAGCCGGAATAAGGATCAACCCGCCGCCCCCAATAATTGAATCCACAAAACCGGCAAAGGTAGCAGCCGATAAAAGTAAAGTAATCGTCAACGGGTCGCCAATTCCTAACATTAAATTCTCCCTATAAAACAAAACTATTCGTTTCGTCCATATTTTAGACTTAATCGGCATTAGAATAGTATTGTTCGGATTCGCAATGGCGGGAATCTGGCAAATACCCAATATGCGATCACGAATAATTCCATATCACAGGCTAAAAGTTAGGAAGTGAAACTTATGGAAGCACGCGTAGAGGAAGATCTCCTCGGCGAAAGAGAAGTTCCGGCGGACGTTTACTACGGGGTACACACGCTGCGAGCTATCGAAAATTTCAGGTTCTCTGGGAAAACAGTCTCGGATGTCCCTGAGTTCATTATTGGCATGGTTCAGGTGAAAAAGGCCTGTGCTCTCGCCAACGAGGAGCTACATGCTATCCCGCATGACAAAGCCAGAGCCATCGAAACTGCTTGCGATGAGATTCTGGAAAAGGGGCGATGTCTAGATCAATTCCCCACCGACCTGTTCCAGGGAGGTGCCGGCACGTCGGTCAACATGAACACGAATGAGGTCGTGGCGAACCTGGCTTTAGAATTGCTGGGCTACGAAAAGGGGCGCTACGACATCATCAACCCCAATGACGACGTCAATCATTCCCAATCTACCAATGACGCCTATCCCACGGGGATGAAGCTGGCTATGTATCACGGAGTGGAGCGACTTTGCGAGGAAATTGAGAAATTGGCTGACTCTTTTGAGAACAAGGGAGAAGAATTCAAAGACGTTTTGAAGATGGGGCGCACTCAACTTCAAGATGCGGTCCCCATGTCTCTAGGCCAAGAGTTTCACGGTTGGGCGACCAACCTGCGGGAGGACATCGCGGTGTTAAACCGTGAAGCAGCAGAGCTACTGCATGTGAATCTCGGAGCTACCGCTATTGGGACGGGGCTGAATACTCCACCCGGATATACCAAACTGGTTGCCGAGAAACTCGCGGAAGTAACGGGCCTACCCATTACCTCCTCGGAAGATCTTATCGAAGCTACCGTCGACAATGGCGACTATGTCCTAGTCCACGCAGTGCTGAAACGCCTCGCCCACAAACTGTCCAAAACTTGCAATGACCTGCGGTTGCTGTCGTCGGGGCCGCGCTGTGGCCTCCATGAAATCAACCTGCCGGAGCGACAGGCCGGCTCTTCAATCATGCCCGCCAAGGTGAATCCGGTGATCCCTGAGGTGGTCAACCAGGTCTGTTTCAAGGTGATTGGAAACGATGTGACGGTGACTATGGCGGCAGAGGCTGGACAGCTTGAGCTCAACGTGATGGAACCCGCCATGGCCGAGTCCATGTTCGAATCCCTCACCTTGTTGACGGCGGCCTGTGACACTTTGCGAACCAAGTGCGTTGATGGAATCACCGCCAACAGGGAAGTTTGTAGGGCGTACGTGGACAATTCCATCGGTATCGTCACCTATCTCAACGACATCATTGGCCACCATAACGGCGATGTGATCGGCAAAGAAGCCGCCCGAACCGGAAAATCCGTTAAGGAACTGGTCGTCGAGAAGGGACTTATGGCCGCGGAGGACGTCGACAAGGTCTTAACCCTGGAATCATTCATGAAACCCCGCTACTCGGGGAAAGTATGGGCTGATGACGAAACCGGTCTTCCGGTGAAGTAGCCCTGGCAGCCATTACAAATATTGAACAAAAGAGATCAAAATGATAATGGCATTTCGATTCATTATTGTCCTTCTCTTCATCTTCATCGGGGCTCGCATGGGCTCCCTGGGCATCGGCTTAGCGGGTGGCGCCGGCGTTGCGGTGCTGGCACTGACCGGAATGAAAGTGGATCCCACCACCGGCATTCCCTGGGACGTTATCGGCATCATTATGGCAGTCATCATGTGCATTGCTGCCATGCAGGCCGCTGGAGGGTTGGATTTTCTTGTCATGGTGACAGAAAAACTGCTCCGCAAACATCCCAAAAGAATCACCTTCCTCGGGCCTGTGGTTACCTTCTTCATGACAGTATTTTGTGGAACTGGACACGTGGCCTTTTCCTCGCTGCCGGTTATTGCTGAAGTCGCAAAAGAAACTGGGATCCGGCCTTCAAAGCCTCTCTCAATTTCTGCCGTGGCTTCCCAAATCGGGATTACCGCCTCTCCGATTTCCGCCGCCATGATTGCCATGGCTGCTTTTGTTGAACCCATGGGAGTCTCCTACCTGCAATTGGTGGCAACCATGATTCCGACTACTTTCATCGGATGCATGGTGGGAGCATTGGTGGCGAATTTCCAAGGAAAGCCTCTGGAAGAAGACCCGGTTTATCAAGAGCGTAAAGCGGCGGGACTGATCACCATGCACGGGGAGGGGGAATACGATATTAAGCCGCGAGCAAAGGCCTCGGTGGCGATTTTCGGAACAGCCATCCTCATCGTCATTGTGTATGCCCTGCTGATTTCTGATTCCATCAAACTGATTCCAGGGGATTACCTGCCGCGCA
This sequence comes from Mobiluncus porci, assembly GCF_009695935.1. Classification (GTDB taxonomy): domain Bacteria; phylum Actinomycetota; class Actinomycetes; order Actinomycetales; family Actinomycetaceae; genus Mobiluncus; species Mobiluncus porci. Next base: position 3,725 of record NZ_VUMY01000024.1, read on the forward strand.
ACGCTGCCATCATGACCATCATGATGCTGGCGGGGACAATAATCCTTTTAATGAGCCGTACCTCTGCGGCGGAAGTAGCTACGCAATCCACGTTCCGTTCCGGAATGTCAGCCTCTTGCTGTATTCTCGGCGTGGCTTGGCTGGGTAATACGTTCGTCAACGGCTATACGGATCAGATTAAGGCCCTGGGCGGCGGCATTATTGAGCAGTATCCTTGGCTGTTGGCCGTGGTGCTGTTCTTTGCTTCCGCGCTGCTGTACTCCCAAGGGGCGACTACCGCGGCAATGATGCCGGTGGCCATCGCGATGAACGCGGGAGTCGGAACCATGGTGGCATCTTTTGCCGCGGTTTCCGGTCTGTTCCTCCTCCCGACCTACCCGACTACGGTCGCGGCAGTCGAAATGGACGACACCGGATCTACCCGAATCGGCAAGTATGTGTTCAACCACCCGTTCTTGCTGCCGGGAGTAGTTTCGATTGCGGTATCAGTTCTACTGGGATTCATCGTTAATTTCTTCTTGATTCACTAGAAGAATTTTTTCGATATTGAGCTGGTCTCATCGGTTTTCCGGTGAGACCAGCCCTGCAATTTTGTCTTGTGAAACCGGGTCTGTCGGGGTGGGACAGGAACTTTGACTTTCCAAGCGCGTAGGTTGGATAGCGAGGTAGCGCAACGTGAAATGAGTTCGAGTGGATACTTTAAGGCAAAGGCTAGAGACGAAAGACCTGAAGATTTGGGTGGAACGCACCACTGATCTCTTAGCTGAATCGGCTGATTTGTTGAATGATCTAAACACCTTTCCGGTTCCGAATTTCAACACGGGTTCGAATCTTCTCGCCTCATGGTCTGGGATCGCGAGGTTTTCGAAGGGTCTCTCGGCGGGACTGAAACCCGGGCAATATACGGCGAACTTGGCTGGGGTTGCCGCGAAGTATCCCCGTGGAGCCTCCGGCATGTTTCTCGCAGCCTTCTTTGGGGCAATGGCGAAAACCTGGCGTGACACCGCGATTTTACGCCCGGCTGACCTCGTGATGGCAGCGGAAACCATTGAGACCGAGTTTCGCGCTCTGGATGGGGATGCCGGCCTGGAATACGGCCTCAGTTCCCTGGCAAGCGCGGTAAACGAGGAGCTGTCAAAGCTGGAACTCTATACTCTCTCCCAAGTTATCGGGACCGCTCTGGTGGGAGCCCAGGAGCGAACCGTTGACTCCGCGGATGCGAATCGGGGAGTGGGAGACGCGGGGTTGGCCGGAGCCTGCCTGATTATCGCGAGCCTCGCCGATGTGGCCGCCGAAGCTGAAGGGGAGGCTCCCGCAAATGTGGAACTCGTTTCCGCGATGCTTTCCGAGTGGGCCGACCGTTCTCGCACGCTGACCAAGGCACTGCGCGCGACTCCGCCCGGGGGGGAATTCGCAGTGACTTTCTGCCAGGTAGGCTTCGCGGCGGACCTGAAGAAACAGCGCGGGGCCTTGAGCTCTACTTGTTCCGAAGTGCTGTTGACGGGGAGCGTGGACGAGATTGGTTTCGGTGCTTTCACGACGCACGTCCACACTGCGGTTCCGCTCTCCGCTTTGCCCCACCCGCCGCAGGGCGTATTGCTGGAACACCTTTCCGAAACCGGCATGACTTTACCCGATTCGACCGAGGAAGATCCCCTGCCGGAGCGGGGCAATGTGGTGTTGCTCTCTCGTTTCACTAAAAAGCCCTTGGCCTCGCCCCGTGCGCATTTGCTGGTTTTGAGCGAGGCTCCGGCGCTGATGGAAATGTTTGCCCGCGGGGGAGCGACGGTGTTGTTGGAACCTGGGGAGGCCGAACAAATAGACTGGGCTCTCGGGACGAGGAAGGGGCCGGTAGTGGTGATTCCCGCCTCGGAAGCCACCCGTAAACTGGCCGAACAATTTGTCGAAAGCAATTTGAGCGAGAACCCCGAACGAAGCCTGGTTTTAGCGCCAACCGTTGATGAACTCTCCGCTGTGTGGTTGTGTGAAGAACTCACCAAGGTCGATTTGCGCTCTCTCCCTCTCGTTCCTGACGGCGGTCTGGAGCGGGAAATCCAGCGAATCTTGAGCGAGATTCGCGTGGAAAAAATGAGCGACCACCTCGAGTCCCAGTTGGATGGGCTCCTGGCTTTCAGTGGGGAAGAGACCAAGGAGCTCTTCGCGGTTATCGGTGCCACCCAGGCCAATCCGGATCGGATGAGTCTGCAAAGTTTGGTCGCCTTGGATCCCCAGATTGAGCTCATCACCTACTACGGCGGACAAACCGGCCCGACACTGCTCGGAATCCACTCCTAACATTGCGGAGGTCGAATTTTCACGCAGAGGCCTCTAGTAGAGTTACCACTATGATGAACCTTGACGTGCCGCTGAGCCACCTGGTGCGGGGGAAGACTGTCCTTTCGAAGCTCGCCCATCTCGGCTTGGAAACCCTTGGTGACCTCTTGTGGTATCCGCCGCGGCGGATGTATCGCTGGGGGGAGTTGACGCGTTTCGACACGCTCACGCCCGGAGCGGACGTGACCCTGTTTGCGGTGGTGATGTCCTCGGAACTCGGTTGGACTCGCCGCCACGATAAGGCTATGTTGACGGTCGTTTTACAAGATGAGCTCGGTCTTGATGACACGCTTTGGGGGGCGCGCGCAAGGCGTCTCACGGTGCGGTTTTTCGCCAAACATCCTTCCGCTTTGAGTTTCCACGCGAAGCGTCTCGAAAAGGGAACACTCGGGGTTTTCGCGGGAAAACTCTCCGGCGGGGAGCGCGACGCTTTCTTGGCTCATCCGGAATATCAAGTCCTGGAAGACTACGATCCCGAGGTGGCTCGCGAGCTCTCCGCGCGTCCCCAGCCGCTCTACCACGCGACTGCGGGCTTGCCGTCTTGGAAAATCGAGAAACTCATCGAAACCCAGCTTGCCACCCTGGAAAGCGTCCCCGAGGCGATTCCCGCGGATTTGCGCGAAGCTTGGGGGCTGCCCAGCGCGGGGGAGGCCCTGCGCTGGCTCCACCACCCGGAGAACGATGAACAGCACGCCCTGGCCTCGGATTATCTGCGGTTTCGGGAAGGGCTTACTCTCGGCGCGGCTCTAGCCAAAGCCCGAAGCCAAATTCAAGCCCGTCCCGCCTGGGGGCTCGACTTGGAGGCTCGCAGAGGGGAAAGCGGCGAGCCCTTAGTGAAGCGCTTTTTGGCACGACTGCCCTTCGAACTCACCAAGGGCCAAGAAACAGTCTGGGCGGAGATTGCGGGGGACCTCGCGCGAGAAACCCCGATGAATCGCCTCCTCCAAGGCGAGGTTGGCTCCGGAAAGACAGTCCTCGCGACGCTCGCGGCCCTTTTGGCGGTTCAAAACGGTCATCAAGCCGCCTTCATGGCCCCCACAGAAGTCCTCGCCCACCAGCATTTCGAGACCTTGACGAAGCTCTTGGGAGACCTCGGAGATCCCTTCGGCGGGTTCGCGGGACTCGAGGCGGGAGCCGAAACCGTGCCCCTGCGGCTCTTGACCGGCTCCACTCCCGCCGCGGAGAAAAAAGCCATCCAGGCCGCCTTGGAAGCCGGTGAGTCGCTGCTCGTGGTGGGAACCCACGCGCTTTTGAGTAAGACCGTGAAATTCTCCAACCTGGCACTTGCCGTCGTGGATGAACAGCACCGCTTCGGGGTGGAACAGCGTGTGGCGCTGCTGTCCTCCGGTGAGCGCGCCCCGCATTTCTTGGCGATGAGCGCCACTCCGATTCCCCGAACCGTCGCGATGACGGTCTTTGGAGACCTCGATGTTTCCGTGTTGTCTGAGCTCCCCAAAGGTCGCGGGGAGGTCAAGACCTTCCTCGTGCCAGAAGCCAATGTGACCTGGGTGACGCGGGCCTGGGCGCGGGCCGCGGAGGAAATTCGGGCCGGAGGGAGGGTCTATGTGCTGTGTGCCAAGATTGCCCCCGATGATCCCGCGGAGAGCGCCGCGCGCGGGAAAAGCAGCACGAAGAGCGCCCCGGAAGACTTGGAGACTGGCGGGTGGAACCCAAGTAACGGTGAGAACTTAGAGGAGCTCGCTCCCGACCGAGTCCTGCACACAGTAGAAGAAACCGCCACATACCTCGCCGCCATGCCCGTATTCTCCGGCATCGGAATCGCGGTGGCGCATTCGGGGCTTGACGCGGCGACAAAACAGAGCGCTATCGACAGTTTTTCCCGCGGAGAAACACCGCTCTTGGTTTCCACCACGGTGATTGAAGTCGGAATGGATGTCCCCGAGGCCTCCATGATGATAATCCTCGATGCGGACCGGTTTGGGCTCTCCCAGCTCCACCAACTGCGCGGGCGTATCGGGCGAGGGAGTCGCCCCGGCGTGTGCCTTGCGATTGCGCCCCTGGATTTTCCGGGTGGAGGGGGAGAAGCAGTAACTACCGATACAGTTGCGAGGTCAGTAAAGACCAGCGGCGCCGGCGCGATCACTCCCGCCGTGGAGCGCCTCGAAGCCTTCGCCTCGACCCGCGACGGCTTCGCCCTAGCCGAGGCTGACCTCCGGATTCGCCGCGAAGGTGATGTTTTGGGCGCCACCCAAGCGGGGCGCAACTCGCGGCTCCAAGTCTTGTCGCTGGTTACGGATGCGGAGATTATCGAGAAAACCAAGGACGCTGCCGCCAAAATCGTGAACGCAGACCCTCAGCTCGCGAGGAACCCGGAACTCGCCCGTCTCGTTTTCCGTCTCGGCGACGGCGAGAATCTTACCAAGTCCTAAACTTGGTAGACTCTCACCATGGGTTTCGGTAAATTCCGTGTTAAGTGGCTGGCGGTTACGCTCCTTATCGCGGTATTGTTCGCTTCCGGACTCACCGTGAGTAACGTGTCCCACGCCGCCACGGCTCCACCCCAGGCAGAATCCAAAAATGCCACCGGCATTTTGTTTATCGGTCTTTCCGGAATCTCCCCGGACGATTTCGAGACGAACCTAGAAGCGCAAGACTCGAGACTGCCCGAACTGATGAGAGACTATGTTTATGCGGCGCTGACTCCGCGATCTTTCAATCCTTTCACCTGTGCCACCGAGGGCTGGATGGGGCTTCGCGCTACGGGAGACGTCTTTGATGAATACGGACGCGACCTCGCTAGCGTTTCTAACGAGACCTGTTTTTCGCTAAACGTAAAACCCGATGGCCCGCGAGCTACCCTGCCTGACTTTCAAAAACATCTCGGCAAAACCACCTGGCCAAAAACGGCTCTTTTCGCGACAGACGCCCTCGCGGTGGGGAATCTTGCCGGAATTCCTCTCGCTTCCGCCTCTGGAAAAATCCCGCACTGGACGCCGCTCCCAGACGCCGCCGAACCGAATGCCACTGCGCTTCCAGAGGATTTCAAAAACATCCTCGACTCTGCCCCAAGCGATGTCCTAGTAGACCTGGATACCACAAAACCGGAAACCCTGCGGGATGCGGAAGGCAAACTCGACAAAACTCTCCTCGCCGAGTCTAAATCCCTGCAACTGCAACGCCTCCAAACGCTGCTTCTCGCTAACCTTACGAGTTCCCGCCCCCGACCAGTTCTCGTAGCCTCTCTCTCCGACGTGGGGCAACGCTCCCTACATTTCTTCGCCACCAACGCTTTCCCATCTTCAGGGGAGCCGCAATCCGGGCTCGTCGCCACCTCCACCACTCGAGCCACGGGGCTGATCACGATGACAGACCTGAGGGCACTGATTGTTTCCGCCCGTCAAGCCGAGAATCCGGACCTCACCATTCCTCGCGGGCTCATCATTCCGGATTTCACGATTCACCTCCAAGACTCTACTGCTGCTCTCCGCGCGATTTCGGCGGAACAAAAGCATGCCCAAGCGAGTTTGCTGGCGAACGCCACCTGGTACCAGGTTTTCCACTATCTTGTGTGGCTGGGACTTCTCGGGGCGGTAATTATTGCTTTTGGCTCGCTGAAATTCCCGAAACTTCGCAAATTTTGGGGGAAAGTACAACTCTTAAACGAGTTCGCTTTCGCCTTCGTCCCTGCCGCTTTATTGCTCAACTTCCTGCCCTGGTGGGCGGGCGCCCCAGACCGCTTCTCGGCTCAGGCGATCTCGCTCGGTCTCACCGTGGGTCTCGCAGCAGTTTTGGTTTTAGGGGGACGAGTCTCACGCCACCCAGTAGCCTTCTTGGCGGCAGTGGCTTTCGCGCTCCTAGCCGTAGACATTATTTTGGGTTCGGCTCACCAGCGCAACGGTTTCATGGGCTCCCTCGTCCTCGCTTCGAGACGCTACTACGGGGTCTCGAACCGAACCTACTTGATTCTCATCATTGCCGGATTACTCCTCACCATTCCGTGGATTCAAAAATACTTCTCCACCAAGTTCGCTGCTCTGGGGCTCGTCGCGGTTGGCCTCGTGGCTCTCCTCGTAGATGCCCTGCCGATGTGGGGCGCTGATTTCGGTGGCCCTCCGGGAATCATCGCCGCCTTCGGGGCGGCTGCCATCCTCGCGGGAGGCGGGAGGCTGCGATGGTGGCACGTGCCGGTGTGGCTAGTCGCCAGTGTGGGCGCGATGCTCGGAGTCGGGTTCATTTCTTCGCGACTGGGCTCGTCCCATATCTCTAGTTTTTGGTCAACCTTAGGAAGTCCCGAAAACACGGCGTTGATTGGCGGTAAAATCCGCGATGTCCTGCGCTCTTTTACCGCAAGAGGAGACATTATCGCCTTGCTCATTGTTGCCGCATTCTTGGTCGTGGCCTTGGTGTGGGCGCTGCATCGTCTCGGTAAAACTCATCCGGAGGCCCTGGAGCGTTTCACTAAACCGACTTCGGAGCCCGGTTTTAGAGCCCTAGCGCTGGGAATCCTCCTCGGGGTTCTGATTGCGGTGCCCATAAATGATTCCGGAGCGCTGATGATCAAAGAAGCCATCTACCTGGCGTTGCCGCCGCTGGTGGCTTGGTTCGCGGCGAGTTCTAAAAAGTTCACCAAGGTATCTCCGTAGGTTTTAGTTGCGGAAACCATCAAGCCGCTGGGAATCTCCGGGGTTGCGTACTGTTTCGAGGTTTCTAACACCATCAAACCCTCCGGGGCAAGATGAGCCGTCAAACCGGCCAAGACCTCGGTAATCACGTAGGAAGCCAAGGCGTAAGGAGGGTCTAGAAACACGAGGTCGAATCTGTCACTCACTCCGAGTCCGGTCACAAAGCGAGCCCCGTCGCTGACCTCGACTGTCGTTTGGCCTCGAGCCCCCAGAGCAGCGATATTAGCGCGGATAACCTTTGCTGAACCCCCAGCGATCTCCACGAAAACCGCCGAGGCAGCCCCGCGAGACAAGGCCTCCAAGCCGAGTGCTCCGGAACCCGCAAACACGTCTAAAACCCGTGCGTCCTCAACCGCACCCAAGGCATCGAGCCTGGAAAACACGGCCTCCCGCACTCGCTCCGAGGTGGGACGGGTGCCAGATTTGGGGACTTGCAAAGTCCTTCCGCCCCAGGCTCCCGCTACAATCCGTGTCACAACCCTTAGCTTAACCGAAAAGCCGGTAGTCTTACATTGTGACTGTTGCACTCTGCCCCGGAACTTTCGACCCCTTCACCTATGGACACCTCGACATGGTGCGCCAGTGTTTGGCCTTTGCCGATACTGTAGTGATTGGAATCGCGCGAAACTCCCAGAAAACCCCCACTTTGAGCCTCGAAAAACGTGTGGAACTGACGGAAACCACCCTGCGCGAGGCCGAACTCGACACTCGCGTCAACGTAGAGGTGGTGGACGGCTTGTTGGCAACATTCTGTAAAGAGCACAACATTGACGTCATCGCGAAAGGGCTTCGGACCTCCCACGACTTCGATTACGAGAACCCTATGAGCCAGATGAACCGCCAAATCGGGGCTCCTCCGACTGTTTATGTGGGCTGTAAACCGGCGCTGATGCACGTGTCGAGCTCCATGGTGAAAGAAGTCGCGAGCTACGGGGCAGACGTCTACAGCATGGTCAGCATCGACACCGCCGAGGCCCTCTATGAGGCTTTTAAGGTGAAACCACCAGAGCGCCGCGGTAAAGTGATTGCGGCAAGATTCGACCAAAACGTGAAATGAGAGGAGAAACCATGAGCGACAACGAGACGGAAAACCTGGAAAACACCGAAGAAAACCCCGCGGAGAAAAGCGCGGAAAACACTGCGGAAACTCCCCTTGGTGACACCCAGACAGCTTCGCCGGAAGCGTCCAGTGAGCCAACTCAGCCGGAAGAACCCGAGGCTCTCACCTCCGAACAGATGATTGCCAAATTGAACGCGGAGGACTACAAGGGCTCGGAGCTAATGGATGTTTTGGCCGAAATCGAAACCCTCATCACCCAGGCTCGCTCGCTGCCGATGAGTTCATCTGTTCTGGTCAACAAGGCGCAGGCACTGTCTTTGCTGGATTCGGCGCGCTTGGCGATGCCGGCCGATATTCGGATTGCGAACCAGATTGTGGCCGGAGCCAATGCGGTCATTGAACGCTCCCAGGAAGAAGCCAATGAGACCCTTGCCAAGGCGAACTCTGCTTCGGAACAGATTCAGGCCGACGCCCATGCGCGCGCCGATGAACTCGTGAACCAGGAACGCATTGTCGTGATGGCGAAAGAACGCGCCGAGCAGATTATTGAAACTGCGACGCAAAAGGCCGAAGACCTGGCGCGCGGAGCAGATAAGTACTGCGAAGAAAAATTGAGCGAACTCGAGAGCATCCTCGGGAAACTCCAGGAACAATCGGCCGCGGGACGGAAGATCCTCACTGAACGGGCTCCTTTTGATCCCAAAACTCTTGGTGAAGTGAGTGAAACCGATGAGTAAGCGCCTGACTTCCGGCTCCAAGAAGACCGGTGGGAAATCTCCCTACCTGGTGGGCTTGACGAATCTGGCGGGAAATCCGGGAACCCGCCTCGAGCTAGACCTGGAATTTTCCCTGAATCCGGAATGGACAAACGGCGTGGTGGAACTGGTTGGCGAGACCGAAGATTTCCACGTGGAGCTCACCTCTCTCTCTGAAGGAGTTCTCGCCCGCGTGACCGGCGAGATTCCCACCACCGCACAGTGCTCGCGCTGCCTTGATGAGGTCGGAGACACGATTTTACTCGATGAAACCCAACTGTTTTTCTTCCCCGAGAAACTCGAGGCGGCGCGACAGGACGCGGGAGACGATGCCGAGGATGTGCTCGCGGTCAGCGATGAAAACGAGATAGACCTCGAACCGTTGCTTCGCGATAATCTGGTGCTTTCCATGTCGAGCCTGCCGCTGTGTGAGCCGGACTGCCAAGGGCTTTGTCCCGGGTGTGGGGAACGTTGGGATACGCTGCCTCCCGATCACGCCCACGAAGTAATCGACCCGCGCTGGGCAGCTCTCGGGGATTTAGTGAAAACCCTGCGTGACGGGGATGAGAAACAGTGAACGCGAAAACAACCGAAGAAGCCCCCGAAGCAAACCCCGAAGTGGAACCGAAAACTCCCGCGGAGCGCAAAGCCACCTTGTCACGTCTCTTGGCAGATTGGGGAGGAACCGTTGATCCCGAGCTACTCGTGGTCGCGATGACCCACCGCTCTTTCGCCCATGAACACGGGAAAACCGGATCCACCGGAACTAACGAGAGACTCGAGTTCCTGGGAGACGCGGTTCTCCAAATCATCGTGACCGAATACCTGTTCCGAAACTATCCCGATGAGCCGGAAGGCGACTTGGCGCCCATGCGGGCCGCCACCGTTTCCCAACAGCCCTTGGCTGAGGTCGCCCGCCAGATTCGGCTCGGGGACTATCTCCTCCTCGGCAAGGGTGAGGACCGTCAGAACGGGCGAGATAAGGATTCCATTCTTTCCGACACCCTGGAGGCTTTGATTGGTGCAACGTACTTGTCGAGCGGTCTGGAGTCGACTCGGGTGGTAGTGGAGCGTCACTTGCGTCGCCTGCTGCGCAATGCTCCGCGGCGCGCGGTAGCGATGGATTGGAAGACTAACCTCCAAGAAACTTTGAACCAGCGGGGCTTGGGAGAAGTGACCTACCATCTCACCGAGAAAGGCCCCGACCATAATAAGCGCTTCCACGTCAAGGCGGAGGTGAACGGCGAAATCTGGGGCGAGGGCGAGGGAAGCTCCAAGAAGACCGCGGAGCACAACGCCGCGAAAGCCGTCATGGATACCTTGTTCGAACGTTACCCCGAGGAACCGTCCGATGCCTGAACTGCCTGAGGTGGAGACCATTCGGCGCAATCTAGAAGCAAACTTGCTCGGAAAGACAATAGCAACACTAAGCGAGTCGACCCACCCTAGAACCTTGCGCTACCAGGTCGGAGGTATCGACCGGTTACACCGAGACGTGGTCGGTCGAGAGATTTCGGCTGTGGTGCGGCGCGGAAAATTCCTCTGGATGGAGTTTAGCGGCATTGCTCAAAGGCCCTCAGGGGAGACGGAGAATACGGAAGTACCCGAGCCCGATTCACCTCCGGCGCTCTGTTTCCATCTCGGAATGTCCGGACAACTGCGGCTCGTCGAGGGCGCCTCTCCCGGACTGCGCCATGAGAGGCTCCGCTTTACCTTGAGTGACTCCCAAGCTTTGGCCTATTGCGACCAAAGAACTTTCGGACACGTGGAGACCCGACCCCTAGCTCCCACGGCTGACGGCTATCCTGCGGGTGCTGGAACCACACGGGCTTTCCTGCCGGTAGGGCTCGAACATATTGCGCGGGACGTGTTGGATCCCTATCTGGACCTTGAACGGGTTTTTGCGAAGTTCCGCTCCTCTCGTCGCGCAGTGAAAACCAAACTCCTTGACCAGGGAATCGTCTCGGGAATCGGCAATATTTACGCAGATGAAGGGCTATTTGCGTCGAGGATTCGTCCTTTTACTCCCGCTGGTGACCTGAGCCAAAGAGAAGTTTCGCGACTTCTGGAGGCGGTGGCCGAAGTGATGCGCCACGCTCTTGAATTTGGGGGAACCTCTTTTGACAAGCTCTATGTCAACTCTTGGGGAAACCCTGGAGACTTTGCCTCCGAACTCAATGTTTATGGGCGGGCGGGGAAACCCTGCCACCATTGCGGCAAACCTCTCGATAAGATAGTTATTGACGGGCGTTCCGCAGTGTTTTGCTCCCATTGTGAACCCACTGCGTGACGAGTTTGAGAAAGGCAAGAGATGGCGGAGATTCCGGAAATTCACGTGATGATTGTTGATGACCACGAAATCGTTAGGCGTGGTATTGCGGAAATTGTGGATCGGGCCGACGGTCTCAAAGTCGTGGCGGAGGCGGGAAGCGTGGGGGAGGCGCTGTCGCGGGCGGAGCTAGCGGCCCCTCACGTGGTTCTGGTGGATCTGCAGCTTCCGGACGGTACCGGCATCGACCTGATTCGGCAGTTGCGACTGGTGATTCCCTCGGCGCGTTCGGTCGTCCTCACCTCCTTTGATGACGATGAGGCTTTGGCTGAGGCCCTGGAGGTCGGGGCGGCCGCGTACCTGTTGAAGACCGTGGCGGGAGTCGAAATCGCGAATGTCATCAAGGCGGTGGCGATGGGGCGAACCCTCTTAGATGAACGCACGGTGACCCGCACCACCTCGAAACACGCCGATCCGACGGCAACCCTTACTCCGACGGAGAAAAAGATTCTCGGACTGATTGGTGATGGGCTTTCCAATCGGGAGATTGGGGATGCGCTTGGGGTCGCGGAAAAGACCGTGAAAAACCACATCACGGCTTTGCTCTCCAAGATGGGGTTGCAACGCCGCACCCAAGTGGCCGCCTGGGTGGCCTCCCAGCGGGCAGTGGCCTGGCGTCAACCCGCACCGAGATAATAGCCGACGAGCCCAGGTAGGTCGGCACCGGGGCTTTATCCTCCGGCGTTTTCTTCGCGAAGAAAACGTCAGTAGGGGAAAAAGCTAGACACTTAGCGGAATACACCAGGTCAGTTTGGTGCCGCGGGTAGAGTCGGGACGATTTTCGATGTTCATGTAGCCGAAATGGACCGAGGCGCGCGCCGCCATATTCGCCAGCCCGGAGTGGCGTCCGACAGTTTTTTCGAGCCCTGTCCCGTCATCGGTAATCTCCACCCACATCAGTCCGTTGGTTTCCGATTTCAGCGGCACTGTCGGCTCGATATGACCGCATCCCGGCGGCACCAACCCAGATTCGGCCCAGATTTGCACCTCCACGAGAACCTCGGTCGCGTGAGCGTGGCGAGCCACATTGGTGAGCCCCTCTCGGACCACAGCCAGAGCATCAGCAATCTCGTTTTCATCAAGAATCTCTACAAGTTCAGAGTCGAGACGCTCTGAATTGTCTTTGGAGAAAACCTCGTTGTTGAGCGCTAAAACTAGCGAGGGCGCAAACCCCAGCGAGCGTCTAGCCAGGGAAGTCTCATGCCACAGCCCATCTACCAGGTTGAAAGCGGGGGAGTCTGACTCTTTGAGCCCGCTCACGATTTGGCGAATCTGGCTGACCGAATCTCCCACTGCGGCCAAGGCCTGGTCTATAGATTCCGTAATCTTCTCGGGAGTCGCGACCCCCGCGATTAAATCATCCTTGATGGTTCCCAACTGGAGGGACGTGGCAAACAGTTGTTGAATAGCAAGGTCATGAAGATCGCGAGCAATCCGCTGGCGTTCCTCCAACAGGCTCGCCCGATCCTCCGCGTGACGGATCGCCGCCAGTCGCAGCGCCAAAGTAGCCTGCGCCGCCAAATCCTCGGCTGCCTGGAGGGCGGGCTGGGTAAATTCGTCTCGTCCGGGGTTTCGAAAAACAATAATGACACCGGTAGCAACCCCGTGGGCGCTCATCGGAGCGTAGAGCGCGGGCCCGAACCGAGACAGTTGCGGAACGCGGAGGGAATGAGCGCGCTCCATCGAGGGGACAATCATGCCGACATTGGAACGGATGACCGATTGGGCGCGTCCCTCGGGGGGAAACTCCAGACCAATCACGTCCCTTGCGGCCTCCCCGTCAGCAATCTCACAGATATATTTCTCCCCGAGACTCGGCAAAACAATGAGAACCGTGTCGGCTTCGGCGACCTCCAGCACGGATTGGCAGATAAGCCGCAGGGCATCCTCTTCTTCGGTGTCCTCCAAAAGCGCGGTGGTAATCCGCTGGCTCATCGCATTCCAACGGGTGGAAGTGTCGAGTTTAAGGCGGAGACTCTCCAAAGTGTCTTCAGTTTTTGGGCTGGGTGCGGGTGATTCAGACGTAGGACTGCTCCTGTTCTAGACTCCAACGGTATTCCGCTTGGGTTTCAATAAGTTCCTGGTGAGTGCCGCGGGCAATCACGGTCGTAGGGGACTCGGGGGTGGTTTTCCCAAGAACCAAAACCTCATCGGCTACCCCCAGGGCACTTAGACGGTGCGTCACCAGTAGCACCCCGCGTTCTCCGCTTTTACCGGTTGTGAGGAGATCTGTGACAAGTTGGTCAGCCATCTCCCCGTCCAGATGCTCCCCGGGTTCGTCCAAGGCCAGCAACTGCGCCGGCGTTGCCAGCGCGCGCGCCAAGAGAACACGCCGCCGCTCCCCTCCGGAGAGTGCCGCGCCGTCAAGACCAAGTGAGGTATTCAGGCCGTCTGGAGAGGCTAGGAGCCAAGCGCCCATTCCGGCTTGTTCCAACAGTTTCTGGGCCTCGAGATCCCCGACATTGGCTCTCGCCACGCGAATGTTTTCCAAAACCGAGGTCTGGAAAATGTGGGCGTCTTCGGCGGTCATTATAATCCTTGATGCCACCTGGTCGCGGGGGAGCTCATCAAGATTGCGTCCACCCACCGTGAGCGAGCCGGAGACGGGAGGAATCAGTCCCGCCAAGGTATAGAGCAAAGTGGACTTGCCGATGCCGGATTGACCCACCACCGCAAGCGCCTTCCCGGGATGCAGCTCGAGGTTGATGCCTTGAGCCACCACGGGCCCTCCCGGCCAGCCTATAGCGAGATCCTTGGCCACGAGTACGGGGTCAGGGAGGAGGACGCTCTTGCGGGTAGTAGGTTCTTTGGTGGGATTTCCTTGCGCAACTGCGCTCAAAGTTGGGGAGACTACCGTGGCTCCGGACTTGTCTTCGGCCTCAATCACCCGCAGCGCTTTCTCCACTTCGTTAGCCCCGCCCATCAGGTCAATCAAACGGGTCGCGGCGGCACCGGAAGAAACGAGCTGAACCGCGGCGGGGGCAAGTTGGGAAGTGCCCTCGAAGGCTGCCAGGGGGGCGAGAACCAGAATCGCCAAGTTCACGTCCCAAAGTTGCCCCGACAGAACCAGTGGCGTGCCAATCAGGAAGCCACACAATACGGCTAGACCCATCGCAAAATTGTCGATAAAGCTAGCAATGGAGGAGGGCCTAGCGGCTTTGTCTTTGAGATCCTGGATTTCTTTTTCGACCCGTTCCAGGTGGGCTTGGGCTTCGGGGAGTCGTCCCGAAACAGCGAGCTCCGAAGCGTTCATCATCAAGGTTTGGGCACTCGCGGTGAGCTCAATCTGCGCTTGTTGCGCGGCCAACTCCGCGATTCGCGCCGAACGAATCGTCAAGAGTGGCCCGATAACGCCGGCGAGGATGAGACACAGCGCCAAGGCAAGGGCGGCCGCGGGGGAGAGGAACGCAAAAAGAATCACCGTCCCCAGACCGGTTATCGCCGTCACCATGGCGGGAAGCACCGATTTCACGACGAAATCGCCGACGGAATCCACATCTCCGCCCGTGCGGGCGAGAATCTCGCCGCGGCGTAGCGCGGCAATGTTCTTGGTCGGGCGGCCCGCAAGAATCCGGTAAACCGTGTGACGCAAATCCGCGACCCCCAAAAGCGCCACCTTGTGGGAGGCGAGACGCTCCAGATAGCGGAAGAGCGCTCGTCCGATGCCAAACATGCGGACACTGACCGCGGCAACCGCCAGATCCATCCACAGGGCATCAATCTGGGAGGCGCGAGCAATCATCCAGGCGGCAATGACCGAAAGGCCAATGGCGCTAACGAGCGTAAGGACGCCGAGCAGAATCGCCAGCGCCATGTTGCCGCGCTTCAACCGCATCATCCGATAGGCCAGTTTCAGGCTGCGGATTTCCTTTCGGGTCATGAAGGCGCTGGCAGTTTGGGTTTCTTTTTGCAAGGGTTTCGCGTTCATGCGCTCACCTCCGCATCAGCAAAGTCGAGGTTCAAAATCAGGGGAGGGAGGTCCTCTCGCCCGTCCGGTTTACGTTCTTTTTCGCGAGTCCTCGGCTTTGCGGCGAGTATCGCGGCGGCTTCTTCGGCTTGTTCGGCCTCGCTAAAGGCTTTCGTCTGGACCGCAATCGTGTCATCTGCGATATTCAACACGGCTTGACGGTGGGCGATGACAACCACGGTTTTCCCCTGCTGTTTCAACGCATTGATACCGGCGATTACCAGGGTCTCCAAGTTGGCGTCAAGATGCGCCGTCGGTTCATCCAACACGATTAACTGGGAATCTCCCGTAAGCGCGCGGGTCAAAGCCAGTCGCTGACGCTGTCCGACAGAAAGACCGACCCCTCCCGCACCGAGGAAGGTCTGCCACCCGTCGGGAAGGGCCGCGACAACCTGGGCAAACTTGGTGATTTCCGCCGCCTCCAGGAGGGCCTCGCTCGGCTCCTGGGCCTCGTTTTCACCAAGGTTCTCTAAAACAGTGCCGGGGAGAATGGCAGGGTTTTGGGGAACCCACGCGCATTGGCTCCACCAAGAACTCGGGTCAATGTCTTTGAGCTCGATAGTTTCGGTTCCTTCCGTGTGGATAAGAATGGAGCCAAGATCTAGACCCTGCAAGCCCAGCAAGCTCATCGCCGTAGTGGTTTTTCCAGAACCAGAAGGACCGGAGAGCGCATAGATTTTCCCGGGCTCGAGAGTGGCGGACAAACTGGCGGGAGCCCACATGCCGCGTGCTTTCACCCCGATATTGACGAGCTCAATGCGGGAGGTTTTGAGATTCGGGGCGGGGCGGTTACCGGTTTCGGTCAGGGGTTCTTCGAGGATATTGAAGGCCGCCTCAGCAGCAGTCACCCCATCGGAAGAAGCATGGAACTGCTTCCCGACCTGGCGCAGCGGCTCGAAGACTTCGGGTGCCAGCATAATCACGACGAGTCCGGTGAAAAGATCCATACCACCGCCAATCATGCGTGCCCCGATTTCGACCGCCACAATAGCCACGCAAAGGGTTGTGAGGAACTCCAGCACTCCGCCGCTCATAAACGCGACTCGCAAGGTAGCCATGGTGGAGCGGGTGTATTCGTAGCCCACACGCTTGACCTGTTTTGCGGGGTCTTTCTCGCGTCCCAGCGCCTTCAAGGTGGCTAGACCCGACAGGAGGTCAACAAGTTGCCCACCCATGCGTTTCATGGAGGCCAGGCGCTTATCGGAATAGTCTTGGGTGAGTTTCCCGATGAGAATCATGAACAGGGGGATGAGGGGGATAGTGACGCCGGCAGCGATAGCGCTTGGCCAGTCCAGAATCAGAATCACCAGCAGTGTCAGCGGGGTGACCGTCACCGAGAGCAATAGCTCGGGGAGGAAGAATACGAAATAGGCGTCCAGGTCTTTTAGCGCCCGCACCACGGTGGTCACCGTGTCTTGGCCGTGTTGGACTTGCCAACGTGGCCCGAGTTTCGTGGCGTGGTCGAGGACTTTGGCGCGAATCTCTTTGATGGCTCCCGTGGCGGCGCGGTGGGCAAACCACTGTCGAATCAGCAAGGTGAGGGCTCGGAGGAAGAGCACTGCCAGTAAGGCCAGCAAAGTGGGAGCCACCACATCCAAGCCAACGTGGTTAGTGATGACGTTCGAGGCGGCTTTCGCAATCAAGAGATCTTGGCCGATGATGAACACGGCGGAGAGAAAACCAAAAATGGTGATGAAGATAATATAGCCACGCGCGCTTTTCGCGTATTTCAAAAGCCTCGGATCCATCGGTTTCACCCGTTAACCCTTACATATTCAGGCCTAAAATTCTAACTGAGATTTTAAATTGGAGCGGGCGGGTTGCTTCAAGCAACCCGCCCGGCGGAGTGACCGCGACTAAATGATTAGCCCACCAAGAAGTTAGCGCCAGCGCGCACATTTCCGGGCTCTAGGCCACCAGCCGGAGCCGGAGCGATGCGAGCGCGGAACATGTACACCGACCAGATGGTGTATCCGAGCACGACCGGCACGAGGATGACGGCCGCAATGGTCATCACAATCTGCGTAGCCGGTGAAGCCGCGGAATCCCAAATCGTCAGGGAGTACGCCGGATCAACAGAGGACTTCATGACGTAGGGGTAGATCATGGCGAACACCCACGCCACAGCGAAGGCCACGCCCGCGCTGTTGAAGATGAAGGCCTTGCCGGAGCTCTTCTGGAAAGCGAAGAGCAACGCCACGATGAGGCATACTGCCGCTATGACCAAGAAGATCAACGCGAAGATGAATCCCTCGCCCTTGAACGCGAAGGTGCCCCACACGGCGAAGACCGCAGTCAGCAGAGTCGATGCCAAAGCAGCCTTCGGAGCGAAAGCCACAGCGCGATCGTGAACCGCATCGGTCGTCTTCAAGGAGAGGAACAACGCGCCTTGCGTCAAAGCCAAGGAGGCGATGACCAAACCACCGAGAATGCCGAACGGAGTCAGCAGGCTCAGCAACTGGGCGAAGGGCATGTCACCCAAGCCTACGAGGTTGTGAACGTGAACGGACAAATCGATGTTTCCGGTTCCGACCTCTGTGAACGGATCCTTCGGATCGACCACGACAATCTTCATACCTTGGACGAGGTTAGCGAAAGCCACACCCAAGAGAATCGGCACGAGCCAGCCCGCCACCATCTGGATGGTGTCCCAGCGAGAGCGCCACGCTTCGGACTTCAACTTGTTGCGCCATTCAATAGCCGCGATACGGCCAATCAGCGCGAGCAAGATGAGGAACAAAGCGATGTACATGCCGGAGAACATGACCGCGTACCATTCGGGGGAGGAAGCGAAGGTCGCACCACCGGCGGTGAGCAACCACACTTCGTTTCCGTCCCAGTGCGGGCCAATCGCGCGAACCATCTGGCCGCGTTCTTCGTCGGTCTTACCGAGGATACGCAGGAGCATTCCGGTACCGAGACCGTAGCCTTCGAGAATGAGGTAGCCAGACCAGAGGACGGCGACCAAGATAAACCACAAAACTTGCAATACCATGATCAAATCCTCCTTAAGCGAACGTCAGTTCTTGAGAAGCGGAGACCGGACCGCCATCGGCAGCCGGAGTGTTGATGCCCTCTTTGGAGTAACGCACCAGGAGACGGAACCAGATGATTCCGAGCACCAGGTAAAGTACGGTGAATCCAATGAGGGAGATGAGGAGCTCGATGGGGTTGACCACGCCGGACAAGCCATCGCCGGTCAGCATGTAAACCCCGCCGAGACCCACATTTGTGAGCTCGTAGTTCTCGTCGAAAGCATCCACGTTCGGGTAAACGATGAAGGGCTGACGACCGATTTCAGTCATGATCCAGCCGAACATTGCCGAAAGGAACGGCATCGGCAAGGTGATGAGAGCCAACTTGGACAGACCCTTAGAGGTAGCAACCTTGCCACCGCGAGTCTGGTACAAGCCGATGATTGCCAGCGCCGCCATGAAGACGCCCAGACCCATCATCAAACGGAATGACCAGAAAGTGATGAGCATCGGGGGAGCGTAGGGAGCCCAGCTATAGTCAGCCACATCGCCCTGACCCTTGAGTCCGGAGGTGGCGGCGGTATCCGTGTTCGGAGATTTCGGCTCAGCCGCCTTAATCTTCTCGAACAGGTTTGCGGTGCGCTCCGAGGAATCTGCCATACCAGCAATGGTGCGCTGGAAGGAGTTGTGAGCCACGAAGCCCAAAACGCCCGGAATCTTACCGATACCGGCTTCAACCACGGGCCACTTGTCGCCTTCCTTCTGGATGTCTGTCGGGCAGTCAGAGAACGCGAACAAGGCCAAAGCACCGGATTCACCGGAACAGAGTCCCTCAGCCGCAGCCATCTTGCCTGGCTGATAGTAAACAAGGTGCTGACCCTGAAGGTGACCGGAAGCCACCGTCAATATGCCGGCTACGAGCATGATAGTCATTCCCCAACGGGCAATCGGACGCCACACTTCGCGAGCCTCGGTTTCACCGATGCCCCCGGCATTTGCGGAACGAACCATCCACCAGATGGAAATACCGGCCACAATGGTCGCGGCCAGCAAGATAGAAGAGGTTACAACGTGGAAGACTGCGAGCCACATGGTGGAGTTCAACACCACCGAGAAGAAGGCCGCGGCGCTATCGAGGGTCGCACGACCGGTTTCGGGGTCGAAGTGAGCCCCTACCGGATGCTGCATCCAGGAGTTTGCGCCAATAATCCACAGCATGGAGGTGTTAACACCCACCATAACCAACCACGCGACAACCACGTGGGCTTTCTTGGAGATCTTACCCCAACCGAAAATCCACACGCCTAGGAATGTGGACTCCATAAAGAAGGAGAGCAAGGCCTCAAAAGCCAGTGGAGCGCCGAAGATGTCACCGACGAAGCGGGAGTATTCAGACCAGCCCATGCCGAACTGGAACTCCTGCACGATGCCGGTGGCGACGCCCAGAGCAAAGTTAATCAGGAACAATTTTCCAAAGAACCGTGTCGCCTTCAGCCAATATTCCTTGCCGGTGCGGTACCACAATGTCTCCATAAGTGCTACCAGCAAGGACATGCCGATGGTGAACGGAACCAGGATGAAGTGGTAGACGGTTGTAATACCGAACTGCCACCGCGCCAAATCGAGGCTTTCAAGCCCCATTGAGACGACGGTCACCTTTTTCCGCCTTTCCGTAGAATTAATAGAAATTGCATTGTGACCCCGATTCAAAACGTAATCGGCAAAGCGATGACATAGAGAAGCTGGATCACGCCATAAATCTACCCTAAAATTTACCAAATAGGTGAATTTCGGGTGTGTTTGGAGGTTTTGGGAAAAGAAAACGTCGAGATGATGTAGGATTGTCCCAGCGGGATAGCTGGTTAGAGCAACCTACGTCGGCGAAAGAATCGAATCTCGGATTCAGGCTTGATTCCTTGAGATTCAACGGTTCTCCTCCCCGAGAATAGACTTCCGTCCGTGGCGGTATCCGCGGGCCATTACAGGAGCGTTTCCGTTTGTGGTTGCAAAACGGGGACGCGGGAGTTCAAGAAGAATATGACAACTGAATCCACTACCAACGCCACTGTTGATAAAAATGCGACTGGAGAAAAGAAAGCCTCCAGTAGCCAAAATGCTCCGGCTTTAGCGCTTCCAGCCGCAAATCTGCTCTTCCAAGCGCCGGATTTGTCGAGTTTTACTGCTGTTAGTAACGAATCGACCGAGAAGCGCCACCAAAATCGTCGTGACACTAACCGTGGCGAAGAAGACAGCGATAATAATTCAAACGAGTCAAAGCGGACCCGTCGTCGCAAGAATAGCGAGGAGTCCGAAAAACCCCAGGACAAAACTCACTCCCGCTCTAATCGAAAGAACGAGACTGGTGAAAACGGGGAGAAGAACACTTCTAGTTCCTCAACAAACAACGAAAACTACGGAACTACCAAACGCCGACAGTCTCGTAACCAAAACCAGGACACCACCTGTTCTGAAAGCGAAAATCAAGAACCGACCCGTCGGCGTCGTCACCGAACCCGCTCGGATGCCGATGCTAACACCAACCCGCAAGTCCAAGCCCTGGAAGGTTCAACTCGTCTCGAAGCCAAGCGGATTCGCCGCAAAGCCGGTCGTAAAGAGAGTCGACGTCGGACTCCTATTACTGAGGCAGAGTTTTTGGCGCGTCGCGAAAGCGTGAAACGGGAGATGGTGGTGCGCGAACGCGATGGTTTGAACCAGGTAGCCATCTTGGAAGATGGTCTCTTGGTGGAACACTACGTTTCTCGCCACACGCAAACTTCTATGGTCGGGAATATCTATCTCGGCAAGGTGCAAAACGTTTTGTCATCAATGGAGGCGGCCTTTGTTGACATCGGCAAAGGACGCAACGCAGTCCTTTATGCCGGGGAAGTGAACTGGGACGCGGCTGGGCTGAACTCCAAGACGGGACGGATCGAAGACGCTTTGAACCCGGGAGACCTCGTCTTGGTGCAGGTCACTAAGGATCCCATAGGACATAAAGGGGCGCGTCTCACCTCTCAGATTACCCTTGCGGGACGGCACCTAGTTCTGGTTCCGAGCGGAGCCATGACCGGAATCTCACGGAAACTCCCCGAAGAAGAACGCAAGCGTTTGAAGACGCTTCTGAAAACCATGATTCCCTCCAGCTACGGAGTGATCGTCAGGACCGCCGCGGAAGGCGCGAGCGAGGAACAACTGCGTAACGATGTGGATCGGTTGGTGAAAATCTGGGAGGATATCGACACTAAGCGGAATAAGGCCAAGAACGGGCCACTCTTGCTGCACGGGGAACCGGAACTGGCGGTGCGGGTGGTTCGCGATATTTTCAACGAAGATTTCACGAGCCTCACGATTCAAGGAGACGAAGCCTGGCGCACCATCTCGAAGTACGTGGGCGATCTCTCTCCGGAGTTGAAAGATCGGCTCCAACATTGGAAGGGTGAAGACGATATCTTCGCCGCCCACCGCGTTGATGAACAGCTCGCTAAAGGCTTTGAACGCAAAGTCTGGCTGCCTTCGGGGGGCTACCTCATTATTGACCGCACCGAAGCCATGACCGTTATCGACGTCAATACGGGACGCTATATCGGAGCCGGTGGGACTTTGGAAGAGACGGTAACCAAGAACAACCTTGAGGCCGCCGAGGAAATCGTGAGGCAGTTGCGCTTGCGCGACATCGGCGGGATTGTCGTTATCGACTTTGTGGACATGGTCATCGAGTCCAACCGTGACCTGGTGTTGCGACGCTTGGTCGAATGTTTGGGACGCGACCGCACTCGCCACCAAGTCACCGAGATCACCTCGCTGGGGCTGGTCCAGATGACCCGCAAGCGCGTGGGCCAAGGCTTGGTGGAGGCTTTCTCAACCCAGTGTGAATGCTGCGATGGGCGCGGGTTTATTGTTCACGATGTGCCGGTGGAAAACAACGGCCAAGCGCCGGAAGACGTGGTGAAGCATTCGACTTCTCGCCGCGGTTCCACCAATTCTTCAACCACGAAGCGGGGGCGCGGGGCAAAAGCCAAGTCGGTCAAGGAGACGAAACCGGAAGTGCGTCAAACCATGGCGGGAATCGCCGCCGCCGCCCACGCCCAAGATGAGGTGGAGGAACCTGAAACGGTTGACACCATTAAATTGAATGACTTTGAAGAACAGAGTCCCGAGCCGCAGCGTCCGGTGAAGGAACTCACTCGCGGGAAGGACAAACCGGCTCTCGGCGCTGCCGCGGGACGCCTCGAGCTCGGTAACGGTTCCGATTCCGCTAGTGGCCAGCCGCGACGTCGTCATCGGCGCGCCGCCTCCACCGGAGTCATCAACACGGATGCGGACGGCGCGAATATCGTCGTGACCGACAACTAGATTCGGCGAAATGGCGAATTTACTTGGAGGCCAGAACCTCCACGTTGAATACCCCGATAAGTTGCTTCTGGGCGGTGTGACCGTGGGGGTTTCCGCTGGAGACCGGATCGGGATTGTGGGGCGCAACGGGGACGGGAAGTCCACCTTGTTGAAGATACTTTTCGGCGCCATGCAGCCCCATTCCGGTCTCGTCACCCGGCGTAAGGGGATTCGGGTCGGCTTGTTGGGACAAGAGGACGTCTTAGCGGGTGCCGACACCGTTGAGGCCGTCTTATTGGACGGACGTGCGCGCCACGAAGTCTTGGCCAATCCGCGGATTCGCAACGTTTTAGAGGGACTCACCGGCGGAATCGACTGGGAGAGTCGGGTCGAGGAACTTTCCGGAGGACAACGACGACGCTTGGCCTTGGCGAGACTCCTGATTGGGGATTGGGACGTCATCGGTCTCGATGAGCCCACCAACCACCTCGATATCGAGGGCGTGACGTGGCTCGCGGCGCATCTAAACCGGAGATGGGCCACGAACTCGGGGGCATTGTTGCTGGTGACGCACGATCGCTGGTTCTTGGACGCGGCGACTCACGACACCTGGGAGGTCCACGACGGGAATGTGGAGCCGTTCGAAGGCGGGTACGCGGCCTATGTTTTGGCTCGGGTCGAGCGGGATCGACAGGCAGCAGTGGCGGCGGAAAAACGCGAAAATCTCTTGCGGAAAGAACTCGCGTGGCTGCGCCGCGGAGCTCCGGCTAGGACCTCCAAACCGAAATTTCGCCTAGATGCCGCGAATGCGCTTATTGAAGACGTGCCGAAACCGCGCGACACGGTCGAACTGGTGAAACTCGCCACTGCTCGCTTGGGGAAAACCGTGATTGACCTGGTGGACGTGGATTTTTCCTATGAAGGTTCGGGCGGGAAACCGGTCTTGGAAGATGTGACCTGGCGGATTTCTCCAGGGGAGCGCGCCGGCATTTTAGGATCCAACGGGGCGGGGAAATCGACTCTCCTGGGGCTCGTGGCTGGTGAGTTAGCGCCGAGTGCGGGACGCCGCCGCGAGGGGAAAACCGTCAAGCTTGGTCTTCTCGACCAGGAGTTTCGGGCGTTAAAAGAGATCTCCGATTATAAGGTCTATGAGCTTCTTGGCAAGCTCAAGGGGTCTTTCGAGGTGGAAGGGCTCGAGTTGAGCCCTTCCCAGATGCTGGAAAGATTGGGTTTTAATACTTCACAGTTACAGGCAAAAATTGGGGCGCTAAGTGGCGGACAAAAGCGGCGACTCCAAATTTTGTTGCTGTTGCTAGAAGAACCGAATGTTCTGATCCTCGACGAGCCAACGAATGATATCGACACCGATACCTTGACCGCTTTGGAAGACGTGTTGGATGCGTGGCCGGGAACCCTGATTGTGGTGTCTCACGACCGGTATCTGATTGAACGCATCACCGATGTGCAATATGCGGTTGTTGATCACCACCTGCGGCATCTCCCCGGCGGGGTGGAAGAATACCTGCGGTTGGCCTCGAATGCTTCGACGGAGAAATCGACTGCGGAGGCCAAGGAAAGCGCGGAGACTGCTGTAAAGAACAGTGGAAAAGCAGCGTATCAGGCCGAGAAACAGCTGGCCGCCCTGGAACGCAAGCTCGATAAGTCTCGCGCCCGACAGGCCGAGATTGAAACCGAGATGGGGAAGAGCGACCCCGCGGACTACGAGACTTTGGCGAGGCTTTCCAAGGAACTTAAGTCAGAAAAAACCGCCGAAGCCGAGCTTGAAACCGAATGGCTCGAGCTGGCTGAGGAGGTTTAATCTACCAGTAAAATCAGGCGGGAGGGACTAGGTATCGATAGAGTTGGATTATGGACGATCCCACACCTACGGTTCCTGCCGGAATTCCTGAACTCGATGCTTCTACCCCGCGCAACACCGCCTCCCGAGCCCAGTTGCTCATCATTACGGGGATGAGCGGCGCCGGAAGATCCCAAACCGCGCAATCCTTGGAAGACCTCGACTGGTATGTGGTCGATAACCTTCCTCCGCGGATGTTGCAACCCTTGGCGCGAATGATGACTCCTGAAGGGGATGGTGTCCACCGGCTGGCCGTGGTCGTGGACGTGCGCTCAAGAAGCTTCTTTTCCGAATTCATGACCACCTTGGACCAGCTCCAGGAAGCCCATATCGAGTACCAGGTCCTTTTTCTCGACACTTCCGATTCCGTCCTCGTGCGCCGCTATGAACAGGTGCGTCGCCCTCACCCCCTCCAAGGCAAGGGCCGGATTCTTGACGGAATCCAAGCGGAACGCGAACTGCTGAATCCCATCAGAGACCGCGCCAATATCTATATCGATACGACAAACTACTCCGTTCACGACTTAGCGCGGAAAATCCGCGAGGTTGTGGCCGACGAAGAACCGGACGGTCTCAACATCACCGTGATGAGTTTCGGTTTCAAATACGGGCTTCCCCTGGACGCGGATCATGTGGTGGACGTGCGGTTTTTCGCGAACCCCTACTGGGTGACGGAACTACGGCACCTGTCCGGTAAGGACGAAGCCGTGGCGAAGTATGTTCTTAGCCAGCCGGGAGCGCGCGACTTTGCGGAAAATTATGTCAATACGATAGCGCCGGTTCTAAACGGATATCTACGCGAGTTAAAACCTTTCGTAACAATTGCTGTGGGTTGCACCGGAGGACGTCACCGTTCGGTGGCGATTTGCGAATACATGGCGAAACTGTTGCGCGAAAAAGATTTCTCAGTGCGCACCGCCCACCGCGACTTGGGGAAAGAATAGGTCAGTCATGTCGAAACAATACGGGAATCTCAGCCACTGGCCGAACCGTCATCAACAGCCCAAGGTGGTTGCTTTCGGTGGAGGCCACGGTCTCTACGCGACTCTGCAAGCGTTACGCCACGTCACCCGCAATTTGACGGCGGTGGTGACCGTGGCAGATGACGGGGGATCTTCCGGGCGACTGCGCGAGGAATTCGACCTGATTCCCCCCGGTGATCTCCGCATGGCGTTGGCGGCGCTTTGCGACGAAAGCAATTGGGGCTTGACCTGGCGGGATATCCTCCAATTCCGGTTCAAATCCGATGGGGAACTCAACGGACACAGCCTGGGGAATCTACTGATGGCCGGCCTGTGGGAGATTCTGGGGGATCCGGTGTCCGGACTCGACTGGTTGACGCAGTTGCTGGATGCGAAGGGGAGGGTTCTTCCGCTGTCCCGCGTGCCAATGGAAATTACCGCTGAAATGGAGGTCGGCGGGACGCTCAGAACTGTCAAAGGCCAATCGAAGATTGCCAAGGCTCCGGGGATGATCCGCTCCATTCGTCTCGATCCTCCCGACGCTCCTGTCCCTCCAGAAGTCCTCGAGGCCGTTGCGGAAGCTGACTGGATAGTTCTAGGACCCGGATCTTGGTTCACTTCGGTGATGCCGCATTTACTCCTGGCTCCCTTGCGCGAGGCGCTATCCCAAGCGAGTGCCCGGAAAGCCCTGGTTTTGAACCTTTCTCGTCAGCGCGGTGAGACTCAGGATCTGCCTTTGCCGGACCACCTGCGGGTACTCGGGCAATATGCCCCGGAATTGGGGCTCAACATTGTGATTGGTGACCCCGCGGCGGTGGTGGATATAGACGATCTGGAACATGCCGCACAAACGCTTGGTTGTGAAGTAATGTTGCGCCAGCTCTCGGTGGGCGATGGTACGGCCCGCCACGATCCGCTGCGTCTGGCGGCCGCGTTTCGCGATGCCATGAGCGGTAACTGGGGAGATCTGGCTCCCATCGAGGACTTGGATAATCATTAGCTAGAATAGATGAGGTTTTTGGACGGATCAGGAATTGAGAGGCTAGGTATATGTCGCTGACCGCTTCGGCAAAGGACGAACTCGCGAGAGTAGTGTCGGAATCGCGCGCGGATTTTCGCGCGGAAACCTCTGCGCTGTTGCGTTTTGCAGGAGGAATTCACCTGGTGGCCGGGAATATCGTCGTGGAAGCAGAACTCGACAACGCTGCTGCCGCCAAGCGCCTCCAGATTGCCCTCATCGACCTCTACCGCGCCGCTTCTTCAGTCGTAGTTGTGGGTGGCGGGGGATTGCGAAAAAGCGACCGCTATGTGGTTCGCATCGTTACCGGCGCAGAAAAACTGGCTCACGACACTGGCCTGTTGGACAAAGCGGGACGTCCCATCCGCGGTCTCCCTCCCGAGTTGGTTTCCGGACCGATTTCGGCTTGTGTAGCGGCTTGGCGCGGCGCCTTCTTGGCCCGCGGATCCTTGACCGAACCGACTCGTTCCTCAGCGCTCGAGGTGACCGCTCCCGGCCCCGAGGCTGCCTTGGCATTGGTGGGTCTCGCGCGTCGGCTCGGTGCGAACGCAAAGTCTCGGGAAGTGCGACAAATGTTTCGCGTGGCAGTGAGGGAAAACGATTCCATCACAACTTTACTTCAACAAATGGGTGCCACTCAGTCCCTTTCCGTGTGGGCAGATCGGCGTGAAAAACGCGAAAAACGCGGGGAAGTCAACCGTTTGGCGAACTTCGATGACGCGAATATGCGCCGCTCTACCCGCGCCGCAGTCCTGGCGGGAGCGCGGGTACGTCGTGCTTTTGAGATCTTGGGAGACGATATTCCCGAACACCTGGTGTCGGCGGGCAAACTGCGTTTGGAATACAAGCAAGCCTCCTTGGAGGAACTGGGCCAATTGTCCACTCCCCAGTTGACGAAGGACGCGGTAGCGGGACGGATTCGCCGTCTGCTGGCGATGGCGGATAAGAAGGCCTCAGAACTCGGGATTCCCGATACTGAATCAGGTTTAAATTCGGAGCTTCTGGAGTCCTGAGGGCTTCTCCTGGGGCTTGAGGTGCGTTCGCAAGGGGGGGGGATGGGGAGCAACATTTTGCTCTCTCTTTATAAAGTCCGGAATTTTTAGGGACTTATCTCCTGATTTTCTTCCCTAAATCGGTGTAGGTTTTAAGAGCTGGTTGACTATTTAGCCAGGGGCCGAAGTTCCGTTACGGAGCTAGAGCCTTCAAGATAACCTAATAGTGCGCGAAGCGCACAAGATGGAGGAAATTGTGACTGTCCGTGTTGGCATCAATGGCTTTGGCCGTATTGGCCGTAACTTCTTCCGCGCCGCCCTCGAGCAGGGCGCGGACATCGAGATTGTCGGCGTGAACGACTTGACCGACAATCATACCCTGTCCCACCTGTTGAAATACGATTCGGTGACAGGTCGCCTGGGTAAGGAAGTCACTTATGATGACGAATCCATTACTGTTGACGGTAAGAAATTTGCAGCAATGGCCGAGACTGATCCGGCGAAACTCCCGTGGGGTGACTTGGGAGCCGACGTGGTGATTGAATCTACCGGTCGTTTCGTAGATGGCGATAAGGCTCGCGTCCACCTGGACGGCGGCGCCAAGAAGGTTATCATCTCCGCACCCGGCAAGGGCAATGTGGATGCCACCTTCGTGATGGGTGTGAATGATGACACCTATGATCCGGCCAAGCATAACGTGATTTCTAACGCATCCTGCACCACGAACTGCTTGGCTCCGATGGCCAAGGTCTTGAACGATGAGTTCGGTATCGAGTACGGCTTGATGACAACCATTCACGCCTACACCGGTGACCAGCGTCTCCACGACGCCCCGCATAAGGATATGCGTCGGGCACGTGCCGCTGCGGTGAATATCATCCCGACCTCGACTGGCGCAGCGAAGGCTGTGGGTCTGGTTCTTCCTGAGTTGCAGGGCAAGTTGGATGGCTACGCACTACGCGTGCCGGTCATCACCGGTTCCATCACCGACCTGACCTTTATGCCGAAGAAGTCCTGCACCGTTGAAGATGTCAACGCGGCAATGAAGGCTGCCTCGGAAGGCGCGTTGAAGGGGATTCTCGGTTGGTCCGATGACCAGATTGTCTCCACCGATATCGTTACTGACCCCTTGAGCTCTATCTTCGATGCCCCCCTGACCAAGCAGGTTGACAAGATGATCAAGGCCG
Source organism: Mobiluncus porci (assembly GCF_009695935.1). Classification (GTDB taxonomy): domain Bacteria; phylum Actinomycetota; class Actinomycetes; order Actinomycetales; family Actinomycetaceae; genus Mobiluncus; species Mobiluncus porci. The sequence continues at coordinate 32,137 of NZ_VUMY01000024.1, forward strand.
TGTCTTGGTACGACAACGAGTGGGGCTACTCCAACCGCCTCGTTGACCTGACCATGTTGGTTGGCAAGCAGCTCTAAATTTTGGGGCTTTAAATGTGAGGGCGTCTGTTGTCTTTGAGCGACAGACGCCCAAACATTTCCGATTGCAACTTGAAAGAAACGAAGGATAAATATGCTGAAAACGATTGAATCATTGGGGGATTTGCAAGGGAAACGCGTGCTGGTGCGCTCCGACTTCAATGTGCCCCTGAAAGACGGCGTCATCACTGACGATGGACGGATTCGCGCGGCTTTGCCGACCCTGAAGAAACTCCTGGACGGTGGGGCAAAGGTCATCATCATGGCTCACCTCGGCCGCCCAAAGGGCCAGGTTATGCCCGAGTTCACTTTGGCGCCGGCGGCGAAACGTCTCGAGGAACTCATCGGGGCAAAGGTGACTTTGGCCGCGGACGTGACTGGTCCGGATGCCCAGGCTAAGGCCGAAGCTCTGGGAGACGGCGAAATCCTGATACTCGAAAACGTGCGTTTCGACCCGCGGGAAACCTCGAAGGACGATGCGGAGCGTGGCGAGCTTGCCGCCGAGATGGCGAAACTCGCGGATTGCTTTGTTTCCGACGGTTTCGGGGTGGTTCACCGCAAGCAGACTTCCGTCTACGATATCGCGAAGCTTTTGCCGTCGGCGGCTGGCCTGCTCGTCGTGAAGGAAATCGAGTCTTTGCGCAAAGCTACTGATAATCCGGAGCGCCCCTACACGGTCGTTCTGGGTGGTTCGAAAGTTTCCGACAAGCTCGGCGTGATTGCGAATCTGCTGGGTAAGGCTGACACTTTGCTCATCGGTGGCGGTATGGCCTTTACTTTCTTGGCAGCTCTTGGTCATGGGGTCGGAAAGTCTCTCTTGGAAGAAGACCAGATCGAAACCGTCAAGGGCTACCTCGAGAAAGCCAAGCAAAACGGGGTGGATCTGGTTTTGCCGGTTGACGTGGTGGTGGCTCCGGAGTTCAAGGCTGATTCTCCGGCAACCGTGGTGGCTGCCGATGCCATTCCAGAAGACCAGATGGGACTCGATATCGGACCAAAGTCCGGCGCCTTGTTCGCCGAGAAAATTGCTGAATCAAAGACCGTGGTCTGGAACGGGCCGATGGGTGTCTTCGAGTTTGATGCTTTTGCTGGCGGGACGAAGGCCGTGGCCAAGGCGCTCCAAGACGGACAAGCCTTCAGCGTCGTGGGAGGCGGGGACTCCGCCGCGGCAGTGCGCCTGCTCGGTTTCGACGAGTCGAAGTTCTCGCACATCTCCACCGGCGGTGGGGCCTCGCTGGAGCTCTTGGAAGGCAAAGTATTACCCGGAATTGAAGTATTGGAGGATTAATCATGGCAAGAATTCCGCTTATGGCAGGCAACTGGAAGATGAACCTCGATCACCTCGAGGCCATCAAACTGGTCAATGAATTGAATCTGGATTTGGAGGACCACCGCCACGACTTTTCTGCGGTGGAAGTGGCGGTGATTCCGCCGTTTACCGACATTCGTTCGGTGCAAACCACGATTGACGGCGATGATATGAAGATCAAGTACGGCGCCCAGGATGTTTCGACCCACGATAATGGGGCTTACACCGGCGAGGTTTCCACCGCGATGCTCACCAAGCTAGGGTGCTCCTACGTCGTGGTGGGGCACTCGGAGCGTCGCGAATATCACCAGGAAACCGATGCGGTGGTGAACGAGAAGGCTCGCAAGGTGTTGACCGCCGGGATGACTCCGATTATCTGCTGCGGAGAAAACCTCGAGGTCCGCAAGGCCGGCAAGCACGTCGAGCACGTCCTGGCCCAGATTGAGGCAGACTTCGACGGGATTCCGACCCCGGATGCCGCCAAGTGTGTCGTGGCCTACGAGCCGATTTGGGCCATTGGGACCGGAGAAACCGCGACTCCGGAGAATGCCGAAGAGGTTTGCGGAGCGATTCGCGAGAAGATTGCGGCGCTCTACGGCCCCGAGGTTGCCGAAGGGATGCGGATTCTCTACGGTGGCTCCGTGAAGTCGAGCAATGTCGCCGAGCTTATGGCCGAGCCCAATGTGGACGGCGGTCTGGTTGGCGGCGCGTCCTTGAAAGCGGAGGAATTCGGCAAGATTTGCCGCCTCGGCAAGTAAGTTAGCTAGAAGACCTGGCGCGGGGGCCGGCGGGAAACCGCCGGTCCCCGAAGCATTTATTAAGGCGCTGTTTGCGTGAAGTGTTGGCGGATTATCGGAGTCGCAGTCCCCGCTAGTTACGTAACTCGGGAAATTTCGGCATCTTCTGGAATATGGCGGTGTCAAGTGGTGAGTGCAACATTGAGTGCTTCGGCGGGGTTTTGCCAGCCGAGGGTTTCGCGGGGGCGGATGTTTAGAAGGTGTTGCATTTCTGTGATGTCGTCGTCGCTGATTTTTCTGAA
>NZ_VUMY01000025.1 GCF_009695935.1 Mobiluncus porci
CACTTTTTTTTTGTCTGTGGGTTGTCTTTTAATATATAAAATTACCAAACAAAAAAAAACACCCCACCCCCCCCCCCCCCACGACTCATTTTGATGGGTTACGATGGAGGGGTGTCAGCAAACCCCCGTCCGCCTTATGCTCCGGTTCACACTCCGGGGAAGTCGGGGAATTCGGGGCGCTATCGCGGGAATAGTCGGCGGAGCCGACGTCGGGTCTGGCCCGTAATCTTGATGGCTTTGGGCGGTTTTCTGCTTTTGGCAGTGGGTCTCGCCCTGACGATTACCGCTGTCGGAGTGCATTTCTTCGGTCAGCGGGTGGAAGTTCCGCAAGCCGCTGCCCCACCGCTGGGCCCCCAAATCGATTTATCGGATTTCCAGGCCGGAAATCTCATTTCTGATGCCGTTTTCTATGACTACAACTCCATGGACTTGAGCGCGATTGAGACGTTTATTCGCGAAAAAAACGCGGGCTGCCAGGGGGAAACGACGGTGTGTTTGGCTGATTATCAAGAAGACACCGTGGATATCCCGCCCTCTCCGCGCTGCCGTGGATACCAGGGGGCTCCCGGAGAATCAGCCGCGGCGATAATCTATCAAACTGCTCAGGCTTGCCGAATTAATCCCCAGGTTTTACTGGTGTTGATTCAAAAGGAACAAGGGCTTCTCACCGCCTCCGGCTCTGATTTGACGCCGTCGCGCTACGATATTGCCGCGGGCTTTGGCTGTCCGGATGGAGCGAACTGTGACCCGCAGTATTTTGGGTTCGGAACTCAGGTTTACTATGCGGCCGCCCAGTTTCAGCGTTATCGCCAGAATCCAGCACAGTTCCAGTTTCGGGCCGGTCAGATGAACAGTATTCCGTTTGCGCCCAATGGTTCATGCGGGGCTGCCTCGGTGTATCTCGAGAATCAAGCCACGGCGGCGCTTTACAACTACACCCCCTATCAGCCCGATTCGGAGGTGTTGGCGGGAACTCCCGGGCAGTGCTCGAGCTACGGCAACGCGAACTTTTTCGGAATCTTCAAGGCCTGGTTCGGGAACCCCCGAAAATAAGGAATAAGGATATCATGGCAGGTAATAAGGGTTTTAGTTATCAGATTTGGTCCAGGAGTTTGTGGAGGCGCTTGGCGGAGACTTTTTCGACGGTGCCATTCTGTTGGGCAAAAAGGGAGACCCGAAATTCCTCCAGCAACCAGCGCACCTCCTCCAGCGCTTGACTGGACGAAGCATTGAAGGGCTTCGCCGCGAGAGTGGCACTGACTTCATCAAAATGGCGTTGCACTTCCTCCAACCGTTGCGCCAGATCGCGGTCTCCCGCGGTGTTGTGCCGCGCTTTTTCCAGACGCACCCCGTCGGCCTCGAGGTATTTTTCAAGGCGCGGTAGCCAGCGATAGGGAGTTCGGGCCAGAAAATCACCGCTCACAATCTGGTTGACGTGGTTGACGATTTCTCCCAGCGTTACTTGCAAAGCAGCATTGGGAGTTTTCCGCGCCTCTCGCAGTTCTGCCTCCAGTTTGCCCCGTTGCCGCATGGCTCTTGCTACCGCTTGAAGAATTTCATAAACCGTGTCCTCGAACCGCTCCTGACCAGCCGTTTGCAACACCACAAAATCTGTATCGTTTTCGAGCGTTCGCCCCTCACCAAGCCACTGTTGCACTAGAGCTACTCCGGCTCCGCGTTGCGCCGCCGCCACCAACTCGGAGGTGGAAGGATAGGGGGAAGACGCCAAAGCCGCCGCCTCCGCTCCCCTCCAGCGGGTAATCACCCTTGTCTCTGAAAGTTCCAAAGCTGCGCTCAACGCGGCGGCATAGTCGCGAGGCTTTTCGACCTTCGCAATTTCTGCTTCTTGTTGTTTCCAGACTCTGGCTTTTTCCTTGGTGGTATTCACAATGAGCCGGTCGCGCAAGGCTACGAAATCGTCGCCAAGGGCTAGAACTTTCCCGTTTTTCGCTACCACCACAAAATGATTGCGCTGGTTCTCGGGAAGATTCGCCTCCATCTCCCCCAGGTCCTCGGGGGTCACCTCGACCTGGCGAGCCTGAAAAATTCCACTCGCGAACACCTCCGCGAGGCGGGGGCGGTTCTCCGCTGGTTCGCTCAGGTACCCCGACACTATTGGCCAAATGTCCTCCACCAGGGTCCCGGCTGGCACCACGCGTTTACGCACCACCTTCGGAAGTGCCTTTACCCGTGCCAAAAGATTGTCCCGCAGGGCTCCCGGTACTGGCCAGTCGAACCCCTGAGGCGAGATAGTTTCGAGGAGCTCTTCGGGCACAATCACCGTCACCCCCTCCGGAAGGTCAACCACGTCAATTTCTCTTTCCTGAGTTTTCGACCTTTTACCTCGATTTCGGCCCGAGGTCGCAGTAGTCACGTCGACACCTGGACGCGCTCTCACCCGCCCGCGTTTACCGCCAAAGGTGTAAGCCAACGGCAAAGTTAGCTCCCCTTGGGTCCAAAAATCGGGGTAGTCGGCGCTGTCCTCGCCTTGGGGCACCAGTAAATCCCAGGGCAAATCCAGCCACGCGGGATCGCGGTGACGCTGATCCTTCCACCAGGCATTGAATGCCGCCGTTGAGGTCACAGACTCCGGAATCCGCGTCTCAAACCAGCGTTCCACCGCGAGGTCATCAATCTCCCCCGGAATCTGGAGCCGCACCCTCGCCTCTTCCGCTTCAGCGCGACGCGCGGTATTTGTCTCGATGAACCGATGTTTCTCGCGCCACTCCCCGCCGACTAAAGCGTGGCGAATAAACATCTCGCGAGCCAGCTCTCGAGCCGGAATCCCCTCCACAAGCGTGTCTGTAAGAGAACCCAGGGTACGGGAGCGATCCGCGGCCAAAACCAGCCCGAACAGCATCACCCTCTCGTGAATCATCGCCGCCCCGTAGCGGGTAGACCAATAGGGCTCGAAATAGCTTCGAGTCAGCAAACGCTCTCCGACCTGCTCAATCCACTCCGGATCGACTTTCGCCACCGTGCGCGCAAATAGGCGCGAGGTTTCAACGAGTTCAGCCGCCATCACCCAGTCATAGTGTTTCTTTGCCAGCCCCGAACCGGGCCAGACCACGAACTTCGTTCCCTTTACGCCGAGGTACTCGCGTTTTTGCTCCGACCAGTAACCAATCTGGGAAAGCATCCCGGTCAGCAAAGCGCGGTGCAGCGAATCAGCGTCAACCATGTCAACCTTGATTTCCCTAAGTTCCAGAGTTTTAACCCCGATATCGCGCAACATTTCCCGCAGCTGCCCGACCAAATCAATCCATTCTCGCACCCGCAGATAGTGCAAAAACTCGCGTTGGCAAAGTCGGCGAAAAGCGCTGCCAGACAGAGCCTCCATCCGCTCTTGCAGATAACTCCATAGCCGCAGATACCCTAGGAAATCTGAGCGGTCATCTTCAAAGCGGGCGTGCATCTCATCGGCTTGGGCGCGTTTCTCGGCGGGGCGCTCGCGCACGTCTTGCATGGCCATAGCCGCCACGACAATAACTGCTTCGCTTCCCACTCCGAGGCCGTCGGCGGCGAGAAGAATCCGCGCCAAACGCGGATCGAGGGGAAGGCGCGCCAGTTTCCGCCCCAGTCGCGTGATTCGTGCCGGTTTCTTACGGGTGTCCAGGGCTCCCAACTGGGAGAGCTCCTGCACCCCGTCCGTGACAGAGCGTGGCGCGGGAGGGTCGAGGAAGGGGAAATCCGCGACTTCCCCGAGACCCAGGGCCGCCATCTGCAAGATGACCGCCGATAGCGAGGTGCGCTGAATCTCCGGCTCGGTGTACTTGGGGCGGGACTCGAAATCTTCCTCGGAGTACAGCCGGATACAAATCCCCGGCGCCACGCGACCACAACGCCCCTTCCGCTGATTCGCGGAGGCTTGCGAAATGGGTTCAATGGGGAGACGCTGTACCCGAGTCTTGTTGGAATAGCGCGAGATGCGCGCCACGCCGGGATCGATGACGTAGACAATGCCGGGGACAGTTAGCGAGGTTTCCGCCACGTTTGTTGCCAGCACAATGCGCCGACGCGCGTGGGGAGCAAAAACACGGTGTTGCTCCGTTTCGGACAGTCGCGAATAGAGGGGGAGGACTTCGATTCCACCAGGAACCTTAGATTTTTCTCCTTCTCCGGGTTCCAGGTAACGCCGCCCCAGATGACCCTTGAGCGCGGTCGCCGTGTCACGAATGTCGCGTTCTCCGGCCAGAAAAACGAGAATATCCCCGGGACCCTCTGCGGTGAGTTCATCAACGGCCCTTAAAATGCCGGCGACCTGATCCACTTCTTCGTCAACCACGTCAACTTCTCCATCGCGGGATTCCAGAGAATCCCTTGGTGAATTCTCGTCATCTAAGGGACGATACCGCACCTCCACCGGATAGGTACGCCCCTCCACTTCGATTACCGGAGTGTCTGGGCCAAAGGCCTCGGCAAAACGCGCAGAATCAATGGTTGCCGAAGTGATAATGACGAGAAGATCGGGGCGACGCTTCACCAAACGCTGTAGATAACCAAGGATAAAGTCAATGTTCAAGGAGCGTTCGTGGGCTTCATCAATGATCAGTGTGTCGTACTTTCGAAGCAGCGGATCGCGTCCCATCTCCGCCAATAGAATCCCGTCGGTCATGAGTTTAACGCGGGTTGTCTCCCCGACAGACTGGCGGAATCTCACCTGGTATCCGACGGTTTCTCCAAGTTTTTCTCCCATTTCCGCTGCGATACGCGAAGCCACGGTGCGGGCTGCCAGGCGCCGAGGCTGGGTATGTCCAATAATGCCCTCAGTGCCGCGACCGACCTCCAGGCACATTTTGGGAAGCTGGGTGGTTTTTCCCGAGCCGGTGGCGCCTGAAATCACGACGACCTGGTGTTTTCTCAAGGCAGCAAGAATTTCCGGTCTCGCTTGGGAGACCGGCAGTTCGGGGGGATAAGTCAACTTCACAGACATACTGCCACCCAGTTTAGGTCAGTTGCGAGACAATGTTTAAGTGACTGCCTTCGATACCAGCGACTTTCTCACCGGCTCCGACTCTCGGCCCACCTTTCCGCCGGTGATGGTGCCCATCCTGCCGTGGCAAAACGCCAAGCTGTTGAGCGAAGCCCTTGGTGACACCGTTTACGCCTCCTCCGCTTTCGCCACGGCGGTAAAGCTTCTTTTCAAACTCGGGGTTCCCAAATCGCGAGGCGCTATCGGGGTGGAGGTGCCTAGTTCTCGCCCCGAATCCCTCGGCAAACGTGGCCAAGGGCCGTGGATAAGCCGGACTGAACCGACACTGGGAGCGGCCTTGCGGGGGGTGGTCCGCGCGAGAGAGATCTTGTCGGCACCAAAAGATTACGAGCGTCTCCTGGAGCTTCTCCGCGAAGAGGGCTGGTTCGGTCTGGAAATCCAGACCAGCGAGGAGAATCTTCCCCGCGACCTCCAAATAGCCGCCCAGCGGGGGAAAGATGCGGGGTTGCACGTGACTTTGAACCTGCTTCCCGGCGCGCTCCACACCCAAAACTCCCGCGTGATTCGCGCTTTTGATACGGTGGCTCTCCACCTCATCCCCTCTCGACAGCTCTCCGCCGAGCGCCTGAAATATCTCGAGTCTCGTCAGGTGGTAGGGCTGGTGGTTGATGCCGCTACCAGCGAGCGCACCAATCTCGAAGCCGCCTGGGAAAGTCTGGTGCTATTGAGAGCACAGCTCGATGTGGATGCCCGAGTTTCGGTGGGTGTGGCCGGTTCATTTACGACCGGCGCCCTTGCCACCCAACTTCGCGCCGACCAAGATATTCGGGAAAAGATTTGGGCGAGGGGAGCCAAACAAAAGATTTTTGAAGCCCTGGATTTGTCCTTGGCGCTCAGGCACGGCAAAGAAAGTGTTGCCGCCGCTTTCGCTGCCGATCAAATCGCTCGGGCCTCTCGGCTGACCTCCCGCGGAATCGCCTAATTTACCAATGAGTTTCCCTACCGGTAAGATTTAGGTGACGGGTTCATTTCGGGTTTAAGGAGAAAAATGGGTAGTGGAAAATGGTTCTTTCTAGCGGGAATGGGCGCCGGAGCCTTCTTGGCCTTGCGTATGAACGAAAGACAGATTGAAGGCATCAAGAGTTTTACCTCCCGCATTTCCCAGTCTGAAAATCTAAACGAGGCGAGGCGAATTGCGGAGGACAAAGTTACCGATACGCTCCGCCAGCAGGGTTCCAATCTTGTGGATCGGCTGGCTGACCGGTTGAAGGAACAAATCAACTCCATTGATTTAAACAACTTCGCCAAGCCGGATTCTTCCGTCTCGTCCGCGACTGATTCGTCAACCACGTCAACTATGAAAGGCGATGCTTCCACGGATAAAGACGGCCATGTCATTATTGATGGGAAAATTGTTTCTTGATGAAAACGGCGTCTACGGTCTTGCAACCAACTCCCGAACAGATTAAACGTTGGCGGCATTATTTGGCGGAGGAACGTGCTGAGGCGCGAATCTACCGCGAACTGGCAAAACGACGCAGCGGTTTGGATCGGGATATTCTCCTCCAGATTGCAAAGGCGGAGGGACGTCACGAACAGTACTGGTTGGATCGTCTCGGGGAACACGCCGAGCCCACCCCGAAAAGCGCTTGGCACGTTCGAATCCTCCAGAATCTCGCCATCAAAATCGGTTCGATTTTTGTCTTGGCACTGATGCAGCGTTCCGAGGAACGTGGCACCTATGATTTGGATGCCGATGCCTCCCCGCAAATGGCGGCTGATGAGTACCTTCACTCCGAAGTGGTGCGCGCCCTGGCCGCCAAGTCACGCGCTCGGTTCTCCGGCAAAGCCCGTGCCATGATTTTTGGAATCAATGACGGACTGGTTTCTAACCTGGCGCTGGTGGCGGGGATGGCGGGTTCGGTGTCTTCCAGAGGCATCATACTGCTCACGGGCTTTACCGGTCTCGTCGCGGGGGCTCTTTCGATGGGCGCGGGGGAATATATCTCCATCACTTCCCAGCGCGAACTCTTGGAATCATCGCTCCCCAACCCGAAGATGCGGGAACGCTTACCGATGCTCGACCGCGCCGCCAACGAATTGCAGTTGCTGTTTCTAGCCCGCGGGGAGGACGACGAGACGGCTGCGGCTCATGCGGCATTGATTTTGGAATCCATTAACTCTCAACAAGATTTTTCCGCTCTCGACGATGATTCCCGCCGAGTTTCTGACACCGACACCCAAGACCTAAATAATCCTACTAACTGCAACGATAGTCTTATTTCCGAAAGCGAAACTCTCCAAGAAACCCTTAAATCCGAGAGTGATCCCACTCCGGAAATAAGCGAATCTGCTACTGTTCCTTTAGAAGCCATCGGTTCGGGAATCCAGGCCGGTTCGTTTTCTTTCGGGGCATTCTCTCTCGGGGCCCTGGTTCCCATTCTGCCGTTCATCTTTGGGTTAGCTAGTTGGGTGGGGATAATCGTGGCGACGGCTTTGGTCGGGTTGATTCTGCTGTTTATTGGCGGGGTTATGGGGATTCTTTCGGGTAAACCGCCATTCCTGCGAGCGCTGCGCCAAGCTGCCATCGGAATCGGCGCCGCCATCGTGACATACCTGTTGGGAACTCTCGCCTCCGGCGTGCAATTCTTGTAGGAGACCTCATGTTTGACCTTTTGTTGAACCCCGCGAACCAGCCGGTAACCATTCTCAGCGGCGCTCTTCCCGAAGTTTTTCGCTTCCTCGATTTGACAGGCGTCTTCCTCAACGGGATTCTGGGAGGGCGTCTGGCTCGTCAAAAGCACTTCGATATCGTCGGATTCGGCGTTCTCGCCGTCATGAGTGGGCTCGGCGGAGGCATTATCCGCGACGTGATGCTCAACAATGCCCCACCGGTAGCGCTTACCGATAAGTACTACCTGACTATGGCCTTTGCAGGGGCTATTCTGGCGTGGTTGTGGAAATTCGATGGAAAATGGTCTCGGCGCACCCTCATCGTCTTTGACGCCCTGGTTCTCGGCGTGTGGGCTGCCACCGGCACTCAAAAGGCGCTCGGCCTCGGCTTCGCGATTATCCCTGCTATCCTCATGGGAGTCATCACCGCCATCGGAGGCGGCATGGTTCGAGATATTACCGCTGGTAACGTGCCTATCGTGTTCGGGGGTCATTCACTCTACGCGATTCCCGCCGTCCTTGCCGCCGCGCTCGACGCCTTACTCTTCACCCTGGGATATCCGCTGATGGGGATGCTCGCAGCCACAGTTGTCGGTTCAGGAATCACCATTATGGCCACTTGGAAGCGGTGGGTGCTTCCCGATTTGAGTGACTGGTCAATCTCCATGACCCCGCATCAATGGCGCGAATTCCAACGCGCAAGGCGCATCAAAATTCTCGAGAAGAAAGGCAAGTACATCCCGAAAGATCAGGGAGATTTCTAAGGCCCCATCCCCCTGTGGAAAACCCTGTTTCCACAGCTACGGGTTTTCCAACTTGCCGGATCCGGCGAGCGTGTCCAGTCTGGGAAGGTGAGTTTCTTTACGCGCGTCTCTCTCGGAGACCTCTGTCTGGTGGCCTTGGCGGCGCTCTGCGTCTGGTCGATTCTCCCCGTCGGGGGGCCGGATTTGGCGGGGATGCCCTTGCCTGGGTATTCTTGCTCGAATCCTCAATCTTCTAAAGTTGACGTGGTTGACAGTTTACAGGAGTTGTGTTCGTTGCGGGTTCGCCCCGACCACGGGGCAGGTGGCTATAAGCGAGAGGCTTTCGGGAACGGATGGGCCGATTTGGATCATGATGGTTGCGATACCCGCGCGGAGATTTTGGCCCGTGACCTCGACCGACCTCGCTTCGATGACTCCTCCCCTTGTCGCCTTGTCGGAGGTCACTTTGTTGACCCCTACACCGGAACCGCCACTGACTTCGTCCGTCCCCCGGGAAATGCCGTCCAGATTGACCACGTGGTCGCCCTCGGTGACGCGTGGGCGAGCGGCGCCAACGAATGGACCACAGAACAGCGTTTGAAGTACGCCAACGATCCCCGCGTTTTAGTCGCTGCCGACGGTCAAGCCAACCAGGACAAGGGGCGCTTGGCTGCGGACGGGTGGCTCCCCGCGAACCAGGCCTACCGTTGCGCCTACGCGCGCCAACAAATCAACATCAAATACCGCTGGGGATTGTCGGTCACTGCGCAAGAACGCGCCGCGCTTCTCCAAGCCCTGGCTAGATGTTGAATGTAGCAGTCGGGTCCGACCCGCCGACTACGCCTTACCCAGCGCCGCGGAGACGACCTGCTTGGCTTCTTCTTGGACGAGTTTCAGATGTTCCGAACCTTTGAAGGATTCGGCATAAATCTTGTAGATATCCTCGGTTCCAGACGGGCGCGCCGCGAACCAGGCGTCCTCGGTCGTGACCTTCAGGCCACCTATTGCGGCATTATTGCCCGGAGCCTTCACCAGGCGATCCATGATGTCTTGACCTGCAAGTTTGTCTGCCGTCACGTCCGAGGGCGAAAGCGCCGCTAACTTGGCTTTTTCTTCCTTGGTCGCCGGAGCGTCCACTCGCTCATAGGCCGAAGCGCCGTAGCGAGAGACCTGTTCTTCGTGGAGTTTCGAAGGCGTTTTCCCGGTGACGGCGAGAATCTCGGAGGCCAACAAAGCGGCGATGATACCGTCCTTGTCGGTTGTCCACACGGTTCCGTCTTTACGGAGGAAGGAGGCTCCGGCCGATTCTTCCCCGCCGAAACCAACCGAGCCGTCCAACAATCCCGGTACGAAATGTTTGAATCCCACCGGAACTTCCACGAGTTTGCGTCCCATGCCAGCCACGACTCGGTCAATGAGCGCCGAGGAAACCAGGGTCTTGCCGACCGCGCAATCGGGACCCCACCCCTCGCGGTGGGTGAACAGGTATTCAATCGCTACGGCGAGATAGTGGTTCGGGTTCATCAAACCGTCAGGGGTCACGATGCCGTGGCGGTCGGAGTCGGCATCGTTGCCGGTGGCAATATCGTAGGGAGCGGTCGCACCTTCCATGACTTTACGCAAAGATGCCATCGCGTACGGCGAGGAACAGTCCATGCGAATCTTGCCATCCCAATCCAGAGTCATGAAACTCCAGGCGGGGTCGACTTTTTCGTTGACTACGGTGAGGTTTAGCCCATAGCGTTCCGCGATGGCAGCCCAGTAGTCCACGGAAGCCCCGCCGAGGGGATCCGCCCCGATGCTCACCCCCGCACCTTTAATGGCTTCAACGTCAACCACGTCAACTAGAGAGTCCACGTATGACGGGAGAAAGTCAAACTTTTCCACGAAGTCTGTTTCCAAGGGATGCGGGGCGCGCGGGATGGAGCGCCAGCCGGTCTTGAGGATTTCGTTGGCTCGATTCGCAATCCAGGAAGTCGCATCCGAGTCAGCCGGACCTCCGTGAGGCGGATTGTATTTGAAGCCTCCGTCGCGCGGAGGATTGTGGGACGGAGTGACCACAATCCCGTCCGCCAAACCGACTCCACTCAAACGCACTCCTCCGGGGGTTCCGGCTCCGTTGGCTTTCAGGATGGCGTGAGATACCGAAGGCGTGGGGGTGAAGGAATCGCGGGCATCCGTATAGGTGTGGACTTCCGCGGCCGCTAGGACTTCCAAGGCGGTGCGCCAGGCCGGTTCGGAAAGCGCGTGGGTGTCGCGGCCGATAAACAGCGGCCCGTCGAAACCTTGGTCGCGCCGGTATTCCACAATGGCGGCGGTCGTGGCGACGATATGCGCTTCATTAAAGGCGTGGTCCAGGGAAGAACCGCGGTGGCCCGAAGTTCCGAAAGCGACCATCTGGGCGGGGTCGTTTACATCGGGTTCGAGGTCATAGTAGGCGCCGATAACGGCGTCCACGTCGATAAGGTCTTGGGGTTGTGCGGGTTGTCCAGCTCTTTCATGCATGAGCCCATTCTTTCACCAAACTAGCCTCTTTTGGGATGAATTCGGGAAATTTTTGACCCCGAGTTTCCCCGCCCGTGCCCTTCGCGGGGTGAGTTTTTAGGACAGAGCAAAAACTCCACCTAGAATTGGGGTATGCCTGATTTAGGAAATCCTACCCAGAAAGTCGCCGTTATTATCCCTGCAAAGGACGAGGCTGAATCTATCGCTGCCACCATCCGGGCATCTAAAGCCATCCCGAGAGCTGATCTCTTCGTGGTCATAGATGACGGGTCGAGCGACCATACGGGGGACGCCGCTCGCAGTGCCGGTGCGGTCGTGGTGCGCCATTCGGTGAACCGAGGCAAGGCCTCCGCCATGGAGACAGGGGCGAAAGTTGTGGCGATGCGCGATCCGGAGGATGGTCCGGCGCGGCTGATTCTGTTCTTGGATGCCGACTTGGGGGATTCTGCCGCGGAGACATTCCCGCTGGTGGAGTCGGTCTTAAACGGTCGGGTGGATTGCGCTATCGCTGCTTTACCCAAGCAGCAAGGGGCTGGCGGGCACGGTTTTGTGACCCGCCTTGCGAGACGGGGAATTCGCTGGGCTACCGGCTGGGAGCCGACTCAACCTCTGTCGGGCCAACGCTGCCTACGTTCCGAAGCTTTTTTTGACTGTTTACCGCTGTCGCACAAGTGGGGCGTGGAGACCGGTATGACTATAGACCTTCTGGTGAACGGTTATTCGGTTCAAGAAGTGCCTTGCGATTTGACCCACCGCGCTACCGGTAACGATTTCGCGGGATACCGTCACCGTTTGGAGCAGTACACCGACGTTTTCTTGACCTTGGCCGCGCGCTTTTTGAAGCGGGTTCGCGCCCCCCGCCGACTGCGGATTGAAGCCGGAGAAAATCAAGAACCTGGTGCGGTTTATCATTTGGCATACCGCGGTTAAGTGGTTGACCTAGTTCACATTTCTCTCGGGCTAGGTATGGCCCGTAGCTCGGCAACGCTGATGGAGGCAGTCAGATATTTGTGAGCCCCCTGAGCCAAGGCAGCCGGAGCCGCCACGCAAAAACCGGTGAGGCCAATCAGGATCGTGGAGTCATTGAGAAGTGTCCCAAGAATCATCGCCGTGGCCCAAGCCCAGAGAAAAGCCTTCTCACTGAGGGTGAGGCGCACCCCATCGGGGTTGGTCTTGGCAGCAGCGGAGCCCAGCAACCAAGCATAGTCACGTCGATAGGGATTGCGCCAGTTGGCTAGAAGCGGCCAGACGATGAGGAAAATTCCGAAGCAGAACGCCAACGTCACCCCACCCACAACCCAGGGATTCCAGCCGGCCGACCCGAGCTGGGTGGCCTTCTCCCACAAAACCGTGCCGAGCTTTCCCTCCCGCACCGAGTCAATGAAATTACCGAGATGGGTGCGTCTCGCCGGAGGTCTGAGCCAATCGATATAGGTCAATAAGCCCGCCAGACCAAAAGTAAATAAGAGTATCACCCCAGATAATAAGGGTTTTAAAGGTTGGGATCTGAATTTTCGGAACAAGACTGCAAAAGCGGGGAAGGAGGCGAGAAGCCCGCCAAAGTCAGCTCCCAGCCCGGGAAGAGCATCAATAGCCATCACCCCAATGGCAAACAGCACCAAGACAATAAACAGCGGGGTGGCGGTTTTTTCCGAGGCGAGACTGTAGATAAGCGCGGAGACCAGGAGCGCACCGGTGATATAGATGGCAAACATCATGTTGTCGATACCGTAGAAACGCCCGCCGATAGTGGATTGGGTTCCCATCACCGAGTCGAGCATCATCGGTGAACCAATCCAGGGATCTAAAACCCCTATTATCAGCGATGATGTGCTTATTATTACAAGTGGCCCCAGGAGAGAAGCCAAGCCGAGGCCCTCCCAGATTAGCGTTGCCACTCCCGCCAGCAAGAAAGGCAACACCGCCCCAAACCAGGCAAACTCCCCCGCAGCCACATCGGTCGCCGTCGGCCCGAGGTTCCACCACGGCACGAGATTCATCCAGAAGGCCGTGGGTGGAACCAAGGCCACGAAAGTCCCCGCTCCCCTCCAGAACGTCAAAAGACTGCGGGGACGTCCCCAAGTGTCCCCCAGATTCGGGTGGGTTCGCCGATTCAGCGACCACACTCCTCCGATAAGAACCACGGCCACAAACGCCGAGAGAATCGGGATGAAAATATTTTGTGCTGGTCGAATGATTGCCGCGCGACGCGCTACCGAAGCCAGACCGTCTATCCCGAGGTCGCGCTGGGAGTAGACCGGCTGCCCCTTCACCTGGGTGGGAATCTCGAGCCCAAAATAGTCAAGAACCGTCGCAGTAACGTCGGGAAGATTAATCATGCCGCGACGATGAGTCGAAGCGGTCGTGGCGGAACCGATCCCGAAATAGGGTCCCGACCCGAGGAATGCCTGAAGGCGCGGCACTCCTCGATCTGCATTATCCGCGTCCGCTACCGAAACCGCCATGGTGTTCCAACCTAGAGTTTGCCCTTGCTCCAAGATAGCCGCCAGCATGGGAACTTGTTGGCTTCGCGGGACCACGGTCATATCCACGAACGTGACCGAACCGGGTTGTAACGCTCGCCCCAAAAGATCTGTGAATACTGAAGGATCAGAGTTCTGGAAATAATTATCGGGGTAGCTTAAACCATTCCCAGATTCGCGCCCCTCGGCATCAACCTCCACATTCAACAGCGCCGAGAGTCTCGACCCGAAGCGATTAATCCCGCTGACCTTTGTTGAATCCGACCGCAAAGCCGACCCGAGGTGCCACCCGTTCGGAGCCTCTCCCGAGCGGGTTCCGGTTCCGAGAGCAGCAAAGGCCTCTCGCGGATTCGTCGTGTTTCCAGCCGTTCGCACCACCACATTGGCTTTAGAACCGGTGTTGATGAAGTCGCGCAAGGCGGGGTCGCGCCAAGAGTCATCGTCCCAGCGCCACTGTGACCCGAGAAGAACCACCAACGGGGCTCGTGAAGGAGTAAGAGCAACGGGGACGGCTAGGCTTTTGGGCCCGCTGAACCGACCGTACCGTAGGTTCCCGAAGCCACGGGAGGCTGCCCCTGGGCGGGAGCCTCGGAGCCGGTCGGAGTCTGTGCTGCTCCCGGAACCTCGAAAGTAGCCCCAGGAGACTGAGCAGGAGCCACCTCACTCGGGGTTGCCTCACTCGGGGTTGCCTCACTCGGGGTCTCCGCAGGAGCCGGAGCGGTCTCAGTCCCCTCATTGGTTCCGTTCGTGGCACCTGGAGGCGGGGTTACCGTTTCCCCTCCCTTGGGAATTGCCTCGGAGGTTCGGTGGCCGGACTGGTTCAAAGCACCCGGATCAAAGCCCGGAATAAAGTTGCGTTCAAACGGATCCCAGCGCATCTCTTGGGAGGGATCCCAAGGCTTGGTATCGAACTGTGATGTGGCGCTCATGGCACCAGCGATAAGACCCATGCTCATCAAGATGGCCGTAAGCCCCGCCACCAGATAGCGCATTGTCGGCAGCGGCTTATAGGGTCGTTTCAAGGGCTTATGCGCCTTACCGTTCAGTTTCCCAGCCGACGGACGGGAGGCGCGCTCGGAAGCGTTCGCTCCCGAAGGTTTACGGACGCCTCCGGAACCGAGGGATCCCTGAGAAGCAGCGGTAGAGGTTTGCATGGTTAAAATAATAGTAGAAAATAATAGTTTTGCTGAGCTTCAAGGTCCCCAATTTGTTAAGACCAGCCCCAAATGGAAGGATTTTTGCTATGTCCCCAACGAGTTCGCCTGTTTCACCCCTCCCCGGTCCCGCGGTGACCGGTTCTCTTCGTATCGCTTTTTTGGGGCCTTTCGGGACTTTTTGTGAGCAAGCGGCACGCCAAATTCTTCCCGCAGATGCTGAGCTAAAGCCCGCCACCGGCGTGGAATCGGCTTTGCTGATGGTACGAACCGGCGAGGCCGACCGAGCCGTGGTTCCGATTGAAAACTCAGTGGAAGGCGGGGTCAATGCGACCCTCGACACTTTGGCTCACGGTCAGCCTTTGACGATTGTAGGAGAAATCCTGGTTCCCATCGCGTTTAGCTTGATGGTTCGTCCCGATTCGGACTTGGAACTGAATGATTTGCAGCGTATCGGAACTCATTCCCATGCTTGGGCTCAAACCCGCGACTGGGTGACAGCCAATGTTGGGCCGGCGGTGTCGCATATTCCGACAACTTCTACCGCGGAGGCTGCAAAGCTCTTGATGGAAGACCCGGACTGCGGCTATGACGCGGTGCTGTGTTCGGCAGTGTCTGCGGTTCAATATGGAGGGCGGGTTCTCGCCGATGGCATTGCTGACAACCCCGATGCGCAAACCCGCTTCGTCTTGGTGTCTCCCCCGGGTTCTATCCCCGCTCCGACCGGCGCGGATAAGACCACGGTTCAGGTGGCTTTGCCGGGGAATGAGTCCGGAGCGCTGTTGTCAATGTTGGAGCAATTTTCCGCCCGTGGGGTGAACCTGTCTCGCATCGAATCACGGCCGGTCGGAGGGCATTTTGATCGCTACGCCTTTTCTATCGACTTGGAAGGACACGTTTCTGAGGAAAGGGTAAAGGCGGCTTTGGTCGGTTTGCATCGCACCTGCCCCGAAGTGCGGTTCTTGGGGTCGTATCCGCGGGTGGATCGGATGCGAACCCAGATTCAGCGCGGAACAGCGAATGTGGATTTCGCGACCGCCCGCGCCTGGTTAGACGAAGTCCTCGCGGGCCGAGCCGTCTAGGCTCGGCCCAAGCAAGGACTTCGTTACAGCGCGGAGGCGTTAAAAAACGCGAAGCGTTTTAGCCGTAGCACCTCTAACGGCGCTCGCGCCGTCAAACTCGCGGGCCGAGCCGTCTAGGCTCGACCCAAGCAAGGACTTCGTTACAGCGCGGAGGCGTCAAAAAACGCGAAGCGTTTTAGCCGTAGCACCTCTAACGGCGCTCGCGCCGTCAAACTCGCGGGCCGAGCCGTCTAGCGTAGCCGCGGGGTCAGACCCTTCTGGCTCCATCGCTGACGCGATTACGCCAGAGAGGTCTGCCCCGCCGGCTATGCCTCTGTCAGTCGGCTATATTTAAACCATGATTGATATTCGCTTGATGAAAGAAAATCCGGAGCCGATGCGGGCCTCGCAAATTGCCCGCGGGAACGACCCCGCCACGGTTGATGCCGCTATTGCCGCCGATGAGGAGCGCCTCACCGCGCTGCGCGCCTTTGAAGACGCGCGGGCGGAGCAAAAAGCCTTCTCTAAAAACATTGGCAAGGCCTCGAAGGAAGAACGCCCCGCTCTTCTCGAACAAGCGAAATCCATGAGCGAAAACGTGAAGGCTCTGGAAGAAGCGGCCAACGCAAAAGCGGAACAGGCCAAGAAAGCCGCCATGGTTCTCGAGAATCTCATCTTGGATGGGGTGCCGAGCGGCGGAGAGGCCGACTTCGAGGTTTTGTCCATCGAGGGCGCCCCGATTCGCGATTTCAAGGCAGAAGGTTTTGAACCCAAAGATCACCTGGATTTGGGAATCGGTCTTGATGCCATCGACACGGATCGCGGCGTGAAAGTTTCCGGCTCTCGCTTCTACTACTTGAAAGGGGTCGGGGCGCGCCTCGAAATCGCGATTCTGAACGCAGCTTTCGACACGGCCATCAAACACGGTTTCACCCCGATGATTACCCCGTGCATGGTCTCGCCGGCCACCATGAGCGGCACCGGCTTTTTGGGCGAGCACTCTGATGAAATCTACTACCTCCCCGCAGATGACCTGTACCTGACCGGCACCTCCGAAGTCGCC
The DNA here is from genome assembly GCF_009695935.1 of Mobiluncus porci. GTDB lineage: Bacteria > Actinomycetota > Actinomycetes > Actinomycetales > Actinomycetaceae > Mobiluncus > Mobiluncus porci. The sequence goes on from NZ_VUMY01000025.1 coordinate 16,616, forward strand.
CTGGCCGGCTACCACACGGACGAGATTATTGACCTCTCCAAAGGCCCCTTGCGCTATACCGGTTGGTCCGCCTGTTTCCGCCGCGAGGCCGGTTCTTACGGTAAGGACACGCGCGGCATTATTCGAGTCCACCAGTTCCACAAGGTCGAGATGTTCTCGTACTGTAAACCAGAAGACGCGAAGGAAGAGCACCAGAAACTGTTGAATATGGAGCGCGAGATGCTCGCGAAGGTGGAGTTGCCTTACCGAATCATCAATACGGCAGCGGGCGATCTCGGCTCCAGCGCCGCCCAGAAGTTCGACTGCGAGGCTTGGCTTCCCACCCAGAACCGTTATATGGAAGTCACCTCGACTTCAAACTGCACGACTTTCCAGGCGCGCCGGTTGAACATCCGCTACCGTGACGAGTCGGGGACGTCCCAGACCTGCGCGACTTTGAATGGAACGCTCGGAACGACTCGTTGGATTGTGGCGATTTTGGAGAACCATCAACAAGCTGACGGCTCGGTTCGCGTCCCCGAGGGCCTGCGCCCCTACCTGGGCGGATTGGAAGTTTTCGAACCGGTGAAGTAAAGGCGGCTTCTGGCTAGCCCCCCCCGAGACTCGGGTTGACTGGGTAGCGCAGTTAGCCAGTAGATTCACCAAAGGAGAGCAACGTGGAGAAATACGCGTCCGAGATCGAGCGTCACCTCCAGGCTCTGCAGTGGCTGAATCTGCCGGACAATCCGCGCGACAATCTCGTGGCCCTCGACATCGACGGAACCATCGTTGATGAACACCAAGAAATGACCCCGCGCCTGATTCGAAACGCTGACTGGCTTCGAGAAGGCGGGGTGCATATCTGTATCACAACGGGACGATCCGTCCCTGCAACCCTACCGGTGGTGGAACAGCTTGGTCTGGAAAGCGCCTGGATTGCGAGCGCCAACGGGGCGCTGATTGGGCACTTCACCCGCGAGTCCGGCTACACTTTGACGAATCAATACACATTCGATCCTCACGATGCCGTGGCGCGGATTTTAGAGGCCATTCCAACTGCGCTGATTGGGGTGGAGGACGCCCCAACCGGTTTCCGCGTCCTGAAGCCATTTCCTCCCGGAGAGTTGCGCGAGACCACCGCAGTCCAACCTCTTGAGGAACTCCTCGCGAAACCGGTTCCCCGCGTCGTGGTTCGCGACCCGTCGATGTCGAACGAGGCCTTCCGCGAGGCCGTGAAAACCGTGGATTTTCCCGAAGTGGAGCACGCTATCGGGTGGCGCGCCTGGCTCGATATCAACCCGAAAGGAACCTCTAAAGCCCACGGACTCCAAAGGGTTTGTGAAAATCTTGGGGTGTCCCCCGCCCATGCCTTGGCCTTGGGAGACGGCGCCAACGACATTCCGATGCTCGAATTTGCCGGCTACGGGGTGGCGATGGGAAACGCACGGCCGGAGGTGAAAGCCGCGGCTAATAACACCACGCTGACGGTTCATGAGGACGGAGCCGCGGCCGTGATGGAGGCGCTGGCTCGCATCTTGCGGATTTCCCCGCCACGTATATAAAGACCTATTTATAAAGACCTCCCTGAACTCTCCCACTATCCCCCCGCAAAAGCCCCCCAATCCGCGGCGATCGCGGATAAAGTTAAACCAACACTTTCAGGAAGGTAAACCATGGCAAAATTCGACACTGTTGAACACATCCGCTGGCTGGGCAACCACATGCAGCAGGTTCTCGAATACGGCCACCGCGCCTTCTTGCCCGGCGGGTTCGGCTGCATCAAGGCCGACGGCAAGGTTGATGACACCAGACCCCTCGAACTAGATTTGACCGCTCGTTCCACTTATATCTATGCCTTGGGGGTGGTTTTGGGCATCCCAGGTTCGTTGCGGCGTTGTGACCACGGGCTACGCTCCCTCACTCACACTTTCAAAGATACCTCCAACGGAGGCTGGTTCAGTCTCGTGGAACCGATTTCGGAGGAGCAAAGGCGCGACAACGCGAGCGGTGTACCGACCGGTCAAAATATTTTCCTCAAGAGTTCCCGCTCGATGTCCTACCTGTTGGAAGCCGCCGCGGCCGCGACTATTGCGCGGCGCCCCCTGGGGAAAAGCCTCTTGGACGAGGTTATTGAGATTGAAGAGAAGTATTTCTGGGATGAATCGGTGGGGAGAGTCAATGATTCTTTCACTCGCGATTTCTCCCAGATGGAGCCGTATCACGGGATGAGTTCCAATCTTCATGCGGTTTCGGCTTTCTTGGTCACGGCTGATGCCACTAACGATCCAGTCTGGGTGGATCGCGCCGCCAGAATTATCAGTTTTGTGATTGCAGAGGCGAAGCAGAACAACTGGCGGGTTCCGGAACACTTCGACGCCGACTGGCAAGAGGACAAGGAATACAACGTCGGAACTCCTGCCGATCCGCGGCGCCCCTACGGGATTAATGTGGGCCACTGTTTCGCCTGGTCGCGCAGGATTTTCGAAGTCTCTGCCGCGCTGAAAGAGTTTCGGAAGCCTGTTCCAGAGGGATATTTCGAGGCAGCCAAGAATATTTTTGACCGCATGGTCAAAGACTCGTGGCGCCAAGACGGGCGGTCGGGATTCTTCTTCACCGTAGATTACCAAGGGAAACCCTTGATGAGACAGCGTTTTGCCTGGGTGGCGACCGAGGCTATCCAAGCAGTTGCCGCTTTGGGGTTCGCGATGGCCGAAAACGGGTCTTCCTATGAAGAGATTGACCCCTACATTGAGTTCTACCACTCGTGGTGGGACTACCTGGAAAGTTACGTCATCCGGCCCGATGGATATTGGGTGGGTGAACTCAACCCGAACAATGTTCCCGATGACACGGTGTGGCCCGGCGCCCCGGACATCTACCACTCCGTGCGCGCCCTTGTGGCGCCGCGTCTCCCGAACACGCCCTCGAAGCCGATGGCGGTAGCACAGGGATTGCTGGACCATCCGGTCAGTCACCAGTTCCACGAAGCGATTTGGGTCTAGAGATAACCTCGTTTTCGTGCGGGTTTCCCGGTGTCGCTGGGCGCGAGGACGGTTTTAAATGTCCTCTTTGCTCCCCACGTGGTGAACCCGAATCGAATTCGTGTGGCCGGCTTGCCCCGGGGGAAGCCCCCCGACGTAAACCACCACGTCGTTTTCCTGGGCGAGTCCCTTGCGCAGTACAGTCTCCTCCGCATCGTGAATCATGGGATAGATTCTCTCGCGCAAAGTCACCGGATAGGAGTTGATGCCCCACACCAGAGCCAACTGGCGGCGGACACTTTCGTGGTAACAGAAGGCATAGAGGGGTATTTTGGGGCGAAGGCGGGAAAGCTGGCGGGCGGTAGCCCCGGAATCTGTGAAAGTAGCAACGTATTTCGCACCGGTTTTTTCCGCAATAAGGATGCCGTGACGGGCAATAATGGATTCCCAATCGAGGTCAATATCGCGGATTTTCGCAAAGTGGCGGGTCCCTTGTTCCTCAGCAGACTCGATGATTCGCGCCATAGTTTCCACGGCCTGCACGGGATAGGCGCCCACCGCAGTTTCTCCGGAAAGCATGACAGCACTGGCTCCGTCCCACACCGCGTTGGCGCAATCGGAGGCTTCGGCGCGGGTCGGACGGGCATTTACAATCATGGACTCCAAAACCTGGGTCGCTACGATAACCGGTTTCGCTCCCGCGCGCGCCAGCTCGATAGCGCGCTTCTGGACGGTCGGAACGTCTTCGAGTGGCATCTCCACGCCGAGATCGCCCCTGGCCACCATGATGGCATCAAAGGCATTAATAATCTCCGGCAAATTGTCCACCGCCTGCGGTTTTTCGATTTTCGCAATCACCGGCAACCGATGGCCCACCTCGTCCATGACCCGATGAACGTCCTCTATGTCCCGGGCGCGACGCACGAAAGACAGGGCAATGAAGTCGATATCTTGAGTCAAGGCCCACTTCAGGTCAGCAGTATCTTTCTCCGTCAACGCTGGCACGGAAACCGCGACACCGGGAAGATTCAAGCCCTTGTGGTCAGACACCCTTCCAGGCACTTCCACCTTGGTGAGGACATCAGTGTCGGTGACTTTCACCACGCGGACTTGGACGTTTCCGTCATCAATTAGGAGGATATCGTCGGGATGGCAGTCTCCCGGAAGACCCTTGAAGGTCGTCGAGACAATTTTTGCATCCCCCGGAATGTCGCGGGTCGTGATGGTGAAGTCTTGGCCGAGTTCGAGGATTTCGAAGCCGTTGGTGAAAGTGCCGAGACGGATTTTCGGCCCCTGGAGGTCAACCAAAATCGCGATAGGACGGTCAAAGTCCTGGGCCACATTTCGGACTTTAGCAATGGCAGCCGCGGCTTCCGATTGAGTGCCGTGTGAGCGGTTGATGCGGATAACATTAGCGCCGGCTTCGATGAGGCCGCGGATCTTTTCTTCCGTGTCAGTAGCGGGACCGAGGGTACACACGATTTTCGAACGTCTCATGGTTTTAGATTACTCAACTTCGTCTGATTTAGGTATTTATCTTCTTGGATTTGACAGTCGGGCAGAGTCCTTATTTGACCCTAAAAAATAGCGGGATTCACCGCCAAAATAATTTGCGGAGGGCGAGGGATTCGAACCCCCGGTGAGTTTCCCCACAACGGTTTTCAAGACCGTCACATTCGGCCGCTCTGTCAGCCCTCCAAGCGTTTTCGCGCTTAGATGATTCTAGCAGGACGAAAGCAAAGCTCCGACTTTTGGCAAATCCAAGGGAATTTCGGTAAAGTTAAAACCCTTGGAGACGTGGCTGAGCGGCCGAAAGCGGCACCCTGCTAAGGTGTTAGGGGCTTATGTCCCTCGCAGGTTCAAATCCTGTCGTCTCCGCACTTACCCCGTCTCGCTGCTGGTGAGGCGGGGTTTTTCGTTGCCATGGCGGGGTTTCATGAAAAATTTTCTTAAGGTTATTTAAGGTTATTTAAGGGCTATTATTGTTTCATAGTCCCTCGCTCGTCCCACGAAAAGGCTTGTGGAGACGCATTTACATCTCCGCAAGATGTTTTTAGTGAGGGACACCGCCCCACGAAAGGAGAAAACCATGCGACGCCGAGCGTTTGGAACCATCGAAAAGCTACCCTCGGGAAACTACCGAGCCTATTGGAGGAATGAAGGGAAAAACGTGCGCGCCCCGCATACATTCCCCAATAAACGCGCAGCCCAAGACTGGCTCGCCAACCAACAAGCACAGTTCGCAAGCGGACAAATCACACCCGACAGGCCCGCCCAAGACGCAGAAAAGCAACTCGTGACACTCAATCAGTGGAAAGAGATCTGGTTGGAGCGTTGCCAAGCAGAAAAAACCCTTACCCCTAAGACGATTCAAACCTATAAATCAGGGTATAAAACGCACCTAGAAAAACCCTTCGGGCACCGGATTCTTTCCACTATCACGGTGGATGATATCCGCGAATGGTACACGGGCTTTGACCCGACCAAACCAGGGGCGAAAAAAACCGCTTATCGTACGCTTTCCACGCTACTAAGAGCTGCTGTGAGTGAGGGGTTGCTTGATAAATCCCCGGCGCAGCTTCGGGGGGCTATGAGTAAAACCCGGCGTGGCCTTGATAATCCCCGCGCAATCGTCGCCACACCTGAGCAAGTGAGAGAACTGGCTGAAGCGATGCCTGAGAATCTTGCTATCACGGTGCTGCTTGGTTTTTGGTGCTCGATGCGTTTTGGGGAAATCACTGAGCTGCGCCGCAAAGACATCGAGCTAGGCTCGGATAGGGCGCTGGTGCGGGTGCGGCGCGCGGTGCAGTACGCGGCCGGGTTCGGCTACACAGTGGGGCTGCCGAAAACTGCTGCGGGGGTTAGGGATATCGCGGTGCCTTCGGCGATGGTGCCAGATTTGAGGAAGCATTTGGAGCGGTTCGTGGGTGAGTCGCCTGATGCGCTGTTGGTGCATTCGCCTGCGGATTCGTCGAGGTGGCTTTCAAATAATTCGCTGAATTACTATTTTAAGAAGGCTGTGGCGGCGGTTGAGGGGTTGGATTCGCGGTTTGTGTTTCATGGCTTACGCCATTCGGGGCTTACTCATGCGGGTCAGTGTGGGGCGACGTTGGCTGAGTTACTTCGGCGCGCCGGGCATTCGGATATTAACACGGTGCTAATCTACCAGCACGCGACCCGCGAACGGGATGCGG
>NZ_VUMY01000026.1 GCF_009695935.1 Mobiluncus porci
CACGGCCCCGCCCGCCCCCCCCCCCCCCGCGGGCTGTGGCGGGGGGGGGCGCGTTTCATCTCCCCCACCACACAACCCCCCCCCCCCCCCCCCCCCCCACGACTCATCGAAGGAAGGAGGGACGATGTTCGGGTACGAAGACGAGCGCGCGTCTGACTCAGGCGTGTGGGACAAGCGGATGAAGAAGACCATGATTGGTGCCTTCGTCTTCTTCGCCGCCGGCCTTCTTTTCGCTTGGGGATTCGGGAAATTCAACGGAACCGCCGAGGAACGCCCCGCCGATGCCACCGCTCGCGAACAGGCCTATTGGAAACAAATCCAATTCTTGAACCCCAACTATCCCGATGACCTGCGCGATGAGGTTACCGAAATGGGCTGGCGGGCTTGTGGGAAACTCGAATCCGGCTGGACTCCGACCCAGGTTCTGTCCTTCCTCATGGAAGACAACAGCGCCCCTGATCCGCAAAAACTTCCCACTCCCGCAACGCAAGTCATGTTCTGGATGGGAGTAGAACAAAGCGCCGCGCTCGCGATTTGTCCTGATCAGGCGTCGAAGCTTGAGGGGTGGATGGAGAATCTGGAACCCAAAACCGTCACCGTTCCCGAGACCGCGTAGCCGGCGGGTCGAACCTCTTCGGCGTAATGACCGGAGGGAATGCAGCCGAAAGGGTGCGACCCAACGGCGTAGCGGTAATTCTGTTGGTCGGGCGAGGCTTTGGTCGTCGCGCGGGGGAGGGCTCTCGTAGCTACGAGGGGGCACCCTCCCCCATTTGTCGGACTCACTGCGTTCGCCGCCACAATAGGGTCCCTCCCCAGGCTGCTTCGAGCCCCTCCACCGCTGCTCCTTCCGTCGCTTCGCCCTGCTTGGGCGCTAAGGCTGTACCCGCGGAGCCCTGCTTGTGCAGTAGCCGCGGCGTAGCCGGCGGGTCAGACCTCTTTGGCGTAGTGACTGAAAGGAACGTAGCCAAAAGGGTCTGACCCCAACGGCGTAGTGGAACGGGGGCGCGGGCGGCAACGAGCGAAGCGAGTATGAGCCTCCGCGACAACGGCGAAGGCGTCAAAATCGCGAGAGCGATTTAGCCGGAGCGCCGGTAACGACGCTTGCGTCGTCAGGCGCGTCGGCATAGCGGAGGCTGGTAGAGTAGAGGCTATGACTGAAAATGCGAAGACGCGGGTGGCTGTCATTTTTGGGGGTCGTTCGGGGGAACATTCTATTTCTTGCGCGACCGCGGCCGGAGTCTTGGACCATATCGACCGCGAGCGTTTTGATCCAGTCCCCATCGGGATTACTAAAACCGGCGCCTGGGTTTTGATGCCCGACGAAACCGACACCTTGCGACTCCAAGACGGCCAAGGCGCCGAAGTCGAGGACAACGGCACTTTCGTCGCGTTGGTTCCGCAGAATCAACATCTTTTCTTTTGGGACACCCGTGAGGCCGGCTCGGCAATCAAGGATCTCGGCCGCATCGACGTCGTAATGCCCCTGTTGCACGGCCCTTACGGTGAAGACGGGACGGTGCAGGGCCTGTGCGAGATGGTAGGGGTGCCATACACCGGCTGCGGGGTGGCGGCTTCAGCAATCGGGATGGACAAAGGGTACGCGAAACTCGTCTTTGACCAGGGGGGAATTCCGGTCGGACGCTACCACGTCATCACCGATTTTGCTTGGCGCCACCGCGCTGCGTCAGTCCCCGAAGAAGTGCGTTCCTTTGGTCTTCCCGTTTTCGTCAAACCTGCCCGCGCCGGTTCCTCACTGGGAGTCACCAGGGTGACTTCCTGGGATGATTTCGAGGCCGCAGTATCCGCAGCGCGGCGACACGACCCGAAAGTCATTGTGGAGGCCTCGGTTGAGGGCGCCCGCGAAGTTGAATGCGCCGTGTTGGAAGGACCGCGAGGCTCCGCGCCGAGAACCGCAGCCCCCGGGGAAGTCGTCATGGTGAAAACCCCAGGGTTATATGACTTTGAGAGTAAATACTTTGCTGACAACGCAGTTCGACTCCAGATTCCGGCCGAAATCCCCCCCGAGGTTTCCGAGCGGATTCAAGGATATGCCCGCCGAGCCTTCGAGCTGATGGGCGGGGAGGGTCTCGCCCGCGTCGATTTCTTCTTCGTCGAGGACAGCGGGGAGATTATTCTGAACGAGGTCAACACGATGCCGGGGATGACGCCGTTTTCGCTGTTCCCGGGCATGTGGGAGAATGCCGGATTGTCCTACCGCGATTTAGTCACCGAGTTGATTGAACTCGCCCTCGCCCACCCGCAAGGGTTGCGTTAAAGGCATAGACTATAGAAGTACTGAAAGGACAAAGATGTCAGATAACAAGGTCATTTTGGTGATGAGCTCCGACACCCCGAAGGGGCTCGCCGGAGACGAGGATTTGTGCGATGCGCTGCGCGGTCACGGGATTGAGCCGGTGCTTCGGAACTGGGACGATCCGAGTGCGGACTGGTCTGAAGGCCGTTTCGCGGTCTTGCGGTCGGCGCCAAACTATGCGCATTGCCGCGATGAATTCCTCAGATGGGCCAGGAGTGTTCCGAAACTTGTAAATCCGCCAGACATTCTCGAATGGAACACGGACAAGCACTACCTGCGGGAACTTGAGAAACTCGGGATGCCGATTATTCCTACAACCTGGCTGGAACCAAACTCGGGGCTGACTAAACACCAGGTCCACACCCGCTTTCCGGCTTACGGGGATTTCGTCGTCAAGCCGACTGTCTCCAGCGGCGGGCGCGGGGTGGGGCGCTACACTTCCACTTCGGCGACTTCTCGGATGGAAGCGATTGACCACGCGATGACGCTCCTCTCGGAAGGATCCGGCGTCATGATTCAGCGCTACATGGAGGAAATCGAGACCCACGGCGAGGTGTCCATCGTCTATTACAACGGCGTGATTTCCCACACGGTGCAAAAAACCCCGATGCTTCACAGCGCCAGCGATGATCCGGAGCCGGAAGAAATCGTGACCGCCCGCTATTCAACCCAGGAAGAATGGGGTTGGGGTGAACAGGTGCGCCGCTATATCCACGACTACATCAAGTTGACTTCCCAGCACGACACCCAGGTTCTCTACGACCGTATTGATCTCGTGGCGGACGGCAAGGGATCCTACTATGTCATGGAAATCGGGCTGGTTGAAGGCAACCTCTACCTTGATTCTTCCCGCGAGGCCGTAGACCACTTTGCTGACGCCATCATCCAGCGGTTTTACTGGTAGTTTTCCGGTTTCAACTCCAGTTGGCCCATTTTCACGGCGATTTCTCCGCGGCGAGCCCCGAGTTCGGTGATGACATCTCGGACGTAGCTTCCGACTGTGTTTTCTGCCAAACCGGTTGCGCGAGAGATTTCCCGATTCGTCATTGACTGCGCGAGGCAGTCAGCAACTTTCCGCAGACGAGGCGGCAACTCCGCTAGGCGGCGGGCGAATTCGGGGTCAACCGGTTCGGGTTCTCCTCGTAGGTAGTAGTCGCGCAGCATATCCAGCGGGCGGTCATCCAGCACGGTTTTTCCCTGGTAGGCGCGGTGAATTAGTTCGGCGATTTCCCCTGATGGCGTGTCTTTGGTCAAAAATCCTTTCGCTCCGGCACCAAGGGCCTGACGCAAGGTTTCGGGGCGCTCAAAAGCGGTCAGCATGAGCACCACCGCTTCGGGGCGCTGTTCCAAGAGTCGCTGTAGCGTGGCGATACCATCCAGCACCGGCATCCCGATGTCCAGCAGCGCCACATCCCACTCAATCCGCGCCGCCAGTTCCAGCAGCGCAGTCCCGCTATTGGCCGTTCCCGCCAGGTCGAGGCTCGACTGTCGACGCAGGAGGATGCTTTCCTGTTCCAGATAGAGGGGGTCGTCATCGGCGAAAATCACCCGCAACACCGAATCTTCATTGTTCGTCATCCAAACCCTCCCCCTCGATGGGCAGCTCTGCGTGGACAATCCACCACCCGTTCGCTGACCAGGCTTCGAGGCTGCCCCCGGAATCCTCCAAGCGCTTGCGCAGTTGCAACAGGCCTTTCCCGGAACTCATCACCGCGTCTTGGACCTCTTCAGAGACCCGGTTTTTCATCATGAATTCCACTAGGTTTTCGCTTTGAGAAATGCTTAGGGTCACCGGCGCGCTGGGGGAGGCATATTTGATAGCGTTGGTGGTGGTTTCGCGCAAAATGGGGATGAGTTGATCCTGAAGGTAATCCGGCAGTTCTTTCAATTCTTCCTCGCTTGAATCCAGTTCGAGACTGAGCCCCGCTCCGGCGGTGACGCTGGCGGCTCTTTCCAGCTCTTTTTCGAGGTTCGGCCGGATTGTTTCTCGATCCTGCCTGGTGTCAAGAAGTTGGATAATCTCGCGCAGCTCACTAAGCGCCCTTCGGGTCTCCAGGCGCAACAGTTCCGTCTTGGGACGCGCGAGCGAATCGGTGGGAATTTCGCCGGAAATTACTTCAGCAGTGGACGCGACAATGGAGAGCGTTCCCGCCACCGAGTCATGCAGTTGCACCGATAAACCATCACGAAAAGCCTGGGTCTCCTGGACGGTCTTGAGCTTTTCTTCCCAAAGCTGGTTCAAAGCCGCGTCGCGTTCATCAACGTATCTTCTGAGCATATAGCCAGCAGTGAAACCGGCAAGAAGCAGTATGGACGTAAGAATGCCCGTGGCTGGATACTTCGGCGCGCCTAGGAAGAAGCTGACTGACAGGAGGGCTATTCCGATTGCCGCGTCAAGGTAATATCTTCGCCACCCCCATAGAAACACGACCGCCATGCACATGTATCCCAGCATTCCCACGAAGGAGCCCGGGAAGGCCACGAAACCGGCATCAGCCAGGAGATAGATCCAGCCACCTAGTCGGGGCCAAAACAGGAATAATATCGATGAAATACTGAGAACGGTGGCGGCAATGAGGCTCGTTGGGTGAGGCGGATTTTGGAATAAAAAGAGGTCAACGCCAAGGGCGAGGGCTATAAGTAACAGCATCCCGAGACGATAGCCCCAGGCCGTCTTCACTGGCTCTAACGACTCAAAGTATTTCATGAAAACTTTCTAGTTCCGCCGAAAATCGCATCATATCAGAGATTACTCTCGCTGGTCGGTCCTGGCAATACCCCGATTTCGGGGTATTCACACGCTTGATGTTCGCTGTTACTCTGAAAAAGGCTCTCAAAACAGCGTGAGCCAAATCTATTGCCGAATCAAGTGAAGATACATGTGCTATCTGCCCCGAAAGCCGGAGAGGAGGGAAAACCATGGATGTTCAGGTTGAAGTCGCTGAAGATGTAGAAGCTGCCACCTGGTGGATCATCTTCTAAATGCAAAAAATTGTCCAGTCGTATGGAGCCCTGTCGATTCAGGGCTCCATACGGCAGCGACAGTTACCGATGGAGTATAAGGAATGAAATACAAACGTCCAATAATCAAAAAGACGCAACCGGTTTACAGAATCACCCCATCCACCTTTCGCATCGGTGCTCAGCTCGGGACTACCGCGGAATTCACTGATCGAAGAGGAGAGATGTGGAACCTAATCCAAAATCTAGATGGAAGAGATGTAGATGAGGTTGTAGCATCCGTAAGGACTAGATTCCCGTGGCTGAGCAGGGATGATATTCTGGATGGGCTGCGGATGCTAGACAAGTATGGTTTTCTAGATGATGCAGCATCAGAAAGCGCGGTGCCATCGAGATACCTGCCGAACGTGCGTTATTTTTCAGGTTTTCCTGGAACTTCTACAGCTGAAGCAACAAAGATGCAAGATAAGCTACTGTCAAGTAAGATTCTGATACTGGGGCTTGGTGGCGGAGGTGTAAATGTTGCAACTCTCCTTGCAGGAGTAGGAGTGGGAAACCTAACCATTTTGGATTCAGATGTTGTGGAAGAAAGTAATCTGGGTAGACAACTATTGTATCGAGAGATGGATATAGGGAAGGCTAAAGCAGAAGTTGCTGCTAGTCGTCTTCGGGAGCTAAACAGTCTAACAAAAATTACTTCAATAGTAGCTAGAATAGATAGTTCTCAAGATGTTCTGGAGTACATATCGGACAATGATGTGGTTATATGTGCTTTGGATGAGCCTCCGTTTATGGCGCAGCGTAGGGTAAATAAGGCTATTGTAGATGAGCATGTGCCATGTGTATTTGGAGCTAATCAGCTTACTCACGGTCGCGTGTTTACAGTAGTCCCCGGAGAAACGGGCTGTTTTGATTGTTTGAACCTGTATTATTCTAGAAATGATCCAAAATTTGTTAATCAATTTCGTGGTTTTCAGCAGTCAAATTATCAGCCTGAAACGGTAGCTTATGTTCCCACGATGTGGATAATAACTGCCGTTATGGCGGATGAGGCGGTGCGTCTAATTACAGATTATATAAAACCCAAGACCTTAGGCTTACAATATGAAATAGTGTATCCAGATTACACTTCTTTTGCCCATAAAGCTTGGCCTAGATATGACGATTGTCCTACATGTGGTAAAGGAAATTATGACGAGTGGCCGATATTTCAAGAATATCCAGGCTATCTTTAAGGTACGGAGTTGATAATGGGACAGTACCGAATGTTGAGATCTGGTGATATTTTAGAAGTGAGACCTGGAGAATCTCCTCGGGTCTTGCGTGGTGTTGGAATGGTGATAACCGGTAACTTATTGGGTTGTGTTCATCCTTACGGAAAAAGTGGCTCTGAAGCTTGTAGACGGATTGTTGAAAGAGTTGTCGCATCTGTTCTTGGAATACTTCTTGTTTGTAGTCTAGGGGTGTTAGTGAGTTATTTAATTGTCCATAGTTTCACTTTTGGATTCGAATGGTTCATTGACGATGTACCTATTTTTTATCAGATTATCTTCGTGGCATTCATAGCTATTGTGACGTCAATTTTGCATGAACTAGGTCACATTATTTTTGGAAAATCATTTGGTGTTTCTGGTAGTGTTCTATGGTCTACGTTCCGTACGAACCTAAATCATATCTGGGTGTGGTCTATTCCAGCACGATTTGCAGCTATTTGCAGCGGACTTATTATTGATGTGTCATGTGCCGCTTTTCTTATAGTAATTTTACCGGATTCGAGTCAATGGTTGTCTAGTGCCGTATCTACAATCATATTCCGAATTGTTTGGGAATTTAATCTTACAAGAAAGACTGACCTCAGGTGGTATTTATGCCTATTATTCGATAATCCTCTATTAATGATTAATATCGAGAAAGGGAAATATGGTTTGTTGGTTCGGTCGCTCGGGATTGCTTACGACATTGCATTAGTTATTTTATGGCCGGTATTATTCGTCCTCTCTCTAATTGGGGTGATGATATAATGAACAATCGAAATGATTCTTCAGACGTATTACTCTTTGTTCAGGACTTAAGTAAAAAATATCGAGGCTCCTCAACCTATGCAATTGAGAATGTCTCATTCAATGTAAATCGCGGTGAACTTACCGCAATTACCGGTCCGAACGGTGCCGGAAAATCAACGATATTAGGAATTATTTCTTCAGCAGTTAAGGCAACTTCGGGTGAAATTCGCTACAACGGTTCGTCACTTCTCAAGTCTCCCAAGGTTGCCCGTCGCATAACCGCTTCTATGCCACAATGGTACGCTCCAATAAGAGGCGTCAATGTGTTTGAAGCTCTTACCACCGCAGCAATAATTCGTGGTGTGCCTAAAGCTGAAGCAAAAAAGAGAGCCGTGGATTATTTGGAACAAGTCGGTATAGGTGAATATGCAAATACTAGCAGCGAAAAACTTTCAGGGGGTCTACAGCGCCTCGTGTCCTTCGGGATGACCGCGTTGCAGCCTACGGAACTGTACCTTTTTGATGAACCGACGAACGACATTGATGCCACGCGAAGGCTTAAAATTTGGCAACTAATGAAGCAACTGGCTAATCAAGGACGGGCTGTTATTGTAGTAACGCATGACATGCGCCACACCACACAGTATGTGGATCGGTTCATGGTTCTCGAGTCAGGTGAACTAGCGCTTGACGTGACTCCCGATGTTCTCACAAGCCTAGTTTCCAGATTGGTTGTTAGATTCCCTAATTTTGCCTTGCCAAAAACCTTAGACGAAAACATTAACCAGTGGCAACGAAAAGATGCAGATAATAGCCTCTATTACCTTGTGCCTAAAACTCAATTTTCACAAGTTTCTGAGCTCTATCAGGAAGCGCTAGTATCCTACCCAGATTTAGACTTGGAAGTCAGCTCTGTTACTTTCGACCTTATCTACTGCGATTTGCTCCAACACTGTGAGGGAGGCGCGCTATGAATTCCCTCATTCTTCGCAGCCGTCAGTTTGCTGGTACATTTATGTGGAGTTTCCTGCGTCATCGTTACCTTTTACCCATTCTTACCGTGGTGCAAGCTTTTTTTGCCTTAGCTATTGTATATGGTGCAACTCTTTTAATGGGAGAACTAGATTGGACGGGAACTGAAATAGTTTGCGTTGGAACCATAGAGCTGAGTATCATAGCTATTGCTATAGCTATCGCACCCCAGATTTTAGCCCAAAGCCGAACTGAACGATTTCTTGATTATCAAAAAAATCTGCCTGTTTCTAGATCTGTTCTACTATTTTCGGATTTTTTGATCTGGATCTTAGTAACACTGCCGGGAACTCTTGTTGTAGTCATAGCATGTTGGCTACATTTCGGGTTATTTCCTGTGGCCTCCTGGCAATTGATAGCAATTTTATTGATAACCATTATCACTTATCTCGCTTTGGGGTACACGATTGCGCTATGGCTACCAGAAGCTGGGACTCAGGTTGCCAGTCAAATTGTCATGATTACTACTTTGCTGTTCGCCCCGATTCTCTACCCGGCATCTCGATTGCCGGGGTGGTTGAACATCATCCATGATTACCTGCCCTTTGTTCCTGCTCATAAGTTGTTGCGGCACTTCGCCTTCGCGCAACCTTTGCCTGATTTTAACAGAATGCTGGCCACATTACTGTTCTGGCTCTGCGTGGCCTTCACCCTTTGTTTAGTTGGATTATCTAGAAGAAAGTAAAGCAATGCTGAAAACGCAAAACTTAGTCAAGTCGGTGGACGGCAAAATGCTAGTTGACGATATTAGTTTCTCCGCTGAGCCAGGAGAGATTGTGGCGATTATTGGACCTAATGGAGCGGGGAAGTCCACGTTACTGAAAATGCTGTCCACTCTCATCTGGCCGACTTCCGGCAGCTTTAGTTTCCAAAACCGCCAAGTTGACGCGAAATCGGCGGACTGGTACCTCACCCGTTTGGGAACGAATCTGTCCTTGCCGAAGGGAGAGTATGCGCGCAGTTGCCTCAATCTATTGGAATTTCGGTTGGCCTACGGCGGGGTTAGTCACGTTGATCCGAGAGCGATCCTGCAGGCAGTAGGATTACCTGAGAAAGCACACGAGCCCTTGTCAAAACTCTCTACCGGAATGCGCTCCCGACTGGCTTTAGGTCTTGCACTTGCCAATCAACCGAATCTGCTACTCCTGGATGAGCCCACCTCCGGCATTGATGCTTCAGGTGTTGATGGATTTGTTGAGATTATCCAGTCTCGTGCAGCAGGCGGAACGACAATTATTCTTGTGAGCCACGATTATCCTCTCGTGTCCGCCTTGGCAAATCGGATTTTTTACATGAAACAAGGAGTGTTTATGGACTCCTGTAATAAGCCCAGTGAATGTGGCGCATTCTTGAATAAGTATTCCGCTTTGTTCAACTCGCGGGAGGAAAAATGAAACACTACGAATGGCATCTTTTGAACAAAAAACCATATTTGATATTAGCCCTGGTATCCGCGACCCTACCGCTGGCGTTCTCTTTTTTCTTTAGACTCCTGGGTGTAGATGCGCCGACCGCATTAGGGCCATTTCCGCTGACGCTGAGCATTTCTATACCAGCCGCGATTACCCTATTTATCGCCACTATATATGTGAGCTGGATGGTGTCGCACGGTGTTGTTTACGATTATCTCCCAGACAAGCGAAACTTCCTGTTTAGTCTCCCCGGTGGTCGGACAAAAGTATTCCGAACTAAGTTGCATTTGCACTCGGCACTGGGAGCGGGCGCAGTATCTATAGGATTTTGGGTATCTGAATCCATTTATTGCGCTGTCTCGGGAATCTCTTTACTCACGCCGCTACTCTACGCGGTAGTTTTGGCCATTTCCGTATTTAGTATGGCAATAATCAGCGCTTGCGTTGGCGTTCTCTTCGGATCCACGCGGGCAACGGTTTTGAACGGTATTATTTGGGCTTGCTTGGTTCCAAATACCCTGGCAAATAGCGGTCCGGTATGGGTGTCTCTAATTGCTGGCAGTGGCATGGCTCTTCTCTGTCTGGCTGTGGCGGCAACACTAGCCACGATAGCCAGGCGAAGAATACGCACCATCGACTGTTTCTAAGCCGCGAAACAAGCCCGAAACGCTGCGGAGCTGTTTAGCTTCCTCTTAAAATCCCCGCCGAGCCTGGGTTGATGGCGTGAATTATTAAATGCCAGCGGCGCTCGGGCT
Source organism: Mobiluncus porci (assembly GCF_009695935.1). Classification (GTDB taxonomy): domain Bacteria; phylum Actinomycetota; class Actinomycetes; order Actinomycetales; family Actinomycetaceae; genus Mobiluncus; species Mobiluncus porci. Next base: position 10,478 of record NZ_VUMY01000026.1, read on the forward strand.
CTTTCCAAACGCGACGCGCGAAATTAGCAGGCGCGAAGGTGCGCGAAGAAGAACCCGAAGCAGCCTGGGGAGGGGGCCCTATTGTGGCGGGGAGCGAAGCGACTCCGACACAATGGGGGAGGGTGCTCCCTCGTAGCTGCGAGGGGCTTCTCGCGCACCGAGCGCCGAACCCAAAGGAAACGGCGCGGACTCAAACGAGCCCGCGCCGCCAGACAGATGAAATTACTTCACATCGCCATCAACCCAGTCGAAGGTGCGGGTGACCGCCTTCTTCCACAGGCGCAACTGCCGATCCCTCTCGGCCCCGTCCATTGCGGGAGCCCAGCGCTTGTCTTCCTGCCAGTTATTGATGACATCCTGAGTTCCACTCCAGAAGCCAACCGCGATGCCTGCCGCATAAGCCGCGCCGAGAGCCGTGGTTTCAGCCACAACCGGCAACACGACCGGCACGCCCAAGACATCGGACTGGAACTGCATGAGGAGGTTATTCGCCGTCATGCCGCCGTCAACCCGAAGTTGTTCGAGTTTCACGCCCGAGTCGGCTTCCATCGCGTCCAGGACCTCGCGGGTCTGGAAAGCGGTGGCCTCCAATGCCGCGCGCGCAATGTGGGCCTTCGTGTTGTAACGCGTCATCCCGACAATCGCCCCGCGGGCATCGCCCTTCCAGTAGGGCGCAAACAACCCGGAGAAGGCCGGCACGAAGTAGACCCCGCCGTTGTCCTCGACGGAAGCGGCCAAAGCCTCAACATCCGGGGAGGAATCGATAATCTTCAGGTTATCGCGCAACCATTGAATCAAAGAGCCGGTTACAGCAATCGAGCCCTCGAGAGCGTAAACGGTCGGTTGATCCCCGATCTTGTAACAAACGGTCGTAATCATGCCGTTAGTGGAGGGCTGAGGCTCGGTGCCGGTGTTCATCAACATGAAGCAGCCCGTCCCGTAGGTGTTCTTCGCCATGCCCGGCTCGAAGCAGGCCTGACCGAAGGTCGCGGCTTGCTGGTCGCCGAGATCCCCCGCGACCGGCACTCCGGCGAGGAGCCCGTCTTGGCGGCACTCCCCGTAGACCTCTGCCGAAGATCGAATCTCGGGAAGCATCGACATCGGAATCCCCGCAGCTGCGCAAATATCTTCCCGCCAAGACAGAGTCTTCAAATCCATCAGCATCGTGCGAGACGCATTGGTGACATCAGTAATGTGCAGACCGCCGTTCACTCCGCCGGTCAGGTTCCAAATCACCCAGGTGTCGGGGTTGCCAAACAGCAAATCACCTGCCTCGGCGCGTTCCCGTACGCCCGGCACGTTTTCCAAGATCCACATGAGTTTCGTGATTGAGGCGTAGGTCGACAGGGTCTCGCCCACCATCGGGCGCCACCGATCCGGTCCGCCCTCGGCGGCGAGGCGATCCACTAGATCTTGGGAACGGGTGTCTTGCCACACAATCGCGTTATAGACCGGTTCACCGGTGTTTTTATCCCACACGATGGTGGTTTCACGCTGGTTGGTGACCCCGACGGCAGCGATGTCGTGGTGGTTGACTTCTTCGCCGGTTTTTTGGGTGGCTCCGGCAAGCGCGCGGGCGATCACCTCGCGGACATTACTCCAGATTTCGGCGGCATTGTGTTCGACCCAGCCGGGGTGGGGGAAGATTTGTTCGTGTTCCATCTGGCCGACAGAAACGACGCGGCCGGAGTGGTCAAAGACGATGGCTCTTGATGAAGTCGTTCCCTGGTCAATAGCGAGAACGTATTTCTTGTCTGACATTTAGGTTCCTTTCAAGGATTTGGGTTTAGGGAGGGGAAACCCCGTGAGAGATAAATAATGCTGGAAAAGTATCGGGGGCGTGCCTCGGGTTTCGGATGAAACGCTAAAGCACGCCCCCATCGTTTCACATGCCTGCGGAGAGGACGGGGCCAATCGGACCGCAGACGAGACCGGCGAGAACACCGCCGACGGTCGGGCCAACGACCGGAACCCAGGAGTAGCCCCAGTCCGAGCCGCCCTTGCCCTTAATCGGCAAGATGGCGTGAGCAATACGCGGGCCGAGGTCACGAGCTGGGTTGATGGCATAGCCGGTCGGACCGCCGAGGCTCATGCCAATGGCGACGATGACGAAAGCCACCGCGAGCGGGCCGAGGCCGCTGGGGGTGTAGCCGGAGAGCAAAACCCAAGCGACGAGGGTGAAGGTGGCGATAGTCTCGGTGACGAGGTTCCAGCCGTAGGAGCGAATTTCTGGCGCGGTAGCGAAAGTCCCGAGGACTTCCGCCTGGTTTTCGTGGGCATCGTAGTGTTGCTTGAAGGCGAGCCAGGCAATGACGGCGCCGACAATAGCGCCTGCGAACTGGGCGACAATGTAGATGAGAGTGGTCTCGACGGTGACGGGAATTCCCGGCATAAACTCGGTCTTACCAGCGGCAACCATACCGAGGGTCACGGCGGGATTCAAGTGACCGCCGGTGCGGAAGGCTACGTAAACGCCAATGAAGACAGCGAGACCCCATCCAAAGGAGATGAGGATCCAGCCGGAGCCTTTGCCTTTGGATTTAGTCAAGAGATTGACGGCAACGACGCCGACACCGAAGATAATCAGGAACATTGTTCCTAAAAATTCTGAAAGAAAAATAGTTCCCAAGGGCACCATGTGCTAAACCTTTCTAGTAGTGGGATATTGGGGTTTTGCCGCGATTACCTCGCGGCCGGTTGTGAGAGTGAACATAAATTCTTGCTGGTTTTGCGTCAAGCCCTCCCGTCTTTGGGCAGGCCCAACGCCTGACAAACTAACTCTACCGGGTGGATTACCTCCGCACCGGTACCTTTGCGAATTTGCCAGCGGCAAGTTTCGGTTTCGCAAGCGGCCAGCGTCGGGTTAACCGCTTTGACCTTCTCAAACAGCGGTTTTCCGATGGCTTGAGCCACCGCGAATTTCTCTTTCTTTAGTCCATATGTTCCGCCAATTCCGCAACAGGCCTCCCCGGACTCCACGACTTTCACTCCGGGGATGGCCTCCATGACGCGGATGGCGGGTTTGCCGATGCCTTGGGATTTCACCTGGCAGGGCTGGTGATAGAGGATCTCTAGGTTCATCGGGCGGAGATCCTCGATCGGGAAATCCCCCTCGTCGAGGAGCTCGGCTAAGAACTCGGAGGTTTCCACCATCCGCGAGCCCACATCGCGAAGCGCCGCGGACTCCACCCCCATAATTTCGTGAGCCTCGTGGCGCAGCATTCCCGCACAAGATCCGGAGGAAGACACAATCGTGAGGTCGCGCCCCGCGCGCCGCAGCTCCGTACTAAGCCGCAAAACCATCTTGGTGGCTTCATCGAAAAGCCCGTTGGATTGACTCGCCAGCCCACAGCAGCCCTGTTTAGGAACCACCACGTCAAAACCGAGGTATTCCAAGACTTCCACGGTGGCAATTGAGGTCGCAACCTCAAAGTATCCTCCGGCGCAGCCGTGGAAAAACACGACCGGACCGCGTTTCGGGGCGCCCTTGGCTCGGTAAGGGGACTTCCCGGAAGCGAGTTCCTTCTCGTGGTGTTTCCACCAGGACATAAAGGTGCGTTTCTGGGCTTTCGGGGTGGGAGCCTCGGCGTGAACCCCGACGACGGCCTCGGCGAGTTTACGGACCGGCTTGATGCCCATGGCCGCGTTGGCCAGCGGCGCCATCGGGGTCAAAAGCTTCCCCTCCAACTCGGTTTGGGTAATCAAGCGATCGCGCAAGGGCATCTTGCCAGGTTGGGCCTTCATCACCGCCCGAGCCTGGGCATTTATCTCGGCAATCTTGACCCCTTGGGGACAGACCGTGGTGCAAATCGAACAGCCAGAACAGTAATCCAGCGAGTGATCGACTGACTGACCGTGGCGGAAACGCTCGGCTTGGGGACCGACAAACTTCGGTCCGGAAAACTTTTCGGTTACGCGCAAGACCGGGCAGTTCTGTTCACAGATGGTGCATTTCACGCATTCATCAAGGGAAAATCGCGCGAGGGAGTCACGGGCGAAATCCAGGGGAGATTTCTTGCGGGCCAGCGTGGAATCCCCGGGTTTGGGTGGTTTGGCACGCAATGCGCTCCGGTCTCGGGTCGTCGTCTCTTGGGACTCTCGGGTCGGCAAAGTGGCCTTTGTTGAACTCATATCTTTTCCCCTTTCAACGCCGCAATGGCTTTCACGGCCGCGACCGCGGAACCGAGCGCGATGCCTTCGCCGGACAGTTCCAGCCAAGGATGCGCTCCGCCGAGCATCTCCCCGAGGCAAAACACGTTCGTGAAAACGGGGTTTCCCGCGGCGTCGAGCGGGCGCATTGCCGAGTCGACGGCGATTCCAGTAGAGAGCGTCCGTTCCAGTTCTGTGCGTTGCTCAAAATCAATCTCGTGGAGCGCCGCGGTTGAGCCGCGGCTGGTGAAAGCGGTTCCCGGGCGCAGCGGCAAATCGAAGATGGTTTCGTGAAAGGCGAGATGCGAGTCGCGCGCGAGGTTTCCAGAAGCGAAACCGCCCGCGGCATCGATTACCGCATCCACCTTGACCCGATCAGTCCCGCCCGCTCTCGCGACCACCAGCTCCCTGACCTCGTCATTTACCATCGGCGACGGGCCATTTTGGTAAATATTTTCCACTTTGGCCCGTCCCCGACGGTAAGGCCTTACCGAACAGTTGAGGCGGATATCGATTCGCGCTTCGCGGCAAGCCTCGATGAGCGCGTTATAGGTGCGCTGGCCAAAAATCGAGGCCGGAATCGTCGGAACTTCCGCGATCGGAGCCTGGACGCGAGTCGCGAAATCGAGGAAAGTTTCGGCCTGGAGCCCCATAATCGCCGGGATCAAGACGACTTCTCCAGGCTTCACGGCGCGATTGATGAGTTCCGCAAACTGCTTTCGAAGTGTCGCGCCCGCAGTCGCGCCAGTAGCCTTTGCCGCTCCCGCAGACCCTCCCGCGGTCGCGCTCGTCAACCCATCAAAGTGACGGGCATAATCGGTCGCAAGCGTATCCGCCTCGCGAGCCCGTCCCGGAAGATCCAAGACCACAGCGCGAGCCTCGACCTTCACGACGTCCGAGCGGTTGAGATTCGCGGCAATCAAAGGCGCGGGGAAGTCCTTAAACTGCCTCAGGCCCACAACGAGGTATTTCCCGCCCTCCGTGAGGATTCCGGCCGCGGCATTCTTCGGCACTCCCAGAGTCGGGCGCGCCACCCCGAGGGGGCTCGGGAGAAGCCGGTTTTCGCCGTGTATCTCGAAAAGGCCGGTTTTCTCCGCGAGCCAGTTCACCCCTTCGCGCGCGTTGTCCGCTCCGATGACCTGGTAGGGGTGGGTATTCGGGAGTTCGGTGAAACTCGCGAAGGGGTCGTCGCTCGCGAGGTCTTTCGCGTTGTTTCCGCTCAAAGCACGGTAACCGAGCACATCGAGGGTTCCGTTGGACAGCGGCAAGCCGCCGATCCCGTGGGTAAAAATGGTGACATTGTGACACGCTTCACGAAGCATCAGCGCCGCGGAGAGCCCCGAAAGTCCGGCTCCAATAACCGCAATCCTCATCTCTGGGCTCCTTCCTTGTCCGCGAGCTCGCCGAGTGTGGCCGGGTCACGGTCCACCCCGTGGTTGAGAGCCATGTCGCCGGTGGCCTGGCAAGAAGCGGGACTCGGCGCGGGAAGCCGGTCGAGGCTAAGCGTCCCCTGAACCCATTCACCCAGCGCGATTTCCTTGAGCTCCTGGCCGTAAAGCAGCGGCAAAATCCCGTGCATCCGGTTCGACACAAACAGTCGGAGCATGAGCGAGGCTGCATCGGCGCTTGCCGAATCCGCGCTTGCTGAATCCCCGCTTGATGAACCCGCGCCAACTGCAGCATCCCCCGCGCGCGCGTTGCGGAACTCATAGACCAACGCGGCCGTGCGCGCCGCACAGAACGTCCCCTGACACGGTCCCATCCCAATCCGGAGCTGTCGGCGCAGGTCATCGAGGTTCGCCTCGGGATGTTCCTCGAGATGCTCTAGCACCATCCGCCGGTTTACCAACTCGCATTCACAAATAATCGGCTCCTCGTGGCGATCCGCCTCCCGGTCAGCCAACCGGTGATTGAGCTGGTAGAAACGCTTTTCGCGTCCCGAGGGGACCGGTTCCTCGGCTGTCCGACAGGGGCGATGTTCCCCGAGTTGGTGGCACATATCGTTTACCACGTTTTGCGCCATGAGCCGATAGGTTGTCACCTTCCCGCCCACAATCGTCACGAAACCGCGCAAACCGTCGCGTTGGAGGTGGTCAATAATCGCCATTCCGCGAGACATGTGGCGCGTGTCGGAGGCTTGGACGCGTTTATCTTTCAGCAAGGGGCGCGCCCCGGCCCAAACGTGTAGCGCGCGTGCCTGGCGAATGCTGGGAACCAGTTCTTCCCCAGCGGAAAGCATCTGCTGAACTTCCTCGGGATAGATACGGAGAAAATCGGGGTTTTTCGCGGCCTGGTCGGTCGTCCCGATGACGCAAATCGGGTGGGCCGGAACAAGAATATCGCCGTCTCCGGGAACTGCGAGCCGATTGATGACGTGGTGGACCAAGCGCTGATTGAAGCCAATCATGATGCCCCGCCCCGGGACGACCTCTACGTCGTGACAGCCCGCGAGTTCTGCGACCTGACCGGCCCAAGGCCCGCAGGCGTTGATGACGAAACGGCAGTCAATCACGACTTCTTCGCCGGTTTTTTCGTTCGTGGCCTTGACCGCGCGAACCTCATCGCCGGAAACTTCAATCCCGCGAACCCAATGGTAGGGGAGTACTTTCGCCCCGTATTGCTTGGCGGATTCGAGAACGCCCCAAGCAAGCTGCCAGCCGTCAATTGTGGCATCGTGGACGCGGTAGACGCGCTTGATGCCGCGGTTCAAGTTCGGTTCCTCCCGAAAAGCCTGGGTGAGGGGGACTTCTTCGCATTCCACTCCGAGGCGACGGGCGGCAGGGAAAAATTTATCGGCGAAATCATCGGGGTCGATAGCAGTCTGGACGAAAAAGCCGTGGGTGTCCTCAATGGCATCGGCGTTAATGCGCCGCAACACCGCGTTCTCATCCGCGCACTGGGTGGCGGATTCCGGGTCGGAGATGACGTAGCGACCGCCGCTGTGGAGCAGTCCGTGGTAGCGGGCGGAAGTGCCCTGGGAGATATCGGCGCGCTCTAAGAGAATGGTGTCGAATCCGCGCATGGCCACGTCGCGAACCACTCCGACTCCGGTGGCGCCTCCGCCGATAACGACGACTTCAGTTTTCAGTCTTTGCAATGTTTTCCCCTCCTTTGGGGATTGGCTTACTGAATATGCGGTAGTAGTTGGGTCAGATTTTCGTCTGAATCAAGACGGCTTCACTGCCGTTTTGACGGTATTGAATTTAGCTAATGAGGCGGGGGCCGGGGGAGGTTTTCAGTGGGCGGCGCCGAAGTTAGACATGTGTGCAACTTATTTCAGATACAATGAAATAAATTGCACTCTCTGGGAGGTGGGCCTTGGAAGACCGCGCAGAACTAGCCTATCGAGCAGCGATGATGCACTACGTCCAGGATGAGACTATGGAGTCGATTGCGCGGAAACTCAAGGTTTCTAGATCCACGGTCTCGCGCCTGATTGGGGTGGCGCGCGCGGAGGGGTATGTACAGTTCGCTTTGAATCCTCCCAGTGGGGCGACCCCGGGATTGCGCGCCGAGCTCGCGGAGCGCTTCGGGATCGAGGTCTGGGTAGTTCCGGTGCCGCCGCGGGTGCGGGGGCGCCAGCGGCTTAACTTGGTCGCGGAAGTGGCGGGCTCAGTCATCTCCGGGGCGGTGTTTCCCGAGGCCATCATCGGAATCGCCTGGGGGAATACTTTGTCTGCCATCGCGGAGCACCTCGTCCCGAAACCGGTTCTCGGCGCGAGGGTTGTCCAACTCAATGGCGCCGGAAACCTGATTTCCTCCGGAATCGTCTATGCCAGCACGATTATGGAGGCTTTCGGGGAGGCCTACCACGCTGAGGTCCAGCATTTCCCCGTGCCGGCCTTCTTCGACTATCCCGACACGAAGGTGGCTCTGTGGCGAGAGCGGTCGGTGAAACTCGTGCTTGACTTGCAAAAAGAGGTGGATGTGGCCATTTTTGGGGTCGGGACTCTGGAAGGCGAACAGCTTTCGATGGTTTATTCCGGGGGGTATCTGTCGCTTCTAGAAATGGAGGAGCTCAAAGGTCTCGGCGTGGTCGGCGACGTTTGCACAGTGCTGCTGCGGGCGGATGGAACCTGGGAGGACTTGGAGATAAACCAGCGGGCATCAGGGCCGACACCACGGGATTTGACGCGGATTCCGCGGCGGATCTGCGTCGTTTCCGGAGTGGAAAAGGCCGTGCCGTTGTTGGCGGCGCTGCGAGCCGGGGTGGCGACGGATCTCGTGGTGGACGAGGAATGCGCGGCGAGATTGTTGAAACTCAGTTAGGGACCGGCCCCCTTGTTGAACCTTATTGCACCGGCGAACTGGGTTCGGAACCGATAATCCGGTAGACCGTGGGCGAATATTCGATGTCATCAACAGCATCGATGCGAGAGAAAACATCCTTCCAGAGGCGGGTTTCCACCGCGCTGACGCGCTTGACGGGGGCGAGGAACCGCAAGGTGAGATCCACTCCGGAGCCGTGGACGCGCATGGTGACCGCGGGATCAATCGTGGAATCGAAGAGGTCGGCCTGTTCCTCGAGTTTCTCGCGATCCGTGTCCTCGGCCTGGGCAATGAGCATGTCGAGTTGGATTTTTGCGGCATCAAGGAGGATATTCTCGGCCTTGACGAGATTAGAGGCATGAGTCACCGGCAGGGTGAGATCTGACCAAACATAGGGAAAATCCGCGGATTCATTTGAAAAAACCTTCTCGAAAACAAACGAGTTCGGGATGTGGACGAACTTTCCGGTGGGTGTTTGGGTTCCCAGCCAGCCTTTGACCTCGGAAACCGAGAATGTCAACAAACCGATGTGGGTAACCTCACCGCGGATTCCATCGATTTCGATGCGGTCACCAATGTCGAAGGGCTTGCGGTACAGGATTTGGAAGTAGGCAAAAAGGTTCACCACCAGGGTCTGCATGGCAAAGACGAAAACGAGGATGCCCAGCAAGACGAGAAGAATCAGCGAATCGAGCGCCTTGAACCAGATGAGAACCACAATCACGATGGCGGCAAGGGTCACCAGGCCGGTGACGATTTCAGTCAGGCGGCTCACCATGCGCTCTTTGGAGGTAAAACGCCTAATGACGAATTTTGCTAGGCGGCGAACGAGGAAGGCGAGAGCCAGGGCGAGGAAAGTGAGCCCGAGTTTGGCGGTCAAGTTGCCGCCGGTGTTGAGAGCTTTCAGGATATAGTCCACGATGTCGTCCAGCATGGGTTAAGCCTAGCCGCTGAGGGGGATTGGGGATAAACTCTGGACAGATTCGGGGTTTCGGGTTACACTTGAATACTTGCTAGGTTTTGCGAAGCCGGTGAGGGTCAGACCTCTCTGGCGTAACGAAGTGGAGCCAGAAGGGTCTGACCCAAACGGCGTAGCAAACCAGCAACACAACAGAATAGGGGATGATCGGTTTCGACGGTCGGTAATGTCCTGAGAGAAGCGGGTCGAGGATGTGTCCTCATCTCGTAAACGACGGATACGAACCAATAAGTGCTGAACGTAACAGTACTGAATCCTTCACCTTGGCTGCTTAACCCAAGGGAACTGATTCCGTCAGCCCGCGGTCGCTTCAGCCGCGGTTCCTGGCGTCGCTTATGAAGCCACTGGGGTCGCCAGGGTTACTTTGGTTGGCCCGAGATTTTAGGTAACTTTGGCAAGTCGCTGCCCTGTTTGCGGGACGCGCCTTGCCGAGATTTCAAAGCAAACTGCACCCGGAGAAGTACCAGGTTTTCCCGATCGGACCGGGGTTCAATTCCCCGCATCTCCACCAGAGTAGGAAGCGTTGAACTCTATTTCGTGAGGAATGAGTTGGCGCTTGTATATAGGTTCGTGGATGGCTATTGACCACGGATGATAGTGCCTTGGATGGTTAACCGTCCAAGGCATTTTTTGTGTTCAGTGCCCTTTATGGATGCGTTGGAAAGAATATGCGAGAGCACTTGATGGTAAGTGTTCTCGCATTTTTCTTTAGTCTGTGATGGCCTCCACGACGTCGTGGAGGCACTCGGATAGCAGGTGGCATCGGATGGTGACGTCCATGGATTCGAAGTCCTGATTCAGGAACCAGCGGCCTATGGTCGCGTCGTCTGTTCCGAGTTCGCCGCACGCCTCTTCCAGCAGGTCGATGTTGTCGGTGACGTAATCGCGGGCAGTGTTCCTGTTGAATGTGTAGGAGCCTGAGGCGTTGCCCGTGACGGAATCTTCTATGAACAGGTCGTCGTAGAGTGTTGATTCGAGTTCGTCTTTGTCTGTGTCCTCGCCTATCTCCACGTTGCCCTCGATGTAGTCGCGGATGTCTTCTTTCATTGCTTGTCGGTAATAGTACATGTCTGTCCCTCCCTGACGGTTGTTGGCGCGTATGCTCCCGTGAGGCGCGAGCCTCTTTTGGCTGGGTGAGGCGTGAAGGCACGGGATTGTCAGGCGGATTAGTGAGGGGATGTGGGGCGGGACGGCTAACGCCGTCCGCGCCAAGGTAGGCCGCCTCCGGCGGCTGTTCTGGATTGGTCGACAGAGAAGAGGGAGGGGGATGGGTTAGGTGCGTGAACCCGTCTTCTTCTGTCGATGAGTGAAAGATGCATCGAGCGAAGCGAGATGCCGGAGGCGAAAGGGGTGCGAAAAGCTTGTGAAAACGTGTTTTTGGAACACTTTTGACCCCGTGGAACACTTTTGGGAGTAACAAAGTTTTACTAGACACGTTTTTATCTAATGTACAATTTATTAAACCGTTTATGAGGGTTTTATATACCTACGCGAGTGCAGGAAGAAAAAATACTTATATATGAGGCTTTAGTAGTATCTGAATATTGGATTTAGTTTGAGTAAAAAGTTTTATCTTTCAAAAGTGTTCCAGTCGGATGCCAAAAACGGTGTTCGCTCCGTCGTAGTGCGGGCTTACGCGGTTTTTGCCGTTGAAGGGCAAATTTAAGAAAATGACGTTTTGTCTCGTTTATAAGCTTTTTTGTGGAACACTTTTGCTCTTTCAAAAGTGTTCCATTGCTTCAAAAGTGTTCCAAACGTGTTTTGAGTGGAACATTTCCATGTTTTGAAAGTGTTCCATTTTCGACCCCCTCCCCTCCTCCTGTCTCCTGCTTGGAACAGGCAGGCGCGAAGCGAGTGCGGGTCGGAAAATTTTTTGTCATTTTCTGCTCGTATATGAGTGTAATAGGCTTCTGACCTGGGGTTATGCGAATATTTTCCTTGCGTTGGTGATGTATTTGGTGTATTATCAGTGCATAAAGAAAAGGCTCAGCACCCGTCCCGTCTTTGATGCGGGGTTACTACCGGGCATAAGGGCCGAGCGCAAGACCATATAGGTCGAGCGTCACAGGTAAAATAACGACGAACGAAGCTCCCTGTGGAAACCGAGATAGACAAGGCATTTTTATGTCCTGTTTGCTCTTGGTTTCCGCAGGGAGCCTTTTTGGGGTAAAGGACAAATTGTGTGTTTTTTATCCGGGTTTTTTGTTGTTGTAGAGCCTTAAAGTCGGGTTGAAAGTTGGTTTGGCTGAACTTTGGGGTCGGTCAAATTGTGTGTCTGTTTTCCCGGGTTTTGCTTGTGTTGGCGGGGGAAAGTTGGGTTGAAAGTTGGCTGGTTCATGCTGAGGGCATGAACATGATGAAATGCCCGGAGTGTGGTACTCCTTTGAAACGTAATGGAAAGACTTCTTCCGGTTCTCAGCGTTGGCGTTGCAAAGAGTGCGGCGGGTCTAAGGTCTGCAAGATTGATAACTCTGCTAAAGAACTCAACCATTTCCTGGGATGGCTGCTCTCACCCCAGCGACAGAAAAACATGCCAGGGAAAG
>NZ_VUMY01000027.1 GCF_009695935.1 Mobiluncus porci
TGTGCGGTGCCGTGCGGCTGCCGGCCGCGGTCCAGCCCCCCCCCCCGCCCCCCCCCCCCCCCACCACCCCCCCCCCCCCCCCACCCCGCCCCCCCCCCCCCCCCCCCCCCCCAACCCCCCCCCCCCCCCCCCCCCCCCCACGACTCATTTTTACTCGGATCCAGTTCCGGAAAGACTCTCCGGCAAAATGCGCCATCTGCCGTTCCGGAGCGAGCCCGAAAGTCTTAAATACCAGTCGCCGCATCCACGACACCCCAAAAACCGCGTTCGCGAGCCGTGCCCCACCCGGGACGTGTCTGGCGAGCCACAACCAAAATGGCAGCTTCCCAAGCAAGAAATGCGAACCGGGCCGTGCCCAAGGCCTGCCTCGATATGCGCGGTAGAACGCTTCCGAACGAAAAGCCGCCATGTCAATCCCGGTCGGGCAAGCCGAAGTGCAGGCCTTGCACGCGAGACACAGATCCAGGGCCTCCAACAGGGCCGGATCGTCGAAGCCCGCAATAAGCCCCCCATTGGTGACCTCTTGCAAAGCGCGGGCCCGCCCGCGGGTGGCGTCTTTCTCCGCGCCGGTCGCCTCGTAGCTCGGGCACATCCAGGCACCCGGCAAATGGTCCATGGCGAGGCATTTCCCGACGCCGGTGCAGCGGTGGAAGGCGGCCGTCAAATCCGTGTCGCGCGGGAAAGCGAAACCTCGCCCCGGCTCTTCCGGTATCGTCCGCGCAGAGGCCAGCCGCAAATTCTCATCCAGAGGCGCGGGGTCCACTAAAACCCCGGGATTCATCAAACCCCGCGGGTCAAATAGCGCCTTGACCTCCCCAAACAGCTTGATGAGTTCCGGAGAATACATCCGCGGGAGCAACTCGCTGCGCGCCCGACCATCCCCGTGCTCCCCCGAAAGAGACCCGTGATGTTTTCCAACCAAGTCAGCGGCGCGCTCCAGGAACTCCCGCGAGCGCCCGTCGCTCGCCCCCGCCCCGAGTGGCAGGTTCAAGCGCACGTGCAAGCACCCGTCCCCCAGATGCCCGTAGAGCATCCCGTCCACGTCCATTTCCCGCATCAGCGCAGTGAAATCCTGGAGATAAGCGGCGAGGTCCTCGGGAGGAACTGCGGCATCCTCCCAACCGGGCCAGGCCGGATCATTGCCCGAACCGTCCGGCGCCAGCGGTGTCCGCCCCCCGAGGCCGGCCCCGTCCGCGCGGATGCGCCACAGGCGAGTCGCCTCGGTTCCGGGCGGATAAACGCCGGTGGCGCGCGTGTTGACGGCGGCGGCGAGGTCACGCGCCCGCGCGAGGCTCACCTCTAAAGACTCACCGGCTCCGCCCATTTCGACCAAAAGCCAAGCCTTCCCCTCGGGAAGTTCGGGAATCTCGCCGGCCCCGGGCTTTTGCCGCAAAGTGTAAACCAGCCGCGAGTCCATCCCCTCGCAGGCCAGCGGCTTGAACGAATTCACCAAAGGCACATCCGCCGCGGCCGCAATCATATCGGGATAGCCCAGTACGACGAGAACCGGCGCGGCGGGAACTTCCACGAGGCGGAGTTTCGCTTGGAGGACGCTCACTAAGGTCCCCTCCGAACCCACGAGGAACTTCGCGAGATTCCGCCCGTTTTCGGGCAACAGGTGTTCAAGGGAATATCCCGAGACTTGGCGGGAAAACCGCCCGCACTCGGTCCGAATCAATGCCAGGTTCTCCTCGACGAGACGCGCCAGACCCGGAACCAAGTCCAGAGCCCCGTTGCCTGCTCCCGCGGTGAATTCCCGTCCAAAACCGTCCACAACCTGCATTTCTAGGACATTGTCGGCGACCCGCCCCCAAGCTTGGGCGTGAGGCCCGCAAGCGTTATTGCCGATAGACCCGCCAATCGTGGCCCGCGTCCAGGTCGAGGGATCCGGGCCGAAACGCAGCCCGTGGGGGGCAACGGCTTCTTGGATGGAGGCGAGGACGACTCCGGGTTCGACGGTGATGGTACGCGCCGCGAGGTCGAGTTCAACAATGCGATTGCAGCCTTTGGAGGTGTCCACCACGAGACCCGGGCCGATAGAGTTTCCGGCGCAAGACGTCCCACGCCCGCGCATCGTCAGCGGCGTGCCGGAACCCAGCGCTTCCAGGATTACGTCGCGCAGTTCGGTGACATTCGCAGGCTGGGCAATCCTATTCGGGGGAATCCGATAGTTCGAGGCATCCGTGGCATAAATCGCGCGGTTGAGCGGGTCATCCAAGTACTTCACGGTTCAATCTTAACCCGCTTTGCAGAGCCAGAGGGACGGGGATAAGTGACGTAACGAAGGGTAGCCAATCAGACCCGTCCCCGATGGCGTATTAACTAACCGGAGCCTCAATCTTGTCATCGCCCTTGCTGAATCGCTTCTTCAACAGTCCGATTCCGATGGGAAGAACTGAGGCGATGATGATGAGGACGGCGATGAGCTCCACGTTGTTGCGGACCAGGGGGATGTCTCCGAGCAAGACCCCTGCAACAATAAAGGTCAGGGTCCACAAAACGCTCCCGACCACGTTCCACAAGGTGAACTGTGCCCAGCGGTAGCGGCCCATGCCGGCGGCAATCGGGACGAAGGTTCTCACAAAGGGAATGAAACGTCCCAAGACTACGGCCGGTCCGCCCCATTTTTCGAAGAACAGCCGCGAGGTGTCGAGGTACTCGGTTTTCAAAATCCTCGCCTCCGGCTTGAAGAAACGTCCCCCGAAAAGGAGTCCGAACCAGTAGCCGACTTGGGCGCCGCAAATTGCTGCCACGATTAGGACGCCACAAATCACCGGAAGACTCACCGGCATTCGGTCTTGAAGAAGACCAATCGCGAAAAGCATGGAATCGCCTGGCAAAACGGGGAACAGAACTCCGGATTCAATAAAGACTATGAGGGCGATGATTGCAAGCATCCACACCCCGTAGGCGCTCAACAAGTGGTTCAGGAGCAACTCCGGGTCGCGCAGCCAATCGATTAGGTTCTGTGCCCCCATTATGCCCGCGGATGTCACATCCATTACATTCGTTCTTATCACGCCCAAATCCTAACTTCCCGCGGACACCGGTCGCCAATTTTGGCTCAAAACGGTTGAACCTAAAATCTAACTACCTGTGATTTCAACCTCCGGACACTATCTTGACGTGAAGATAGTGTCCGGAAAGAGTCAGGGCACAATTGCGTAGGCGACGTCCTGGTCGGAGATAGCCCCGGGACCACCGACGATAACACCGTGCTGACCTGCGGTTTTCCACAATTCCGTCAGCAACCCCATCTTTGAGCCTGCCGGAGGAACCAAAACCAGCGCCGCTCCCTGTTTCACGGTGTAGGCCCCGGCAGACAACGCATCGGGGAAGTTCCGACCGGAAACAAAAACCAACCCGTTAGCCACGCCGGAATCCAAAGAACTCGCCACCATCCAAGCGGTGGCATACCGATCTTCTCCGGTGAAGCGGAATTTCGGAGTCACACCGGCCGCATTGGCCGCACGCTCGGCAGGCCCGCCGACGGTCACCACAGGCACCCCGCCTTGAGACCCCAGATAGGCTGCGCTCTGAGGAGGAAGCGCATTGCCCGAGGTCAAGACCAGGGAAGCCCCGCCCAAACCCGCGGCCGCGCCGGCCGCCAAAGCATCGGGGAAGTTAATCCCATCAGCCAATAAAACATATCTCGGTTTTTCTCCCGAAAGCCTTTCCCCGTACTGCGCCACTTTCACGGCCGTATCGAAACGGTTCGTCCCCACGAGCTCGACGAATTCCATCCCTCGCGAGGCAATCAGTGCGCGGTCAGAAGCGGAGATTCCGACTGTTCCCCCGACCCTCACCACGCGTTTGAACCCGAAACTATTGATGGCATTGATCGCCTCGGCGTCGAGATGGTCACGCGAATTCGACAGTACCAAAGCCGCGGAAGTCACTCCGGAAAGCTGGGTGGCGGAAAGCCCATCAGCCGCGTTCAAACCAGTCGTGATGAGGAGAGTTTCCGCGCCCGGGGTCGCCGCCACCACGGCCGCGGAGGTGGCGAGACGGTTGGATCCGTAAACGCGCATCACATTGGCGGGCAGCGCCTTGGCCGGCAGTGGCGTCTGAACCCCCGGGACCGGCACGCCCATCTGGGCGAGCCAGTTAGCGTAAGGCCGAAGCGGAACCGAATTGTTGAAAACTAGGGTATCCCCATTGGTCAGGGTCACTTGGGTTTTCGAGCTGGTGATTCCCACCAGTTTGCCGGCCTGGGAGTAGAGCGGCCCGCCGGAATCGCCGTGTTCAATCGCTAGCGGCAAAGTGGCGATAATGTTGCCGTCGGCGGGAACCTGCCATTTATCGGCGTTCGCAGCGTCAAGAGTGGCCACGTTGGCACAAAAGTTGCCTTTCCCTCCGATAACCTCGGACATTCCGTTAAAGTCGGTGTTGACCGAAACGAGATAGTTTTGGCCACATATTTGCAGCGGGGTGGAGGGCGCCAAGGGGGTCACGTCTATCTCGGCGTTCGCGTGAGAGGCGGGTTCAGTAATGAGCATGGCGAGATCCCCCGAGTCCGGAGAGGCCCAGGTTTTACCCACACTCAGATAAGAAGCCCCTCTCACCTGGGAGTTTTCCGGATAAACCCGAACCGGCCCCGAGGGGAAAGTCTCGAAGCAATGCTTCGCCGTCAGAATCCGGTCGCCAGCAACCCAGGCTCCCGAGCAGACCGAGTTTTTCTCCGCAGTCTCCGGCCCGATGACAAGTTGCACCGTGGCAGAGTGGGTGTCGGTAATCTGTCCGGCCAGAGTTTCGCCGGAGTCGGGTGTGGGGTCAGCAAGGGGTTGGCTGAGTTCGTGCCACTGGGTCGGTTCGGGGACGGTTTGGAAGTCAGCAAATTGCTCTCCCGAATTTTCGGCTCCCAGCGCCACGGTGGGCGTGGCCGCACTACCAAGCCCCGCGGCTAAAGCAACCAGGGCGAACGCGGCTAATCCGCGCCAAGACAAAGAATTTTCCCTCATGGATTCTATTATCGGTCAAGAGCGAAAAAAATGAAGTCCGAGTTTGAAGTGATTTTTGCTTCCATTCACCCGGCGAGTCAAGTTCACAAACACTAGAATTGCTGGTATGTATATCCACCTTGCCAGATTCCTCGCGCTTCGACCGCGCAAGATTCTGGCATTTTGGATTTTTGTGGTCATCGCCTCGGCGCTGATTGCGCTGACTGGTTTCGGAAATCCCTTGTGGAACCGCCTAATTTCTGACGTGCCCCAGGCCACCCCTTCGGAGTCGAACACGGGACAAAAACTCATCGAATCCCAGATGACTACGTCTTACGGCGTGATGGCCTACGTAGAAGGGGTGGATCTTCGCGGGGAAGTCGGTAAGGCCGAGGAGATTGCTAAACAACTTGATGAGCTGAAAAAACAGGCCGAAGACCAAGGCGACGAGGCGAAAGCCCTTGGTGACGAGGCTAAAGCGGCGGGAGACCCCGCCAAGGCTCTGGGCGACCAGGCAAAGGCGCTCGGAAACCAGGCCACTGCGCTGGCAAACCGCGCCAAGTCTCTCGGGAACCAGGCCCAAGCTCTCGGCGATCAGGCTCGGGAGGCCGGTGCCCGCGCCCAAGAACTGAAGACCCAAGCGGAAAACACAGGCGCCCAGGCGCAGGTTGCCGGCGCTAAGGCCCAGGAGCTAAAGCCCCAGGCGGAGTCGGCTGCCGCCAAAGCCCAAGAAGCGGGCGCCAAGGCGCAGGCCGCGGGGGCTAAGGCCAAGGGGCTCCAGGCTCAGGCTGAAGCGGCAGCAGCAAAGGCGCAGGCAGCCGCGGCCACGGGAGATTTAGCGGCCGCCGCCGCGGCCCAAAAAGAGGCAGAAACGCTGGGAGCCCAGGCCAAGACCGCCGGTGAAGCGGCCGGTCAACTAGCCACGGAGGCTGCGACCTTGGGTGCCAACGCCCAGGATCTCGGCGCCCAAGCCCAAGCCGCCGGCGCGGAGGCCCAGCGACTCGCCGACCAGGCCCAAGATCTCGGGGCGCAGGCGGCGGCAGCGGGCGCGGAGGCGCAGGACAAGGCGGGAGAGGCCGAGAGGCTCGGGGCTCAGGCCACCCGTTTGGGGAGCCAAGCCAAAACCAAGGGCAACGAGGCGAAACGGCTCGGGGATGCCGCCAAAGACAAGGGCGATATTGCCCAGAATCTCGCCGATCGCGCGAAGGCTCTCGGTGACCAGGCTAAAGCGCTCGGCGACCAGGCGAAAGCCCTGTCGGAACCGGAGTGGCCGGTGGCGAAATCCCTGAACACGGCGTTGAAAGATATCGAGACCAGGCTCAAGAAGATTCCTGAGGTCAAGAGCGTCACCCACCCCTTTGTGGAATACAACGCCATGCTCGATCCGCTGGCGCGAGAACTCGTCGCGAAGAACCAAAAGGGCTTCGTTTTCGTGGTCACCCTGGACTTGACCGATGGCGGAGAGCCTTCCAAGACCCCAAGTCAAGAGATGCTGCAGGTCGTCCGCGAGGTCGAAGACATCGTGTCCGATGTCGGGCCGACCGTGTCGAAAGCCATTCCTGCCGACGCGAAACTCGACAATTTCAGGGCGCGCATCACGGATCAGGACCTGGTCAATTCCGCCGGTATCGAGACTTTGAAAACCGACCTGGTGCGGGCGGAATCTATCGGGATCCCCCTGTCTTTCCTCATCATGGCCATCGTTTTCGGCGGGTTTTTAGCGGCGCTGCTGCCGCTCGGCGGTGCTGGAGTCGCGATTTCGACTTCACTGGCGTTGATGCTCGGGATGACGTATATCTTTGAGCAACAGTCCTTCGCGGTAAACGTGATTTCGATTCTGGGTCTCGGCTTGTCTATCGACTACGGTTTGCTGATCGTTTCGCGGTTTAGAGAAGAGTTGGCCCGCCTCAAAACCCTCCCCGAGGAAGACTGGCTGCCGGACTTTTCGACCGTGAGGAATCCAAAGAAAGTCGAGCGGCTCAAGAAACTCGATCCGAGGCACCTGCGCGCTTTGGAGATTTCGCTCTCCACCGCGGGAAGGACCGCTTTCTTCAGCGCCCTGACTGTCGCGATTGCCTCCTCGGGCATGTTGTTCTTCAAAGCGGAACTCCTGAAATCCCTCGGTATCGCTGGATTCTCGGTCGTGCTGCTGGCGATGATTGCCTCGCTGACTTTGGTGAGCGCGCTCATGTTCATGTTTGCGACGAAACTCGAAAAGCCTTCTGTTCTCGGGAAAATCCCGGGATTGCGTCGCCTGGTTGAGGCCGCAGAGCCGGAGGTACAGGCGGGGGCGCAGGCGGAGGACACCAGCAAGCATTCCGGCAAGAAACCGCTGTTTGACCGCATCGCGATTGGAATTACGCGCCGCCCGTGGCTGTCCTTTATCCTTTCCGCAGCCGTTTTGGTCGCAGCTTGTCTCCCGCTTTCCTATTTGCCCTTGCGGAACTCCCTGTTTGACCTGTTGCCGATTCATAACGAACAACGGCTCCTGTATGAAGACCTGGCTGACCAGGTGCCCCGCACCGGCCTCCCGCCGCTGCGCGTAGTGGCGGTAGACACGCCTCCGGAGGAACTCGACCAGTGGATGGAGGAACAAGTCGCCAACCTCGAGGGCGTTGACAAGGTGTTTAACGCCGCGAAACTCGGGGAAACCGGAAACTCCGTCGCGGTTGTCCAGTTGGAGACCGACGACCCGGGCTCCTACGCGGCGGAGGACGTCGTGAAGGAAGTGCGAGCCCAGCCCCATGACTTCGACCGCTACGTGGTCGGTCAGGCCGCGAACCAGATTGATTTTATTGACTCGCTGGTAGCGGGGCTGCCGTGGGTGTTGACCGTGTTGATAAGCATCACTTTTGTGTTGCTATTCACGATGACGGGCTCGGTGGTCATCCCCATTCAAGCGCTGGTCATTAATACGCTGTCATTAATGGCCACTCTCGGAATTTCCACTCTCGTTTTCGTTGACGGATTTGGTGTCGAGCTCCTCGGGGCGAAGCAGCTTCCCGGGTTGGAGTCCTACGTCGTCGTGATGCTGATGTGCTTCGGGTTCGGGCTCTCGATGGACTATGAGCTGTTCTTGCTGTCGCGGATGAAAGAGGTGTGGGACGAGACGGCCTCGGCGAAACGCTCGGTTATCGAGGGCCTGTCGCGTTCGGGACGTATCGTGACCTCGGCCGCCACGATTTTGGTTTTCGTGTTCCTTTGTTTCATCACCGGCCACATGATTGTCCTGAAGCAAGTCGGCTTCATTTTGGCAGTGGCGGTGGCTTTCGATGCGACGATTGTCCGGATGGTCTTGGTGCCTTCGGTGATGGCGATCTTCGGGCGGATCAACTGGTGGGCGCCGGGTCCGATGCGGCGCCTCCACAATCGTTTCTCGGAGCGTCTCGGTCACCTGGAATAAGGCGCTACTGCTTGTCAAGGCCCTTTGCGGAAGCGAATTTTTCGCTCGGGGGGCTGATGCTAGGCTGAGATATGTTAGGACAATTCTCTCGAAAGGAACAACTATGAGTTTTCCACCTCCCCCTGAAGAAAACGCGCCGAATCCGAGCGCGAACGGCCCTGCGGATTTCCCACCGGCTCCGGCGCAACCTCCTGTCAACAATAGCTATCCTGGAACATCGCCGCAGTCTCCATTTGCGGCGCCAACAAACTCGGGTTCAACAAACCCCTACGGGGTCCCTCAGCCAACTACCCCCTATGGACCACCGCAATCCGGACAGATTTCCCCGGGACAGCCTCAACCGGCTCAACCTGCCCAGCCGAGCCAGCCGAGCCAGCCTTGGGCCCAGCCTCCGGCCGGACAGCCCTACTACGGCAGCCAACCCGCCTATGCGCCTTATTACCCGAACCAATCCAAGCCGAAGCCGAGTTTTCCTTTCAAGGAGCTTTTTGACCTGAAATTTGAAAACTTTATCTCCATCAAGGTCGCCGGCGTCGTTTACGCCATCGGTATCATCCTGGACGTACTGTTTGCGTTCGGATTGTGGGTGACGTTTATTAGCTCCGCGATGGCTCTCAACGAATACGGTGGTGCTGAAGGTTTAGTGGCATTAGCGGTGCTCTCCATCATTCCCATCGTCCTTGTGTTGTTCCTCTCAATCCTGGTGTGGCGGGTAACCCTCGAGAGCATCGTGGCGCTTATCCGCATCGCTGAAAACAGCACCACTTTGGTGAAAAATACCGCGAAACTCGGCGAGAAAGACGAAAAGAGCGCGAAGGGGTAGTCAAACCCCGAAATTTCAGTAAATCTCTACTCTCGAGGAAGCCAGTCTCAAGCCTAGAGACTGGTAGGATGAATTCGTCAACGGGGACCTCCCCGCGCGGTCGCGAGCGCGACCGGAATTAACTATTCAGGAGTTATAAGTGCGCATAGGAATACCGAAAGAGCCCGCAGGGCAGCCCTTGGTATCCGCCACACCCGACACCGTCTCGAAGCTCGTCAAGCTCGGCTATGAAGTCATAGTTGAAGCGGGGGCAGGAGCCAATGCTTCCTACCCTGACCAGCATTATCGCGATGCCGGAGCCGAAGTGGTGGGACCGCAGGAAGTGTGGCAAGCCGATATTGTCACGACTTTGGACACCCCGCCGGAAGAAAAAAATAATCAACTGCGCGAAGGCAGCGTTCTCATTTCCCGCCTCGGAGTGCGGATTCATCCCGAGATTGCAGATGTTTACGCCAAGCGCAATGTCACCGCCATCTCGATGGATGCCGTCCCGCGCATCACCCGCGCCCAGTCCATGGACGTCCTGTCCTCGATGGCAAATATCGCCGGCTACCGCGCGATTATCGAGGCCGCGAATGCGTTCGGGCGTCTCTTTACCGGCCAGGTGACTGCCGCCGGCAAGATGCCTCCCGCGAAGGTCTATGTGATTGGCGCGGGCGTGGCCGGTTTGGCCGCAATCGGGACCGCCAACTCGATGGGTGCCGTGGTGGAAGCCACCGATGTCCGGGCGGCTGCGGCGGAACAGGTCGAATCCATGGGGGCTACCTTTGTGGAAATTCCCGCTCCCGCCCAGGAATCCTCCGACGGTTACGCCAAGGAAATGAGTGAGGACCAGGCGAAAGCCGCGTTGAAGCTCTACACGGAACAGGCCGCGGCCTCCGATATCGTGATTACGACCGCCCAGATTCCCGGAAAGCCCGCGCCGCTTTTGGTGACGGCCGAAGCCGTGGCCGGCATGAAACCCGGTTCGGTGATTGTCGACATGGCGGGCGGGAACTGCGAACTCACCAAGGCCGGCGAGATCATCAAGACCGATAACGGCGTGACGATTATTGGCTACACCGACCTCGCGAATCGTCTCCCCGGCCAGGCCTCCCAGCTTTACGGTCAAAACATTGTCAACTTGTTGAAGCTCATGACGCCGGAGAAAGACGGCAAGATTGTCTTTAACCTGGATGACGAGGTCGTGCGCTCCATCACGATTGCCCACGAAAAAGACGTCTTGTGGCCCCCGCCACCGATTTCGGTGTCTGCGGCGCCGGCTGCCCCCGCGGCTGCCGGTCCGGCAACTCCTGCCGAGCCGGAGAAACCGAAGTCCCACGCGATTCGGAACTTCTGGTACGGCCTCGCAGGGATTCTCGGAATCGCATTGATTGCGGTGACGCCTTTCGCGATGCTGCCCTACTACATCATCTTGGCGTTGGCGATTGTGGCCGGGTTCTACGTCATCACGAACGTGACCCACTCGCTGCACACCCCGTTGATGAGTGAAACGAACGCGATTTCGGGCATTATCCTCGTCGGCGCGATTATTTCTCTTGCCCAATCGACTTCGTGGGTGGTAACCGGACTCGCGTGCCTGGCGATTTTGATTGCTTCCATCAACATTTTCGGCGGGTTCTTTGTAACTCACCGGATGCTCAAGATGTTCCAGAAGGAGGACTAAGCCATGTTTAACACTTTGGTGAACTTTGCTGTTGACTCAACACACACCGACATGATGGGCCTCACTTACTGGACTGACCACGTCGAATACTTCGCCTATCTCGTGGCGGCCTTGCTGTTTATTATGGCGTTGGCGGGACTCTCGAAACAGGAAACCGCGCTTCGCGGCAACAAGTACGGCATCGCCGGCATGACGATTGCCCTGGTTTCGATTATCTTTGTGGCTCTGGCCTCGAAACAGACCGAGGCGACGATTACGTCTCTGCCGGTGACAGCCGGGCTGATTTTGGTGTGTATGCTCGTTGGCGCAGCCATCGGTTTGCACAAAGCCAGAGTCGTCCAGATGACGGGGATGCCTGAGCTAATCGCTTTGCTCCACTCTTTCGTGGGTCTCGCGGCCGTCTTGGTCGGGTTCAACACGTTCATGGAACTTTCCGCGACCTCGGACGCTGCCACTGTGCGAGATATGGGTTTCCACCTCGGCGAAGTCGGGCTCGGAATCTTTATCGGCGCGGTGACCTTTACCGGCTCAATCATCGCCTACCTGAAGCTTTCGGGGAAGATGAAGGGTAAGCCCTTGATGCTTCCGGCGCGAAACTTCTTGAATATATTGATGATTCTGGCGATTGTCGCCATGATTGTGTGGATGATTGTGGCGCAGCGGACCGATCCGAATGCGACCGACTCAGCCCTTTTGCAACAGCAGTGGATTGCTTTGGCTGTCTTGACGGTCATCTCGCTTATCCTCGGCTTGCATTTGGTCGCGGCCATTGGTGGTGGCGATATGCCGGTGGTGGTCTCGATGTTGAACTCCTACTCCGGATGGGCCGCGGCGGCGGCGGGCTTCATGTTGTCCAACCCGCTCTTGATTATCGTCGGTTCCTTGGTTGGCTCCTCCGGTGCGTTCCTGTCCTACATCATGTGTAAGGGCATGGGGCGGTCGTTCATTTCCGTTATCCTAGGCGGTTTCGGTGAGGGCGCGGGACCGGCGCAAGAAGCCAAGGACTACGGCGAACATACGGAAATTAAGGCTCCGGAAGCCGCTGACATCTTGAAGAGCGCCAAGTCCGTCATCATCACCCCCGGTTACGGCATGGCTACGGCTGGGGCGCAGTTCGCGGTTGCGGATTTGACCAAGAAACTGCGCGAGCGCGGGGTCAACGTCCGCTTCGGGATTCACCCGGTGGCGGGTCGTTTGCCGGGTCACATGAACGTGCTCTTGGCCGAGGCGAAGGTGCCTTACGACATCGTTTTGGAGATGGACGAGATCAACGACGACTTCCCGGATACGGACGTTGTCTTGGTTATCGGCGCGAACGACACCGTGAACCCTGACGCCTACGAGCCGGGGTCCCCGATTGCCGGAATGCCGGTTTTGCACGTCTGGGAGGCGGGCCGCGTGATTATCTTCAAGCGCTCGATGGCCACCGGCTACGCCGGAGTCCAGAACCCCTTGTTCTTCAATGAGAACTCAGACATGCTCTTTGGCGATGCCAAGGCCTCCGTGGAGGAAATCATCAAGAACCTCTAAGTGAATACGTTTTTTTGGGGGGGGCGGACTCGCTAGAGTCCGCCCCCCCCAAAAAAAATGAAACGGTGGGGGCGTGCTTTGTCGTCCCAAAAGTGGGACGACAAAGAACCCCCCCCCCGTCCCCGTTACCGTAACCCCTGG
>NZ_VUMY01000028.1 GCF_009695935.1 Mobiluncus porci
AACCCGGGAAAACAGACACACAATTTGACCGACCCCAAAGTTCAGCCAAACCAACTTTCAACCCGACTTTAAGGCTCTACAACAACAAAAATCCCGGATAAAAAACACACAATTTGTCCTTTAACCCTCGAGGGTTCGAGTCCCCGTTGCGTTAAATTTGTGGGGTCGGGCGAGTTCACTCGCCCGACCCCACAAAGGTAGGCCCAGAGGGGCTCGAACCCTCGACCCACGGATTAAAAGTCCGCTGCTCTACCAACTGAGCTATAGGCCCAAGAAGCTATTATAGCCAGAAACCCTCGGGGAGTGAAAATGCGGGCGCTCTGTGGCGACGGGGAGCGGGGAAGAGGGACGCGGCTGCAAGTGACTACCCGGTGATTACGGGGCGCTCACGGGGTTTCCACGGGGTTTCCACGGGGTTTTCACTAAGCGCTCGCTGCGTTCCCTGCGCTCCCTGGGCGATTCGAGGTGTTTTTTTCACTAGAGCCACAGCGATGGCGGTGGTGAGGGGGATGCTCAGGATGAGGGTCGTCCCCGAAGCGAGAATCCGGAGCACTTCGGCGGAGATACTTTCACTGGACGTGATATCAGCCATTTTTTCGTTGAAGAACATGGCAATCATCACGAAGCTGGTCAGAGCCGCTCCGGTGTAGGCAAAAACGATGGTGTAGATGGTGGAGGCGATGTGGTCGCGTCCGACCCGCATGGCGCTGAGATAGATGTCTTTGCTGGAATAATCGGGGGCGGCGATCCGCAGTTCCCAAACCGTGGAAGTCTGGGTGATGGTGACGTCGTTGAGAACCCCGATACCAGCGAGAATCGTGGCGGCTATCCAGAGCTGACGCAAATCCAGAGTCGAGATATAGGCGCTGAGGTCGAAGGCGGTTTCGTCGATGTATCCCGAGAGCTTCCCGAACTCCACCGCTGCTATTCCGAACAGCGTGGACAGAATCAGCCCGATTATCGTTCCCAACATGGCGGCCTCGGTGCGCATGGAGAAACCGTGAGCCAGATGCACCACCACGAAGAGGATGAGGGTGGAACCCACCAGACCCACCCAGATTCCGGGCTGTCCGCTGGCTAAAGCCGGCAGGACGAAACCGAGGACGATGAGGACAGAAAAACCCAAGCCGAGCAGGGAAAGCAGTCCTTTCCAGCGAGCGACGACCAAGACTGTCAGGACAAAGATCGCGGCGAAGATCCACAGGGGGAATCCTCTGGGAATCCCGTAGAAACTGTATTGACCAGTTTCTATGTCAGCGTCTGGAAGATACATGACTTGGATCACGTCACCGCGGCGCAAATTCGAATTCGCCCCCGGACCGTGAGCCTCGACGACTTCTTGGGAGCCGCGATCTGCGCCGGTGAGCAGCGTCACGTGGAGTTGCACACACTTCGGGGACTGCTCGGATCGGGGTTCATCGGCGATGAGGGGCTGGCACGGGGTAGAGATCTTCGTTATTCTCGCGTTCTCGACGCTGACCCCGGGAGCAAAACTGTAGAGGGTGGAACTCTGCTGGAGCTGCGCGATCTTGGCGGAATCCGGCCACAGAACAAATAGCCCTCCCACGGTGGACAGCAGGATTATTCCCAACAGGGAGGCCACGATGACTCGAACCGTGAGTGAATCTGTGGAAGCTTCACCGGTTCGGGAATCGCTGAATCCGTGATGCAGGTGATGCCCCAGGAGACGGTCTTTGTCCTGCCGGTGCGTTTGCGAGCCTCGAGTTTTGAAGAAATCTTCCACAGTGGAATCCTACCAACTCGATGAGAAGCCTAAATCTCCCGCTAAAGGATCGAAAACACGAGATAATAAAACCGTCTTTGGGACACAGAAGGAGCCAGACATGAATGCGAAGAAACCGCGGAGACCCGCGATTATTGAACCGGAAACGCTGGAATATTTGGAAGGTGAGGAGGATCCCGCGCTCTCCAGCGAGTCAGCCCACACCTCGGCGCGAATCCTGATTAGTGCCCCGCGTGGCGAATGGTCCGATCCGGATCCGGAAACGAAGGAGCGCTTGCTGAATTTCCTCTCCACCCACGGGGTCGATGATTTGGCTGAACTGTGGTCTCGGTCACCGGCGGAAACCTTGCCGGGAACCCTGTGGCGCCTGCTGCTGATTGATGAATGGATGAAACGGTTCCCCGAGGGAGTCGCCAGACGCTTCCAACAAGGCCTGACGAGCCCGAATCTTTCAAAATTCATTGATGTCGAAGGCGCGCACACCCTGGATTTCTCCGGCTGGCGCAAGCGACTCGGCACGATTATGACCGGAGAATTTAAGGAAGACTTTGCGGACTTCTTGGAAGAATCCCAAGCGATTCTTCGGGTGCTGGCGGCCAGTGAAGAAATCTGGATGAAGGAAGATCCCACAAACCCGCTTGCCAACGAAGTCACTGTCCGCGATGATGCACTGCTCAACACGGCCCAGGAACTGTTCAAATCAGCGTCACTCTATCGGGAAGGGTTATTGAATTAAATGAGCGAAAAAGAATCTACCGCCGAATCCGGAGAGCCCACCCCGCCTCCACTTCCGGAGGCTCAAAACGAGACACCAGACGGAAATCAGGGGACCGAAGAAAAGAAGTTCCCCTTTGAGGGAGCCAAACCGGAGGAGATGTTCCCGAAAGAGGTTCCCCAGGAAAACGAATCGGGGTCTCAAGAATATGAAGACGCTGACTTTGCCGAGCCGGATAAGAGCGAAACTGAGTCGCTACCGCAGCCTGTGGCGATTGCTCGCGCTGACGCTTTGGTGACCAACAAAAAGAACACGTCCGCTAAAGCATCAGACCATCCACCGCTCAAGTTGAAACCGGAGAAAGGCCTCACCCCCAGCGGATTGCCGAAGCTACCGAAAGGGCGTTTTGCTGACCGAGAGTTGAGCTGGCTGGCATTCAACCAGCGCGTTTTCGAACAAGCCCAAGACAAGCGCCTGCAACTGTTGGAACGCGCCTGGTTCTTGACGATTTACTGCTCCAATCTGGACGAGTTCTATATGGTGCGGGTGGCCGGCTTGAAACGGCGTATTGCCGCCGGTTTTGCCACGGTTTCTTCTTCCGGTCTCACCCCGCGGCAATTGGAGGGCGAGATCAGTCGGCGCTCCCACGAAATGACCGAGAACGTGTATCGGTATTTCCAGGAAGTAATCCGTCCGGAACTCGACAAATCCGGCCTCGTCATCACCAACTGGGAGTCCCTTGATGACACCCAAAAGGACGCCCTACACCGCTATTTCCGCAACAAGGTGTTCCCGATTCTCTCCCCGCTGGCAATCGATCCGTCCCACCCCTTCCCGTTTATCTCGGGACTGGCCTTGAACCTGGCGATACTGGTTCGGAATCCCTCCACCGGTAAAGACCACTTTGCGCGGTTGAAAGTTCCGCCGGTGCTGCCGCGGTTTGTGCCGCTGACTAAAGATGGGGTGGAAAATGATCCTTCCGGCAAGATTCTTGCCGGAGAGAAAGTCAATTTCGTCCCCATTGAGCAGGTCATTTCCGCCCATCTTGACCATCTTTTCCCCGGGATGGAAATTGTGGAATCCCACGAATTCCGCGTGACCCGTAACGAGGACCTGGAGGTCGAAGAAGACGACGCGGAAAACATTTTGACCGCTATGGAGTCCGAGCTCGCCAAGCGGCGTTTCGGGCCGGCAGTGCGCCTGGAAGTCACCGAAGATATGCCTTCCTATATCCTCGATTTCCTAACGGAGAATCTGGAAGTGGGGCCCTCTGATGTCTTCCGCCTCGCGGCGCCACTGGATTTGCGCGGTTTGAACTACCTCCATGATCTTGACATTCCGCAACTCAAATATCGGCCCTATGTTCCGGTTACGCCGGCCGGTTTAGCGGAGAAAGAATCATCAAAGTCCCAAGATATTTTCGCCTCCATTCGGGCTCATGACGTCTTGATTCACCTGCCCTATGATTCCTTCGCGACCTCGGTGCAGCAGTTCATTGTCCAAGCCGCGCACGACCCGAATGTGCTGGCCATCAAGCAGACCCTCTACCGGACTTCAGGAGATTCCCCGATTGTGCAGGCGCTAATTGATGCGGCCCGCGCCGGCAAGCAAGTCGTGGCGATCGTGGAAATCAAGGCGCGTTTCGATGAGGAGGCAAACATTGGTTGGGCTCGCAAGATGGAGCGGGTCGGGGTTCACGTCGTCTACGGCATGGTCGGGTTGAAGACCCACTGCAAGTTGTGCCTGGTAGTTCGGCAAGAGCCCGATGGGTTGAAACGCTACTGCCACGTTGGGACCGGTAACTATCACCCGAAGACCGCGCGCGGATACGAGGACTTGGGCTTGTTGACCGTCGATCGTGACGTGGCACAAGACTTGACGCGGCTGTTCAACCAGCTTTCCGGTTATGCCCCGCGCTCGACATTCCACCGGCTCCTGGTGGCGCCGCGCTCGATTCGAGACGGGCTCATTGCTGGAATCGAGAAGGAAATCGCCAACAAGAAGGCCGGGAAACCCGCGTGGATCTTGTTCAAAGCGAACTCCATTGTGGACGAACGCATGACCGACGCCCTCTATCGCGCCTCCCAAGCAGGGGTTCCGGTCGAAGTTCAGGTTCGCGGGATTTGCTCGCTGAAACCGGGAATTCCGGGTCTTTCAGAGAATATTCATGTGGTCTCGATTCTGGGACGTTTCCTGGAGCATTCCCGCATCTACGCCTTCGCCAACGACGGAGACCCCCAGGTGTGGATTGGTTCAGCTGACCTCATGCACCGCAACCTGGATCGGCGCGTGGAAGCGCTGGT
This sequence comes from Mobiluncus porci, assembly GCF_009695935.1. Taxonomy (GTDB): domain Bacteria; phylum Actinomycetota; class Actinomycetes; order Actinomycetales; family Actinomycetaceae; genus Mobiluncus; species Mobiluncus porci. The sequence continues at coordinate 4,763 of NZ_VUMY01000028.1, forward strand.
GCGGATTGTAGACAAAGACCAAATCAACTACCTCATTGAACTGGTTCGCAAGGGCGTCGCCGACACCACCTCATCGTGGCGTTTGATGCCCGACCAACAGTGGGTGCGGGTGAAGACCAACGAGTCGGGGCTGCGGCTGGAGGATATTCAAGGAACCTTGATGGCGAAAGCCTCCTCCCGCGTGGTGGGAAGAAGCAGGTCATGACGGTCACGACGGTCGCAACGGGGCTGTTTCCCACCGGTGAGGCTCACGACTACGGGATTTATGCGGCCGGAGGCGTAGTCTGGCGCGGAGGAGAGGAACATCCGGCGCTGACGAATCACGGGCCAGAACCCTTCGAGATTCTTTTGGTGCACCGACCGAAATACCACGATTGGTCCTTCCCTAAAGGGAAACTAGAAGCGGGAGAATTTCTTCCCGGATGTGCCGTGAGGGAAATCGCGGAGGAAACCGGCCTGCAGGTAAGTCTCGGCCCGAAGCTGGCGGTGACTGACTATCCAGTTGACGGTATCAACAAGCAAGTGACCTATTGGCTCGCGAGCGTGAGGAATTCTCCGGCGGTTCTGGCGCGGCCCTATGCGGAGCCGGCGGAAGAGTCGGAGATAGATGAGCGGAGATGGGTGACCATTGAGGAAGCCCTGCATCTGCTCACTCACGAATTTGACCGGAGTCTCGCCGCCCGCGCCGGTGAGGTTCTCGAAGCCGGATGGGGTAATTCGCGTCCGGTGGTTCTGCTACGCCACGCGAAAGCGAAAAAGCGAGACAAATGGAAAACGGATGATGCCTTGAGACCCTTGAAAAAGCGTGGCAAATCACAGGCTCTGGCGATTGTCCCGACGCTGTCGGCTTTTGGGATCTCACGGGTGGTGAGTTCGCCGTGGAAGCGCTGTGACCAGACGGTACGTCCGTTTTTGAAGGCGACGGCGATCGTCGGGGAATACGCGGAAGCCTTGAGCGAGGCGGGTTTTGCGGATAATCCTGCTGAGGCCCAGCAGGTTTTGCAACTGTGTGCCCAGGAGGCATTCACCAAGGGCGGAACCGTTATCTGTACCCACCGTCCCGTGCTGGGCGACCTGGTGGACCAGGTGCGTCAAGCCGCTTTGCACGATGAATACGCCGATAACGGGGAAGCCGACTGGTCGATGATGGATTTAGCTGAGATTCTCGTGGTCCATTGCGGGTTGGGAGATGAGGAAATGCCCCAGGTTTTGTCGGTGGAACGCCACCTGCCCGAGCCGCCGGCTGGCAGTTGATGACTTCAGATGCGAGTGGCGAACTCGAGGATTAGATAGACCACAGCAGCGACCGTGGCGGAAGCTGGAAGAGTCAAGACCCAGGCCACCACGATATCGCCGGCGGTGCCCCAGCGTACCGCAGAGAGCCTCCTGGTGGCGCCCACACCCATAATTGCGGTCGTGACCGTGTGGGTGGTGGAAATCGGGGCGTGCCAGACAAACGCTGTGAAGTAAAGCACGAGGGCCGCAACCGTTTCGGAGACGAAGCCGTTGGCGGGATCCACATGGATGACCTTGGAGCCGAGCGTTTTCATGATGCGAAAACCGCCGGTGAAAGTGCCGAGTGCAATGGCCGAAGCAGCCGCGATTTTAACCCAGAAAGGAATCGGGTCTTCGAGGCTGTTGTGTCCTCCCGCCACCAAGGCAATGAAGATGACGCCCATAGTTTTTTGGGCATCTTGTAGCCCATGGCCGAGCGCGAGAGCTGCGGAGGAGAACTTTTGTGCCACGCGTAGCTTGCGCATCGCGGGGTGGTAGGTGGCGCGGCGCATCGCCAGCAGCAATAAATTCATCAACAGGTAGGCGCAGGTGAAGCCCACCGCGGGAGAAACCACCATCGGAATCAAGACGTGGGAAGTGATGGTCCCCCAGTTCACGACTACTCCCGCGGCGAGACCCGCCCCGGCGAGCCCGCCAATCAAGGCATGGGAAGACGAGGACGGTAAACCGAAATACCAGGTGATGAGGTTCCAGGTGATTGCCCCGAGAAGACCGGCCAGGACGATAAGGAGGCCATGGGCGCGCTGGGCGTGAGAAACCGCGGTGGCGTAACTGGACATGTCAATAATGCCCGAGCCGATAGTTTTCGCGACCTCCGTGCCGAGCATGGCCCCAAGTAGGTTCATCACAGCGGCGACGGCGAGGGCTTGGCGCGGGGACCAAGCGCGGGTCGAAATCGAGGTGGCAATGGCGTTAGCGGCATCGTGGAAACCGTTGGTGAAATCGAAAGCCAGCGCGATGATGACCACGCAAATCACCAGGATGAGGGAGGTATCCATCCGTCACGACTCCTTGATGGCGATGCCCTCGACGAGAGCCGCCAAGTGTTCATAAGCGTCGCAGGCTTCTTCGAGCCGTTCGGTGATGTCTTTGAGTTTGATGACCTGAATCGGGTCAGAGATTTGGTTGACAATTGCTGACAGGGCCCGCATGTAGATTCGGTCGGCCTGGTTTTCAAGACGATTAATTTCAACCCAATACTCTTTGAGCTCGGAAAGGGTTTTTAGTCGGGGCATCGCCTCGGCGGTTAATTCGGCGCATTTTTCAAGAATCTCCACTTGTTTGAGGATATCTTCGGTGAGAGTATCGACCTGGTAGACAACGATGAGGGTGGCGGCTTCGTCGGTCAAATCCATGCAATCATCGAGACGATAGGCAATTTGCGACATGTCATCGCGATCCAGCGGGGTGATGAAGGACTGATTGACCTTGTTCATAAAGGCGTGGGTCAAGTCGTCCGAGTGGTTTTCCACCACGTGGAGCTCATCGCGTAGCCCGTCGCGCTGGTCCAAGTCCGACTTCACCAGTCGGGAGAGGAGATTGGTGCCGGTGATGAGATTACCGGCGATTTCTGTTAGTAGTTCGAAAAAACTCTCGTCTTTACGGCGGTTGAACAGCCCCATTTTTGCCCTTCTCGCTGGTTTATGGTTTTAGCCTATCGGGGGAAAGACTAAATGTAAAAACTACGTTAAAACTAGGTAGAAAGTCCCCTTTACCTAGTGTTTGTCAGGAACATTTGGGGGTTGAACGGCAGGAATTGCTGGAGATTTTTAACAATTTTTACGAATCTCTCGCATAATCGGCGCGGGTGGGGTATCTTTTTAACCAAGACATCGGTGTCGTGAAAGCCCCGGGCTCCATTAACTGCCGCTACGAGCGGCCTTCGCGCCGACAGGCGCTTTGCGGTGCTGGTGTCGCGTAGGCTCCAGTTTCTGGGGCCTACGAAGTTTTTAAGGGAGTTTTTGTTGGAATCCCCGCGTTCTTCGGCGATGGCAGTGAATCGGCTGGCATTGTGTGAAATAATCGGGCTATGACCATTGCTGAACCGAACCAGAGCCCCAAGCATTTTATGCGGGCTGATTCGGAGGCGAACAGGTTTGAAAGCGCGACGGTGTCGGAGGCCTCGAACTCAGGCGCGCCAGCGGAAACCAACGCCAGTTCCAGCTCCGGCGGGCTTCCCCCGGAACTGATGGACACCATGGTGATTAAACGCCGCGATCGTCGCAGCGTCCACGCCGAGGAACACCTTGAGAAGCTCCCGAAAGTGCCGGAAAGCCTGGCCGGTCGGGTACTGTGTGCGCATCCCGAAATCGTGACTGCCGTGGTTTCTCTGGGGATGGCCTTGGTGTTTATTCTTCCCTCTGAGTTTTTGACCGTGGCGGTCATAATCGGAGTTCTCAGTTTTGCCTACGGCTGGGAGCAGCTAACCCACCTGCCGGCTCCGCGAGCCAGCGCCATCCTCATCCTGATTGTGGGGTTGGCTACCATTGCGTTAGCGAGGATATTCGGAGATTTTTCCATCATCGCGGAAGTCGTCGGGCTCGGAATCGTGGGGGCCTTCGTGACAGAAATGTTCCGCTCTCCGCGTCCCGACTTGTTGAACTCCGTTTCCGGAAACATCGCCGGTGTCCTTATTGTTTCCACCGGAGGAGCCTGGATCATGCTTGAAGGGGAGGCCCTGTGGTATTTCCTGCTGGTTCCGGGGGCGCTCACTTTGCTCGGGGGCTGCGTCGGGATGGCCATGAGCGCCAACTGGACGATTCGTTGGCGGGTTGTTGCCACGATTTTCTTTTCCTGTCTCTTCGGATTCTTGGCGGGGGCGGCGATTATGGGATTGGAGGGGACTGCCCGAGACCAGATGGTTATTTTTGCCGGCGGACATCTCCCCACCTTGGCAGCGGCCATCGTCTCTGGGGTGCTTCTGGGGGCAGTCATCGGGATGACCTTTGCGGCCCTCGGAGTCGTCTTCAGTGGCAACATGGCTCCGGCAACGGTGGGAGCAGCGGTATCCCAAGCATTTATTCCGATTCTCGCCGCGGGGATTCCGATTTATATTCTGGCGAGACTGCTGGTGGGGGAAGGCCCGACACTGACGTGAACTTACAGAAGTGGGGACAATGTTGGCGAGTAATGAACTTTGATTTGAGGCGATGAGATGGAAATTTATCCAAAAGTACACCGCAACTGGCCGAGCGAGCCGGTGCCGTGTGGCTGGTACGGGGGCCAAGAATTTTTGGAGGGGCGTGGGTACGTCCAGGTGCCTCTGGGCGTGGTGCAAGTCAGCGGGCCAGGCCGCTTGAAGTGGCTCGAACTGGTGACAACCCAGTCTGTGACAGGTTTGAGGGCGGGGGATTCGAGCGAGGCGCTGATTTTGGATGTTAAGGGTCACATCGAACTCGCGTTTTATCTCGTGGAGGATGAGGAAAAAACCTGGATTTTGACCGAGGAACCCGTGGCAACCCGCGATTTCCTGGAGGCGATGCGGTTTCGGTCTCGGGTGGAGATTGCGGACGTAAGCGATAAATTCGTGGTGTTCGGGGGGATTTTGTTCCACGAATTGGGCAAGGACTCGCTCTTTAGTGATTCTGCAAACCGTCTCGGAGCTGTGGAATGGCTCGATCCCTGGCCACAGACGGTTGGGGAAACGACAACATTTACACCGCCGGGCGATCCTCATATTGACCTGGAAGAGGCTCTAGGGGTGGACTGCGGGGGCGAACGAGTGCCCTTGCGGGTTTTAGAAATTCTTCCGGCGTCAGCAGCGGGGGAGTTCCGGCGGGTTTTGGAGAATTTTGACTTTGAAGAAACCAAACTCGAAACTTGGGAGGCTCTGAGGATCGCGATGTGGCGGCCGCGGCTGGGGCGCGAAGGAATGCCCGGTGTTTTGCCTCACGAGTTGGATTGGCTTAGGACCGCGGTGTCATTGAATAAGGGGTGCTATACCGGTCAGGAGACAGTAGCGAAATTGGTGAATCGGGGACGCCCGCCGCGCCGACTCGTGTTTCTCGATTTTGATGGGTCTTCAGAGGAGATGCCCGAGATTGGTTCGGAAATTGCCGTGGAATCAAGCAGGGAAAAAGCCGGAGTTTTGACTTCGGTGGCGTTTCATCCGTTGCTAGGTCAAATCGGTTTGGCATTGGTACCGCGAACTTTGGGGACGGACGAGATTTTGCTGGTGGAAGGGTCTGACGGAGTGGTGGTTCGCGCCGCGCAGACCGTGATTGTTGACCCCAGTGGAGAAAACCCGAAGCGATTTGGGGGAGGAAAGCCTGGAGGGGCGCTGGGGCTGCGAGGTCGCGGGGGAGCCGGTGGAGCTCGTGGAGTCGGAGGTGCGGGCGGTACTAGCAATAAGAAGGCTGGAGTCACGGGCGGTCTCGGGAGCGGAGGAACTTCTGGAAGTATCAAAGTCGGTTTGAAAGGTGGAGCGCAATGATTAACGTTGCCGGGATAATCAATATCATTCAAATGTGGCTCGTGTTCGCACTTGTCGCAGTGGTGGTGGGAATGTCAGCATTTTCTTTGATTCATGCTTTGACGACTCCGGCTCAAGCCTTCACCTCCGAGGGGAAACGCACCCGCAATTTCTGGGTTTTATTGAATCTTTTGGCTTTGGTGATTTCTTTCCTGGCTTTGACTCCTACCGGGCCGGTCGGGCTGTTTGGAGCCTTGATGGCGCTGATTATCCCCGGAGTTTACTTGGCTGATGTGCGTCCGGCCGTTGCCTATTGGAGACGGCGCGGTCGCGGTTCCGGCTCCGGTTCCGGCGGCAATCGCCCGCCAACCCCTTGGTGAAAATGAGTCATGGGGACGTGCTTTTTGACTCATTTTTAAAGCATGGCCCAGGGATTGAACCCCAGAGTCGTAGTGAAAAGAGACAAACTATGCGAGCAGTAATCCAACGCGCCAACAGCGCATCTTGCACCGTGGAAGGACGAGTGGCCGGCGAGTTTACAGGCCCGGGACTGGTGGTTTTTATCGGCGTAACGGGAACTGACGGCGCGGCGGAAGTTGAAACGATGGTGCGCAAGATTGCTAACTTGCGGATTTTTGATGCGCCCGGAGCCTACGATGCCGCGGTGGCTGGTTCTGAGAAACTGGCCGAAGCCCGTGGTAATGAGGTTTCTGCCTTGACTCTGGGATTGCCGGTTCTGGTGATAAGCCAGTTCACTATCTATGGAGATGCCCGCAAGGGTAACCGGCCTTCTTGGATTCAGGCGGCTTCCGGCGAAGTCGCCGAGCCCCTGGTAGAAGCGGTTTGTGTCGGTCTGGAAGCTCTCGGTGTGCGCGTGGAACGCGGGATTTTCGGAGCCGACATGAAAGTGAGTCTCGTGAACGACGGCCCCTTCACCATCCTCCTTGATATCTAAATGAGTCATGGGGACGTGGGTTTTTTGTAATTTTTGTGTTGGAATTTGTTTAAAAAGGAAGGACCCCAGCAAAAGTTTTTTTCTGCTTTGCGATAAATTTGTCAGGGTG
>NZ_VUMY01000029.1 GCF_009695935.1 Mobiluncus porci
CTTTGCCAGCTTCTTGTGAGCCTTGCTGCGTTTGAGAACCATAACCAGATTATCCCACGCTCCTAGTTTCGTATACGAAAAAAGCTTGATTGAACATGATCATTACTGGGGAAAGTGGACAACATCCGCGGCCGATGAGTTTGTGCTAACATAGTTTTCGCGCGTGTAACATAATTGCAGGTCAGAGCGTTTTGTAGTTACACGGAAGTTACACGAAACGGAAAAATCGAGACGTTTAAGCACGTCAGAAAGTTTGGCGGAGGATTTCCCCCATCCTCCGCCAAAGAGTTTGATCGAGCGGCATCGAGCTTGCTCGGGATGCCCGAGGTCAAGGAAGCGGCGCGCAACATTTTCGAAGAAAAAGTTGCAAGCATCCTCCACTCATTTTTCAGGCTTTACGGACGCCAAAAAGTCGCTCAATTCTAAGCCACTGATAGCAAAGACAACACTCCGCGCGGGGCCACCATCGCCTGAGAGAGCATCGCGTGCGAGGTTTGGGTGAGGATCCGACCACGCATATATCTCGAAGCGTCCAAAGCCACATCGCTGTCCTCGATTCGACCCTGTGCCGAGCTTAGGTTCTCCACTGTAACGTTCAACGTATTAATCGTGTGTTCAAAGCGGCTCATCACCGATCCGAGGGTTGCCCGCGCGCTCGAAATCACCTCGATTTGGCCGTCAATATTGCGAATCGCCCCCTGGAACGCGGCGTTGTCGGCGTCTTGCGGAATGTAACACAACTGCTCCTTAGCGATGTCGACGACATCAACAAAGGTCACCGCAATCGTCTCCATGTCCGTCGCATTGGAGCCGATTTGAATCCGCAAGGCGTCAGCCGGCTCAACATATTTATCGCCTAAAATCTTGCGTCCCAAAACCTCGGTGACCTCGCCGATCCTCCCGATTTCGTGGCGGATCGCATCCATCTCTATCGCGATATTCCCGCGCTCAGCCGTGCCGTTGGAGTCGTTAGCGCCTTGAACCGCTAACACGCGCATCCTCTGCAGCATCGAGTGAACCGTGCCAAGAACCCCGTCAGCAGTTTGCACCATCGAAATCCCGTCCTGGGCGTTGCGAATCGCCTGTTTGCTGCCGAGCATTTGCGAGCGCATGTTTTCAGCCATGGCGAGTCCTGCCGCATCATCGGCGGCGGTGTTGATGCGTTTCCCGCTCGAAAGTTTTTGGAGAGAATCGTTTAGAATCTGGTGGGCGCTGGCGACGTGGCGGTAGGCATTAAGCGCCATCACGTTGGTGTTGACTGACTGCGCCGCGCCGGCTGCCCCCGCGGTGGCGAGCCCAAAGGTGTTCCCCAGAACCGAACCCAAGGAGACGGGTCCCCCCGCGTTAGAACTAGAAACGGAAACGACCGAACTGCCTGAGGAGGCCGGGAACCGTCCGGAGACCACTCGATAGTTAGAGGCCAGTCCTGCCCCGGCGCCGTCAGCAAAACTTGATCCGAGAGAGCCCAAGGCATAGGCGAGATGGCTCGGCATCCCGGACACATCCAGGGAATAGCCGGGGCCGGAATCGAGAGGGACTGTCGGAACTGGCGGGGGCGGCGGAGAAGACGGCGAGTCTGAGGAAATCGGCAGAGCAAAATCACTCGCGGTTACCGGCACCGCGACACTTCCGTCCACAGCTAATGTGGTCATAGCCCTACCATCCTTGATAGTGAAAAGAATTCAATCCTTGAGTTCTCGGAGCTCCGCGGCAATGCCGACAAGGCTCCCAAAAAATGATTGTACAGGCTCGCCTAGCCTCTTGAAAAGGGGCAGTTTTCGCTTGTCCAATTGTTCAGACAAGGCGAATTCAGCAAGGTGTCGCTCAAGGAAAGGCGCTGTGGTCTCTCAGCGGGGTGTTTTTGGAATCGAAGGTAGCGATTCTAGTCATAGTCAGTTCCGTAACTCGGGAAAATACGGCCATGAGTGGCAATAGTGGCAGCAATGCCCAAAATCTCCCGAGTTACAGAGCCAGTCGGGTGTATCAACGATAAATCACCAACAACCGACCAACATCAAAAGCCCGCGGGCCAAAAAAGCGAGCCCTCCGGATAATTCCGGAAGGCTCGCCAAGAAGATAGGGATTAATCTGCCAGCAAGCGCGCCACGGTGGTCGCGGACACGGTGGCTTGGGAGGACATCGCCGCAGTCGGGGCTGCCGCAATTGCGGCAGCAGACGCCGAGGCGGCGCCGGTAGCGTCAGACCCGCTCAAGGTTGCCGGAGCAACCCCGTCGAGCTCGGCGCCGAGCTCACCGAGCAAACCGTTCAAGTTTCCGGCCTGGGAGGTGACTTCCTGCATTGTGCCGGCAATCAGGTTGCTGGCCTGTTCCAAGGCTTTCGCGCTAGCTGCGGGCCGCTCCAAATTCAAGGCGCTGATACCCCGCCCGCCACTGGCAAGCAGGGAGGCGAGATCCTGGAGGTCTTGGCTGCCGACTCCGACTTTCACCGAACTAGCGGAAGTAGCCACCGAAAAATCGGTTCCATCGAGAACGTTGCGGCCCTCGAATTTGGCTCCACGTACCGCCTGGTCAAGATTCGCCAAACCGTCAGCCACAGCCAGGCGGGCCTCCGGACCTGACTTACCGGAGGCCACCACGCTCTGGACAAAGCCGAGATGCTTGGAAGCCTCGCTCAAAGAATGGTTAGCCACTCCCAAAGCGCCCATGCCGCGCTGAGCCTGAGCCAGAGTGCGATGCGCCTCCTGGACCTTGCTGGTCGTAGCCGAAGAATTAAGTTGGACCGAGTCAGCACCGCGCGGGCGACCTCCCGCCGTGCTTTGTAAACTATCAGCCTGACGAGCCGCCGCGGCTTTCTGGGCTGAACGAGCCGCGAGCAAGGCAGAGGAAGAATCTGGGGTAATCTGAACTGCCATTGTTCTCACCTTCCTTGAGTTTCATCCACTGGAATCCGAGGAATCCAGCCATTCCATTGGCTCAGCCGCCGAAGTTTTCGGTGCTTTTCAGTCGACCAAGCTGTTGTCTTAATGATACCAGTCTGAAAAGTTGCTGGGAATGGGTAAAATTACGAATCGTGGTTAAAAGGATTCCGAAAACCGAAGGACAAGCCGCTTTCGACGCCTGCATTTCTTCCCTAAATCCCAGTTCAGCCCCGATTCGAGACCATACCTCTGGAACCCAAGATTCTCTTGCTGATGCCACTAACAACCCCATCGCTTTGATAGGACAATCCGCGCCCGCGCCCAACCCTTCCCGGGAAACGCTCGCCACCGCGGTTCGCTGGTCGCTGCAGGAGCTGGCGGAACGAGCCCCCGGTCGCGCGGTGGAGGTTCGCGTCCCGCCTTTCGGAGCAGTCCAGATTCTCCAAGGAACCACGCATCGGCGCGGAACCCCGCCGGCGGTTGTCGAGGTGACCCCCGAAACTTGGATTCGACTTGCCGCGGGGGAATTAAACTGGGACGATGCCCTGGCGGACGGCTCAGCAAAAGCTTCGGGACAGCGCGCGAATCTCTCCGCACTCCTCCCTTTAGAGTTTTGAGAAAATCCGAGTTAGACCAAAAGACGCAACGCGGAAGACATCGCGGTATTCGCTTGAGCTCGGAAAGCCGCAGCTCCGCCGTTTTTGACGCTTTCTTTAGCTGCTTGAGCCAAGTTCAAAGCTATCTCCCGCGAACCGCCCACTTCGGAGCTCATCAAGGGGGAAGTCTCGGTCATAGCGCCCATCGCCGCATCTGCGGCCTGGTCAAGACCGGAACGCACCTGGGAGACCGCACTGCGGGCAATGTCAAGGCCGCGTCCCATGGCTTCGCCCTGTTCCGGCTGGAGCGTGGCTCCGTTTTCGGAAAGAAAAACGGCGAATCCCTCAAGACCAAGGCCTTCTACGCTAAAGGCCTTGCCGTTGGGGAGAGTCGCATCAATCGTCACTTTGGATTCCCCACCCACGCTGAAAGTGGCGCGGAACTTGCCATCAAGAGTTTTATGACCCGCAAAAGACTCTCCGGAGACCAAGACATCAAGACCGGCGGAGAGCTGGCCGAATTGACCGGAGAGCTCCTGGCGACGCGAGACGGTTAAAGTCCCAGGATTGGCCAAAGCCGAGACGATATCGCTCATCCCAGCAAGAATCATCTCGGTCTTTCCCAGCGAATCATTAACGGCCTTGGCGGTTGTTACCGCGGCCTGCGCGGTTTGAGCGCTGAGATTTGCGCGAGAAACTTCCGCGCGGGTGTTGGAAGTGGGAGAAACTTGGAGTTCGTCTCCGATACCGTTGACTTTGGCAAGTTTGCCGTTGGAGACGAGAGACTTTGGAGCTAGGGCAGCAACTTTGTTGGCAGAAAGAGGGACTGTCCCGCGATTGGAATCGGCAAGTTCTTTTCCAACGACATTCGCCTCAGCAGCTTTCGAGGAATTGAACCAGGGCTGCGCTAGCGCATTTGACTGGTATAGTCCCAAGCCATTGAGTTGCATGTTGCTCCTTCAAACTCTTCTTGTCTGACATCTATTTAGTCGGCAGATTTCCGCCTGTCATTAGAAATTTTAGGAAGGAAAAATCGCGGTCAAAAGCACTTTCAGCAATTTGTTAGGACAAAGTTGGGTCACCCACCTTGATGACCTCCAAAGACGCAAATCCTGACCTTGAAACATTACCGCTCGGTCAAGTGTCACGACTCGCGAAATTCACTAAAAAGCCACGGAAAAACCAGGATTCTCCCAGCCTAAAGTTTCTCCGCGGCCGCGCTCGGCTCGGCTAAGAGGAAGGAAGGCTCACGCAGGCCTTCGCGAGCAAAAGCGTCCATCACGGCTCGCGCCGTCTTCTCCACCTCGTCCGCTTCCACCAGCGCAATCGCGCACCCGCCGAAACCGCCACCGGTCATGCGGGCTCCGTAAGCTCCCACTTCCCGCGCCGAATCCACAGCCACGTCGAGTTCCTGGCAGGTTACTTCGTAATCCTCACGCAGCGAGTCGTGGGAGGCGTTCATCAAGTGCCCCAACTCATCGGGGCACCCCTCGCCTTGAAGTTCCGCGGCAAAATCGCGAGTGCGGACAATCTCCGTCAAAACGTGGCGGGCGCGGCGGAAGACCTCCTGGGCAATCTCCGTATCTCCGATTTTTTCCCGCAACTGACCCAAGAGCGCGCCCACATCGGTGTTTTCCCCTGCGGGCACCAAATCCCCGAGGAACTCCACCCCCATCGCCGCGGCCGCTACCTCACAGGTCTGGCGGCGTTTGGCGTACTGTCCGTCCGCGAGGTCGTGGCGCGCTTTCGTGTCGATCACCAAAAGCTCAAGCCCTTTCGCTCCCATGTTGAACTCGCAAGATTCCGCCTCGAAAGTACGGCAATCCAGCAAGATGACGTGCTCGGGAGAACACAAGAGAGCTGCCGCTTGATCCAGCCCACCCGTGGGCGCCCCGACATAGAAGTTCTCCGCGCGGCGTCCCGCCTCGAGGAGCTGGCGGCGTCCAGCTATCGAGCCTGCCAAGCCCAGCTCTTGCAAATCATCCACTGCGACCGCGACCGCGCATTCCAATGCCGCCGAGGATGATAACCCCGAGCCGAGTGGGACACAGGAATCAATGGCCACATCGAAACCGGGGAACTCCCCGCTAATCTTCAAGACGTCCTCAAGACCGAGAATCGTCCCGCCCACATAGGCCCCAGGTCCTTTGAAAACCCGCGAGCCGTCCTCGGGAATCTTGTCGGTCAGGCTCATCGCGAAGTCATCCAGATCCAGCTCGATTGGCTCGTTCATCTGGGCGGAGACGAGCCGCAGGCGCCGGTCTTTGCGCGGGGAAACCGCGGCATAGGTGGCGTGGGGCAGCGCCAAGGGCATCGCGACCCCGCCGTTGTAGTCAGTGTGTTCCCCGATGACGTTGACCCGTCCGGGGGCGCGGTAGGTTCCTTCCGGAGCCGTCCCGAAAGTGAGACGGAAGAGTTTCGCAACCCTTTCGGATCCGTCCTGGGCGGTGTAGGTGTCAGCAAATTGCGGCATCAAATTCAGATCCATGAGTTACTTCCATTCGATCGGGACAGTCAAACCGTCGAAAGCGCCGAGTTCCACGCATTCCCGCGCCGCTTCGCGAGCGCGGGTGGCAATCTTTTCCGGGGTGGTGTCTGAAATCCAGGCGGCCATCCCCGACTCGGAGCCGGCCAGGTACTTGAGTTTTCCGGGCGCGCGGAGGAAAGAGAAGAACTCGTTATGGAGTCCGAGTAGCTCTCTTCCGTCCTCGACGGCCACAGGCGCTTGGTGCCAAGCGGAGATGTAGTTGACCGGAATGTAGGTCCCGTCCTGGTCGCGGTGGAAGTGGTTGGCAATAATCATCATCCGCAAGTAGATATCGGCCAAGCCCTCCCGCTGTTTCTCGTCAAGTGCGGCGAAATCTGGAACTAGCCGCTTGGGGAGAAGATGGAACTCTATGGGCCAGCGGGCCGCGACCGGCACATACAGCACCCACTCGGCGCTTTCGGCAATAACACGGATGCCGGCGCGAATCTCCGCATCGCGGACGGTTTCGATGAGATTTATCCGCGGGTTTCCGGTTTTATCCGCGAGGGTTCGGGCTTGGCGAAGCATCGCCTGAGTTTTCGGGGTGAGATAGGGATAGGAGTAAATCTGGCCGTGGGGGTGGGCGAGAGTCACCCCGATATCTTTGCCGTGGTTTTCGAAAACAAAAACCTGCTTGATTTGGGGGATTTCCGAAAGCGCGGCAGTCCGATCCGACCAAGCCTCGATCACGGTTCGCATCCGTTTTGGCCCCATAGAGACGAGGTTCGTGTTCAGATCCGGCCCGAAACACACCACCTCGCAGCGACCGTTCGCGGGCTGTTCCAGGAACAAGGGCTCCCCGTCCACCGGTTGTGGTTCCTGAATCTGTCCGCGGGTTTCCGGGGTTTCCATCAGGGACGGGAAACGGTTTTCGAACACAACCACGTCGTAGTCGGTATCGGGAATCTCCCCGTCCTGGTACTCGGCTCCGGGACGAGCCGGACCCAGCGGGTTCGCGTCCGCGGGAGGGAGGAAGGTTCGGTTCATGCGGTTTGCCGCCATCGGAATCCAGTCTCCGGTCAGCGGATCTTGGCGCATCACCGGCCCCTCGACCGGCTTACCATCGACCGGATCAAAACGGTTCGGCAAGGGCCTGGGGTCGTCCAAGCGGCGGGTCTTTTCCCCACTCACATAGGGCTCGGAATCATCAAAGTAAAACAAATCGCGACCATCAGCAAGTTTAGTAGCAGTTTTACGGACACTCACGGGGGTTCCTTTCTCTGGACTCGCATTTATCCTACTTTCGTTGCCGGTGTTTCGCGGGGGTTCCGCTGCGGTTTATATTTCCGGCGTACCCGAACCGCGGCGCGGATAGTTAGACTGGAATCATGGAATTCAACAATCTCTACGCTCATGGAATGGTGCGAGTCGCCGCCGCCACCTTCGAGGTCATCCCCGGAAACCCGCGTGAAAACGCCACTAGAATCGTGGAACTGGCTCGTGAGGCCGCCGCCGCCCACGCCGCCGTAGTGGTTTTCCCGCAAGACTGCTTGACCGGAACGACGGTCGGAGACTGGGGAAGAAACACCTCTGTCGCAAATGGTGCCGTGTCCGCCCTGGATTATATTGCCGGACAGACCGCGGATTTCGGGCTGGTCACCATTCTTGGAGCGCGCCTGTCGGGAGTGTCTCGAGCCATCTCGATTTTCGATGGCAGCGTAGTTGATGACGTGGATGCTCCCTGGGGGCTTCGAGCCGATAATCTTCCGGGATTGCGGATTCTTCCCGTGGTTGGGGAACGGATTTCACAAGTCCTCACCGGTGAAGTTTTAGAGCCCAGCACGACCCTCATCGCCCAACTGGTGGCGCCAACTCACACCGTCGGCGCCACCCGCCGACTCCACCGCGCCGCCCGCGAGTTATCCCGAGACCTGCGCCTAGCAGTAGTCCAGTCCATCGGTTCTCACGGAGAATCCTCCACGGATGGCTCCCACACTGCGGGCGGGTTTATCGCCGCAGATGGGATGATATTGGCCGCGGAGGAGCACCTCGGCGCAGGCGGGCTGACCTTGGCGGATGTCGCCTTACCGGAACTCGCCGGAGGCTCGCGCTACACCGGACCAGATTACGGAGAAATGACTGGTTACGGCGATTTTGAGGTGAATTTCGACCTCACAACGGAGGTGCCCCTGCTGGAGCCTCCCGCCCAGCGCCCCTTGGTGCCCGCTTCGCCGCGCCGCTACCGCGCCGACCTCCAGGAGGCTTTCGAGATTCAATCCGCAGCTCTCGCCCGACGCCTCCAGGCAGTCGAGGACGGAAACATCATTCTCGGCCTCTCCGGAGGGCTCGATTCCACGTTGGCGCTGTTGGTAGCCGTGTCAGCAAAGGCTCAGCGCGGGCGGGCCCTTGTTGAAACCGCAGCATTCGATCCGACAACCTCGCGAGAATCCATCCTCACTTTCACGATGCCCGGCTTCGCGACCACCGACCACACCAGAGGAAACGCGGAAGGTCTCGCGCGGGCTATCGGGGTCGGCTGCGAACTCATCGATATTCGCCCCACCGCGACCGAGATGTTGAAAACTATGGGACATCCCGCGGGAAACGGCGAGCCGGTTTATGACATCACTTTCGAGAATGTCCAAGCGGGACTGCGCGCCGACTATCTCTTCCGGCTCGCCAACCAGCGTGGGGGGTTCGTTTTGGGAACCGGCGATCTCTCCGAAGCGGCGCTCGGCTGGTCCACCTACGGGGTGGGCGACCACATGAGCCACTACGGGGTCAATGGCGGGGTGCCGAAATCGATGATGCCGGATTTGATTCGGGTCGCCGTGGAGGAACTCGTGGAGCGGGATTTGGTGGCGGATTCGAGCGCTTTGCGCGAGGTGGTGGCGAGCATTTTGGCTACGGAAGTCACCCCCGAGCTTATCCCCGCCCACGCGGATGCCACTGGCGAAGTGCAGCGTCAAACCACCGAGGGGACCATCGGCCCGTATCTCCTGCATGACTTTTTCCTCTACCACACGCTGCGCGGGGCCGGTCCCGACCTGGTCGCCTTCCTGGCGCTGGGAGCCTTCACTCGGGGCGCGGGGGCCGGAACGGATTCAACAAATGCCAGCCGCGATGTCGGCGTGGAGAACGGCTTCGAGCCAAGTCAGAGCTTCTCCCTGGATTCGCTCTTTGCCGAGCCCCGCTATTTTGAGCGCGCGGAAATCCTGCATTGGCTGGAGGTGTTTTATCGCCGGTTCTTGACCCAGCAGTTTAAGCGCTCGGCCTCGGTGGACGGGCCGGTGATCTGGGAAGGGATGTCTCTGAGTCCTCGGGCCGGTTTCCGGTTCCCCTCCGACCTCTCCCCCGCGGCGGTTTTAGCCCAAATTGAAAACTCGCGGTTCTAACCCAGGAGAATATCGCAGGCGGTGTCAAGTGGTGAGTGCAACATTGAGCGCTTCGGCGGGGTTTTGCCAGCCGAGGGTTTCGCGGGGGCGGATGTTTAGAAGGTGTTGCATTTCTGTGATGTCGTCGTCGCTGATTTTTCTGAAGTCGGTGCCTTTGGGATAGAAATCTCGGATCA
>NZ_VUMY01000003.1 GCF_009695935.1 Mobiluncus porci
TGACCGAGGTCGAGTTCGCGACGTTGAACTGGGTCCACTGGTGGAACAACGAGCGCCTCCACGAAGCACTCGAATACCGAACACCAGCCGAGATCATTGACATGTATAATCAGACCCGGGTCAGCGAGCTGACCCCCGTATAAGAAGCGGAACAAAACCCAGGACGCTTCAGTACATATCTACAACGAACATTACGAAAATCAGCCCCTTAGCGTGGAACGATTCATCGACCAAGCAGTCGCTCATGCCCTTATTGATTTTGACGAGTATCGTTTTTGGGAGGCCGAGCTTGGTGGCCACGCGGGCGGCATCGCCAAAGCCTTAGAGCAGCCCTTGTGGCTTGTTGAGGCGTTTCAACGCACCCAACGCTAGAACCTCCTTCATTTTCTGCCTGGAGACTTCCTACGAATGGTAGGCTAAACGCCTATCGAAGTGCGAATCAGGTTGTTAGTGAAACCTGATGGTGTAACGCGGGGCTAGGCGGGGATTAGGTCACTGGTATCACGCGGCGCGGTCACGGTTGCGTCCGTGCCGAAAGTTACCTGAGCGAGGTAACTGTTCAGGGTGGGTTGTAGTTTAGCGAACTCGTCGGCTACATCGGAGTGGACGTGGTTTTTTTAACAGGTCAGCACCCGCCAGCCTTTACCCTGACTGGCTTGAACGTCGGTTCGGTTTGGTAAGTTTTCTTGACACCAAGAGTTTTGTCAAGTATGCTTGCATTATGGAGTTCAAGGAAAGCGCTTTCAAGCACGGATATAACCGTGACGAAATCGCTCACGCTATGCGTAATGCTTGGCGGATCCTTGACCTAGACGAAGGGGTAACCCTATTCCTAGGACCTACCATGTCGGGGAATATCCTTGAAATCCTTACTAACCGTGATGGCGCGGTGTTTCACGCTATGAGCGCCAGGCCAAAGTTTTTCCAATAAAAAGGGGTAGTCACATGAAAACTGCAATGAAACTTACAGACGAGCAATACGCCACGCAGTTCGAGAATACTGACCCGGGGGTAATCCTGGACAGCGCGCGCGCCGTATTCGAAGGAGAACCCTTGCGGCGCATCCAAGTAGCGCGTGACCGCCTGGAAACCGCCGAACGTGAACTGGTGGACGCGGTACGTTTTGCGCGGAAAGCAGGTGTTACCTGGCAGGCTATTGGCGGGCTTTTAGGCATGACCCGGCAAGGCGCGCAATCCTATTACGCTGGCCGCATCTAGCCTGGATATAACCCCGCGCCTATTAGGTGCCTGCCCTAGGCGAGGTAACTGGGGAAAAACAGGACGAAAAATAGGATAAAAACTAGGATAAAAATAATTTGATGTCCCTGGCTCGTCCCTCAAAAATTAAATTATTGTGGTTTTCGTGCTGGTAGTGGCGATTTTATCGGAGGCTCCTGTCGTCTCCGCCAATTTGTTTGGTCTAACTCCAATTTGGATTGGAACGGATTTAGGCTTAAACTAATCTATCGTTGCGCTCGTAGCTCAATGGATAGAGCATCTGACTACGGATCAGAAGGTTGGGGGTTCGAGTCCCTTCGGGCGCGCCATTCCCCGGAACCCGCTGCGATCCAGTGGGCCGGGGAAAACTCATTTAACGGCTATGCCGGCGGGTCAGACCCTTTGGCTACGTTCGCTTCGCTCGCTACGCCAAGAGGTCTGACCCACCGGCACCTCAGAAGCCCAGACCCACCGGCTCCGCTGAGTAGAAACCGTCTCTACGCCGGTTTGGCACTAATCAGGACAGGCTAAAACCAGGTATGATAAAACGCGATGAAACCGAGAGAACCGATGATTACGCTTCGTGATGTCACGAAGATATACCACGTGAAATCCGCCGTCGGTGGGGCTGTTCACGCCCTTGATGGCATCAACCTGGAAATCTCCAAGGGATCCATTCACGGCATCGTCGGTCAATCCGGAGCTGGCAAATCCACACTCATCAGGTGTCTTACCGCCTTAGAGCAGCCCACTTCCGGTTCCATCACCGTTGACGGCCAAGAGATGACCGAACTCAACGAAACCCAACTGCGCCAAGCGAGACGAAATATCGGGATGGTCTTCCAGGCCGCGAACCTCCTGGATTCGCGCACCGCGGCCGGAAACGTGGCCTATCCCCTCTATCTCGCTGGAGTCCCCCGCGGAAAACGCCATGAGCAAGTCATGAATTTGCTTGAGCTTGTGGGCCTCAAAGACCGCGCTAGCTCCTATCCCTCCCAGCTTTCCGGTGGCCAAAAGCAGCGGGTCGGTATCGCTCGCGGGCTCGCCACCAATCCGCCCGTGCTCCTGTGCGACGAGCCGACCTCCGCCCTCGACCAGGAAACCACCCGCCAAGTCCTCCATCTCATCCGCGACCTGCGCGACAGCCTCGGAGTCACCGTCATCATCATCACCCACGAAATGGCGGTGGTTCGAGAAATCTGCGATTCGGTCACTCTCTTGGAACACGGAAAAATTATTCAGTCCGGCACGGTTGAAGACATTCTCATGCAGCCGAATTCTCGCTTGGCTTTAGAGCTGGTTCCTCCCCCGCGATTGGAAGAAGCTCCGAAATTAAACGGTAAAGACGCTGCTGTTGTCGATATTGCCTTCAACTCCACTCCCGGGAAGCCCACCGGTTCGGCCGTGATGGGACTGGTCGCCTCCGAAGGCGCGGACGTGGCCGCGGGGACTTTCGAAACCGTGGGCTCCACCCAGGTCGGGCGGCTAGCCTTGGCGGTACCGCGCAGCAATGTGGCTCATGTCCTCGCCGCCATGCGCTCCAAGGGCATTGCTGCTTCTGAGCGACACTTGGAAGCAACGGAAGCAGGTGATCTCCTTGATTAACGAGTTGGTAAGTTTTGTAGCGTCCCTCCCGGAACCATTTACCTTCGCAGACAAGATTATTTCTGGATTCGCTCCTGTGCCTGCCGGACCGGGAGATCCGACCTGGGGAGATAACCCTGCTATCACGAATGAAATGCTCCCCGCAACCCTGGAAACCCTGGCAATGACCGCTGTTTCCGGCATCTTCACCGTACTTTTCGGTGTTCCCATCGGGCTGCTCTGTGTGGCGACCAATAAGGGCGGGCTGTTCCCCAATGCGGTTGTGAACCGAGTGACCGGCTTCATTGTCGATCTCGGACGCTCGCTACCGTTCCTGCTTCTTGCCGTGTTCATCACGCCTCTCACTCGCCTTATCGTGGGGACCTCTATCGGCTGGCAAGCAGCCTGCATCCCCCTGATTGTGGGCGCCACCCCGTTCTTCGCCCGTCTCGTGGAATCGAACATCATGGGCGTCGATTCCGGAAAAATCGAGGCCGCACAGATGATGGGGGCCTCCAGAACCCAAATCATGTGGGGGGTTCAGGTTCGAGAAGCTCTCCCGTCTTTGATTCAATCAACCACCGTTCTCATCATCACCATCATCGGCTACGGTGCTATCACCGGCGCCTTTGGCGGCGGCGGCATCGGCACTCTGGCCATCAACTACGGCCACTATCGCTACCAGGCCGATACGATGTTGGTTTCCCTCATCGTTATCGGGATTATCGTGATTGTGATTCAAGCGATTGGAGACTGGTTTGCACGTCGCATCGACCACCGTTAGAGAAATTTACTGACCAATACTAGAAAACGTAACGAAACCCGCTAGAGTAATTTTCAGCAAGAGAATTCGCGAAGTCACCCTCAAGGCTTTAGAAGCAACCGCGAGAAAGGGGAGGGATTGTGGAGCTTTTTGACCGAGTGCTAGCCAAAGTGCGCCAGCCCGGAGTCGATAAACCCATCGATATCACCCAAGCAATCCGTCAAGAGATGGATAAAAAAGCCATCCCGATGTCTCGCGAACGCACCGTGGCCCCGAACCGCTTCCAGGTTTTCCTCACCCCCGAAACGGACGCCGCCTTTGAAGAATGGGGAAAAGCTGCACTCGAAGCCGAGTTTATTCGTGATGCCCAAGCCTACGCTGAGGAACAGCACTATTCACTGGTGGGCTCGGTTCAGATTGAGCTACTTGCCGCCGAACCGGGAGCTCGTCGCACCGAGGTCCGATCCCACACCATTCAAAGCGCGCAGGCGGTTGCTCCACCCGAAAATAATGTACCAAGTGGTCAAAAAAAGAGGGATGATTCTGTAACAAGCGGTCCAGAAATTTCTCCCTCATTCCGTCCGGTGTCGAGCGCAGCGGCTACCAATCGTTCCAATGCCGACAAGGTTCTTGATGAAAACCAGGACAAGCCCCTGCTGGAAGTTGTGGGCGGCCAGACCTACCTCCTGGTCGGGGACAAAACCGTGGTCGGACGCGGGAAAAACGTTGATATTTCTCTCGAAGACACCAGCGTTTCCCACCAGCACTTCGAGATTGTCCGTATGGGAACCCACTATGTTCTCCACGATCTCGGTTCCACCAACGGCACTTTCGTGGAGGGCAACAAGGTCGCGGAGGCCACCTTGTTGGATCGCAATATATTGACTGCGGGACGCGTCAAGATGATTTTCTGGCGTCAAGCAGCGGAAGAAGGGTCAGGCCAGTGAATGAACTGAGTTTTTCTCTCCTCCGCCTGGGCTATCTCGTCCTCCTCTGGCTTCTCGTCGGGGGAGCGATTCTCGTGCTGCGGCGAGACATTTACGGAACTGTGGTCACAAGACGAGGTCGGGGAGCCGAACCCCGTAAACGCGGGAAGAAAACCAGCCCCAAGCCAAAGGCCGTCACGACTCTCCTCGTCACGGAAGGTCCCCTGACCGGATCTTCTCTCCAGTTGACCGATCGTCCCATTATCGTGGGACGGGCTCCGACTTCCACGCTGGTTTTGGATGATGATTATGCCTCGGCACAACATGCCCGCATCTATTTCCACGAAGGCCGGTGGTATGTAGAGGATCTCGGTTCCACCAACGGCACGGTAGTGGGAGGGGTTCGCATTACCGCCCCGACACCTCTGAGTGCCAACACTCCGGTTCGTTTCGGTCAAACCATTGTGGAGCTGCGCTGATGTCGATTCAGTTGCGTTATGCGGCGCGTTCCCACGTAGGCCTGGTTCGGAAAAACAACCAGGATTCCGGATATGCCGGACCGCACCTGCTCGTCTTGGCTGATGGTATGGGTGGGCCCGCCGGCGGTGATATTGCTTCTTCCGTGGCAGTGGCGCATTTAGCTCCCCTTGACCAGGACTCGCACGCCGCCGATGACCTGTTGAACCTCTTGCGCGGTGCGATTCAGGCTGCGCATCAAGAGCTGGTGGAGCTTTCCGGAACGCATGAGGAGCTGGCCGGCCTGGGAACCACCTGCGTGGCGATTCTTCGTTCCGGCAACAAGATGGCTATGGTCCATATCGGGGATTCCCGCGCCTATCTCCTCCGCGAGGACAGCCTCACCCAGGTCACTACCGATCATTCTTTTGTCCAGTATCTGGTTGAAACCGGAGAAATAACTCCCGAAGAGGCGGCTCACCATCCGAAACGGTCGGTGTTGCTTCGGGTTCTGGGAGACTCACAGGGGGACGTCACCCTGGATGAGTCGGTTCGCGCGGCGGTGGTCGGAGACCGCTGGTTGCTGTGTTCCGATGGGTTGAGCGGGGTAGTCTCCGCCGAGACCATCAGCGAAGTCTTACAAACAGAACCAACCCCTGAGGCCTGCTGTGAAGAACTCGTAGCCTTGGCCTTGAAGTCGGGGGCTCCAGACAATGTCACCACGGTAGTCGCCGATGTGGTCGATTCTGATGATGAGCTCACCGGCACCGCGGCCCAGGTCGTCGGCGCGGCCTCTACCAGTCCCGCCGGAGCCAGTATTAGCGCCTCCACTCCCGCCGAGCGCGCCGCGTTGCTCCAACGCCGTCGCCCCCTGGAAGACACCGACCGGGTGGTTCGCGACCCCCGCAAAATGAGTCTCCGCGCGAAACTCATCACCGGTATCCTCGTGATTCTCCTCCTGGCCGGACTGGCTTTGGGAGCCGGCGCAGCCTACCGCTGGAGCCAGACGCAATATTTCCTCGGGGTACAAGACGGGGAAGTCACTTTGTACCAGGGGATAAACCAATCCATTGGCACCTGGGATTTGTACCATTCGGTTCAAAAGAAGGGTTTGCGCTACGCGGAGGTTTCGCCGGTGGTTCAGCAAAGGCTTGATTCCACTATCGCGTTACCTTCGGCAAAAGCGGCTGATGAGCTCATCGCGTCTTGGGAGAAGGCGGGGTTGGTGAAGGAGAAGGCTGGATCGGCGAAGTCGACGGGGAAGGGTTCGTCTGATTTCACTACGCCAACCAAAATGAACGGGGGTGGCGAATAGTGGCAACAGTGGTGCAATACCCAGCTCGTTCGGGTCGGAATTCAGAGCTGTTTTTACTGGTGATTTCCATCCTGCTCGGAATCGGGGCCTACTTCTCCGTAATGGCCTCTCACCCCGAGGCTCCCGCGACCTGGTACTGGTACTGTGCCGGAATCGCCCTCAGCGGGATTGCCCTGCACGTGGCCCTGCGCTTCTTGGCGCCTTTCGCCGATCCGGTCATCATGCCGGTGGCCTTGGCTCTAAACGGAATCGGACTGGCGATGATAAGCCGCCTCGATCTGGAATATCTCCGGATTAACACCGAGGCAAGCCTCACTCAAGTAACAGGTTCGAAACAGCTGTTGATGACCCTGGTAGCGGTAGTGGCCGCGATTGCGATGCTGGCAGGATTCCGAGATCATCGCACTTTCCGGAAATTCGCCTGGGCTTCCCTGGTGATTGCGATTCTCCTCATGATGGCGACGCTGATTCCCGGGCTCGGCGTGAAATCCTACGGGGCCTATATTTCGATCCGGATTTTCGGTCTATCCATCCAGCCCAATGAATTTGCGAAACTCTTTTTAGCGATTTTCTTCGCCGGCTATCTTGAGTATCGCCGCGACTCCCTGGCAATTGCGGGGAAAAAGATTCTCTTCTTGCAGTTACCGCGCTGGCGAGATTTTCTCCCCTTGGGAGTGGCCTGGGCAGCCTCCTTGGTCCTGTTGGTGGCCCAAAAAGACCTCGGGGTGGCGCTGTTGATGTTTGCCATCTTCGTGGCGGTTCTCTATGTCGCCACCGATCGGCCTTCTTGGATTATCTTCGGGGCCATCTTGATGATTCCGATGGCGCTCCTCGCCTATGCTCTGTTTTCCCATGTGCAAGAACGCGTTGCCAACTGGCTCGATGCTTTCAATCCCGAGGTCATTGACCGCGTTGGCGGCTCCTACCAGCTCGTCAACGGGCTGTTTGGTATTGCCTCGGGAGGGCTCATGGGCAACGGCTGGGGTCGCGGTGAAGCGTGGCGCACAGCCCTCGCCAACTCCGATTTCATCGTCTCTGCCCTCGCTGAAGAAATCGGTCTCACCGGTATTCTCGCGATTTTCCTCCTGTACCTGATTTTGGTGCAACGTGGTCTTCGCGCCGCCATGGGAGTTCGCGACGGTTTCGGAAAGTTGCTCGCCACTGCTCTGTCTTTCGGCATCGGTGCGCAGTTGTTTATCGTGGTGGGCGGCATCACTCGTCTCATCCCCTCTACCGGATTGACCACGCCCTTTATCGCTGCTGGCGGCGCCTCTTTGGTGGCGAACTGGATCGGGGTTGCTATCTTGCTGAGGATTTCAGACTCGGCGCGTCGCCCCCTTCCCACTCCCAGCCTCTCGCCCCACGGCGCTAACTTAGCCGGAGGATCCGACCACTCCAGTAATGGAACGAACGGTACAACAGGGGTTAATTCCCCCATTCTTAGCGCCCCCACCGAGGTGGTGAGCCGGTGAACTCCCAGATTCGAAAACTCTATGTGGCCCTCACCATCATGGTTCTAGCGCTGATGCTGGCCATGACCTACCATTCCTTTATCGACGCCCCCAATCTGAACGCCAACGACCGCAACCGGCGGGTTACCGATGCCTATTGGGGTAAGGAGCGCGGCAAGATTGTTGCCGGCGATGTTGTCCTCGCCCAGTCTGTACCGAATGGTACAGGAACTAATGTGCGGTATCAGCGGAGCTATCCCGAGGGAGCCAAGTACGCCCATATTACGGGGTATTTTCCGGCTGCCGTGCAGGGCCAGGTGACTGAGATGGAAAAGGAAGTCGGCCCGATTCTTTCCGGACAATCCGATGCCCTGTGGATTCAACGTCTCCAAGATCTTTTCATCGGTTCCCAGCCCCAGGGCGGCAATGTTTCTCTCACTATAAATCCGAAGGTCCAAGATGCCTGCGTGGCGGCTCTGCAAGGGAAAAACGGGGCTGCCGTAGCCTTGAATCCCACCACCGGCGAGATTCTGGGGATGTGTTCTTCTCCCAGTTTTGACCCGAATACCTTGAGTTCTCCGGATGGGAAACAGGTGCTTTCCACCTATGAAGCCTTGCGGAATGACCCCAGCAAGCCCTTGTTGAATCGTGCCATTTCCGAACTCTATCCTCCCGGGTCTACTTTCAAGATTGTGACTGCGGCCGCACTGCTCTCTAGTGGCCAGATTCAGCCCGACACGGTGGTGGACGCCCCAGATTCTCTACCCTTGCCCGGCTCCAACAAAGCCTTGGTGAACTACATGGGAGAGTCTTGCGGGAACGGCAAGGTACCTTTCCACTATGCCTTTGCCCAATCCTGTAACACGCCTTTTGGTCAACTCGGGATGAATCTAGGAGGGGAACCCCTCAAGAAGCAGGCCGAAGCCTTCGGTTTTGGAGTTGTCCCCGAGATCCCGATGACCGGCGCAGCCTCGCAGTTCCCCCTGCCGGAGGCGCCGTCTTTCCTTGCCAATGCGGCAATTGGTCAACAGTCGGTGCGCGCGACCCCGCTCCAGATGGCGATGGTTGCCTCGGCGGTAGCCAATGGGGGACTGGTCATGCAACCCTATTTGGTGAACCAGGAACTCTCTTCAGACTTCCAGGTCATTAAACAGTTTGCTCCCAAAGAAGCCGGTCGAGCTGTTACCCCCGAGGTTGCCGGAGCGATTCGAACCATGATGCAGGAAGTGGTGCAATCCGGATCCGGTAAAGCCGCTGCTCTCCCCGGCATCAGCGTGGCGGGTAAAACAGGAACTGCTGAAACCGGCATCGGCGCCGGCAAGGATCAATGGTTTGTGGGCTTTGCTCCCGCGGAGTCTCCCCGTATCGCTGTGGCCGTCGTTATCGAAGATCCCCAAGGTGTCCTCGGGACCGGCGGGGTCACAGCAGCACCTCTTGCGCGCGGCATTTTGCAGGCGGGGGTGAACTGATGATCGGAGCCAACACAGTTTTGAACGACCGGTACAGACTGGTGTCGATTCTCGCCCGTGGCGGAATGGGAGTGATTTGGCGCGGCTGGGACAAACGCAGCCAAAACGTGGTAGCCATCAAGGTTTTGAAAGAAGATTTGATTGGGCAAGAGACTTTCCTGGCTCGGCTCCGCGCGGAAGCCGTGAACGCGTCGCGCCTCCACCATCCCAACTTGGCGGCCGTGTTCGACTGGGGTGAAACCGAGGGCCAAGGCTGGATTGTCATGGAACTCGTGGAGGGTCGCCCCCTGTCGGATATACTTTCCGGAGGCCACACCCTACCTTGGGATACGCTCGCGCCGATTCTGCTCCAGATTGCGGGCGGCCTCCAGGCCTCCCATGAGGGACACGTCATCCACCGCGATGTGAAGCCCTCCAATATTTTGGTTTCCGATAAGGGAGTCGCGAAACTCACTGATTTCGGGATTTCTCTCGCTCCGCGAGCAGAGGCTTTGACCGCGGTCGGAATGGTGATGGGAACCGCGCAATATTTGCCTCCCGAACAAGCGATGGGGGAAACCGCAACCGCCTCGGGGGATATCTACGCGCTGGGGGTGATTGCCTACGAGGCTTTGGCCGGAAAACGCCCCTTCACCGGCCCGACTCAGGTCGATATCGCCATGGCTCACGTGAAAGATCCGGTTCCGCCGCTTCCCGATTCGGTTCCGAGCGAGGTGGCCGCGCTGATTTACAAGATGCTCGAAAAGGATCCGCGCAACCGGCCCGCCTCCGCCAAAGAGGTACAGGACACGATTCGCCTGTTGTGGAAGGGCGAGGTGCCGCCGAGTTTTACGCCGCGGATGAGTTTCGCGCGGAGTGCCCAGCCCGCGGAGCCGACACAGGAGATGCCCGTGGTTGGGGAGCAATCTGGGGCGGGGACTTTTACGCAAGGTGAGCGAAGCGAACGGAGCGGAAAAGAATCCGACATTAAGACTGCTAGGAAAGGAGAGGCGGCGCCGCGGGAGCCAGGAGGGGCTGCGCCGTCAGGTCAGACCCTTGCGGCTCCATTCCCTTCGGTCATTACGCCGCAGAGGTCTGACCCACCGGCTCCGCAGAAGTCTGACCCCGCGGGTCTCGCCGCGGCGGTTCCGGTTGGAAACAACGCGATTTCACCGTCGAGGCACCAAGCGGCGGTACACCGCTTGGAGGCCAGCTCTTACGGAAACCGCCACTCTGGCGAGCGGTCCAAGATTATTGCCGCTATTGTGATTATGGCTGTGGTGGTGCTCGCGCTGATTATTGGCCTCGTGACTTCGACCCATCGGTCAAGCGCAGTCGGTAATCTTGATAATGGTGATACTTCTAGCGTCATGGCTTTCGCCAGCAGCGCAGGAGCAACAAATGAGGAGGATTCCTTTGACGAACACTGACAAGATCATTGGCGGACGCTACGAGATCCGCCAACTCATCGGGCGCGGTGGCATGGCCGAGGTGCATATCGGCAATGACACCCGCCTCAATAGGATTGTCGCCATCAAGATTCTCCGCCAAGACCTTGCCCGCGATCCCATCTTCCAGGCGCGGTTCCGCCGCGAAGCCCAGTCCGCGGCGAATCTCAACCACCCTTCTATTGTGGCGGTCTATGACACCGGTGAGGAACCCTTCACCGCGTCCGACGGCACCGAGATTCAGGTTCCCTATATCGTGATGGAATATGTCGAGGGCCACACGGTTCGCGAACTTTTGACCGATGGGAATCCGGTTCCGATTCCGGAGGCCGTGGAGATTGTTTCCGGTGTTTTAGATGCGCTCGAGTACGCCCATCACCAACATCTGGTTCACCGCGATATTAAGCCTGGTAACGTCATGATTACGACAACCGGCAAAGTGAAAGTCATGGATTTCGGGATTGCGCGGGCCCTGACGGACTCCCAGGCCACGATGACCCAAACCGATGCGGTCGTCGGCACGGCTCAATATCTTTCCCCCGAGCAGGCGCGCGGGGAACAGGTTGATGCCCGTTCTGACCTTTATTCCACAGGCTGCCTTTTCTTCGAACTTCTGACCGGAAAACCGCCGTTCAAAGGCGATTCCGCGGTGGCCGTTGCGTTCCAGCACGTCTCACAGCTGCCGCCTTTGCCGTCCTCGATTGCCCCGGACATTCCGGAGAGCCTCGACCGGGTCGTGATGAAGTCTTTGGCAAAGAACCGTGAAGACCGCTATCCCGATGCTGCAGCCATGCGCGCCGACTTGAATGCGGCCATTCGCGGCCACGAGATTTCCGCGCCCGAAACCGAGATTTGGACTAGCCCCGCTACTGTGGGCACGACCGTCCTCCCTCCGGTGCAAAGCTATCCGGTGAACACCTCCACCGCCTCTGGGGGGATTCCCACCGCGGGCGGCTATTCCACCCAAACCATGACCGCAGCCTCGAATCGGCGCGAAAAATCCAGCAAACTTCCCGCCGTCTTCGCGATTCTGGCTCTCCTGATTGTGGCGGCGCTGGGGCTCGGGTACTACTTTGTCTTTGCGCAAGGGGATAATCCGGACGCGACCCTCGTTGCCGTCCCGGAGCTTAAGGGGATGAACCAGGAAGAGGCTCGCGCCGCCTTGAGTCAGGCCGGATTACAGATGACGATGTCACCAGGAGAAAACTCGGAAACGGTCGCAGAAGGGCTGTTTGTGAAGTCCTCTCCCGCTCCCGGCACCAAGGTGGAAAAAGAATCCAAGGTGAAAGTCACTTTCTCTACCGGACCTGGAGACACGAGTGTGCCTTCCCTGGTGGGATTGACCCAGCAGCAAGCGCGGGAGGCCTTGAAATCAGCCGGATTGACTTTGGGCGACATATCCACGGTCAATTCAGGAACGGTCGATAAAGATAAAGTTGTGTCTACCGATCCCACCGAGGGCGAGCCCATCAAGAAGGGCGAGTCTGTGGATTTGAAACTGGCCTCTGGCAATGTCTTGATTCCTTCGGAACTCCAGGGCGGAACCATCGAGGCTCTACAGAAGTTCGCGGCCGAAAACCGCGTGAGTCTCACAACTTCGGAAAAAGAAACCGCGGAAGCGGCTCCTGGTACTGTCTTGAGCCTGGATAAAGCCGGTCAGATTGTGGCCTTGGGTTCGCAACTGCGCGCCACTGTGGCAGTGGCTCCGCCGACCCCGACCGAGACGCCATCCTCGCCGTCGTCTTCCCCTTCAACCACGGATTCCCCCGGATTGTCTCCCTCCCCCGCCGGTAATGACGGCTAGGGCTGGTAGTGTTCTACCGGGTCAACGTCGGTAAACTCAGGGGAACATCAAAGGAAATTCAAGGGTAAACTCAGCCCTGTGGAGACCCTTCCTGCACCCAGGTCGGGGCAGCCACGCCGGTATTGGAGTCAAGAATAGTGACGCACTTCCACTGTTCGCCCTTGGCGTCAGTCATGGTTGACCCCACGGTACAAGTCGCATCTTTTTTACCGTTCGTTCCATTTGGGTTGCTGCCGTTATTGCCCGACGGGTCAGGCGAGGGGCTTTGCGAGCGGCGGAGCTGCTCGGCGCGTTCAGATGCTTGACGTTCTTGTTCCAGGCGTTGCTGCTCAAGTTGTTTGAGTTGTTCCTCGGCGTCCTTCTTAGCCTGCTCTTCTTTCTTCTGAGTGATGGCTTTAGTAACGGCGGCAATATCTTCGTCCAGGCGATCCTTTGCGGCCCGCATCGACTCGTTAAGTTCACCCACTTTGTCGTCAGAAACCTGTTTCAGGTCATTAACCTGTTCCAGGAGTCGCTTCGCATCCTCCAGTTGCGCGCTCAAAGCAGCCAAGGTCGCGGTGTCATCCACCTTAGCTTCTTCGGCTTGTTTCATCAGGTCATCGCCCTGTTTCACAGTGTCGGTGAGTTCCTGCTTCTGCTGTTCCAGACCTTTCGCGTTTTGCGCGTTTTCCACCGCCGAAATGGCGTCTTCCAAATCTGCCTGCTGCGCCGCGAGTTTCTCCGTGGTGGCCATCATCTCGGAAGCGTTGCTAGCCAGTTGTTCTTTCTTCAGTCCCGCCCCACAATCCAGGGGTTTAACCACTTTGCCTGCCTGTTGGGACTTCAGTTTCAGATCCTGCAGCAACTGCGGATCGCTGAGCTGGGTGGCATCGGTGGCGCTGATGACCTGTTCGGCCTGGGTAACGGTCTCCTGCAAAGAAGTGGACTGCTTGGTCAAATCTTGGGAGGCTTTGGTGCAAGCCGATTTGGCCCCTTGCGCGTCTCCCCCCAGGAACCACACCAGCCCCAAGCCAATCAGCAATAAAACGAGAATCACGGAAGCCACCACGATGGCGATAGTCCACTTTTTCCGCGCCCGTTCCACCTCAGTGGGCGCGGGTCGATTCGACCCCGAGCGGAGATTTGTTGCCGCCTGACGCGAAGCGCCGGTTTGCGGCCAAGCATTGCCGCTGGGATTTCCGCCTGGTTCCGTTGCTGTCATCTTCCCTCGATTCTTCATCGGGTATTTCGCGAGCTTTTCTTTTAGTTTAGCCGGTCTAGCGCTTCGCGGAAGCATCGCTCAGCCTTATCGCTGAATAAAGCGAAAGTGACCGTCTCGAGACACCCGGGGCATGCCTCGGGAAGGCTCGACTCGAAGCGGTCCACCGTTTCCACTCCGATTCTCGCTACCTCTTCCAAATCCCAACCGTAGACTCCGCCGGAAATCGCAGGGAACGCGATGGTTCTCGCGCCGAGTTGCACGGCTTCTTGCAGGGAATTATGGAACGCTGATTCCAAAAGATAGGGATCGGTTTGACCCGCGTGGCGGTTGGGGCCCACCGTGTGAATGACCCACTTTGCGGGGAGATTGAATCCCGGTGTGGAAACGGCCTGGCTTACGGGGAGCCCTTCGGGTAGGGTCGTCCGCCGGATTTCCCGACAAGCCTCCAAGAGCTTAGGTCCAGCAGCGCGGTGGATGGCGCCGTCAACCCCGCCTCCGCCGAGGAGACTGGAATTGGCCGCGTTGACGATAGCGTCGACCGGCAAAGTGGTGATGTCTGCTTGCAGGATGGCGATTTCCATTATTTCCTACCGTTTGGAGATTCTGTGGCATTCCCTTGTTGAAGCCCTTAGGAAAGTTTATTACCAATCTCGGCCAAAGGGGAGGCAGCGCAAGGGGGCAAGATACTCCAATTTCACGATTATTGAAAACTGAAAGTTGTCTTGGAGAATGCTAGGAATTTCGCTACCATTAAAGAGCATATTAATGAATAGACAGGTGAAAGATTTATGAGCGATTTAGCGAAGATGCAGGAAAAGGCTAGTGACCCCAACACTCCCTTGACCACCTTGCAGGCGATTGCCCAAGATTATCCCGCGCTACGACCCGCTTTGGCACTGAATCCCTCCACCTATCCTGATCTCTTGGATTGGTTGCGGAGCCTGGAGGATCCGGAGATTGACAACGCCTTGGCGAAGCGAGCCGAGGCCGAAAAACTGCGCCAACAAATGTCACAAAGTCCTGACAAAGTTGGCTCCAAAAGCTCGGAAATGATTTCTTCCTCCCCGGCAAGCTCTGCGGCTGAATCTAACGCGGAGGAAGTTTCCGCAGCGGCGGGGTCATCGGCAGAGGCGGAGGCTATCGCGGGAAAAGCAGGGGTCGCTGGTAGGTCCACCAGCAAGGCTCTGAAGCCTGCCAAACCCGCCTCGCACTTTGCTAAACCCCGAGCTGCTGCGGAAGAAACCGAGGAAGAGGAACTGTCTCCCGCCGCCATTGCCGCTGCCGGACTCTCCGCCTCTGCAGCCACTGCCGCAACGGGTAGTGACTCCGAAATGGGCTTGGCTGCGAATAGCTCCAACGCCTATCCTACAGCGGGGACCGGTTTGGGATCCGTGTCTCGAGGCAGGTGGAGCTCAGCCGACACGGCCTACCAGGGAGCCTCCCTACAAGAGTCCCAGGCAGTTCGGAAACCGAACCGGACGTGGATGTGGATGCTGCTGGGACTCCTCGCCATGATTCTCATCGTAGTGGTCATTATTGTCAATATGAACGGCAGTAAGCCCGAGAATGTCGCCAGTATTCCTGCCGAAGACCCCATGCCGATTACGACCGGAGCGTCCGGGGCAGTGACTATGGGACCGGACGGAAAACCGACCGAATCCTCTCCGCTGCCGAGTTTGCCGGCCGGCTACACGGGTCCCACCAAGACGATTGAGGTTCCCGGCCCGACCCCGGGCGAGACCTTGCTAGTGGTGGTGCCGGATACGGATGCCCCGAATGCTCCGAGCACTGCTTCCCCCAGCGCTGACCCAAAGAATCCCTTGGCGGCGCCGGCCAACGCGAAGAAAGTGCGGAGTTTCACGACCGCAGACGGCAATATTCGCTGCGTCTTTGCTGACACCCAGGTTCAGTGTTTTGCCAATGTTCTCAACGCTGCCACCAACTGCGAAACCCGTCAGGGAGACACCGGTTACACTCTCACTTTGACTAATACCAACACTTTGCAGGCAGATTGCATCGCGCCTCAGAATATGCCCACCGAATCCAGCCTCGGGGCGAATGAGGTGGCGGCGAGCAGCGGTTTTGCCTGTAAAAATTCCGCAGGCGGCAATACGGTCATGTGCTGGGACACCAAAGATGGGGACGGGTTTGTTCTCGGGAATTCCACACTGAACCGCTTCAACACCGGCGATGCCCTCCCCAAATTCCAGTAAGCCGAACGGTTTCGTCTCGGCTTCGAACGGATCAGAAATCGGGTAGAGCTGTCCCTGAATTATTCGTGGGGTTGCGTGGGTTTGCGAAACTAAGAAACCCACTACTGCGCCGCGGCTCCGCGGTTAGCGGAAACCTGGGTCATGTCGAGGTTTCGAACCTGGTGGAGGAGTTCATCAAGCTGAGTTCCCTGGAGAAGCCCGGCTTCGCGGAAAACGAGAATAGACTGACGGAAAATCATCAAGGTGGGAATCGAGACAATGCCGGCGGCGTTCACGAGAGGCTTTTGTTCCTCCGTATTCACGGTTCCGAAAAAAACATCGGGATTTCGGATGGAGGCCTGTTCAAAAACGGGGGTGAAGAGCCGACACGGGGCACACCAGGAAGCCCAAAACTCCAAGACAACGATGTCATTTTCACTCATCGCGGTTGCCATGTTGTCTTGCGTGACGACCCGTACTGCCATTAATGAAACCCCTTTCTCGTGGTAATTCTAGCAGAGGCTCACCAAATAGCTTAAACCTTTTTGCAGTTTTTCCATTTGATCGTCACAGAAATACAACATCCCCATCATCACGGCCAATAACCGCTTCTGCGACTGGGACTGGGTTTCTACCGGTGGGGAATCTAAATGGTAGAAGTGGGCGGGGGAGCCTAAACACTCCCCCGCCCAACTATGAAGTTATCAACCCTAACGGTCTCATTCTTCCTCAGTCCGACCGCGACGCAGAACGAGGAAACCGCCCACGATGAGGGCGACCGCCACAGCCGTCAACATCGGAACCGCCATCGCGCCGGTTCGCGCCAAGGTTTCGGGCATCAAAGGCCGAGCTGGAACCATCGCCGGAGCAATCGGATCCTGGATCTTCGGAGCCATCTCGTTCACGCCAGCCACTGGAGGAAGATCATTCTGACCTGGCAAGGCATAGCGTGGAGTCATGTTATCCGACGCAACTGGGGGATTATCCGGAGTCTCCGTCGGGAAGAAGAAGTCCCAGATGAATCCACCACCAGTAGTGCCACCAGCCGGAGACTTCGGCGCCGCCTTAATGGTAGCCGAGCCTTCACCGGTCAGGTTCGGAATCTCCTCGCCGTAGTCTGTCTTGCCGTCATCGAGCGGGTCGTAGGTCACGGTAACCTTGAAGTTCGCGCCGTCAACCGGAGCCGTCGGAGTGCCGGAGATAACACAGGCGGAAGCCGTGTCGTTCAACGCAATCTTCAAACCAGCCGGCAAATCGGTTGCCGAGCAGGCGATGACATGAGCGTTTCCGTCATTGGTGATTGAAACTTCGACGTCCTTGATTGGGGTGCCGACCTCGCCGGTCAAATCCGGAACCTTACCGAGGCTCGGCCTCAGCGAGCAGCCGTTGGCGTCAACTTTGGCACCAGACGGGGTGTTCGCACACTTGTCCAGATCGTCGTTCACGCCGTCACCATCGTCGTCGCCCGGAGCGGGCTTCGTCACGTTGATGGCACCGTTTTTGTCAACCTTCTTGTCGGTTTCAGTGTTGTCATCAGCCGGATCGTAGGTCACGGACACGGTGTAGGTGCCACCAGCGGGCTCTTCCGGAGTGCCTTCGATAACGCAAGCGGTCTTGAATTCATCAGCCCACTTGATAGTCACTCCCTTGGGCAGTCCCACGGCGACACATTCACCAAGGGTTACCTTGCCGTCGTTCGTAACCGGAATGGTGATCTTCTCGATTGGTTCACCCACGGTGCCGTCGATGGCCGGAACCTCGCCGATACCGGGGGCTACGGAGCAGCCGTAGGTCTCGGACTTCGTATTCTTGTCAACAACCGCTCCTGTCGGAGTGTCTAGGCACTGGTCGACGGAGTCATCCACGCCGTCCTTGTCCTTGTCCTTATCGACCACGGAGATGGTGCCTTCGCTCGTCACCGGACCTTGCGGGGTGTCGGTGCCGTCATCAACCGGATTGTAGGTAACTTCCACGGTAATCTTGCCGGTCTTTTCCTCGGTAGGGGTGCCTTCTATGACACAGGCGTTCTTCGCCTCGTCATACTTGATGGTCAAGCCCGCAGCCAGCCCTGTCGCCTTGCATTCCAGTCCCGTAGCACCGCCAGCATTGTCTACCGGAATCACGACCGGATCTATCGGCTTGTTGATTTCGCCGTTCACGTCCGGAACAGTCCCGACGCTCGGCTTCACGGAGCAACCGTTGGCGTCAACAGTTACATCCTTCGGGGTGCCAGCGCACTTGTCCTTCGAGTTCGGGACTTCGTCGCCATCATCATCCGGGTCGGTGACGCTAACCTTAGCTTCCGTCTTTGCGGTGCTCGGGTCGTGGTCAACCGGCGTGAAAGGCACGTTTACAGTATAGGGACCGTCAGCGACCTCGCTCGGAGTGCCGGAGATGACACAAGCCGTCTTGTCGTCATTCCACTTGATGCCGACACCGTTCGGAAGACCGGTCGCCGTGCAGTCACCGAGAGTAGCCCCTCCCGGGTTGCTCACCGGAACAGTAATCGGGGTAATAGGCTCGCCGACCACACCGGTCAGGTCAGTCGCAGTTCCGAGAGTCGGATCAGCAGTACAACCGTCCGCTCCCACCTGGTAACCGGACGGGGTGTTCGGGCACTTATCTAGGTCATCGTTCACACCATCACCGTCCTTGTCACCAGGAGCAGGTTTAGCCATGTTGACTGTGCCGGTACCAGTGACTTCACCAGGGGCGTCGCGGTCAACCGGGGTGTAGCCCACGGTAACAGAGACAGCAACGTCCGAAACTGGATCGGTAACCTTGCCGGTGATGACACAGCCAGTTTTGGCCTCATTGAGCGCGACGCTCAATCCTGCCGGCAGGTCTTTCGCGGTGCAAGCGGTCAAAGTCGCCTTGCCCGGGTTCTTCACGGGCACATCAGCGTTCACCGGCTCACCAGCGGTGCCGGTAACCGTGAAAGTATCGACAGTCGGCACTTCGGAGCAGCCGTTGACGTCAACGTTGGCGCCGGCCGGAGTTCCGGGGCACTTATCCGCGTCGTCGTTCACGCCGTCATTGTCACTATCCTTAGGAGCCGGAGGCACCGGAGGCTCAGTGGTTTTGGTCGGCTCCGGAGCCGGAGTCGTCACAGTCGGTTCGGGCGTTGGAATCGGTTCCTTCGTCACGGTAATCTTCCCTTCGGAAGGACCCACTGTCATGGTGCCGGCATCGGGGGTGTCATCGATCGGGTTGTAGTCCACAAAGACCTTCACAGTGCCCTCAAAGGCTTCCGTCCCCGTCGGGGTTCCGGAGATAACACAGCCGTTTTGTGCCTCGTCATACGCAATCGTGAGACCATCAATGAGTCCCTCTGCGCGGCAGGCAAGGTCGGTTGCCTGGCCGGGATTTGCTACCGGAACAAGCACGTTCACCGGAATGGTTTCAGCCTTCGGATCAGCCGGAATGGACCAGGTGATTGGCGGGACGCTGCCAACCTGCGGGCTCTTAGCACAGCCGGTGGCTTCGTCAACCTTCACACCAGCAGGAGTGTTCGGGCACTTGTCGATGTCATCAGTTACGCCGTCACCGTCACCGTCACCCCAGGTGATTTTCTGGGTGCTGCTGCCCTTTTCCGAGTTGAGCGGGTCGGTCACAGTTGCCGGATCGTCTGGGGAGTTGTAGGTCACCCAGACATTAATCGGGGTGGGTTCGGTTCCCGGGGTCGGCTCTGTCGGGGTGCCTTCGATGACGCAGGCGGTCTTGTCCGCGTTCCAGCCAATCGTGAGACCCTTGGCCAAACCGTCGGCCTGGCATTCGAGGAGCTCGTTATTGCCGGTGTTCGTAATCTTCACGGTCACGGGGTCAATCGGATTGTTGACCGTGCCGTTGATGGGTTCAACACTGCCAACCACCGGAGCGACGGCGCAGCCATCTGGGTTGACCTGGGTGTCCGCCGGGGTGTCTGGGCACTTATCGTCCTTGTTCAAGACGCCGTCGTCGTCGCCATCATCAAGACCCGTGTCGTGAATCTGAACCGTGCCGGGGGCTTCGAGCTCATGCTCAGGAGTCGTGTTGGTGATAGCATCCGCAGGTTCATCGGTCTTGGTGTAGTTGACATAGACCTTCACCGACATCGGATCTTCGATGGAGACGTCGGTGGTGCCGCTAATGACACAGGCGCTCTTGGCCTCGTCCCACTCGACCTTCAGGCCTTCGGGGAGTCCGGAGGTGGTGGAATCTTCGGGGGTGTAGGCGATGACCACGCCGGTTCCCGCGAGTCCTCCGCCGGAAACGGCAGGAGCAACCGACCCGCTACCGGCATCAGCCGAGGAATCCGAGGAAGAAGCGCCTGCGCCAGAAGACTCAGTAGTCGTAGTGTCTGTGTTAGTGGTATCCGTGGTATTTGTACCAGTGGTATTTGGGTCGGTCGCGGTTTGATCTGACAGAGCCGGATCCGTTCCACCAGTAGTCGTCCCGCTAGACTTCGCGCCAGTCTCGGCGGCTGCGGTTACGGGCTTGTAAACATCCGCCACACACTCTGTGATAGTGGCCTTGCCGGGGTTGTCAATCACAATCTCGACCGGAGTAATCGGTTCGCCCTTGGTGCCGGCCACAGTAAAGCCCAGACCGGTCGGGTCATTTACGCTCGGGTCATCGGAGCATCCTTCCGCGTTCACGGTCGCGCCTTCCGGAGTTCCCGGGCACTTGTCGTCGTGGTTGTTCACGCCGTCGCCATCATCATCGCCGGGTTCGGTAATGATTTGGTTGCCCTCGAGTTGGACAGACTTCGTCGAGCCATCCGCGACCACGTAGGAAAGCACTGCGGTGTAGGTCGCGCCTTCCGGAGTCACCTCGGTCGGGGTGCCGGAAATCACACAGCCGCCCTTGGCTTCGTCGTAGTAGATCTGGAGACCATTGGCGAGATCCGGAGAGGTACAGGTTAAGCCCTTGAAACCGTCGGGGTTGTTGACTGTGACGATCTTTTCGGGGAGGAGTTCATCAACGATGCCGGTCACTTCCGGAGCGGTTCCGAAGAAGGAGGGCTCCACCTTGGCGCGCTCTTGGTATTCGAAGTAGTCAGTTCCCAGAATGGTATCGGGGGTTTCACCAGCATAGAGTGTCGCGGTGAAGAAGTCACCGGACTGGGTGCCTTCGGGAACCGCAAACTTGCAGGTGTCAACAATACCGTCGGCTCCAACTTTTTCGTGGGTCAGACCCTTGCATTCCTTGACCACGTTGCCGTTCTTGTCAGTCCAGCGGATCATGTTGCCAACCGGAGAGTAAGAGTAGCCTGAGATTTTCGGAGTCGCCTCGCCGCCGATATTCTCAATCACGTCTTTATCCAGGGTCAAGCCCAGACCATAGTAGGGTACAACCGCGAAGTTTACGTTGTACCAGTACTGGTTATCGATGGTGTCGGTGGTTCCTGGAACTATTTGCGGCTCAAGCTGACCAACGCGCTCGTTCGGGGCGTTAAAGAAATTGTCGGTAAAAGATGAATACGAGGGAAGCACATGTCCGGTCGGATCGATTACATAGCCATAAAGGGTTCGTCCGTGGTTATATGCCTCTTTAGAGAACTGCACGGCGTACTTACCGTTTTTGCCCACCTGGTCATAAACGGTCTCAAGCACACATCCCGGTGTGGTTTGGATTAGTTTCTTCATCTCAGTAGTCCACTGGGCGCGCGGGTAATCCTTCTGAATAGACTCGGCCTTGGGCTGACAAATTGGGCTGAGCGCACTCATAACCACCGTGAAGCCCTCTGCGGAGGAATCATTGGACTGCCACATCGGCCCCTGGCCGGCTGTGGCGCCCCTGTTTTCAATCCAGACCTTGCCGTTCACGGTGTAGTTTTTCATTCCCAGAATGGTATCGGCGTGAACCGCAGAGGACTTAATCCACTGGTTCTTCGGGGTAGACATATATTCCGCCGGCATCTCATATCCAAACAGGGCGGCGTGGTTTATGTATTGCAGGTCAAGGTAAGTCGAGCCTACGTTATTGGAGTCGCTCAGGCTCGCAGCGCCCATAGCCGGGTTACCCAGCCCATTAATGGCGGTGCGAATCGGAACCACAAGCTGGCCGGAAGTGGGGCTTGTATAAGGCTCAAACCAGACCTGAGTCTTTTGCTTCTTGGCGACCCCGGGAAGATAGAAGTGCTTCTTGCCGGTCACATCTGAGAAAGGAGGCAAGGAGAAGGCGTACGTTCCCCCGTGGGAAGAACCCTTGAAATTGTTCTGGGTCTTCGCGGTATAGATCGGGGAAACCGCCCCGTCACCGTCGACCCAACGCAAATAAATCGGGGTTCCCTCCGGAATTGGCGTATTTCCGCCTCCATCGGTAGCCGAGGTTGAGGTGTCCATGATGACGGCGTTACCGCTAACGCGGGAGCCACCCTCGGTGTCATTACCACTTGGAGCGGCAAGACGGTCGCCCCAATCCTTGAAATTGCGGAAACCTGTCCCTGCCAGCGCGTCTGCCGGAATTGCCGTTTCGATATTAGCGCCGGGGTTGACGTAGTCGGCGTTGGCTGCCATGTTGATGGTCACAACCGCGCCGAGACCTAGGGCGATAGCGCTAAACGCGCCGAGTCCTTTCTTTGACCCTGAAGTCATCCTTGCCATCTTAATAACCTCCTTGTATTAAGCAGTTCACTTAATTCACTTACTTTCAATGGTATTTGATTATTCCCAGATTTCAAGGACTTTGTTCTTGAAATTATAAGTATCAAGGTTTTTCGTTGTGATTTCAAGGGATTTCAATGCTTGAGATTTGCTGAAATTGTATGGACAATAAGAGTATATTTATTAGCGAAACAAAAGCATGTATTTAGTAACTTAATTGTTACTGACAATAACTTATTAACATTCTGGATTAATAGTGAATGCAAACTGAAAGACTCTCAGGTTTTCCTGAATCAAATTTTACCTTGAGAACTCTCTGGACAGACCTTTGGGTAATCTTTGAGTAAAAACTCGCCTTAGGCTCGAAGCGTAGGCGACAGGGCACGGCGGCGTGAGCGAAGCGAACACATCCGCCGCGTCACAATCGAGGGCGTTAAAAACGATGCAGTGAATCGTTTTAGCCCGAGTGTCACAATTGACCCACCAGGCATAGCCGGAGCGAAAGAGAACCGTCCCCAACCGCTCCGCTTACAGGTCCCTCGCGACGAGTTCGGCGAGCTGGATGGCGTTGAGAGCTGCGCCCTTGCGGAGATTATCCCCGCAGACAACCATGATGAGGCCCTTGTTGTCCGGCACAGCCTGGTCTTGGCGGATGCGCCCGACAAGCGAGGGGTCAATCCCGGCAGCGTCGAGTGGTGTCGGGACGTCTTGGAGGACAACCCCCGGCGCCCCGTCGAGCGCGGCCTTCGCCTCTTCGACTGTAATCGAGCGCTCAAACTCGGCGTGAATCGTCAAAGTGTGGGAGGTCAAAACTGGGACGCGAACACAGGTCCCCGAGACGAGCAAATCCGGAATCCCGAGAATCTTGCGCGACTCGTTGCGAAGCTTTTGCTCCTCATCGGTCTCGAGAGATCCGTCGTCTACATAGTTTCCCGCGAAAGGCACCACGTTAAAAGCAATCGGCGCGACGTAAACTTCCGGCGTCGGCCACGAAACTGCCCGCCCGTCATGAACGAGCGCGTCGGTGTCCTCGGGGACTTTGACTGCGCCGAGCATCTTCTCGAGTTCACGCACCCCTTTGAGGCCGGAACCGGAAACCGCCTGGTAGGAAGAAACCGTCAGCCGCCGCAGACCCGCCTGGTCGTGAAGGACTTTCAAGGGCGGCATCGCGGCCATCGTGGTGCAGTTCGGGTTAGCAATAATCCCCTTCGGGCGGTTTTTGAGGTCATCGGGGTTGACTTCGGAAACCACCAAGGGGCACTCCGGATCCTTGCGCCACGCCGAAGAATTATCGACAACTACCGCTCCGGCCTCCACGAATTTCGGGGCAAACTCGCGCGACGCGCCAGCCCCTGCTGAAAATATCGCAATATCCACGCCGGACAAGTCAGCCGTTGCCACGTCTTCGACTGGCACTTGCTGACCCTCAAAACTAACCATTGTCCCCGCCGACCGCGCCGAAGCGAAAAACCGGAAGCGCGACGCCGGGAACTTGCGTTCCTCCAAAATCGAACGCATTACCCGGCCAACCTGGCCGGTCGCGCCAACAACTGCAACTGTAAGATTGTCTTTCATCGTCCCGTCCCTCCGTAAACAACCGCTTCTGTTTCGCTCGCATCAAGCCCGAACGCCGTGTGAACCGCGCGAACTGCGTCATCGAGCTGGTCGAGGCTCACCAGAACCGAGAGGCGAATCTCGGAGGTGGAAATCATGTCGATGTTGATGCCCGCCTCGCTCAGCGCGCCGAAAAGCTTCGCGGAAACGCCCGGGTTGGTTCGCATTCCCGCCCCCACGAGGGAAAGCTTCCCGACATTGCCGGTGTGAACCACCGCGGCGAAACCGATTTCCCCTTTAGCGGCTTCGAGCGCGGCCACCGTCGCTTTGGCGTCATCATGCGGCATCGTGACCGTCAAATCGGTCGCGCCTTTCTGGATTGTGGACACGTTTTGGACAATCATGTCGATATTTGCGCCCGCCGCAGCAATAATCTCAAAAATGTGGGCGGCAGAACCCGGCTTGTCGGGCACCCCCACCAACGTGATTTTGTCTTGTGAACGGTCGTGGGCAATGCCGGAGATGATGGGGCCTTCCACGGTATCCTCCTGGGGGTAGTAGTTCAGGGCACTTTGGGGAACGATCCCCTTGAGCGCCGGATTTGCAGGTTTATCGGAGATCCAAGTGCCTTCTTTTTCCGAGAAGCTAGAGCGGACGTGCAGCGGCACGTGGTAGCGACGCGCGAACTCCACCGCGCGCAGGTGAAGGATTTTCGCGCCGTTCGCTGCCATCTCCAAGGTGCTCTCGTAGTCAATCGTTCGGATACGTTTGGCGTTCGGGGCGATGCGCGGGTCGGCGGTGAACAGGCCGTCCACGTCAGTGTAGATTTCGCAAACGTCGGCGTGGAGCGAGGCAGCAAGCGCGACCGCGGTGGTGTCGGAGCCACCGCGACCGAGAGTTGTCACGTCCTCCTGGTCATCAACCCCTTGGAAACCGGCCACTATCGCCACGTTACCGTCCTGGATCGAACGGGCGATTCGCTCGGGAACCATGGAGACAATCGAGGCTTTCCCGAAGTGGTTATCAGTCCGGACGCCGGCTTGTTGGCCGGTGTATGACATGGCGGGCACGCCCAATTCGTTTACGGCCATCGCGAGCAGAGCCATGGAAATGCGTTCTCCGGCGGACAGCAACATGTCCATTTCGCGGTCGGGAGCGTGATCGGTGATGCTGCCGGCCAGGTCAAGGAGATCATCAGTAGTGTCTCCCATGGCGGAAACTACCACGACAACGTTGTGACCAAGACGCTTGGTATCAACGATTCGTTTGGCGACACGCCGAATGGCCTCCGCGTCGGAAACGGAGGAACCGCCGTATTTCTGAACCACTAGGGTCATAGGAACCTCTTTAATGTTCGGAAAAGACGCGCGGCGCAGTAATGGCCGCGGCGCCTTTACTGCTGACTAAGCTAATTTACCGCGCATTTACGGAATTCCTTTAATTCGCGCCGAAATTGGGGGCGATGCGGCGTGCAGTGTGAGTTATTAAGTCACCCCAAGGGTGGAAGTGGGGGATCGCTTCGGCGCTGCTCGAAACTGTTTACTCGAAAATGCTATCGAGTAAACAGTTTCGAGTAGAAACCAGTTCAAATCGTTTCCAACTTGGGTTTTACTGGAGTGGAAGTTTCTAGTCGAGAAAGCGTCTTCCTTCCAGGGCGCGTCCGAGGGTGATTTCATCGGCATACTCGAGGTCGCCGCCGACCGGTAGCCCGCTCGCGAGACGAGAAGCGGGGATTTCTAGGGTCGCGAGGAGGCGCGAGAGATAGGCCGCGGTGGCTTCGCCTTCGATATTCGGGTCGGTCGCGATGATTACTTCCTTGATTTCGGAGTTCTGCAGGCGTTCCATGAGGCCTTTGATGCGGAGCTGGTCGGGACCAATGCCGTTGATGGGATCGATGGCTCCTCCGAGGACGTGGTAAAGCCCGCGGTAGGAGCGGGTTCTCTCCAGGGCGGGAATGTCTTTGGCCTCTTCCACCACGCAGATTAGGGATTGGTCGCGGCGCGGGTCGGAGCAAATCGCACAGACCGGATTTTCCGTGATGTTTCCACAAATTTCACAAAAATGCACGGTTTCTTTGGCGGTTTGGAGAGCTTGAGCCAAGGCTTTGATGTTTTCCTCTTCAGTTTGCAGGACCCAAAACGCGATGCGCTGGGCAGACTTAGGCCCTACCCCGGGCATTTTTCCCAGCGCATCGATAAGGTTTTGGAGCGCCTCAGTAAAGATTTGGCTCATCGGTTAGCTCCAAATCCGTGTCCCGAAGGGCTCTGGTTCGGGTCAATAATGGTCCCGCCCAAAACGGCCTGGGCCACGTCGATTCCGGGGGTGTCATCGACAACAGGGATCCCTGGCTCCGGCGGAGCCGGCGGGTCAGAATGCTTTGGCGCAGCCGGCGGGTCAGAATGCTTTGGCGCAGCCGGCGGGTCAGACCTCTCCGGCGTAACGACCGAAGGGAGTGCAGCCGGAAGGGTCTGACCCAACGGCGAAGCCGGTTCAGATTCCCCCTGAATCCCCCAAGGTGCTGGCGATTCTTCCTCCGCTGCGCCACCAGGGGTCAGACCCTTTTGGCTCCGTTCGCTTTGGGACGGCGCAAACGCTGTTTGAGGCGCTTGGGATAAAACGCTGCCGCGTTTTTTAACGCCTTCGCCGTCATCGCGGTGACTCTCACTCACTTCGTTCGTTGCCGCCCGCGCGCCCAGAGGTCCGACCCCGTGGCTACGCTCCGCACTCGGCGCGCCAAAACCGGCGATAACACCTTGAACCGAAGCGTTTATCCCAGTTACCTCGGCAATCACGGCAGCCAGTGCGGAAGTGTGGCGTTCCCCGAAGGCCCGAAGCATTCCCTGATTCTGGAAAGCGATCTCAACCGTAGCGCCGCGCATTCCTTGTAACTGGCCATGTTCGGAAAGCAGGCTTGCGGTCGCGGAATGGCTCGCCTGCAGAGTTTCCATGATTTCTCCCCACCGCGAGCGAATGGTTTCATAATCGTCTCCAGCGGGTACCGGCGAAGCTGAATTAACCGCTTCCTCCGCTGCGCCACTAGGGGTCAGACCCTTTTGGTTCCGTTCGCTTTGCTCACTAGGCCAAAGAGGTCCGACCCCGTGGCTACGCTCAGGCGGAGCCGGAAGGGTCTGACCCCCCGGCGCAGCCGGTTCAGTCGACTCCGCAGGCGTGGGGGCAGTTCCGCTTTGCTCCGTTTCAGAGACGGCGCGGGCTACGCTTTCGGATTCGCCGGGGATACCCCAGGGGGTTGGCTCGAACTTCCAGGCAGCTTCCTTCTCCGTAGGTTCAGGCGAAGCCGGAGGGTCAGACTGCTTTGGCGAAGCCGGCGGGTCAGACTGCTTTGGCGAAGCCGGCGGGTCAGAAAGCTCCGGCGTGGGGACGGTTCCGCTCTTTTCCGAGGCGCCGCCAAACTCCAAGAGCAGCTTCGCCACGAGGAGTTCCAGGGAAAGGCGCGGAGAAGTGGCCCCGCCCATTTCGCTTAGGCCCCCATCAATGAGCTCCGCGGCCCGCGTCCAGGTTCGCGCCGGTCGCGCCGCGACCTGGACCCGCATCTTCTCGAGCTCCGCGGCCGGCACATCGCCCAAAACCGTATCCGCCCCGGCTCCCGCAAGCCGCATAATCACCAGGTTCCGCAGATATTGCAACAAATCTTCCACAAAACGCCGAGGCTCATGACCCGTTTGAATCATCCGGTCCACAACCCCATAAGCCTCCGCACCGGAGCCGGCAATCAGCCCATCAACCAA
Organism: Mobiluncus porci; assembly: GCF_009695935.1. Lineage (GTDB taxonomy): Bacteria > Actinomycetota > Actinomycetes > Actinomycetales > Actinomycetaceae > Mobiluncus > Mobiluncus porci. Next base: position 27,694 of record NZ_VUMY01000003.1, read on the forward strand.
CCCAGACAACAAGCCGGAATCCGTGTATCCGAGCAAAGCCACGGCTCGCTCATAGTGCAAGACCGGCTCCGTCTCGCCGGCCATCAATTGATCCAAAATCGACAGCGAATCCCGCACCGAGCCTCCGCCGGCGCGAACCGCCAGTCCGAGAACCCCGTCCTCAACTTGCACCCCCTCTTTCTCACACAAATCCGCCAAATATTCCCGCAAAACCTCGGGCGCGACGAGACGGAACGGATAGTGATGTGTCCGGGAGCGAATCGTCCCGATGACCTTGTCCGGGTCAGTGGTTGCAAAAATGAATTTGATGTGAGGCGGAGGTTCCTCCACGAGTTTCAAAAGCGCGTTAAACCCTTGCGGGGTAACCATGTGAGCCTCGTCGAGGATGAAAATTTTGAATCGATCCCGCGCCGGAGCAAAAGTCGCGCGTTCCCGCAGTTCACGAGCATCGTCCACCCCGTTGTGGGAGGCGGAGTCGATCTCGACCACGTCCAGCGACCCCGGCCCACCCGTCGCGAGATCGCGACAGGAATCGCACTTCCCGCACGGCGTCGGCGTCGGCCCTTCCGCGCAGTTCAGGCAGCGCGCCAGAATTCGCGCCGAGGTGGTCTTCCCACAGCCTCGCGGTCCGGAAAACAGGTAGGCATGGTTAATCCGCCCGTTAGCCAAGGAGGCCTGGAGCGCCTTGGTCACATGCTCTTGACCAATGACCTCTTCAAAAGTGTCGGGGCGGTAGCGACGGTACAACGCAGTCATCATGGTTCCACTCTATCGCGAACCCTCAATCCGAAAATTTTGCTTCGCCGTCAAGCGCAGGAACAAATCCCAAGGGCCTCCCCACCAGCAGAATCACAACATAGGTTCCAAAAGCACAGCCCAAGAGAAGCATCCATCCCACTACCGTCCAAAACAGGCCCTTGATGAATATCGCCGCCAGCACCGGCGCGGCCAGCACCCCCAGAGCGAGAGCCGTTCGGGCCAGATGTCTGAAACCTAGGCGAATCGAACGGATGAACATTGCGAAAAAGCTCTCTCTCGCCACTTCCGGATTCACCAATGCCGCCGATTCCGTCCCCACCGGCCCCGTCTCCTCGGGTTGCAATCCCACCGGCCCCGCCTCCGCGCGCCTCACCAACTGCGGCCAAAGCCACACATTAATCATTCCCACCAAAAACATTGCCAAAATCAGCCACGCGCCGACAAAGATCCGGAATCCCTCCGCGAATTGACTCATGAACGTCCATTCCCAAACCAACGCGAGGCCGAAAAGCAAATCGAAAATCCACCAGGCCGTGGCGAGCCCCCAGCCCCTGCGGCACGTCCGCCAAACTTTCGACCAGCTCACTGTCCCCTCGCGAAAGTGGTCCGCGGCGACGGTGAAGAGAAGCAGCGTCCCCACCCCGCCGCTGATGGCGGGAAGAAGGAGACCCACAAACGCCAAATTCGCCAACACCAAAGTAGAAAGAGACGTCAAGGCCTGGTAAAGCTTGGAATCCGGAGAAAACATCACAAAACCTCAGCCACCGGCCCCACGGTTGCGTCGCAATGCGGGATTCCGGGAACGGTCACGTGACGTGGTGCCTTCCCTTCGATACTGTCGAACAAAAGCTCGCAGGTCAGACGGGCGATCTCTTCCACTGGTTGTTCCAGAGTCGAAAGTTTGGGAACCAGGTATCTCCCCACCGGAATCCCGTCAAAACCAAAAATCGACAAATCCTCGGGAACGCGCCTTCCCATCTCGGAAGCAGCTCGCAGAGCCCCGATGGCCATCACGTCAGCGACTGAAAAAATCGCAGTCACTTCGGGGGCTTCTTTTAGTAAATCCAGGGTAATGTGGTAGCCGGTCGAAAAGTTGTAGGGCGTGTCGGCGCGGGCGTCAAAGGATCGCTGCCACGAGGGAAGCGGCGTTATTCCCGCATTTTCCATGGCATCAAGGTAGCCTTCGAGACGCAGCCGCCCCACCGAAAAATCCTCCATCCCAGAACCGATAATCGCGATGCGACGGTGGCCTAGACTCAGAAGATACTCCACGATTCGCCGCGACTCCCCGTAATCATCAACCGCCACGGAAGAATAGCGGTCTTTCAGCGCCTGATTGGCTCCGCTCATAGTGGACAACACGAGCGGAACCTTCAGCTTGTCGAAATACGAAGCATTGTGTTGAAAGCGCCCTCCGAGGAAAACCACTCCGGAAATCGAATCTTCTTCCACGATTTTGACCGCCTGGGCGAATTCATCGGCCCAGTGCGGAACTGCCACGACGTTGAGCAGGTAGTCGCGCTCGCGAATCTCGTGTTCCAAAATATTTAGAATCGGGGAAAAAAGCTGGTTGTCGAGACCTTTTACGAAGACAGCGATGGATCTGCTGGCGGTTAGTTTCAAAAACTGGGCATGACGATTGGGCTCGTAGTCAAGTTCCGTAGCAATTTGTTGAATCCGCTCCCGCGTGGCCTCAGAAACCCCCACTTTACCGTTCAACGCGCGGGAAACCGTGACAATACCGACACCGGCGGCACAGGCCACGTCCTTGATGGTGGCGCGTTGTTTACGTTTCATCTTTCCCCCAGGCGAGCTTAAGGAGTCACCGCACCGCGTCCCGAAATTCGCGTCAGCTCACCGATTGCCTCCCACGGGGCTGCTGTGAGGTCTGCGGCTGTCATTCTCCAAGACCAATTACCGTCGGCTTTTGCGGGAGTATTAATCCGCCCGGAACTATCCAAACCTAAATAATCAGCCATTGGAATAATACAAGTATCGGCCACGCTTGTCAGCGCTAAGGTCACAAAAACCTCTGGTAAATCGGCTTCTGGTACGGACTGTGACGCGGTGTAAGTGCGCGCTAACTCCTGGTCTTTTTCAGACAGCGAAGCAAACCAGCCGCGGAGCGTGTCGTTGTCGTGGGTGCCGGTGTAGACCACCGAATTCCGGGGCATCTCGAAAGGCCAGTAGTTGGCAGGCTCGCGCGAATCAAAAGCGAATTGGATCAACTGTAGCCCTGGTAATCCGGTATCTTCTCGCAAACGGCGCACCTCATCTGTGAGATAACCCAAATCTTCCAACACAAACGGCAACCCACCCAGACGCTCTGACAGAACTCGGAAGAACTCGATTCCGGGCCCCTGCTCCCAGTGGCCCTCCGCTGCGGAATCGGCCTCAGAGGGAATCGCGAAATAAGATTCCAATCCCCGAAAATGGTCGATTCTCAACATATCGACGCGTTTGAGCTGCACCTCTACGCGCCGTGTCCACCATTCAAAACTCGTGTCGCGGTGCTTCGGCCAGTTGTAGAGCGGATTGCCCCAAACTTGTCCGGCAGCAGAAAACCCATCCGGAGGAACCCCGGCAATAAACAGCGGCCGCTTATCCTTCCCGAGCTGGAACAGCGCGGGATTGACCCAGGTATCCACCGAATCCAAGGAAACATAGATTGGGATGTCCCCGAGAATTTTCACCCCTCGCTTTTGGGCGTAGGCGTGAAGATCGTCCCACTGCCGGTCAAAAATCCACTGCCCAAAACGATAAAACGCGATTTCGGCGGCGAGTTCGTTGCCGATTTGATGCAGCGCCTCCGGATTCCGATTCCGCAAGGGCTCGGGCCAATCAATCCAAGATTTTCCACCCTGAGACTGCTTGATGGCTCGAAACATGGCATAGTCCTCGAGCCAGAAACTGCGCTTGGCGAAACTCAGATAGTCCGGATCAGTCTGGAAATTGGGGCAGCGCGCAAAGGCCTTACGTAGCGCTGCCTGCGAGGACGCTTCGAGTGCGGCATAGTCAACCTTCCTCGGGTCCGCCCCCCAGTCAAGCGATTCCAGTTCCTCGGGGGTCAGCCACCCCGCTTTGAGAAGTTGGTCAAGGTCAATGAACAAGGTGTTGCCGGCGTGAGTCGAGTAGCTCGAATAGGGCGATCCGCCGTATCCCGGGGGACACAGCGGGAGAATCTGCCAGATTTGCTGGTCGTGATCTGCAAGTAAGTCGATAAACTGCCGCGCGGCCGCGCCGAGCGTGCCGATTCCGCGACTCCCCGGAAGTGAAAACACGGGGAGGAGGATGCCGGCACGTCGGCGCGAGGTCTCGTTCACGACAGTCACTTTAACCCTTTACCGCCCCGGCAACCACGCCCTCGATGATGTATTTCTGAGAGAACAGGTAGAACACAACAATCGGGATAATCGCCAAAACCAGCATGGCCATCATGGCTCCCATGTCGTTGGAACCGTGAGAGCCGACGAGTTGCTGGACCACGACCGGAATCGTCTTGTATTCCGTCGAAAGCCCGATGACGAGATAAGGCAGGAGATAGTCGTTCCAGACCCACATCGCCATCAGAATCGCGACCGTGATTCGCACCGGTTTCAGCATCGGATAAACCACCAGGAAATAGTTTTTGAGCGGCCCACAACCGTCAATCATCGCGGCTTCTTCCACGTCTTTGGGAATACTTTTCACGAATCCGGAAAAAATGAAAACGGAAAGTCCCGCCCCGAAACCGAGATAGAGAACCAGCATCCCGACCGGATTGGCCAGGTGGAGCGTGTCGGCAATTTTCACGGTCGGGAACATCACCATCTGGAACGGCACGACCATCGAAAACACCAATACTAGATAGATGAGGTTCGTCCACCAGCCCTTGACGCGAGTGATGTAATAGGCCGTCATGGAGGCAAAGAAAGTGATGATGATGACCGAAAAGACCGTGATGAATGCGGACCATCCGAAAGCGGAGAAAAATCCGGTAACCACCAGGCCTTCCACATAGTTTGTCAGTCCCGCAAACAACTCTCCGGTCGGTAGAGCGAAAGGACTATCAGAGATATAGAGTCGGTTCTTGAAAGAGTTCATCAAAATGAACAGCAACGGTCCAATGAAAACACCGGTCAGGATAATCAACACAGCGTAAATCAAAATTTTTGCCGCACGATTATGGTTTCCCTGGCTTGGTTCGGGAGTTGTCGCCGCCGACCCTCGGGTCGCTTTTTCTGAGTCAACGACCGGTTCGGCAATAGTAGAAATGGATGGTTCACTCATGATTCGACCTCCCGAGAACGAGTAGCTCTGAGTTGAATGTAGGCGATGATGGTTACTAAGAGGAAGAACATCACGGCTTTCGCTTGTCCAACCCCTTCGAATCCGATGCGACCAAAGAAAGTATTGACAATATTCAAGGCCACCATCTCGGTTTGGTTCAATGGCGCCCCATTGGTGAGTGCCAAGTTTTGGTCAAAGAGTTTGAATGAGTTACTCAAAGTTAGGAAAGTACAGATAGTGATAGAAGGCATCACCATGGGAATAGTCACATTTCGCATGACCTGCCACTTGCCCGCCCCATCTATTTCTGCCGCTTCAATAAGCTCAGGAGGAACAGACTGCAGACCCGCAATATAAATCACCATCATGTAGCCCACTTGTTGCCAGTTCAGCAAAAGGATCAACCCAAAGAGACCGTATTTCGGATCCGAAACCAGGGTTGTATCAAAGTTCCGCAAAATGGCATTGATAATCGTTTGCCAGGTGTAGCCCAGAACAATCCCGCCAATAAGATTAGGCATAAAGAATACGGTTCTAAAAAAGTTCGTACCCCTGAGTTTTCGAGTCAAAAGGTAGGCGATTGCGAAAGCGAAAACATTGACTGTCACTATGGCGATTATTGTTACGAGTACAGTGAAGCCGAGAGCCTGGAGAAATCCCTGACGTTCTTCAAAGGCTTTTTGATAGTTTTCGATTCCAACAAAAGTCGCGTTTGTTATGGTCGTAAACTTTGTAAAAGAAAGATAGATACCGATAGCAAACGGAGCAAGGAACGCAATTAGGAACGCCAATAGCGTTGGACCGGTAAAAACCAAACCCCATTGTTTTAAGCTTTTTTCCATGGATTTTCTTCCCGATATTTGAAATTGTCTAACTGCCTAGCCACAGGGGCGTCGCTTCTCTGTGTCTCTAGGTTTCGAGGAGTGACGCCCCTGGGGAAGGCGTGAGTTTAGGCGGTCTTCTCAGCAGCCCATTCGGTCTTGAACAGGTCTACAACCTTGTCCCACGGCATCTGGCCGGCCGCGTACTGCGACAAAGCCTGGCCGAAATTATCCTTGAAAGTCTGGCTCGGGAAAGTCGTAAAGACCCACGGGATTGTCTTCAAATCCGGATTCGACATGTAGGAAATGACTTCCTTCGCGAGCGGATCGGTAGGCTGTTCCGCTTCGGTGAACGTGTTGAACGGCGGAATAAAGCCGAGGTCTTCGACCATGAACTTCTTGCCCTTCTCGGAACTAATCAGCCAGTTGACGAAGTCAATGGAGGCCTTTTGGTCAGCTTCTGAAACCTGAGAGTTGATGGAGAAGAAGTTCTCGGTTCCGATATTGATACCCTGGGTTTCTTCGCTCTCGTGACCCGTATAAATCGGGAGCATCTTGACGTCTTCCGCCTTGACAACGTTACCGGATTCCTCAGTGACCTGGCCGTATGCCCAGTTACCGTTTTGAACCATCGCAGCCTTACCCAAAGCGAACTCGCTCATGGAATCCGTAACCGCTTTAGAGCTGGCCAAGGTCGGGGCAATCGTGGAGTTATTCAGGTAAAGGTCGAAGATATTCTTGAATTCTTTCTCATACTTGAAGTCGAGCTTCGCCATATCGTCGGTCTTGTTGTCCTGGTATTCGAAGTAAACCGGCAGGTCTGCAAGGTGCGTTTGCCAACGCCAATCTTCCCCGGGCTTCAACGAGGTTGAAGCAAAGACCCCGTCGATACCAAGGTCTGCCTTCTTGGCCTGCATATCCTCAACCACGGCCTTCAACTTGTCGAAGCTCTTCACTTCGTCCATCGAAGCGGCTTTCGCGCCCGGCAAGGCGAAGTACTTGCTCATGATGGCGTTGTTGTAGATGATGCCATAGCCCTCAACCACATAGGGTACGCCGTAGATTTTTCCGTCTTCGCCAACGGCCATGTTCTTATCGAGCAGCGCATTGTAGAAGTCCGTCCCTGACAAGTCGGCAGTGTAGTCCATCCAGGACTTCATACCGATAGGTCCGTTGATTTGGAACAGGGTCGGGGCGTCTTTCTTGGTCACCTCGGCCTTCAAAGTTTGCTCGTAGGTTCCGGAAGCAGCCGTGACGACCTTGACGGGAACGCCGGTCTCCTCGGTGTAGGCCTTGGCGACCTTCTGCCAGATTTCATCCTGTTCCGGCTTGAAGCTCAGGTAGTAGACCTGACCTTTGCCGCTATCGCCAGATGCCGAATTATCCGCACTCTGGCAGCCAGCAAGAGCCAGGGCGGTCGCAGCCGCGGCCGCAAGTGCCGCAATACGTACAATTTTCTTAGTCATGTTGTTGTCCTCAGTTGTAAGTTCCCGGCGACAGTGCTGGGAAATCCTTGACGGAAACGTTTCCGTTGTAGGTAATACTACACACTGACACAGCGCTTGGCAAGGGTTTTTCGAAAATTAGCAAGATTCATATGCGGGCGACTTCGCTCTTTGCGTGTTAAATCCGCGTTAATTCAACCTTTTTCAGTTGCTATTTCTTTCTTGCAAGGTGAATGATGATATTAGAGACTTTATCGGGAGGCACTTTGCTTGATCTATTCTTGAAAACCTGGCAACAACGCGCGGTCGCCCGCATCATCATCGGCATTGGCGCCATGATTGCCGGCATCGCATTTGCCTCGTGGTTTGTCCGCAATTCCCCGCCTCTGGACTTAGCGCCGAGGTTCTTTCTCTACATGTGGTTTGGTATTGGTCTTGGCGGCGGCGCGCTGTTTTTCTTTGTCGGGCTCTATCACGTTGCGAAATCCCTCAAAGCCTTCCGGGGGAACAGTTTGGAACGGGAACGTATCGCCGCGGACTACGACGCCTTGCTCAGCGGAGGAGAATTCACGCACGATCCGCATTTGCGCGGGCAAAATTATTGGAAGAAGGCGGCGGTGGGTTTCTTTTTTATCGGATCGATTTCCACTCTCCTTGGCGGTGTCGGCTCGCTGGTCATGGGATTTTCGCTTCTTTCCGCGATAAAAAGGCTTTCCGAGGGAACTGCAGGCCAGCACTCCAATATGCTTTACGATACAGGTTTATCCACAGTCTTCCTGGTAGTTTCTCTCAGCTTCCTGGGCATGGGTCTGTACTTCCTAATCGCGATGGTTCTGGGCGTATTCAACGTCGGCAACTGGCGTGAAAAACTCCAAAATGCGCATTTTTCCAACGGGGTCTTCGACGATTTTTGACCACTTCGGGCCTTTGGCCCCTTCCGGATGCGACAATTCGCTTCCAGGTCGGGGGATTGGTAAATTAGATTCGGTTCCCCGTGCGGCAACATCATTTGAACCTCCCCAGGGCCGGAAGGCAGCAAGGATAAGGATGCTCTGTTGGGTGTGCGGGGAATCTTTTTGCACCCCTACTTCGATGCCGCCAAAATCATGAATTCTCCGGCCACAACCTGGCCGGCTCGTGGCCGACTTGGAACATCGCCCTCCCCCACACAAACCGTCAGGGGAAAGCCAGCATTGACCTCCAAAACCCAAAAATTCTCGCCGGTCAAAGTGTTGGAATGCAGTTCCGCGGCCTCAATCTTCGCGGCTAAAACCGCTCCCGCATGGGCGCCTTGCTTTTGTAAAACCGAGACTGCACCGGTGGAAATAAACGTCGGCAAGGTGTCTTTCGGGGCTTTCTCGCCCTCCTCAGCTTCGGCAAAAAGCTTCGCCGTCTCGCTGGCGGCGTAGGACAGTGGACCATCGTAGAGTTCCACTCGCCCTGCCAAAGCGGCCAGCCCGAGTTTCCCGTTGTTTCCGCGTCCGGCCTCATTCACCAAACCGCTGCGCAAAGCCACGCAGGCTTGACCGACTGTCTCGCCGGATGGCTCTTGTAAATCGGCCAAAGCGAACCTGTCTGCCATCTCCACCCACTGCGCCGGAACCTCGTCCGAAGCATTGAAATCCTGGTGGATATCGACGATTTTTTCCTCCACCACGTCAAACACCACCACGGCTCCGGAGCGGTCCTCGTAGTGGAACACTCCCTTTTCCATGTCGCCTTCGATGGGAGTGCATTGATCAGAGGCAGCCGCCAGCACCTCGTCCGCGCGAGCCTCCGTCGTCATCTCGAGACCGACTGCGCGCCAGGTCGGCCCCACGGTAAACACTTTGGAATCAGGGGAAACGGTGGAATCGGTCATGGGTTCTCCTTCGCAGGGTTTAGTCTTTCTCAAGTTTAGCCCACCATCCAAACCGCAGAGTGTAATTAAACGCAATTTTTCAAGCTACAATAAGCAACAAGCGGGCTTTAAACTCCGTGGTTTAAAGCGCCGTAGATTCAAGAATAATCAAAGAAGATAGAAAAGGGAGCTCCTGATGGCAAGAGTTGTTGTGCTGGGTGCGGGTATCGCGGGTCATACTGCCGCGATGCATTTGCGCCGTAAACTGTCGAGGCATAAGCACGAGGTCGTAGTGGTTTCGCCGCGCGCAGACTGGAACTGGGTTCCGTCCAATATTTGGGTCGGCACCGGCAAAATGAACAAGAAAGAAGTCGTTTTCCCCTTGGCGCCGCTCTACAAACGCAAGGGTGTGATTTTTCATCAAGCTGCTGCCAAGATTATCTACCCAGAGGGACGCGGTGACGATCCAAAACCCCAGGTTGAGATCGAATTCACCGGTGGAAAAAATGAAGGTCGGCGCGCCTTGGTTCACTATGACTACCTCATCAATGCCACTGGCCCCTTGCTGAACTTTAAAGCCACCCCGGGTCTCGGACCGGACGCGGGCAACTCTTACTCCGTTTGCACCGCTGACCACGCCGAACAGACCGGCAAGGCTTTCCAAGAAATCGTAGCAGCGATGAAGGAAATGCCGGAAGGTGCCCCGAAGAAGCGCTTCCTGATCGGAACCGGTAACGGGTCTTGCACCTGCCAGGGCGCGGCTTTCGAATACTGCTTCAACACGGAATACGACCTGAGGCAAGCGGGCGTGCGCGACAAGGCTGAGGTCGTTTACATCACCAACGAAGCGCAGCTCGGCGACTTCGGGATGAACGGCATGATGTTCAAAGACAACGGATACGCGACCGATTCCCAGTTGTGGACCGAGTCGCTGTTCCGCGAGCGCGGGGTGAAGGCTATCACCGGTGCGGGCGTGCGCGAGGTGCGTAAAAACGACCTAACCTGGGAAGACTTTGACGGGAATATGCACGAGTTGCCTTTCGACTTCGCGATGCTGCTCCCGCCGTTTAGCGGGATTCCGCTCGAGGCCAAGAAGGCTGATGGGACTGATATCCCCGAGATGTTTAACGCGGGTGGTTTCATGAAGGTGGACGGCGATTACTCTCCGAAGTCTCCGGAAGAATGGTCCCACAAGGATTGGCCGAAGACCTACCAGTCGCCGCTCTACCCGAACATTTTCGCCGCCGGTATCGCTTTTGCGCCCCCGCACGGCATCTCTAAACCCCACAAGACCCCGAACGGGACAAACATCACCCCGGCACCGCCACGAACCGGAATGCCCTCGGGTTCGATTGGCAAGGAAGTCGCCATGTCGATTGTGGATCTCATCAACAAGGGGCCGAATGCGAAACTCCACGAGGCTTCGATGGCGGTTCTAGGGGCGGCTTGTGTGGCCTCCACCGGCACCGGCTTCAAGAAGGGTTCCGCCGCGGCGATGGTAATGTTCCCGATTGTCCCGAATTTTGATGAATATCCGGAGAATGCCGGCCGCCACCCGAATCTGAGTTTCGGGAAGATTGGGTTGTTTGGGCACTGGACCAAGTTCCTGCTCCATGTCGGGTTTATTTACAAGGCCAAGTGGAAGCCGTTCTGGTGGATTATTCCGGAATGATTTTCCGGCTAGATGATTTGAGTTTTTGAACGAGAGGATTGAAAATGAGTGAAACTCAGACTGTTGAGGAGATGAGTCCCGAGGTCAACGAACGGATCGGCAAGGCCCCGAATCCGTCCAAGGCCACGTTGCGCCGCCGCCAAAATCCATTCTTGCAGTTGTTTTCTTTTGCGAACTTCAACTGGCGGATTCTGCAGCTCGTGACCATCGCTAAATTCGGGAAACACTAAGGGATTCCTTACCCCATAGTCCTGCTATTTATTGGCTGAGGAGATACCCGTAATAGGCCTGACCCAGCGAAAGCCCGCCGTCATTCGCGGGAACGCGCTGATGTGTCAACCATGTCAACCCCGATTCCTCTATTTGGCGGCCAATTATCGAGGTAAGAAGCGAGTTGAGTGCGCTGCCGCCGGTGATACCGACGGCAGCGCACTCGTATTTATTGACGGCTTTGATGGCGGCGGAGGCGAGGAGATTCGCTATCTGGACGTGGAACCGGAAGGCGAGCTCACCGGGGTTTTTTCCTTGTTTCATGCCCTGGGTGAGCTCCGAGACGATGTTTTGTACGGGAAGAACCCGCGTCTCTACTGCCGAAAGTGCAGAAATTTCAGGAGTCACTGCCATATATGCCGGCGCTCTGAGCATAGCTACACTCTCGGCGGGGTTTTCAGCGAGCCAGTGCTCCGCGGCGGTCTGCAGCGCGACCGGCGCGGCGGCCTCGTAGGTCGAAATCGGGCAAATCTCAAGAATCGCTGCCGCCGCGTCGAAGTAACGACCCAAGGCGCAAGTTTCGGGACTCTGGGGAATCTGAGACAAAACCGCTTTCCCCACTGTGGTGTTGAGCCTATCTTGCAGCGGGAGGCCGGTAGTTTCAATACCAAATGTGGTCAAGAGTGCCGCGGCTTGCCGCCACGGTTCCTTCACCGCTAAATCCCCTCCGGGCAACGGAAAATAGGGCAGATGTGCGAGTCGCGGGGCGGTTTGGATTTGACCCGCTACGCCTGCGGAGACGGTTTCGTCTTTGCGTAACGACCCAAGGGAGTGGAGCAAAGTGGAACCGTCCTCACTGGCTGCACTCCGGTCAAGCGAAGCCTGCGGGTCAAACTTCTCCGGCGTAATGACCGAAGGGAATGTAGCCGGAAGGGTCTGACCCAAACGGCGTGGCGCAGCCGGCTCCGTCTCAACCAGAAAAATCTCCGAACCCCAGATTTTCCCGTCGTCCCCGTAACCGGTGCCATCAACGGCGATGACGATAGCGCGTTCCACACCGGTTTCTGCCAGCAGAGAATATGCATGTGCGCGATGATGTTGGAGAGCAATTTGTTGAACTTCCCGACCCTCTTCCCGCGCTGCCCCCACGTAACGCTCCGCCCAGGCGGTGGTGGCGTAGTTCGGATGTGAATCGCGGACAACCACGCTCGGATTTTCATCGTGAATCTTGGTGAGCTGTTTGATGGCTCTTTCGTAAGCCTGTTGTGAGGCTAGAGACCCCATGTCACCAATGTGTGCGGAGGTGAAAGCCATCCCGCCTCGAACCAGTGTGAAGGTATTTTTGAGCTCCCCGCCAACCCCGAGAATGACCAAGTTGTCTCCGTCTGCCCTTGCGGAAGAATCGGGATTGACCCGAGCGGGGAGCGCCACCGGCACGGGAACATAGCCGCGCGAGCGCCTGGCCGGCAGAAGCGTCAAACCCCCCGTCATGTCCTCAACCTGCGGGGTGTCACTTTCGGAGGTGAGTTTTTTCCTCACCCTCGAAAACGCAGTTTTGGCAGCCATCACCACCGAATCTTCAACGGGCACGGCAATAGTCCGGTTGTGGAGGAGAAAAGCGTCGGCGATTTTCCCGAGCCTCGCCAGCGCCTCGGCGTTATCGAAGCAAAGCGGCTCGCTGGAGAGGTTGCCCGAGGTTGCGACCACGGGACGTCCGATTCGTTCCAGCAACAACAGGTGTAAGGGTGTATAGGCCAGCATAATCCCGAGAGTGTTCAGGCCCGGAGCGACAGAAGGGGCGATTGGTCGGCCAGAGCGGCGCTCGGCAAGGACAATGGGATGAGCCGGACTTATCAACAGCGACTCGGCAGGGCTTCCCTCTTCGCCAAGTTCCACTAGCTCGCGAGCCGCATCGAGGTCTTTCACCATCAGCGCCAAAGGCTTCCCATCACGATGTTTGCGCTTACGTAGGCGCGCGACTGCGGACTCATTCGTGGCATCAACCAGGAGATGAAACCCACCGATTCCTTTCACAGCCACGACTTCACCCGACAGAATCCGCGCCGCCACTGCGTCGAGTACGGCATCTTGATTTTCGCGCGATCTTCCCCCGCGGCTTCCGTCAACCAGATCAACTGGCAATGCTACTGAACTGAAGGGATCGCCAACCCCGTCCGGAATCTCCTCCGTCTCTACCATCCAAATATGCGGCCCGCAATCAAAACAGGAAATGGGCTGGGCGTGAAACCGCCGGTCATCCGGATCTCGGTATTCACGGGAGCAGACCTCACACAGCGGAAACTCCCGCATGGTCGTATTCGGGCGATCGTAGGGCAGGTCTTCAATAATCGACATCCGAGGACCGCAGTTGGTGCAGGTCGTGAACGCATAGCCAAAGCGGCGGTTGCGGGGGTCGCGAATGTCCGCTAGGCAATCCGGACAGATAGACACATCAGGGGGGATGAGGGTTCTAGCCCCACTGCCGCCTTCTGAAGCCACGATTCGAAATCCTGGTTCTGTGTCAACCACGTCAACTAGAGAATCTTGGCAAGTCAAGATAGACGACAGAGGCGGCGCAGTTTCCACTACCTCTTTGATGAAGGCGTCTAAAACAATCCGTGGACCCTGGCCTTCGATGAACACGGAAAGCGTATCATTGCCGCAAAAGCCCGTTAACTCGCCACTATAGTGGGAGGCCACACGTGCCACGTGGGGGCGAAAGCCGACGCCTTGAACAATCCCTGTAAGAATCCACCGACGTCTCTCAATCTCGCCTTCCATAGCAATTATTCTTTCACAACTAAGCCTGTACCCGAATCCGGGTGCGAGCTCTAATGAGGACGCGTCTAGCCAGCGAATTTACTCCGCGAAGAATCAGCGTTTACCGGGTTTGACCTGCCAAGCCTCCCAAGCGGAGCGCACGGTTTCCTCCAGGCCGTACTTCGGCTCAAAGCCCATAACCTCGCGAATCCGCGAGGAATCGGCAATCAACCGCGGCGGATCTCCGGCGCGGCGCTCGCTAACCTCGGGAGTGAAGGGAATCCCCGTAACCTTGGCCACCATGTCGATGACCTCCTTGACAGAGTTACCGGTCGAGGTTCCGACGTTGAAAGCGTGATATTCCATATCCTTGCCGGTTTCCTCGCAGCGGTTCATGTATTCCAAAGCCTCGAGGTGAGCCACGGCAAGATCTTGGACGTGGACGTAGTCGCGCACACACGTCCCGTCCGGAGTCGGATAGTCATCTCCAAAAATCAAAGGATTCTTTCCGGCCACAATCCGCTCAAACACCATCGGAACCAGATTCAAAATCGCAGGATCCCCGAGGTCGGGAGCTCCCGCCCCCGCTACATTGAAATAGCGAAGCCCAATCCATTTCAACCCGTGCGCCCGCTCGCAAGCCGCCATCATCCGCTCCCCGAACAGCTTCGTCTCGCCATAAGGGTTAATCGGATGTTTCTCAATGTCTTCGGGGACAATCTCCGCGTCCGGCATTCCATAAACCGCGGCCGAGGACGAGAAGATCATCTTCTTCACGCCCTTTTCAGCCATCGCCTCCAAAACCAAGGCGAGCCCGCCAATGTTTTGTTGATAGTACCAGGCGGGTTTCTCCACAGATTCACCAACCTGCTTACGGGCTGCGAAGTGAATCACCGCGTCCACGCCCTCCAGGGCCCCCAGAAGCTCGGGATAGTGGGAGGAGTCCGCGCAGTCGAGTTGGACGAGCTCGGCCGAACCGATACGATCCTTAGAACCATAGGAAAGGTCGTCAACTACGACAACCTCATCTCCCCGTTCTTCCAGCAATCTCACCACATGGGCGCCGATGTATCCGGCACCTCCAACCACCATCACTCGCATGACTTTCTCCTAACTAACTGTGTTTTCACTCAAATTGAAGGTCTCTACCGCCCAGGGAAAGCCCCACTGGAAGAGGGCAGCAACCACAGCTAACACGATAATCGCCAGTTCGATGACACGCAGCCACTTTGGGCCAGGAAGAATTGAAAAAACCCAAGCGTACATTTCTTGCCTTTCCTCTTGATTTTCCGAACTTCCCAGCGACCTCAGCCAGCGAGTTCGCCGTTGCCTTGTCCCGGATTGGGCTGGCCGGGAACGGGGGTGAGCTGCTGGGCGGGAGGCGCAGTCGGCGATCCCGATTCCGCTGGCGCTTGTTGGCCAGCGGCGTTCATCGCCTCGAGTCCTTGCAGCGCCACCGGACGCCCCTGGGTTCGCGGCACCCAATAGGACAGTTTCGAATAGACAATAAACCGCTCCGTGTTGCCGTATTCCGGATGGCAAGTCGTCAGAGTCATCAACCGCTCACTAGGGACGGTGTCCTTGGGCTGGTGCGGCACCGGATAAATCACATCCCCCTGGGTTGGTAAGACAACCTCGGTTGAGGTGACCTGGTAGACGAGCCAGGCCTGGGACGTTTCCACGACCAGCGGGTCGCCCGTCACGAGTTCCTCCACGCGGCGGAAAGAGTTTCCGTAAGAGCGGCGGTGGGCTGCCAAGGCGAAGTTCCCAAGTTCTCCCGGACCCTGGGTGTCGGTGTAGTGTCCGGCATAACCCGTGTTCAAAATGGATTCTGTGGTTCCTTGCATGACGGGAATGACCATAGAATCCCATCTCGGAACATGCAAAGTCGCGAAAGTCTGGCCGACCGCGGGGATCGTCACGGGAGGCGGCGGATCCGTGCGTTGCACCTCGGTGGTTTCAGTCGCGTCATTGGCCGTTGAGGAAGTGAAAGACTCCACCGCCGCCGCAGTCGCGCCCTGAACCTGCCAGGTTGTGACGTAAAGCTGCCACACGACGAACAGCGCGAGAACGACGCCAAGGGTCAACATCGTCTGGCCGATGCCGGACATGATGAGGATCGAAGGCTTGGTTTTCCGTTTCTGGTTCTGGGATTTCAAAACTGAATCCGGTGGGAGAGGTGGTTGTGGGGAAACTGCGACCGAAGGCTGGGAGGAAGTTGGCCTTTGCGGTGCGGGGCGGGGCGCGGGAGTCCGTAAGGGCTTGTCGGCGGGCTGCGCGACTGTCGGATTCATCAAGGGCTTGCCGACTGGTTGAGAGACCCTGCGACTAGGCTGCTGGCCTATTGCGGAGCTCTGCTGGCTTATTGATGAACTCTCCGGCTCCAACTGACGCGCCGGCATCATCCGCCCGTCCTGCCCCTCACCAGCCAATTCGCGACGCTGGCGACGAGAAGGAAATTGAGCCGGTTGCAAAGGCTCTGGCACTGTGAAACACCCCCGCAGTAAAACTCGAAAAACTAACACTCCGATTTTACCAATTTCCGCGTGTCGCGGCAGGAAGATATGATAGGAACAGTCATTTGAAGAAACCGATAAAGGGGAAACGGTGCCTGAATCTAAGAAGCGTAAGCGCGGAACCAAGAAAGTCCAATCCAACAGCGAATTGCACCCCACCTGGAGCGAAGGTATGAAGCAATCGCCGCGGTGGTACGCGCCGCTGGCGGTGACGATTATGCTGGTGGGGCTGCTGTGGATGGTGGTTCACTACGCTCTCGCGCTGAATCTCGGGATTAATATGCTCGGCATCGGAAACTGGAACATCGCCATCGGTTTTGGCGTCATCATGGTCGGTTTCATCATGTTAATGTGGTGGAAGTAAGGCATAACAAAAAGGGAGCCTCGCGGCTCCCTCCTTGCTTTCTGGACGCTTACTTGTATTCGTCAGCGACAACAACCAAATCGTCGTCGTCGATGTCTTCCCAAGATTCCTCGGCCCACGGATCTTCGACCGGACGGGTACGGCTCCACAGGACGAAGCCGACCGCTGCGGCGGCACCAGCCAACACAAAGGTCAACAGCCACGGGTGGCCGACAGGGCACTTCTTCTTCGGGGGATTCAAGGCTGACATGAGACCATCACTCGCTTTCGTTACTTTATCCTTGAGGGTTTTTTCTCCAGCAACCGCCTTGGTTACTGCATCCTGAGCCGCTTGGGCACGAGGAAGAAAATCATCTTTCATTTTTGCCCCGAAGTCTTCCACGGCTTCGCGAGCCAGCCCCATTGCATCAGCGGCGTTTTGCGCTACATCACCGGAGGCGCGCTTCATGCAATCCATGTCGAGGCATTTTGTAAAATTATCTAGCATTAGCCTTCCTTTCCTGACAGCCGGTTGCGGTGATTTCTATTTTGCCCTTTTTTTGTGAATCTTGCAGGGTGAACGGGAAGAAATCTTTTTATTTTGAGGGCGAGGAAAAAACAATCGTTGCGCGGAGAGGGGCGGGCATGAAAAGATAAGGGTTATGGAAGCTATTTTGCACACATCTGCAGGTGATATTCACCTCGAACTTTACCCCCAGTCCGCGCCGGTAACGGTGAAAAACTTTGTTGACCTCGCCACGGGCGCGCGCCAATGGACCCACCCGATGACCGGCGAAGTTTCGACCGAGCCGCTCTACAACGGCACAGTCTTTCACCGGGTCATCGACGGTTTCATGATTCAAGGCGGCGACCCGATTGGAACCGGAACCGGCGGCCCGGGCTATGTCTTTGATGATGAAATCGACCCCGCGCTCGGCTTCACCGAGCCGTATTTGCTCGCAATGGCAAACGCCGGCACCCGCGGAGGCCGGGGCACGAACGGATCCCAATTCTTCATCACGGTTGCCCCCACAACCTGGTTGAATGGCAAGCACACGATTTTCGGGCGGGTTGTTGATGACGCCTCCCGGGCGGTCGTTGACGCGATTGCGACCGTCGCAACCGACCACTCGGATCGTCCGCTTGATGACGTGATGATAGAGACAATCGAGATTTCTGAATAAGCGGAGCCGCTGGGGTACGGGATCTTCTGGCGTAGTTATAGATGAAGTCAGAAAGACCCGTCTCCGCTGGCTTCGCTCCAGCCAAGCCCAATTAATCCCCGTCCCCGCAGGCTACGCCCTAGTCAAAAATGAACACCGAACATATACCCACTCCCAAGCCCCCGAAAGCGTATGTCACCTCAACGCTTTGCATTGTGATGCTCGTTGTCTGGGTTTTGGAGCTGATTTTTCCCCAGTTACTTCCCCGCTTCGCTTTCGTTCCCGCCATCGGAATTTTCGAGCCGTGGCGCTTCCTTACTGCGGCTTTCCTCCACTCGATTCCAATGCCCTTCCACTTGGCGTTTAACTGCTGGGCGCTGTGGGTCGTCGGACGAGCGTTAGAGCCAGTCTTGGGACGTTTGCGGCTTCTGGCAGCGTTCGTTATCTGCGCCATCGGAGCCATGCTTGCGCAGTGCTTAGTTTCCCTGATTAATCCTCAGGCTTGGGTGACCCTCACGGTCGGCGCCTCCGGAGCCGTCTTCGGGTTTTTCGGGATTGTGCTCGCGATTCAAAGGGTTTTACGTCTCCCGTGGAGCGAGATGGCCGCTCTCATCGGCATCAATTTTATCCTCGGGTTTTTCCTTCCGAATGTGGCCTGGGTTGCCCACCTCGGAGGACTCCTGGTGGGTCTTGTGATTGGCGCTTATACCGGCTGGTCCTTGCGCCAGGCCCAATTCGTGACGGTGCCGATCACTCCGGAGAACTCCGGAGACTCCGAGCAATCAGATAGCTCCCCATCCAAGCCAGGTTTCGGGCAGTACCTCCCGTCAGAGTCAGACCTTCCGGAGCCGAGCGAGGACCTCCCCAATAATCCCAGCTCCACGGACGCTACTATCCGTCCCAGTTCTCGGGCATCCTCCGAGACCAACGGCTCCGCTGTTCTCTTGCAGCGGGTGGTGACCCCGAAAGAGATAGCTCGCGATGTCGCAGTTTATCTCGGACTTTTCGCTATCCTCGTTGGATGCAACTGGCTTTTCTACCACTTCAACTACGAAGCGATTTACGCCATTCTTCAGTTGAGTGCTTAGAGTCGTCACCACTATTCCCCGCCTCGCGATTAAGCGAGGCGTTTTACGAGATGCGTGACACGACCCAGCGCTTAGCTCAGAAGCGGTAGGCCGCAACCTGGTCGTGCATATTATTAGCCTCAGCCTGGAGTTCCGCAGCGGAACCGGCGGCTACCGCGATTTTGCCTTCCAAAGCCTGGATTGAAGAGGCAAAATTTCCCACATACGCGGTGATATCCTGAGATCCTCCGGAGGCCTCGGTAATGGAACGTGTTATCTCCGCGGTGGTGGCGGTTTGTTCTTCTACTGCGGAAGCAATGCTCGTCTGGTAGCCGTTAATTTGGTTGATAATAGAGTTGATCTCGGAAATCGCCGCGCTGGCTGCCTCAGAATCAGCTTGAATCCGGGAAATCATTGCGGCGATGCTCTCCGTGGCCTTCCCGGTTTCCTCCGCTAATTCCTTAACCTCGTTAGCGACCACCGCGAAACCCTTTCCGGAATCTCCGGCACGTGCCGCCTCAATGGTGGCATTCAAGGCAAGGAGGTTCGTCTGTTCCGAAATACTCGTAATCGCCTTGATGACTTCCCCGATCTGAGCCGAAGATTCTCCGAGTTTCCCAACGGTTTTCCCGGCGCGTGCCGAAACCTCGGTTGCCTCCTGGGCAATCCGAGAAGCCTCGGTGGCGTTGCTTGAAATATCACGAATTGAGGCTCCCATCTCCTCCGCTCCGGCAGCCATAGTCTCGATATAGGTGGCAATTTCGTTGGACGCCGCGACAATACCCGTGGCTTTCCCAGTGAGTTCACGAGTTGTATTCCGAACCGAGCTCACCCCAGCACTCACGTCAGCGCTATAGGCGGCAACCCGGTCGGCGGTACTGGAAGTGTGCTGCATGAGCGTGCTAAGCGCCGCCTGAGCCGAATTCAAGGCCTCGGCAGTGTCACGCAATTCGTCATTAATCGGTGTTTCTGCCCGCGCGGTCAGGTCACCAGTGGCCATCGCTTCCAAAGCGCGGGTCATGTTATTGACAGATCGAGTTATTCGAGTCCGAATCTGGTGGGTCATGATTCCCCCAATAATCAGCGCTGCCAGAGGTGCGGCCACCAGTAAAACCTCCCCGATAAACACCATACGATGAGCACTTACGGCCGTGTCGGCAGCCTCTGCCTGGTTGCGTTTTGACAGCGCATCAGTCAGGGGCCGAAGCTCCTGTTGGATTTGGAGATTCGCCTTAAAATCAGAGCTAATGGCTTGCGCGTGAGGATTGTTCAGGACTGTCGCCACATTGGCACTAATCTTCCCCGCCTGTTCCGTCACTGTCATGAGACCGTCATTTTTGATCTCAGCAGGAACCGCTTTCAGAGCTGAACTCAGCTCCTCAGAAGTGGCTTTCAAGGCCTCGAGGCGAGCGGTGACCCGCTCAGCAGGCAGCCTTTGGTTCAGCGCGCTGGACAATTCGCTTTCCTCAGCAACGACTCTGGCGCTCAGCTCAGTGATTTTCCAGGCCTCCCCGTCACGAAGGTACACGTCGGATTGCCCGTTCAACTGGACGGTTAGCCACACAGCCCAGAAAATCACGATAACAAGAACCACAGCGATAGTGACAAGACCCATATTGCGCAAAACCTGGAGTTGTTTCAAGATGGGTCTGCGTTTCGAGGCGACAGGCGGTGTCACCTCGGGTGCGAGCGCCGGAACGGTCACGACGGAGGAAGCAGTGTTGTCTCCAGCGGTTCGGGTTTGATCCATCTCATTCATGACTGGCCCCCTTCCCTTCGGGGTCGCTAGTTTCCCCGCGGTTTTGCAACATCGCTTGGAGATCTTTGGCGGCCTCAGTGAGCTCTCGCATCTTCGCCCCCGATTCCATAAAGATTGTCCTGATTTCTCTGGTTTGCTCGCCCATCTCGGTGATGTCGTGAGCCAGCTGGTCGGTCTGCTGAGCTGAGCGATTAATCGAGGAGGAGATCTCTGCGGTTGTCGCGGTCTGTTCCTCCACTGCGGCCGCAATGGTAGTTTGGGAAGCGTTGATGTCCCCGATAATCCTCGTGATCTCCTCGATGGCTCCAACCGCGTGAGTTGTGTCACCTTGAATGGCCTCCACTCTTGCAGCCACATCCTCGGTTGCGCGCGCCGTTTCAGAAGCAAGGTCCTTCACTTCCGAGGCCACTACGGCAAACCCACGACCTGCATCTCCGGCGCGCGCAGCTTCGATAGTAGCGTTTAAAGCGAGAAGGTTAGTTTGTTCTGCGACCTCGTTGATAGTTTCGATGACTTCCCCAATTTGGCGTGAGGATTCACCGAGCTGCGCCACGGTTGCCCCGGCTTGGGCCGCAACCTCGGTTGCCCGCCTTGCGACAGAGGCGGCAGAGTTAGCGTTTTGGGAGATTTCCTCAATGGATTCCCGCATCTGGGCCGCTCCGGTTGCAATAGCTTGGATATTCGTGTTTACCTCGGTGGCAACGGTTTCAGTCTTCCCGATTTCCTCAGTGACTTGGTTCATGTCATCACGAACCGCGACGAGTTCTCCGAGAGTTTCCCCCGATTTCGATTCGACTGCGACTGTCGAATCGATAGTGACATTGAAGGAATGCTCGAGTTTTGCCGTGTTCGTGTTGAAAGTGTTCGCCATTCCCCCAATTTCATCGCGGTTGAGTCGCTTCACGTTCACGTCCAGGTTCCCCGCAGCGATCTCATTGAAGCCTCTGGCAAGTTCTTTCGTCATCGGAACAATAGACTTCGCAGTCACCTTGTTTACAATGAAAATAATCACCAGCGAAATTACGAGCTGAATTATGATAAAGGTTCCGAGCAGCATGACCTGGCTGTCAAGATACTCCTCGATTTGGGCATCCTCATTGTGCAACGCCACGAGGAACGAGTCGGCTTGGTTAACGAAGGCCCATTCGGTTTCCGTATTTTGCGCCAAGATTTCAAGAAGCGGAGCCTTACCGGCACTAACCGCGCCTTGGAGGCTCGTAATATAGGTGTTGTACTTTTTCAGAGCAGCTTTGACCTCCCCCCAAGCTTGGTTAGTAGCATTGTCATCGGTTCCGGGATCAAGTATTTCGACCCGAGCGTTCATGTCAGCGAGTCGGGTTTCAAAGTTTTCGAGTATAACCGGGTCAATGTCTTGGAGCCTAGCGACTTCCGGGGAAAGCATAGCATCAACGAGATCGGCTTGAGCAAGCTTGAGTCCGGCCCAGTCGGCTTGCATCTGGCCTGTTTGGCTCATGGATTGATTGAGTCGATCCGATAGCGAGGATTGGCTCCCGACCATTACCAGGACGCGAATGGAGGCTACGGCCATAGTGGCGACAACAATGAACATCACCAAGGCGCTGGCAATAATTTTCGCCGAAATCGGGATACGTTGTGTCTTATCTGATACGTCAGGGGGAGGTGAACCGACGGATTTAGCTAGCTGGGGTGGAACCCTATCAGTCGGTTCAGCAAGGGTTGTTGTCTGTTTCGTCATAGTGATCCACTTCGAATTTCCACAAGACTGGGCACCTACTCCAAGTCCATCGCTCAGAGACAGTTTACTGGAAATACTTTGAAACTTTCAGTATTTAAGGTTAAGAAAGGCTTATCGGTGAAGTTTCCAATTACAATCGAGTTTCCCTGCTTCAAGTTCTACGCTCTGTCCGCCAAGGTTCTCAATAGTGTCGTTGAGCTTCCCACACCCCTAGATTCGCGCAATGCCAAATTCGCGGCTCCCCTGAGGAATCTGGATCTTCACGGGAGGTAAAAGATAACAGAGCTAACCGAGTCAGACTATCGTCTGAAATTGAAATACCCTACACCTAGTACTGTTGGCGGCGAGATGCTTCAAGCATCTCGCCGCCAACAGTACTACAGCCTCAAGGGCTTTTGTTCGGGGCCTGTCTAGCTCGAGCCGAGCCGAACCTTGAGGTCCTCCGGCTTTCAAGCCAAGCCTGAGCCTTACTCGGCCTCAGCCTCACGCTTGCGCCTTGCGGCCAAGAGTCCGATCAACCCACCAGCGCCAATCATTGCCAGGGACAACGCCCCTACCATCGCGGCCTGCGCGCCAGTCCTAGCCAAGGTTGGCGGCACCTTTGCCCGAATCGGAGGTATTGTCGTAGCCGGCGCTACCGGAGGAACCGGAGGCGTGGTGCTCGTTGAAGGCGGCGGCGTAAACGGCGTCGTGGTAGACGGACTCACCGGCGGGTTCGGCGGGGTTGACGGCGGAGTGCTCGTCGGCGGAGTGCTCGTCGGCGGAGTCGTCGGCTTCTTCACAACCACAGTCTGCGGCGCGGAGCCAATCTCCTCGTGGCTTAAGACCGGCGTCAAGGTTCCAGCCGGAGCCGCACCTGCTTCGGGCAGATTACCGACATAGGCCCTTTCGAAGACGACCAACTCGGTACCGTCAGCCAAGGCGCCGGTTTCAGCCGCTGTCAACGGGATCTCCATAGTCCACTCACCGGAACCGGTTGCCGACGCTTTCAGGCCTGCAGCCGTCACGGTGGCCCCAACCTGGGTGCCGTCGGACTTCTTCATCAACCTGCCGACCAGCGTGTAGGTTTCGCCAGCCTTCAAGCCGTTGTAAGTCACGGTGTCAACCACGGTCGCGGCTGTACCGGAGGTGACCGTTGTCGCGTCTTTCACCGTAGCCACGGTGCCCATGGAGAGTTCTGGACGGCGGGTGACAATCTGCGGCGGATCCTTCGGATCGCGGTGTTCCACTACCGGCGGAGTGCCGTCACCAGGCGTGTCGCCACCTTCCGGAACCTCGAAGAGGCTCTCGAAGAAGACCACGTCACGGGTCGCATCGGAGGTAGCCGGAACCACCAGCGGGTTCTTCTCGTCCACAATCCACTTGCTGTTGTCAGCGCCCGCGGTCACCTTGGTCCAGCGAACCAGTGGCTGTCCGTCGAGTCCGATCACCGGAGCGGAGTTATCGGTGTAGACCAGTTCGGTCTTCAACCAGTACTCGCGTCCTTCTACCAAGCCGGTGTAGGTCACAGTGTCGAGAACCGGAGTGTCTTCCGAAGGCTTCAACATCTTGCCGCCACCGACAACCGAGGCCACAGTCGCCAGGGTCGGGGTCTTATAGGTGAAGTGGTTCGTGGCTGCCACCTGGAGGTCGCCCTGTGCCACAATCTTGATGTTCACCGAGTTACCGGCAACGGCGTTAGTCCACTCGCCAGCGGCCCAGGTCGTATTCATCGCGACACCGGTCGGCAAGGCGCCGTCCACACCAGTTTCCGTAATGGTGACTGTGGTTCCAGCCGGGAAACCTTCGAACTTCGGGCTAACAGCCTTGGTCGGGTCGTTAGGATCCCACACCAAGTCGAAGGTGTCGGTCAAAGCCGTTCCAGCTTTCACGGCCGTCCCATCCGGAATCACCGCATCGTACTTGAAGTGGAAGGTTGTCGGGAGTCCAGCCTTTTCATTAGCCGGGAGTTCCTCGGCCGCATCCACTATCTTGTTGACCTGGAAGCCACCGAAGTTCGCGGTGACGTTCAACCACTGGTAGCCCTCGCCAAGTGTCGAAATGTTTTCGTGGTGCTTAGCGACGAGGTTTTCACCAGTCTGGCCAGTCGCCAGCTTGCCGAGCGAGGCGATGAACGCCTCACGTTCTGCGGGAGCCGGAGCCTGGTAGAGGTCTTCCCAGATAACGACCTTCTTGTTGAGTTCAACAAGGTTCTTCGGGATGGTTACATTCACTGGCCAAGCGCCGTTGTAGCCATCAACTGAACCCATTCCTTCCACCTTCACGTCGGAGGCGTAGGACTCGAGCCAGTCAATCTTCTTCGGGACAATCTGGCCACCCTCGCTGACGTATTCAACGAAGTAGGTGTGGAGCAGGTAGTCGCCAGCCGGCATGTGCTTGTAGGAAACGTTATCGGTAATCGTCTCCCCGTTGGTGGCGTTCTTGCCGTCCAGTGCGGAGGTATCGGTTCCGATAACCGGCTCATGAGTGAACAGGTTGTTCGCGGTCACGGTGACATTAGACACCGCAGTCGTGCCATCTGTGCCGGTAGCACCAATCCTGACTACACCCTTGCCGTTCTCCGCGGATTCCACGGTCACGCCATTGGCCTCGGTGAAGGTCACAGTGTCCTTCAATCCGGCCTGGTTGACGGCGTTTTGAACGTCCTCGGTGATGGTGCAGGTGTCACCCAGCGGAATGCCGGTCACGGTCACGCTCTCGCCTTCCTTCACCGGATAGGTCTTGGTGAAGCCCTTCTCGGTGCAGGAAACGGTGAAGAGATAGGTCGCATTCTGCTGCTGAACCGTAGCGAAAGCAGAGTCCCATCCGGTCACGGTCTTGGTCAAGGTCAGCGAGCCGAACTTGAACTCGTTGACTGCGACGGACTGAGCCGTGGAGGTGATGTCGTTGTGGGTCGCGACAGGTTCGTTACCGCCCTTCGGGGTCACGTCCGTTTCGGTGACTCCGTCGTAGGTTCCCTCGGCCCAGAGTTGTTCAAAGACCACCAATGTGTGGTTTTCAACAACCTGGCTCCGGCTCACCACGAAGTCCATCGTGGTTTCGTAAACCTTTACGTCCGCTCCGTACTTGGCCTTCTCGGTTTCGTTCGGAAGCTTCGCCATGGCGGCGTCGATCTTGACCGTCGTCGCTGCCTTCACGAGCGGGTTCGTTTCCCCACCCTGGTAGGCCACCTGGTCGAACAACTGTCCACCCAAACCGTAGGTCTTGCCGAGCTCGACATTGTACAAGCGCACCCTGTCGGTAACGGTGTAGGTATCGGGAGCAGTTTCGCCTGCAGCATTCTCGCCTTCCCAAACCGCGATCGACTTCAAACCGGTCGCTTTATCGGAAGCATCGGTCGTCACCGCCGGATGCTTCACGTTCACGGTCTGGTTTTCGTCGTTCGGGTTCTCGTGCGGCGGCGCAGCAGGCTCACCGGTAGCGGTGGCGCCCACGTAGAGCGTCTCGTAGGCGACGAGCTTGTCATTGGCCTTCAAGACCGAGAGCGGAACAGTGAACTTCACCTGAACAGCGGTGCCGTCCTTGATGGTGCCGCTTACGCGCAGCGCGCCGCCCTCAGCAGCAGGAGTCGTGAAGGTCGCGGTCGCGTTTACACCGGACTCGGTAGCGTTGCCGTTCGCATCGACTGCCATCAGCTTGCCCGCAACCGTGTATTCCTTATTCGGCTCAAGGTTGTAGTACTCCACGTAGTCGGTCAGGACAACATTGTTGCCTTCCCACACCACATCGGCACCGGGCTTATTCGCATCGCCCTTGTAGCGCAAGGTCGTGGCAATCTGCGGGGTTTCCACTGCGGAGACCGTCTGACGGGCGTCATTCGGATCCTCGTGCCTCGCGTCCCAAGTCTTGCCTTCCTGGAAAGTCACAGCCGTATCCGGACTCTTCAATGCATCGCCCGAATTTACGCTGGCAATGTTGTCTACCTGGGCGAGGTACTCGTAGGCCACCAACGCGAGTTGGTTCAAGCCGCGGGTCTTCGCCTGCTGACTCCAGATTGCGAGTTGCTCCTTGGTCAAGTTGAACGTCACCTTGGTGGTTTCATTCGCTCCGCCCTTCGCGGTGAAGGGGTCGGAAACTCCAGCAGAAACCACCTGGGGGGCATCTCCGGGGCCGCCCAGATACCTCAACTGGGAGTATGCCTGGTACTGCTTTCCGGGGATGAGACCCGTTCCCGTTACCGTGATGGTATCGGTCAAGGTCACGTCTTGACCGAGTCCAAAGACCTTCGCGCCGTCTTTGTCGAGGTCGGTCACCAAATCGATGTTGTTGTCGGTCTGGACTGTCTGGTTCGGATCGTTCGGATCCTCATGCGGCGGAGCCACCGGATCTTCGGGCTTATCGGTTCGGGTCAAGTATTCATAAGCAACATACTTGTAGCCGGACTTCAGCGCACCGTCAGCAACTGTGAAAGTCACGTTCTGGGTGCCCGCAGCCTCGTGGGGTGCCGCAATCGTGGCAGTGCCAACCGCTATCGGCTCGGAGCTAACCTTGCCGTCAAGGCCGATTTCCATCAGCTTCGCATCCAAGCGGTAGGTCACGCTCGGAGTGAGACCCCAGTATTCGACCACGTCAACCAGCGTCTTGGACGCGGTCGGGACGGTCGGAATAGTCGGGTTCTCGGCCCAAGTGCGAGCGCCATCAGCGGAGAGAATCGTCCGGAATCCGGGCTTGACACCGGTTCCGACAGTCTGCTTCGCGTCGTTGATGTCCTCGTGGGTTGCGGCGGGCTCAAACGGCTTAGTGACGTCGCTACCGGTCGCATCTTGGAAGGTCGAGTCCTTCGGGGTAACTGTCTTGGTGTCGGTGTTGACCGTCACCTCATCAGCGAACCACAGGGTCTCGAAGACGACGAGCTCCGCACCTTCCTTCAGAGTTCCAGCCGGAACCTCGAAGGTCATCAGGTCAGGCATTGTGAACTCAGCGTCCTTTGCAGTGAACTTCTCAGAAACCGCGGTGATGGTCTTGCCCTCAGCGGTCTTCACGGGCTCGCCGGTGGCCTTATCCATGAGGATGCCGGAAACGTAGTATTCCTTTCCGGTGAGCATCGCATGGAAGGTGACACTATCTTTCACGGTTGAATCGGCATCGGCAAGAACCTGGCCTAGTTCGCCGGAACCGCGAGCCGAAGTCTCCAGCTTCGGGAGGTTTACTCTCTGGTCAGCATCATTAATGTCATGGTGGATGAGGTATTCCTTACCTTCGCGGTAAACCGTCTCGAAGACTACCGTCACCTTTCCAGCCAACAGGTTGGCCGGAACTTCGAAGGTTAAGGTAACCGAACCGGTACCGGAGGTGATAACACTTTCAACCGGACGACCCGCTTCACCCTCAGCGCGATAGACCGAGCCAGCTGGGCCAATAACCCGCTCTACGGGCGCGATCCCTGGTGCAGGCTGGTTGGTTGCCTTATCCATCAACTCGCCCTTGACAAGGTAGGCCACCGGGGTGCCGTCGGCATACTTGGCGTTGAGGTCTAGACCGGAGTAATCCACCCGGTCGTTGATGGTGGCTACGGTGCCTACGTTGTTAGCAGTGTGATCTCCGTCAGCCGCATCGGTTGCGGTAGTGTCGAGAGACCCAACCCGAACGGTTTGTGCCTCAGACAGCATGTCCTTGTGTTCCGCAACGGTTTCGCCATTGGCGTCAACCAGTTCTTCAAAGACGACGAACTTCGCGCCCTTGGCGATCTTCTCGGCCGGAACCTGGAACTGCACCTTCTCGACCTGGCTGGCGCCAGCGACGGTGACGTTTTCGAGGTTCTTCGTGGCGACGACGGTCTTTCCGTCAGCAGCCATCAAAGTGCCCTTCAACGTGTAGGTTCCGGGAGCAGCGTTCGTGATCGTGACATCGTCATCAACCGTGACTTCGGTCTGATCCTTCTGGAGCTGAATCAGTTTCGCTCCGCCAACGGTCGCGGTGGTTTCGAGCGACGGGTTGTAAACAACCTGGTTCTTGTCGTCGATGTCGTGGTGAGAAGCCACCGGGGTTTCGCCCTGCAGCAGGTCTTCGAACACGACGACCGGAGCGGTCGCGAGTCCAGCCTTGTCAACCTCGAACTTCACGATGACCTGATAGGCATCGGGGTCGGTCGAGTTAGCCTTATTGGCTTTGAAGGTGACCGGGGTGACCGTGACGTACTTGGCGTCAATCGCGTCGCCGCGCTTGACCTGGGTGCCGTCAGCGAGAACCGCGTCAGCCTGGTAGTGCAGGGTGCCGGTGACCGTGTAGGTGTTGCCCGGCTGGAGGCCGTTGTAATCCACCAGGTCGAAGATCGACACCTTGTCGTTGGACGAATCGAGGTTCTTGTCGTCTGTATCACCGGAGGCGCCGTCGTAGGCGGTGGTGGTGATTTCAACCGGAGTCACGGTGACGGTCTGCGCCGGGTCAGCGGGGTCGCGGTGTTCCACCACAACCTTGCCGTCCGCGTCGCCGTCATGCAGAGACTCGAACACAACCATGTCTTTACCAGCCTCGATGGAGTCCGCCGGGACGGTGAAGACCATGACCTGATCGGCGATCACGCCGGAGGCATCGGACTTGACGGTGACGGGTTGCGCGGTCGCGCCGGGAACTTTGCCGCCATCGGTCTTAGAGCCATCGGCTCCGACAGTCACGTAGTGGAGTTCACCCACCAGCGTGTAGGTGTGTTCACGCTCGAACTTGCCGGTGAACACGACCGTGTCCTTGATCTCGGCGTTTTCCTGACCCGGAACCATCGTCTGGTTCTCGTCTCCGGCATCAACCGCCGTCGTCGCCATGCTGCCGTTGTAGACAGTCTGCTTGTCGTCATTGATGTCATGGTGGACGGCTACAGTCTTGCCGTCTTGCAAAACATCTTCGAAGACGACAACCGGCTGGTTGACGAGGGTCGCGGCAATCTCGGGGCTGACCGGGAAGTGCAGGATCGCGTATGCGTTGCCTTCAGCGTCGGTCGTCACCTTGGCGACACCGTCAGTCACTGCCAGTTCAGACAGCAGCGCCTGGTCTGCGTTGGAGACATGCCCGGAGGCGGGTTTGACTCCGGTCGCGATCTCTTCACCGTTCTCGCCTTGGCGATACAGTTCGCCGGTGACGTCGTATTCCGTGTTCGGCTTCAAACCGGTGATGGTGACGAAGTCGTCAACCGTAAAGCCTGCCGTCACGTCGTCAACATACTTGTCGCCCTGTTCAGTGGCGTCAGTGGTGACCTTGCCGGTGTAGACGGTCTGGGCCGGATCAGTCGGGTCTTCGTGGGAAGCGACAGGCTTCGAACCGTCGTCAACTTTGCCGTCTTTGTTGGTGTCCTCGTAAAGGTACTCGAAAGCGACATAGCTAACCCCGGTCTCCGCCTTGAAGGTGAATGGCATAGTCCAGATCTCTCCGGCCTTCACAGGGATCGGGCCGACTTCTGCAGCCATACCGGTCGCCTTGCCGTCCTTGACCGTATTGAGCTTGCCTTTGAGCAGATAGGACTTATTCGGGTCTAGACCCGAGTAGGTCACGGTATCAACGACCTTCGCGTTGGCACCAGCGGTGACATATTTGTCGCCGTCTTCGTCAACGAGTGTGGTCTTGATTTCTGGGGAGTAGACGGTCTGACGTCCATCCTCAATGTCTTCGTGAACGGCAACGGGAATGTTGTTGGTTTCCACCCGCTCGAAAGCGACAACCGTCTGACCTTTCAGAGCTTGGGCGGGAACGTCGAAGGTCATCTTGATCTCACCGGAGAACGTCTTTTTGGCGTCCTGCTTGGTGAGGTCGATGGTGGCGGTCTGAACTGTCACGCCTTTAACTACGTCGCCTTTCTTAACCTGGGTGCCGTCCGCGAGGGTAGCGTCTCCCTGGTAGCGCAGGGTTCCAGTGACGGTGTATTCTGCGCCACCGCTCAGGTTCTTGTAGGAGACGTTGTCAACTACTTTCACGGTTCCAGTTTCAGCCGGGTCAACGTTCTTAGTCCCGCCGACTTCTCCAATAGTGGCGTCAGTTTCGAGGCTCGGAGTATAGAGCTTCTGGGACTCGGCTGTGACGTCGGCGTGGAACGGCAGTTTCGCAGCCTGGGACGCTTCCTTGAGCTGGTCTGGGGTCATAGCGGAGAGACCCGCCACGTTCACACCAGCCGGCAACAGGTATTCAAAGACCACGAACTCTGTAGCGCCGTTCGCTACTTCCGCGATCAGTTTGTCCTGATCGACGGGGATGGTGTGTTGGAGTTTCGCCTGGGTGTTCGCTTTCAGTTTCTCAATCTTCTGCGGGGAGCCGTTTTCACCAATGGTTACGGCAGTGTTGTCTGCGCGAACGATTCGCCCGTAGAGGTAATAGTCACCCTCTGACACATTGGAGTAGGTCACAGTGTCGCTGACCTGCTGGTCGTTGACGCTAGTGCCTAGAGCCAAAACGCGGGAATTGGTGGCCGAGTTGTTTGCCAGGGTATCCATCGTTTGGGTAAATTTCGGGATAATCGTCTGGCTTTGCGGAAGAGTCACTTCAGCGGCAATCATGTTGCAATTTGAGTTGCATGCGGTCACCACCTGAGGCCCGAGCTTGTTCGGATCACGGTACACCATGACGGCTACAGAAATTCCCTCAGGATGATCTCGGAGAGTATCAAGAGAAACATTGAACTCCAGGTCCTTATTAACCGTGCCCGTACCATCGAAGTAGAACGGTTCGGAGGCATACCAGTCCCAGGAGCCTTTGTCATCAATGATTGCCTTCGGTAGGTAACCTTTGTTGAAGTTCACGACACGACCGGCATCATTCTTACTAAACAGTCGTTCTACTACCGTGTACCAGCCGGCAGGAAGATTGTTGAACGTCACCGTATCAATAAGGCTGATTTGGCCCGTCGTACCTGCGGGAATATCTACAACCTTGCCCTTACCAGCAGGATCCGAAACGGAGTCTTTACCTTCTACTTTCAAATCTGATGTCACGGAATAGAAGCAATCCCACTTGTTATCCATCTGAACGGTGGCGGTGGCTTCCTCTGTGTCCATCACGAATTGGATAGCAGCTTTATCTCCGTTATCGGAGACCATATCGAAAGCGTAGATTTTTTCCGGGGCGAGGGGTTTGCCGGCGGCATCCTTCACGTTGAAGACCGCCTTATGGTGCCACCCTCCGAGCAAGAAAGCGTCGTAGTCGTTGAAGTTGACGTCTTTCTCAGCGACTGTACAGGTCGATCCGACAGGTACTTCTCCGATCAAAGTAGGCTTCAGATTGCCTTGCGCATCCAAGTCGTTCACCGGAACTACCAGGTTGTCTTTTTCTAAGACCGGATCGCCGTTCTCGCCGACACAAGTGGCTTTAACCAAGATGGTCTTCCGATCCATGTAGTGGTGGGTGACATAGGTGCCATTCTCCCACTTTGTGTAGGTTTGAGTGTCGAAGTTGTCTCGGCTGTACGCGCTGGGATCTGTAGAGTAATCTCCGTGTTTCTTAGCTAAGCCTTGTTTAATCACCTGGAGTTTCACCATGTGCTTGGTTAGCTTGTTAGTTGCGGTAATCTCGCGAGTTGTGCCTGCCTTTCCGATCACGAACTTTCCAGCAGTTTCGTCGCTCGCTCCGAACACGTAGTCCATGGGCTGATAGCCGCTGGTGGAGGCTCCCTCATTGTAGGGGGTTCCTGCCAGTTCGTACTTGACTGTCGTAACGACACCGGTCAGAGCCGGCGTTGCCCCGGTCTCCCAGACCTTGCAGATAGAGCCAGACGGGAGGTCAGGTGAAGTCCAGGCTGGGGCGCCCGCCGCGACCGAGAACTTCCCGTTATTGGGGACAGCTATCGGTTTGCCGACAGAATCGGTGCAGGAGTATTGGAAGTTGAACTTCGTCCCATCTGGAACCGTCGCGTTAGATTCGGTGTCTAGAACCTTCTTCAACGTGAACTTACCGAAAGAATCGGTGAAGCGGTTGTCGGCGCTCACAGCGAACGTTGTGTTCTTTTCTATCTTGAAGTTGTTGTGATCCAGCGTCGCTGTCCAAGTCGCACCGTCCACTTTCTCGGTTTTGCGTTCGGTGACGCTGCAGGTGTAGCCCGCAGGAATGTCTTTGCTTTCTTTAGCGACAGAGGAGTTTTCAACTACACCGAGGATTTCACCTGTGACTGGTTCACCGTCGCCGGTGCAGGTGTAATCGAAGTCGTAGGACGGTTGTTTGACGAGGTTGCCTTCACCGGACACAGTCTTCACAATCGCGAACTTACCGAGGTCGCGAGTGTAGGTGTTTTCAGCCACAACCGCGATCGGGGTTGTCTTGTCGAGAGTGAAGGCCGCACCGTTGGAGATTGTTTGACCGTCCTTGGTGAGCTTCAGGATCCAAGTGTGGTTCGCCACATTGGCGTTCGCCTCATTCACGCGGCAAGTCGAGCCCACCGGAATCTTCACACCGTCAATCGTGTCAATGGTTTTGACCGGGTCGGTGTCTTTAAGCTGAACCTGGGTGGAGTGGGTTCCGCCCGTGGTGTAGTCGCAGGAAACCTCGAAGTCGAACACCTTATTGGGATCGACACTCACGTTCTCGCCGCGAACCAGCTTCTTATCTAAAGTGAGCGAGGTGTATGGAACGCTGAAAGTGTTCTGGGCAGTGATCGCGAGACGTGCCTGAGATTCATTGATCGTGAATGCATAGCCGTTGGCGTGTTCATTACCCGCGAAATCAGTGACTTTCGCACCTTCGGCTTCAGATCCATCCACAAGCCACTTGGTTGAGGTGGTTTCATTGGCGTGCGGAGCAACGGATTCTTCCCAAATCACACACTTGGTTCCTACCGCGAGGTTCGGGGACAATTCGACGGGACTCGTGATTGTCATCGGGGCTGAACCATTCACCTTTGAACCGTCTGGTTTCTGGCAAGACCAACCGAAGTTGAAGGTGTTCTTTTCCCAAGCGGCGTTGTTGTTCGACACCTCAGTATCGGGGTTGAACACCTTGTTGAACTGGAACCCAGCTACCTTATCTACATAGTTGTTTGTCGCAGCAAAGTAGAAGGTGGAACCTTCACTGATGGTCTGTTCACCGGAGGTCATAGCGGTTCCAGCAGGCTGGAAGGTTGTCTTCTCGTAGCTTACTGGATTCACTTTCGGGCTCTGGATGAGCGTCTGGTTATAGGTCTTCGGATCGATCTCCGTCACGGAGCAGGTCGAGCCTGCCGGTACTTCAACAGCCGGTGATTCCGCTGTGAGGGATGTTCCGGAACCGTTTACAAACACTTTGACGTAATCCTTGAATGGGTTTGTAACGCCCGCGTACAGCGGGTTGTTCGCGTTGGTGAAGTCACCCAGCGGGGATTTACAGGTGTATGTGAAACGGAACTCGTTCGGGGAGAACGTCACCTCTTGTGAGGAGGTCACGTATTTCATGACTTTGAACGATGCTTTCTGGTATTCCATGGAGTTATTGAAAACAACTTCGACCGGTGGGGCATCCTTCGCGGGAACGGTAACCTCATAGTAGCCGGGTTTGCCAGTTACCGGGGTTGCTCCGTTGACTGCAACTAATGTTGGGGTAATTCCGTCAATACTGACTTTGGAGAGGTCTTCGTGCAGGATGCACTTTGAACCTACAACCATAGTGTTGGACGGGCTTGTCCAAACTTCCCCGTTGCCTTTGAGGTTCACGACATTCGGATTGTCTCCGGTATCGCATTTCAGATCGATCGGATAGGTGGCATCGATGGCTTTCTGGTTTGCGGCAGCGGAGCCGGTCATCGTTTTCTTCAAAGAGATCTTGCCGTACTGAGCGCTGACGTTGTTTGTCGCGTTCAAGGTGAGAGCCGGAGAGCTTGCCTTGCTTTCCGTATCGATCGTCACCGTACGAGACCAAGCGTCGCCAGCTACAGGCTGACCGCCTTGCCAGGTCACTTTATCAACGGCAGATGGGGTGGAGGGGTTTGTTTCCGTCACCTTACAGGTTGTGCCGAGATTGTAAGGCCCGAAAGTCTTTGCGTTTTCGCGCACGTTTGTTGTCTTCGGGTCGTCAATACCATGAAGAGAAACCGTTTGTTCTGGCGCGTCGCCACACTTCACGGTGAACGTAAACGCCTTGTCTTTGAGTGGGTTCTCGTCGACGTTGAAGGACTTCGTCAAAGTGAAGTAGCCCTGCTTGTGCTTGTAGGTGTTTGTGGCTTCAATGACCAGGACGGTGCCGTCTTTCGGTACATCGAAGGAGTACTCGTCCTTTACGGGAGCAGAGTTTCCTGCTTTGAAGGTTACGTCTTC
The DNA here is from genome assembly GCF_009695935.1 of Mobiluncus porci. GTDB lineage: Bacteria > Actinomycetota > Actinomycetes > Actinomycetales > Actinomycetaceae > Mobiluncus > Mobiluncus porci. The sequence continues at coordinate 62,229 of NZ_VUMY01000003.1, forward strand.
AAAAGTGGTGTTGGCTGGGTCGGAGGGATCAGCGGAAAGCTCTTTCACAGTGCAGTGCTGGCCGGCTTTAATGTTGGCCGTTACCGGAACCGCTTTGCCGTTGGCGGGAACGGTGACTTTCTGGTCGCCTTGTCCGCAGTTGTAGGTGAAGTTAAAGTTACCGGTAATTGCTTCGCCTGAGTCGGAGTACTTCGCGATCTTCTTGATGGAGAAGGAAGCATTCGACGGCTGGTAGTAGTTCAGGAAGGTGACTCCGGCGATCTTGTTGGCTTCGATGGCGCCAACCGTGATGGTGCCGTTCTGGGAGTTGCTGCCGTTGGAGGACGCGGCGGAAACCGTCACGTTGTATCCGGCGGGAGCCGTCGGGCTGGTTTCCGTGATGGTGCACTGGGTGCCAACCTTGAGACCGTCAACCTCATAGGTCCAGCTTCCGTTGTTGGGGAGCCAGAAAACTCCGCCTTCCTGGCTGTCTGCACAGCTATAGGTGAACTGGAAGGTCTGGTTCGGGTTCGCGGCAGCGGCCTGATCCTTGTCGATGCCTTCGACGGTCTTGGTGACCTTGAAACCGCCGGTGAGGTCGTTGTAGTTGTTGGTCGCAACCACCTTGACCCTACCGCCGTTCGCGGGAACCACGAAGGGGTAGTTAGCGGTGAGAGTCGACGTGCCGGCTTCAGAGCGGGTCGAGAACTGGGCGGTCCGACCGGAGGCAACCGGGATCGAGGTGTTCGTCGTCGTGTCCGTCACGGTGAACGGAGTGTAGTTCGAGCCGGTGGACTGCGGAACGACCGTGGAGGAGGTGTAGGTTTCCACAACCTCGCAGACTTCGCCCGGAGTCACGTTCAAAACCGTCTGGCTGACCCCAGCCAGGGTGGGGATTTCGTTGGCAGCACCGCCGCGAGCCGGAGCATACAGCGTCTTGGTCGCGCCTTCGCCGCAGGTCACGGTGAAGGTGACATTGCCCTGGGCGGAGGCAGCAGCTCCCGCTCCGACCTTCTCGAGAACGAGGGTGGCTTGGGGCTGCGTCTTCTTGATGATGACGGTCTGATCCGGGTTGATGCCGTTGTGCGAGGCAATGATGGCGCCGGTGGTGGGATCCTTCAAGACCTCTTCGTAATAGAACTTGTCGCCCTCATTGACATCCGCATAGTTGAGTTCCTTGGAGAACAGTCCCTGCCAGACATCGGTTCCGTCCTGGTCGGACATGACGTTGGCAGTTGCGAGTTCAACCCCGCGCTGCTCACCGTTGCTCGACAAGTGCGTCAAGGTGGAGGTCAGGGTGTAGGGGGTGTTCGGCTTCAGGTTTTCGTACTTCACGTCGTCAGTCAAAGTGACGGAAGCGCCGGGGGTGAGAGTGGCGGTTTCCGCCTGACCGAGGTTGCTTTCCAAGCCGTTAACCTTCGCGGTTGTCCCGATGCTCGGGTTGCTCGGCTGCGGGCAGGCTCCACCGGAGACAGTCAGTTCACCAGAGACATTGACCGGCACGCCGTCGAGGATGATCTGAGCCTGGTAGTGTTTATACTTCATGGTCAGACCGGGAATCAAAGCGTCGCCAACGAAACCGATCTTGAGGGTGCTGGGATCGCTGCCGGTGCAGACGCCGTTGGCGTAATCAAACTTGATGTAGAGCCCCTTCGAGAGTTCCTCCAGGGTCGGGTTAGTCACCTGCTGAGTCAGCTTCTCGTCTTTGTAGTAGCTGATCGTGACTCCCGAGTTTGCCTGCGGGGTCATCGTGACCTGAAGATTTGCAAGGTCGCCGTGGAACGTGTCATAGCCTTCCAGCACGACCTTATAAACATTCGCGGTGTTATCGGAAGTGGTGTAGGCAGCAACGGTCTTGAGCTGCAAGGCTTTGAGCATATCCGAGATAGTCTTCACCTTCTCAGACTGGCGCTTCTGCAGCTCCGCCTGGATTTCAGCAATCTTGGATTGGTCGGGATTATAACGATCCTTGAAGTAAGTTACATTGTAACCGCTGCTGATGTACCACACAAACCACTGCAACGTGCCGAGCTGCGTGTATGCAGACTGACCGAAGAGCGCTTTGTTCTTGTTATAGAGGTCGACAACATTAGCCAATTCCAATTCGTGAGCGGTACCCACATCGAAAGAACCAAAGCCAGCACCGGAGATGTTGATAGGGTTACCTTCCTTCGGAACGCTGGTGTTATCTGGCTCTATACAGAGCGCAGGATATTCCGTCCCGTCACTGGCTGTTAACGTGAACTTGCCACCAGTTGCTGTAGTATTCACCTGGGCAAGCATCACCCGCACTAAACCATTCTTTTTGAACAGTTGGTTTTCGCTGGCAGAACTTGTTATGGGATAGTTCCCAGTGTTCGTAAAGTAGCCGACCATGGTTCCTTTTCCGTTCACCTCAAGGAACACACCGGGAACTGTTATCGGCAGCCCATTCGTACCATTCGTTTCCGTGGTCGGGCTCCACATCGGCGTCCCCATCTCTTCGTAGCCGAGAATCTGCCAATCATTAGCATTCAGCTCATTTACGGGGAGTTCCGAGATGTTGTTGTAGGACTGGCAGGAGTCCCCAGTCTTGGTCGGGAAGATGAGAGCCTGGGTGGCGCCAGTCTCGGAAGCATCGGAGGCAGTGTCTTCACTCGACTGGAGGCCGGATTCTCCCGCGCTCGGGGCGGACTCTTCCACCTCATCCGGGGTGGAGTCGCTCAGGGTCGCCTCGGGAGCGTCGCCGTTCGTCTCTTCTTCAAGGCTGTTTTCCGCCTCCTCGCTCAAACCAGGGGCGCGACGCAGCTCGGTTTCCTCGGGATCATTCGCCGAACGATCCGTCCCGTTAGCGTCGGCAGTTTCCTCACAGGTTCCCACGAATCTGGTGGGATACCAACAGGTGGTCTTATAGTTCAAACCATCTGTCGTGTTGCGCGTGGAAAAACCCCAACAGGAAGTGGCCTTGTAGACGATGCGACCGTACTTCGCGAGCTGACCGTCAGAGGACTTCTCTAGGGGAACCGTATCAAGGTAAGTCGAACTTGTCTCAGCCGAAGAATCACCTCTGGTCTGCCCAAACCTGACGATTTTCGAGGCTATCCCGCTGGAGATGACCTTCCAATCCCCGGTCTGGGTCGTGCCGACGACCGTCGTGAAACTAGGTTTCTCGACGAGCTGCGCGCTGGCGTCAGCCGCCATTGATGGCATGACCAGACCGCCGATAGTCCAGGCAATAGCAACACCTACTGCCACAGCACCTGCAGCCCAGTTACGGGATTTCTTCTTAAAACCCACTTTCGTGAGTCCGGACGCGGCAGATCTGCTTTCCCGCGGTTTCCTGGTCATGTTATCCATAGAGGATCCCTCCGATTATTCAAATTTCGCTGCCGCTTCCTAGGCGGCAGACACTCCTCCTACATATACAGTAATTAAGATTACCATGGCTTTCAGCCAATTCCAAGAGTACTGTAAGTATTGTGCTGACAATCTCAACTCTGCGCACTTAAGTTTCGGTTAGCCTTGGATCTGTTTTAGGGAATCTCAGGAAAAACGCGCTAAATTCGCGATGCTTGAGGTCGCTTGTCAGGTCTTATTCAGAATTGAAACCTGGATTTGTAAATTCAATGTCAGACTTTTCAAAGAGTAAATTATGCGTAAAGTCGGATAGATTTCCGCGGAATCTCGACTTCCTGACCCGTTTCCTGAAAAACCCCCGAGAATCCCCATCCTTTCCTGATAACCCAATTATTCCCGAAAACCTGGACTCAAGCAAGAACTCCTAGCTAGAAAAGCAGAGCCGCCTCCACGCCGACAATCAAAGAAAGCGAAACGAGGCTAACCAACAAAACACCTAAAAACAACAAACCTGGTGAGGCGCTTCGGAAAGAGAATGCCGCGACCCAAAAATCTCGCCCAAAAATACACCCCCAGTATGACGTGTCAGTCGGCTCCGGATAATACTTGGCAAACTTCCGCCAATGATTCAGTTTCTGAAGCCGAACGGTGTGATTCCGACCCAGATTGCGCTCATGAGATCCAAGATTGGTAAAGCCACGATAGCCCACGCGCTTCAAATATTTCCCAGCAGCCTCGAAACCTGTCGGCGGCGTCCAGCCGCGGCTACCAGCCGCAGCGAAATCAACAACCACAGTATAGCGACGACGATTAAAGCCACACTCGGCAAGCCCAGAGAATTTCCCCGGAAAACCCCCGGCGGAAACATCAAAACTACAGCCGGCTTAAGAGCCAGCCAACACATTTTTATGTTAGGACAATCGCGGACCATTGAGCTATCCTGCACACAGGGCAACGATGCCCCATAGAATCAAAGGAGAATTAGTTATGAGTATTAACATTCAAAACGTTGCAGTCCTTGGAACCGGAGTTCTCGGCTCTCAAATCATCATGCAGAACGCTTGGGCTGGGAAAAACGTGGTGGCCTACGACATCAGCGACGAAATACTCGCCAAACTGCCGGAACGCTGGGAATGGCTGCGGGGACACTACCTGAAAGATATTCCCCACTACAGCAAGGAGCTGTTTGACGAGGCAGTAACCCGAATCACCGCCTCAACCGACTTGAAACAAGCCGTAGCGAACGCAGATCTCGTGATTGAGGCTGTACCAGAGATACTGGATTTGAAAAAACAAGTGTGGGCAGAGGTGAACAAAGCCGCTCCGGAACATGCGATTTTCGTCACCAACACGTCATCCCTGCGTCCCTCCGATTTCATGGAAGCAACCGGGCGACCAGAACATTTCACAACCCTTCACTTCGCTAACCTGGTCTGGCGCAACAACACCGGCGAAGTGATGCGCACCCCAAAGACCTCAGACGAAACCTTCAACACCGTTTTAGATTTCGCCAAGTCAATTAACCTCGTGCCAATCCCTATCCAAAAAGAAGTCCCCGGCTACCTGTTGAACTCACTGCTCATCCCATTTTTGAACGCGGCTGCGGACCTGTGGGTGAACGGCCACGCCTCACCAGAAGACATCGACAACACCTGGCATGTCGCGACAAAATCCGCGAAATCACCGTTTGAAATGTACGATGTCGTTGGTTTCAATGTCGCCTACAACATTAACCGCGCACGCAAAGGCGAAGCTGAAGGTTCATTCGCCTGGCTGCTGAAACACCAAATCGATAAAGGAGTGACCGGTCTAGCCAGCGGTAAAGGATTCTACCTATACGACAAAGAGGGCAACATCACCGGCCCCAACCCGGACATGGTGTCCCCCGAAGCGGCCGCGAAATAGCAGGAAACAACCAGCCGCCGTGGCGTGGAGGAGCTTTATGAGACCCCTCCACGCCACGGGTGTAAGGTATCAACCGTAAAGAACACAGTGCTCAACCAGCAACACTGCGAAGTCTAGTGAAAGATGCGGATATGGTTGCGAATACTCTCAGTCTCGAAGAACTGTTTACAGCGGCAAAAGCAATAGAACCAGATGTTATCTCCTGGCGGCACCATTTGCATCAACATCCAGAACTGTCTAATCGGGAAGTGAAAACCGCTCAATACATCGCACAACGGTTACATGATTTCGGTTTTAACCCCAATGAGATACATGAACAGGTAGGCGGCACCGGGGTTTTAGCGTGCCTGTCCGGCAAACACCCTGGAAAAGGAGTTTTGCTTCGCGCCGACATTGACGCGCTACCTGTGAAAGAAGAAAGCGACCTGCCGTATAAATCGAACCAGGTTCAGGAATACGTTGGCGGGTCGTTTCCGGTAGCTCACGCCTGCGGACATGACTGCCACATTTCGATGCTTTTAGGGGCGGCACAGATACTCGCCACCCGACGGGAACAAATCCACGGAACCGTCTATTTTGCTTTCCAACCAGCCGAGGAAGGAGCTCCAGGCGAAGAAACCGGAGGCGCAGCATTCATGCTTTCCAGCCCAGAGTTTCACGACCTGGATCCACGCCCTAGCCTGGCGTTCGGGATGCATGTCACCCCAGCGCCCACCGGCATGGTCGGGTGGACTCCAAACGTCCAGCACGCCGCCTCAGAAATGCTGAAAATAACTGTCACCGGGGAGCAAGTACACGGTTCCTCCCCGTGGGCGGGACGCGACCCCCTGCCCCCCGCGGCCGACATCATTTCCGCGATGGGTCAGCTTTACCGTCAATTCGACGCCAAAGACGCTTTCACGATCAGCATCGGCCACGTCGAGGACAAGGGACGTTTCAATATCGTCGGCGAACACGTCACACTCTTCGGTACAGTCCGTTGCCTCAATGCTGAACTCATTACCGATATAAACGCCGCGATAGCGCGCACCTGCCGCAATATAGCCGCCGCCTATAACTGTGTAGGCGAAGTGGAATTCCTCCAACAGGTACCCGCAGTTGTTAACCGCCCGGAAACCATCGCTGCCCTTCAACCAGGTCTGACAGCCGCCGCTGGCGGCGAAGACCACGTGTTCACTCCCCCCGCATCATTAGGCTACGATGATGTTTCCGAGTTCATAAACACCTACGGGGGAATGTATGCGCTACTCGGAGTTCAAGATGTGGAGTTAGTCCCCGACGGCATACCGCAGGCAACTCCCGGCGGGAAAGGATTCGCCCCGAATCATTCCCCCCGCTTCTACGCTAACGATGAGGCTCTCCTCACTGGTGTGCGGATGCACCTGGCGGTAGTCGCTCAGCACCTGGCCTCAGCCTGATACTCGCTTAAAGGTTAATTCAGCAGACCATAGGTGAGCTAGATTTCCACTCCCCGAGCTACTCTGCTAGATTCACCAAAATGTGATTGACGATATCTTTACGATTAATCGTCCCGATGAGTTTCCCCTGTTTCAGAACAGAAACTTTTTTGATATGTCGCTCGGAAAGCGCTTGGCACACTTCCTTAAATGAAGCAGACGCGTCCACGAAAACAACCCGTTTTGTTGCAATGGAAGTCACCTTTTGAACAAGAATTTTCCGAAACCTGTTCTCCTCGCTCTGTCTCTCCTCGGTAAACAGCAAATCAGGAACATAGCTATAGAAATCGGCCAGCGCAGCGGTTGCGACCTCGTTTCCGAACTCACGCAAAACATCACCTACAGAGAGAAAAGCGATAATCGCGCCGTGTTTATCAATAATCGGAGCATTAGTGGTTCCGTTTTTGTTGAACAGTTTCAAAGCGTCGCGCACCGTGGCCGTATTATCAATCGAAAGCGAATCATGTAAAACCATTCCCTCCGCTGGCATGACCCCGCGCCGCCAATCAAAAATTTTTAACATGATTATTTGTTTCTTTGTCAAATATGATCGCATGTCGCTCTTACACTAACAACACTCACTTGTTGTCGACACTTTGCCGTCGACTCGTTTTAAGCATTCTAATAATGCGGAAAGAGTATAGCTCTTCAGAATACGGTTGTCTATATAGAAACGAAAAAGAACAAAACCCCCATAGTAATTGATTTTTATGCCGAACAAGGGATAGTATGCGTCGTTAAACACAGCGCCTTAGCCTGACGGGTGAGGCAGATTCATTCTTATAGGAAAGAATGTAAAAGAGACTTCGGGCGCACAGCAATAAACCTGACTGTCAAGACAGGTTTTAGTTCCCGAAACCGTTTAGAAACGCTACATTCTCTTGTCTATGTGGCGCGGCTCATGCCAAATATCGGGGCCACGACCATTTACGGTCGTGTCAAAACCGCCGTCAATATAAATGATTTGACCCGTCATGGAAGCGTTAGCCTCAGAAACTAGGAAAGCCAACACTGCTCCAATTGCACCCGGTTCCACCGCTCCGTTCAAAGGTGCAGGCATAGCATCGAAAGCCATCCGGTTTCCTTCTTCAGTTGAGAGCAGTTCTGCTGTCATCGCGGTTTTCACTACACCCGGCCCTACCGCATTAATAGCAATGCCCTTACCAGCGAACTCATCGGTAGGCGCCACCCGACGCACCCAGGTTGCAATCGCCCGCTTTGAGGCAGAATAGTTCGAATACGAGGCCATAAAACCCTGGGAGGCAAGAGACTGTCCGCGCGCCAACGCTTCTTCCTTAGTTCCATCTAAAAGCAGTGTAACTAGCTCATAATCGGTTGGCTGCAGGCTGGCTCCCGAAGAAGTGACTGCCACCCGCGGAGAACTAGAGCGCTCCAGCAGAGGCTTCAGCGCCAGGATTGAATCGATCGCCCCATAATAGTTGACCGTCAAATCCAGGGGAGAATTGCTTTGCGTGCCTGCGTTTGCAACCACCCCGTCTATATGATCATGGGTCTTGGAAATCTCATCGACCATTGCGGCAATAGAATCAGCATTACCAAGATCCACAGTTAAATCCGCGCCTTTAAGGTCCACGGTAATGGTATCGATGCCTTGTTTGTTTAAAATTTCTGCGGTGGCTTTGCCTATGCCTCAACCGGCACCGGTCACCACAACGGTTCGCGCCATAATATGTCCTTTCTACGTTGAAACCGACAGGTTTAGTATATCAAAACCTCGGATTTTTCATAACAGGAAAGCACTTGACGAAACCTCCCTCCCCATAGGGAAAACGCCCGAGCGCTGGAGCGGCGAAGATGGCGGGTATGAACATCACCATTAACTAGCGGCCAGCTATCTCAATAACCTACCCAAGCCAGTCCTCCACGGCTGGCTATCTTCGTATCCCCCCCAGAGCTTGTTCAACCGCGATATACACGCAAATCAGCCCAACCTTTACGCGCCAACGCCAACCTTTTCGCATAACCCCAAAAACCAGGTATAAAACCCCAGCTCAAGGCAGCAATTTCGCGTAACCCTGTTTTGATACACCCAAAAGTGAAAACGCCTGCTGGCGCGAAAATGTATCAACACCAGCAGGCACTTGGTGGAGCTAGGGGGACTCGAACCCCCGACCCTCTGCTTGCAAAGCAGATGCGCTACCAACTGCGCTATAGCCCCGAAAACCGAATATCCTTGGAAATGCCCGCGTGAAAAACCTGATTCCACAACTGTGGGCCTAGCTGGGCTCGAACCAGCGACCTCAGTCTTATCAGGACTGCGCTCTAACCAACTGAGCTATAGGCCCTTGGGCACCAAAGAATCTTACCCGAAAGGCCATAACCCGCGCAAATTAGGAGTCTCGCTGGCGGAACCTTCGCGAAAATCACCAATAAGATGTTGTTTGATTTCTTTTGATGCTTTGCAATAGGATTAACCCGCCAGCGAGATTCCTTGGATGGTTTCGAGCTGGTATACCCTTGGCAACCGCCTTGGATATAGTCGAGCCCCGGAGCTGGAGCTCCGGGGCCTAGGAAGAAAGGGTGAGGACAATGATCGCACTCATTGCACTCATTATTTCCCTTCCTGAAGCCATTCTAGCATCGATTCTTATTTATGAAAAGATGCAAAATCGGCCGAAAGACTGACGGAAATTTCACCACCCGGGGTTCGAAAGGATCCCGGGCTTCCTAGTTTTAGGGACCGCGCCACTCTGGTTTCGCTAGGATGTATTCATGACTGATTTACTTATCGTCGGATCCGGATTATTTGGCTTAACCATGGCTCGCGAGGCTGCCGAGGCCGGCGCGAAAGTTACCATAATCGACCGGCGCGACCACCTCGGAGGAAACGCCTGGTCCGAGCCCGACCCTGAAACCGGCATCGAAGTCCACAAATATGGCGCCCACTTATTCCACACCTCGAATGAACGCGTCTGGGAATACGTCAACCGTTTCACCTCATTCACCCCCTATGTCCACCACGTTTACACGACTGTCAATGGCGTTGTCTATCCGATGCCAGTGAACCTCGGGACCATCAACCAGTTCTTCCAAGCGGCATATTCCCCCGACGAAGCCCGCGCGCTGATCGCGAGCCAAGCCGCCGATATTGACCCGACCCACGTGGATGATAACTTCCGGACCAAGGGCATCTCCTTAGTCGGAAAACCCCTGTTCGAGGCTTTTTTTGAGGGCTATACCTCGAAGCAGTGGCAGACCGACCCGGAGGAACTCCCCGCCTCCATCGTGACCCGCCTTCCGGTTCGCTACACCTACGACAACCGGTATTTCAACGACACCTATGAGGGGCTGCCGACCGATGGATACGCCGCGTGGCTCACCCGAATGTCGGATCATCCCAATATCACCGTCCATCTCGACACGGATTTCTTTGACCCGGAATCCGAATTCTCGAAATCCCGAACAGTCGGAAATCTCCCCGTGGTCTACACCGGGCCGATTGATGAATACTTCGACTACCGCGAAGGCGACCTCGGCTGGCGGACTATTGACCTCGAACTCGAGGTGAAACCGACCGGCGACTCCCAGGGCTGTCCGGTGATGAACTACGGTGACCGCAATGTGCCCTACACACGAATCCACGAATTTCGCCACTTCCATCCCGAACGCGCGGAGACATATCCGAAGGATAAAACGGTTATCGCCCGGGAATATTCGCGTTTCGCCAAGCGCGGGGAGGAACCCTATTACCCGATTAATGCTGCCGCCGACCGCAAGCGCTTGAAAACCTATCACGAACTCGCCGCGACCGAGCCGAATGTCCTGTTCGGGGGGCGGCTCGGAACCTATAAATACCTCGATATGCATATGGCAATTGCCTCGGCGCTCTCCCGGTTCAACAATGTGGTGGCGCCATTCTTGAGCGGAGAGACCAAGACCATGGCGCTTCCGGAACGGGATTAATTCCCGATTATCTCAACAGTCTCAAACTAAGTCGTGAAGGTTCCGACACGAGTCGGCCTATAGGTCTGCTCGTGTCGGAACCTTGACGAGTTTATCGCGAAAGCGCCCTAAAAGAGCTGAAAAATTCGAGTAGCACCCTAGGGACAGAACGCGACTCGGCGGGTAAGATTGGAAAAAGCGCAGTATCGAGAAAGTGAGGGGACAAGTGCATAACATTCCCCTTGCGATTATTCTCCAAATCTTCGGTTCCTTCTGTTTCGCCCTCGCCGCTCGCTACCAAAACAGCGCGATTCGCCGCGAGGTTCGCCACAATCAATCCCGCCACCGCCTCAAATCCTCCCAGCTTCTCGCGAGCCTGAAAAATCCCCGCTGGTGGCAGGGGATGGGGCTGATGGGAATCTCCCTGGCCTGCCAGATTACCGCCCTATTCTTCGCCCCGGTTTCCGTGGTTCAACCCGTGGGACTCCTGGCTTTCCCCTGGTCGATGATTCTCCAAGCGCGGGTGGCGCACCGTCGCATCAGTAAAAACGAAATCTCCCTTGTAGCGCTCACCGTCGTTGCGACCGGCATCTTTACCGCGATTGTCTCCATCTATGCCACGCCGGAATCCGAACTCACCGAATGGAAAGTCTTTGTCGGCGCCCTCGTGATTTACCTTGTGGCAGCGACTTTCGGGGGACTCGGCGCGAAAGGCCCGCAGTACTGGCGCTCGCTTTTCTGGGGCTCGGGCGGAGCCATGTTCTACGGTCTCGAAGCAGCTCTTGTCAGGACACTCATCAATTTCGCCCGCCAGCATAACTGGCTCGACAACCCCCTATTTTGGGGGATTCTCGCCTGTCTCATCATCGGCTCTCTGACTGCCGGGTGGATGATTCAACAAGGGTATGCCACGGGACAAGCGGAAATGGTCGTGGCGTCCATGACAATAACCTCACCGGTCGTGGCGGTTTGCTACGGGATTTTCGTCCTCGGGGAAGGCCAAAACTTCACCTGGGGAGTGGCACTCGCAGTCGCCGCTTGTGGTCTTATCGCCATCGCGGGGGTGGTGGCGCTGTCCCACATTAAAGCGCATCAACCGGTTATCGTCGATACTTCCGATATTCCACAAGTCTCTTCGACCGAAAAACCGGCATAAACCCGTTTCTCTTGCGAACCTCTTACGGATCCCCGGTTAACACTTCGCCCCCTTGTTGACCCCTCACGCCCCCGACCAAGCTCTTGGTGAACCCGAAACATCCCCTCCCTCGCTCGAAACCTCGCCGTCGCCCCCGAACCGCTAAAGTTGAACCATGAAAACCATCACAGTTTCCCTCGCCCCGCAATGGCACTTTGACCTCGACCTACCCGAGGTGAGCCAATACACCTGGAACTTGAAGGATCCCGCCCCCGCCGAGCACCTCGACATTGTTGTCTCCCACATTCTCGCCCGTCCCTCTGACCTCGAGGTCGCCGCCAGCGTGGGCGCAAGTCTTCTCCAACTCGGCTCTATCGGCTATGAGACAGTCCAGGGGCACCCCGTTCCCGCTGGTCTCGCGGTTGCGAACGGGAAGGGCGTCTACGAGGACATCACTGCGGAGTTGACGGTGGCGAACCTTTTGTATGCGATGCGCGACCTCAAGCGCGCTGCCGCCTCCCAAGCGGCCGGGAAATGGGACTACTTCCGGGTCAAGGGGCTCACCGATGCCCGCGTCGGTTTAGTTGGGGTGGGGGGAGTTGGTCGGGAAATCACCAAGCGGTTGCTGCCTTTCCAAGTCGATTTGCTTCGCTTCGCAACCCGCGCCAGAACCGATGATTTCGGGGAGGTCCACGAACTGGCTGACCTCGAAAAGTACCTGCCATCCCTTGATGCGCTTATCGTCGTGGTGCCGTTGACAGACTCGACCCGCGGGCTTTTGGGTGAAAAAATCCTCGCCGGTCTCCCAGATGGCGCCACGGTTCTCAATATGGCTCGCGGTGAGGTGGCCGATACTGAGGCCTTGCTTCGCCATGCTTCGCGGTTGAAGATTGTGGCTGATGTCACCGATCCGGAGCCGCTTCCCGAGGGTCACCCCTTATTCGCCGCCGCTGAGCTTATTACCGCGCATATCGGGGGCGCTTCCAAGGGGCGACAGCCTCGAATGAAGGCTCTCCTTACCCGCCAGATCGAGGCTCTCCGTGCTGGAAAGCCTTTTGAAAACCTTGTGACCTGGTAGTTGAGCCATTTCCAGCTCAGCTCGACTAGGCCGCCAAACCTGGCGGCACCGGCCGCGCCGGCGCAGGAATCTCCATCGCCGACACTGCCGCTACCGCCGGCTCTATTGCCGGAGCCACAGCTAGCTCTGGAACCGCCAGCTCCGCCGACACCGCCGGCCTGGTATAAAGTTGTAACCGTCCTAGCAACCCCAACAAAGAAGGCGCCCGCATATGTCTCAGGAAATCGGCTTTGACCGGCAAAAATACATCAAAATGCAGTCCGAGCACATTGCTGAGCGCCGCCGGAATATTGCCGGCGATAACGGCAGGCTCTACCTCGAGATGGGCGGCAAACTCTTTGATGACTTCCACGCCTCTAGGGTTCTTCCGGGTTTCACTCCGGACAACAAAATCGCGATGCTGCGCGAGCTGAAAGACGAGATCGAGATTCTGGTCTGTCTCAACGGCAAGGATCTCCAACGCCAGAAAGTGCGCGCTGACCTTGGGATTACCTATGAGGATGACGTGTTGCGGCTCATCGATGTCTTCCGTGAAGGCGGGTTTCTCGTCAAAAACGTCGTCATGACCCAGCTCGAAGATGACAATGCCATCGCGCTGGCCTTTATGGAGCGCTTGGAACGTCTTGGCCTCAAAGTTGCACGTCACCGGACTATTGTCGGGTATCCTTCCAATACGAAACTGGTCCTGTCCGAAGACGGATTCGGAAGGAATGACTATGTCGAGTTGGAGCGCGATCTGATTGTGGTGACCGCTCCGGGACCTGGCTCCGGTAAGCTCGCCACCTGTCTCTCCCAGGTCTACCACGACCACAAGCGCGGCATTAACTCTGGCTACGCCAAGTTTGAGACTTTCCCAATTTGGAATCTTCCCCTGGAACATCCGGTCAATCTCGCCTATGAGGCGGCAACCGCGGATCTTGATGACTTGAACCTGATTGATCCCTATCATCTCGCGGCCTACGGCCAGCAGGTCACCTCCTATAACCGCGACATGGAGACCTTTCCCTTGTTGAAAACCATGCTCGACCAGTTGACGGGCCAGTCCCCCTACCAGTCCCCCACCGATATGGGCGTCAATATGGCGGGTCATTGTATTTCCGACGATGAGGTTTGCCAGCGGGCCGCACGCCAAGAGATTATCCGCCGATATTACAAGGCGCTGGTGGATGAGGCAAAAGAGGGGCTCGACGGGGAGGTTTCCGGACGGATTGCGATGGTGATGGCCAAGGCCGGCACCTCGACATACGAGCGGAAAGTTGTTGGGCCTGCTCTCGAAGTGGAGCAGGCCACCGGCCAGCCCGGTTCGGCTATTGAGCTCCACGACGGGGCAATCATCAAGGGCAAAACCTCACCTCTGCTCGGATGTTCGGCGGCCATGTTGTTGAATGCCCTAAAGTATCTCGCCGAGATTGACCCGAAGATTGACCTGTTGTCGCGGGAATCCATTGCGCCGATTCAGACGCTCAAAACCGAACACTTGGGGTCGCGAAACCCGCGGCTGCACACCGATGAGGTTCTGATTGCCCTGTCGGTGTCTGCTGGGAACGACCCGCTGGCGCGGGCGGCGCTCGGGAAGTTGAAGGAGCTCGAGGGCTGCAATGTCCATACGACGACGATTCTCGGTTCGGTTGATGAGGGGATTTTTCGCAATCTCGGGATTCTCGTCACCTCCGAGCCGAAGTTCCAGCGCAAGCGGCTTTACCGGAAACACTAGATGATTTCGGTTTTCTCCTTTTCTCGGGGTTCGACAGGTCTGGCATTACGTGAATAACCACACAGCCACTCTGGCAATATAGCATATCGAACATTGATTCGCCCTGAACTGGGAATTCGCAAATCAAGCTCTTAAAAAAGTGTGTTACTGTGGTTATCCACGTCAGGGGTGTGGCTATTCACGTCGCTGAAGAACGCCCTGAACCTGCCCCAGCCCTTTGGGTGGTTCCGGTTGGGAACCTAGCTGGGATTTCCCGGCGCTACCGGAGCCGCGCTTGGATTCGTGCCGGTCCCACCGGTCCCACCGGTTCCACCAGTTCCGCCGGCGCCACCGTCACTACCGCCGGTGCCACCGGTGCCCGGATTTGTCCCGGGATAGCCGGAAGTCCCCGGAATCGTCACACTCGGTGCCGGACTCTGTCCGCCAGTCCCCCCACCAGTTCCGTCGGCGCCTCCGGTTCCGACAGCCCCGCCAGTGCCACCTGTCACCACGGGATCCCCGGGAACCCCGGGCTCACCGGATCCGGGCGCGGGAGACATCGACACGGAAGGGGCCACACTCGGCGAGGCAGTGTCCTCGGTCGCGGTCGGCTCTGGCTCACTCGAGCGCTTCACCTCAGTCTTTGCCACCTTGCCGGGTCGCTCAAAACTCTCAACCTTCAAGTCCTTTACAGCCTTGGACATGTATTGTTTCCACAACCAAGCCGGCCAGGTAGAACCGGTGATTTCACGCTCCCCCCCGAAAGGAGTGATGCGTTCTTCTTCCCCGTTCGGGCCAACCTGGTAGAGGCCTACCACCGTGACAACTTGGGGAATATATCCGACAAAAACAGCCGATTTATTGTCCGTGGAAGAACCGGTTTTACCGGCTGCGGGGCGTCCAATACTGGCCTTTTGCGCCGTCCCGCCAGAGTTGAACGGCCCTTGCAAAGCCTGGGTGGCAGTCAAAGCCACATTGCGATCCACGACCTGGTCGGGGGAAAAAGACGGCATATACACAATGTCTCCCGCAACGTCGGTGACCTGACGAATCAGGTGAACCGTCCCTCGTTGTCCCTCGTTGGCGAGGGTACCAAAAGCGGTGGCGATATTGGCGGCGGTCGGGGAAGCCGACCCCAAAACATTCGTCAAAGTGTCATCCAAACCAGGCGTATCCTCGGGATACCCCAGCCGAATCGCAACCTCCTTGGTCAAAGCCGGTCCGACCTTCGCATTCATCCGCACATAGGGGATATTCAAAGACAAGGCAGTGGCCCGAGCCATCGTCACTGTGCCATAAGAATAGTTTCCGTAGTTTTGAATCGGCACACCCTGGATTGTCGCTGGTGAATTCGCGTTGTAAACATCGTTGAGGCTCCCGCCCTGTTCCAGTGAAGCCACCAGCCCGAAAGGCTTGAAGGTGGAGCCGGCCTGGAAATGGTCTTGGGTGACGGCGTTAGTTTGAACCTTCAAATAGTCAGATCCGGGGTATTCAGCAATGATTTCCCCGGTTTTAGCGTCGGTGGAAACCATCGAAACCCGAAGATTCGGGGCATGGCCCTTCGGCAGCTTCGCGACGGTATCCATCATGAGTTGCTGTTTTTCCTGGTCAATCGTGGTGACGATCTTCAAGCCCTGGGTGTCAATCTGTTCCTCGGTAAGACCCGCGAGGTCCTTCAATTCTTGGCGGGCCTGGAACATCAAATACCCGTTGACCCCACCGAAATCCTGCTTACTCTGGGAGGGCTGAATCGTCGCCGGAAACTCGGCGGAAGCCTGTTCTGCCGGAGTGATATAGCCCGAATCGGCCATATATCCCAAAACGCGCTCCCAGCGGGTCTTCGCCATCTCCGGATTCGTCGCCGGGTCATAGGCCGAGGGGGCCGGAATAATCCCCGAGAGAAGCGCCGCCTCCGAATAGTTCAAATCCTTGGCAGATTTCCCAAAGTAGGACTTGGCGGCGGCCTCGATTCCATAAGAGCCACGCCCGAAATAAATCGTATTCAGGTAGTTGTCGAGAATGACCTCTTTGTCCTGTTGGCGGTTGATTTTGAGCGCCAGAATGGACTCTTTCGCCTTGGCCCAATAGCGCTGGAACACGTTGCCTTTATTCGTGTTTTCCGCCATATAGTAACGTTCCACATATTGCTGAGACAAAGTCGAGGCGCCCTGGAGCGGACGGCCGCGAACATTGTTGACGAAAGCGCGCACAATACCTTTGACATCAACGCCGGAGTTCGTCCAAAATGTGCGGTCTTCGGAGGCCACCACAGCGTTACCAACATATTTCGGAATTTTTGTCGTATCAATGATTTCGCGGTTGACCTCGGCAAACTTCCCGATTTCGGTTTTCCCGTCGGCATAGTAGACGGTTGTGACTTGAGAGCGGGCAAACTGGGAAGGTTTGGGGATTTCAGTAGTGGCGTAAGTCACCAAGAACAGCGCGAAAGCCGCGACCACTGCGAGAAGCAGGAGGAACAGCAACGTCAAAAACGTGTTGCGAACATAATGATGCTTTTTCCGTTTGGGTCGCACCTGGCGCACGGTTTGACCCGTGACGCGCCGCGGCTGGACTGGCCGTGAGTTCATGACACCTTCTCTCCTTTAGGTTCACTATTGTGCCATTTTTCCCACCAGTCACGCAGGACAGTCTCAGCCTTTTCCGACCCCACCAGCCCGTTTTCCATCCGGTAGGCAAGCAAAAATTTGTATGCCGCCCCGACTTCCCGCCCCGGGCCAATCCCGAGGATCGCCATGATTTCATCCCCATTCAACTCAGGGCGAACTGCGTCAAGCTCCTCTTTTTCCTTGAGCTCCTTGATGCGAGCCTCGAGGTCATCATAGGCCGCCGCCAGCCGCTCGGCTTTCTTGACGTTGCGGGTGGTGCAGTCGGCGCGGGTCAGCCGGTGCAGCCGCTCCAGCAAAGGGCCGGCATCGGTAACATAGCGCCGCACCGCCGAGTCGGTCCATTCCTGATCCCCGTAGCCGTGAAAGCGCTGGTGGAGTGCGATTAGCTTCGAGACATCGCGGATGGTCGCCTTGTCGAATTTCAAGGCCTTCAAACGGCGGCGCGCAATCCGCGCCCCGACGATGTCGTGTTGATGAAAGGTTACAACCCCGCCCGCCTCGAACTTCCGAGTGGCGGGTTTGCCAATGTCGTGCAGCAGTGAGGCAAGACGAAGCACGAGGTCAGGAGCTGGAACCGGACCGTCCGGGCCGGTTTCTTGGGCAATCGCTTGTTCAAGAACCGTCAAAGAGTGCTCCCAGACATCTTTGTGACGCTTGTGTTCGTCTTGCATATCGCGCAGATCCATGAGCTCGGGGATGACTTCCTCGGCTACATCGGTGTAAACCATGAGTTCGAGCCCCCGGCGCGGCGCGGCTCCGAGCATCAGCCGCGAGAATTCGGTCATGATTCTTTCACGGGAGACAATCCGGAGGCGCTCGCGCATATTCTGCATGGCCGTTAATGCGGCGTAATCGACGTCGAAACCTAGTTGGGAGGCGAAACGGGCGGCTCGCATGATTCGTAGCGGGTCGTCATCAAAGGACTCTTCCGGTGCGATCGGGGTGCGGAGCATCTGTTCCTCGAGGTCGCGGGCTCCTCCGGTCGGGTCAACCAGTTCAAGGTCGGGAAGACGCAGCGCCATGGCATTCACGGTAAAATCGCGCCGCCACAGGTCGCCTTCGAGGGTGTCACCAAAGTGGACTTCGGGTTTGCGGGAGTCACGCTGGTATTCGTCAGAGCGGTAGGTCGTGATTTCGAAGATGTCATCGCCTTTGCGCGCCCCTATGGTGCCGTAGTTGCGCCCCACGTCCCAAACCGCATCCGCCCAGTCGTGTAAGACTGCCTCGGTTTCCTCAGGGCGCGCGGAAGTCGTCAAGTCGAGGTCGTGGGGGTGCAGGCCGAGTAGGGCATCGCGAACCGGCCCTCCGACCAGGGAAATCTCGTAACCGGCGCGCGTGAATGCCTCGCCGATTCCGGTGACCTTGGGTTTAAGTGCCTGAAATACTTCGTCTTTCTGCCCCACTTCGCTCCTTCCTATCTGCGTGTCTATCTTACCGGAGCTGGCGGGTCAGACCATTTTGGCTATCAATGACGTTTTTACCGGTGGGGACGGGTCAAAGTGGTAAACCTTTTACCACTTTGACCCGTCCCCACCGGTAAGTCCCGCTTCCGGAAAGCCGGTCTTCCTTTGCTCCGCTAACTGCTCCGCTAAAATCGAGACATGGCCCGCGAGCAAGATGAGACGGAGCCCTCGACAACTACGCCGGAGGGCTTCTATCGCTCGCGCTCGGGGCGGCTCCTCCCGATAGTCGAGGAAGTCTCTGCGGGAGGTCTTGCGGTAGACCTGGTGAACGGGAAAATCTCGGCGGCGTTAATTTTGCGACGCTCTCGCGCGGGTCGCCTCGAATGGCTCTTGCCAAAAGGGCACGTGGAGGAAGGTGAAACCCCCGCGGAGGCGGCCGCCCGCGAAATTCACGAGGAAACTGGAATTGAGTGCCGTCCGGTACGTTTCTTGTCATCAATGGATTACTGGTTTTCCGGCCCTGACCGGCGCGTTCACAAGGTGGTCCACCATTTTTTGTGCGAAACCACCGGCGGTAGTCTCACGGTGGAAGATGATCCGGATCATGAAGCCGCGGCCGCGCAGTGGGTGCCGCTTTCTTTGCTTCAGCAGCGTCTCGCCTATCCCGCGGAGCGCCGCATCGCCGCCATCGCCACCCGCCTCCTGACCCGCCGACCCCGCGACTAGCCACCGCACCAATCGATCCCTGGAGCGAAAGGAAACCGTCCCCAGTTTGCGAAGCGTAGCCATGGGGTCTGACCCGCTCCGGCTCGGCGCCGCATCCTTGACCTCAGCAATGCTTGAGCGAGCTCGGCATTGCGTTCGGTCTGCGTCGCGGTAAAGTTTTCCTATGGACAGTTTTCGGGTCGTGCCTTTTTTGCGCCTAATCACCGCATTGTTGGCGGGGCTGCTGTTCATTTCCCTAAACACCATCGCCCTTGTTGACCCCACAGCGAACCCCTTGAACACCCTCGGCACCCTAACTTCCCCGCAGGCCGCGGCCGCCATTCCGCCGCCGCGAAGCGAAGCCAAAATCGTCGGCCAAACCCCCATCATTACCCCCGAAACTAAAGAACTCATCCTCAATGTGACTTCCGCCTATCCCGGGGATCCCACCTCGGGAACCGTCAGCGTCAAAGTCGGAACCCGCACCCCCATCAATCAACAAACCCTGGAGAACTGGCTGGATGGGAGCCTCGACAGCGCCCGGGCGGGGCTAAAATCCGTGGCTACTGAAACGACCTCCCTGAAGCCGACTGAGACTTTGTTGACGCTGAATATCCCTATCGAGGCTCTCCCTTTTAGCGACCCGGAACAGTGGGGCCCGCGTTTCCTGGAAGTGACCTTTACGCCGAACGTGGACACGGACACGGAAACGGACACAGAAGCGAACGCAAACGCCGATGCTAAGCCTCCCGCGAATCAGGGCTCGAGTGATTTTGATCCGGCGGCGGAATTTTCGGCTCGTTCCCTTCTCCTGTGGGATTCTGGGGCGAGTTTTGAGCCGAGTCCGATGATGATTCTCACTCCCTTGGTGACTTCCGCACGCGACATGGCCGCGACCTACGGCGAGGGCAGCGACAGCCCGATGTGGCTTCCCCAACGGCGCCTCCAAGAACTCTGCCTCCTCGCCGCAAAATATCCCTTGACCTTGGCTTATGACCCGCTCTTACTGGCTGAAGATGAGTCTGGGGAGACCCAGGCAACCGACTATCTCAATAAACTTGGCGTCACCGTTCCGACTCGAAAAATCCCCGACCCGCCTGCCCCGGAGGAACCGCCAGCGTGGATGAAGGGACTGCCGGTGCCGAGCCCGTCCCCCTTTGAGCCGCTGCAACCGTTGGCCCAACTTCGCCAAGAGGGCAAATGCGGGACTCGCTCGTTTTTCTTTCTTCCTCCCGGGGATTTTGCGGCTTCTCAACTCACGTCTCTGCGCCCCGCGGAGCAAGCAGTTTTCCTTGATGCCTCCCAGAACCTTGCCGCGAAAGTCAGCCAAAAAATCCCCGATTACCAAAGCAAACTCATCCTTTGGCCTCCCGCTGATTCGGATAATGCCCCCGACACCAGCCAGTTCGCCGCGGAAATTGCCACTTGGGGAGCGCGCCCGCTCGTCCTCGAGGACACCGCGGATTTCACGACTCAGCCCGCTCCGAAAAGTTATGACCTCGACGCGAGACGCGAAGTCGTCATTAATGACACCAAGACCCAGGCCTGGGCGCTTAATTCCCAGTTAAGCAAGTGGTTAAGTCTCAAAGGGGCGGGCAATTTGACGGAACTCCAGACCCGTCAAATTCTCCTGGCTTCCACCGCCGTCTTCACTCGGCAGCGCCCCTTTAGCCCGCGTCTCCTCGTCCTTTCCACCTCGCGCGACTACCTGCCTGATGCCTCGCTGAAAGCAACCCTTGATCTCTTGACGAGCGCCCGCTGGCTCAGTTTCCCCGATGCCTCCGAACTCACCCCCGATGACCGCGCGACTTCCTGGCTCTCTCCCGAGTCCGAGAATTCACCCCAGCCAGATTCGCGACTCTCCGGAGACTTACGCTCGTTCCTCCGGCTTCACTCCGATGCCCAGTCTCTCGCGGCGGCGAGCCAAGAACCGGCGAAACTCCCCGCGATTTTCGATGCCCTAGCCGTGACCAACGCGCGGGCGAGCCTCGCCGCGCCCGCTGAAGAGTTAGTGTCGGAGCGCAGGCTTGTGGGTCTCATCAAAGCCCAGCCGGTTTCAGTCATCAACCTCATTGATGAACAGGCCAAAATCCCCGTCTCGGTCACCAATGGCCTCGATTCGCCGGTGACGGTTCTCGTGAATCTGAAGGCCTCCGACACGCGCCTCCAGTTTGGGAAGGTCAAGCCTTTGACAGTTCCCGCCGGCTCCACGGCCCAGGCGCGTATTCCAGTCAAAGCCGTGGGTCACGGGGATGTGACGGTGCGAGTGGGGCTCAGCAACCTGGAAGGTCAACAAGTGGGCACCGCGGAAACTATCCAGGTGCGGGTCCGCGCCGAATGGGAGTCCACCGGAATCTATGTTCTCGCCGGACTGCTTGTGGTGGTGTTGATTTTCGGCATCGGGCGGAAAATCATTAAGCGGACTCGTGGGACGAAGGTGAGCTCATGAGGCTCAACTCTTCCCGAGAAACCCGCGAGGTCGCCGCAGGAGTCGCCGCTACCCGCACGGGTCGTTCCTCCGCGATTATGGCCGCGGGAACCCTCGTAAGCCGCATCCTCGGCTTCGCCCGCCAATGGCTGCTGGTCGCCGCGATTGGCGGCTTCGGAATTGCCGACGCCTTCAACACCGCCAACACCTTGCCGAACACCCTCTACAACCTCCTTGCTGGTGGGGTCTTGAACGCCATCCTCGTCCCGACCATCGTGCGCGCCCTGTCAAAAAACCGCGGCAAAGAGGGAACCGACCAGGTCAATGCCCTGTTGACTCTCGCTTCCATCATCCTTCTGGGGATGGTGGTTGTGACGGTGATGCTTGCCTTACCAATCGTGATGCTCTATGGCGGGGGCATGCCCGATGACCTGTTCAACCTGACCGTCATCTTCGCGCTGTGGTGCCTCCCCCAGATTTTCTTCTACGGCACTTATGCCCTCCTCGGTCAAGTGTTGAACTCACTTTCCAGCTTCGGCCCCTACATGTGGGCGCCGGTGGTCAACAACGTAATCGGTATCACCGGCCTCGTTCTCTTTATCCGCCTCTACGGAACCGCTCCCGCCGAAAACTTCGACACCTCCACCTGGGACGCCCCAAAAATCGCGCTCTTGGCAGGTTCAATGACTTTGGGCATCGCTTTGCAGGCACTCGTGTTGCTGTTCCCCCTCAAACGCCTTGGCTTCCAATTGCGCGCCAACTTCCAGTGGCGCGGGCTCGGTTTTCGCCACACCGGCAAGGTCGCAGCCTGGGCTTTCGCCGGAATTTTCGCGAACGCCTTGATGAACCTTATCGCCACCCGCATCGGCTCGGAGGCAAACGGCGCGGGCAATCTCGCCGGAGAGTTTTACCCCGCGACCTCGCTTTTCGGCTACGCCACGATGCTCTACATGCTCCCCCAGTCCCTCGTCACCATCTCGGTTTCCACCGCGGTTTTCACGGCTATGGCCTACCACGCGACCCAAAACGATTTTCCGGCGCTCTCCGAGGATTATCTCAAAGCGCTGCGCCTGTCCTCCCTGTTCACAATCCTGTTGGCGGGGATGCTCATCGTCGGGGCACTACCGCTGGCGAACTTCACCGCCTCCGCCCTCCCCCCGGAGCAAGCCCAGGCTCTCGCCACCGTGCTTGTCATCTTGAGCCTCGGCATCCCTGGTCAGACGATTTTCTCGACCAACACCCGGGTGTTTTATTCCCTCGAGGACACCCGCACCCAGTTCCTGGTGACTCTCCCCGCGCCGGTTCTCACCGGTCTTTTCGCGCTCGTCGCCCGCTTCGCGCTTCCCCCCGATTACTGGCTCGAAGTGACCCTTATCGGCGAGCCCCTGTCCCTGCTGGTGGGTGGGCTTATTGGGCTCGCTCTGTTGCGTCGCCGCGGGATCTCCGCCCACGTGATCCGGGACGCCAGCAGTCACTACCTGCGTTGCCTCGTCGCAGTGGTGTTGGCTGGGATTCCGGCCTGGCTCGTGTTGTATGGAGTCTTTGAAGTGCCGGATGAGAATTACACCATCGCCGACACTTTCTTTTCCGGCTTTATCCGCTCGCTCCTTGTCGGTTTCATCATGGGCTCGCTCTATTTCTTCTTGACATGGGTCTTCAATGTCACCGAAGTTCGCGACACGGTGAAAACATTTGCTGACAAGGTGGGACGCAGACCCGCCGGAACGGCTACACTGGGAGAAAACGAGAGGAGCGCCATGTCAACCGACACTTCAGCGACCGAGAGCGCCTCCTGGAAAGCCGGCACTCGCAACGTTTTCAGCCAATCCTTTGCTGACGCCCGCCAAGCCGCCCAAGACAACGACAACGCCGTCAAAGTGGCTGCCGAAGAATCCAAACTCACCGTGAAAATTGTGGCGGTCGGCGTCGCGCTGGTCTGCATCATTGCCCTGGTGGTCTGGTTCTGGCCCCGCCCCCAAGCCACCACGGCAAATGAGACCCTGGATCTTTCCCCGCAAAGTGAGTTGAAGGTTGTCCCCGATGCCGCCCCCGCGCCACTCCCCATCGCCGGCGTGACCTCGATTTCGGGCAAGAACGATGGCTGGGATAACGCAGAAATGGCTCCGCTAGCTATTGATGGGAAACCGGAAACTTCCTGGAGAACCGATGCAATGCGAACCTCGACCCTCGTTGACGGACGCGGCTTCGGGCTCGCCATCAACCTCGGTGAAGCTCCGGTCAAGGTGCGGAAAGTCATCGTGACCTCCTCGGCGAAAGGAGGCGTGCTGGAACTGCGGCAAACGACCGCCCAAGATCCCAGCGGCGGCGCTTTGCTCGGTAGTCTGCCCCTTGCTGACACGGTGACCTATGAACTCGCCGAGCCGGTGGAAACCAACCAGTTGGTGCTGTGGTCCACCGAGATGCCGACCGGTCCGGGCGGAGGATTCCGGCTCACCGTTTCGGAAGTGCAGGTTCTCGGCTAGACGAGGGACTAACGGCCCATTTCAGCAAAATTCCAGTGAAATTTCAGGCGTGAATTCTTTCACTTAAAGAGAATTTGGGAACAAATCCGGCCCTATCTTGGTTAGTATGCTTATAGGTTTGTGTCTCAACAATTCAAGGAGTCGACTTGTACGACGTCATCATTATCGGATCCGGTCCTTCCGGCTACACCGCCGGAATTTATGCGTCCCGCGCGGCGTTGAAAACCCTAATCGTGGCGGGTTCTGTCGATACCGGCGGCATGTTGATGAACACGACCGCAGTCGAAAACTACCCCGGTTTCCCCGAGGGAGTGCAGGGTCCGGATCTCATGGACATGATGCGTGAACAGGCCGAACGGTTCGGGTCCGAGCTCGTCTACGAGGACGCTACCGAGCTCGATTTGCGCGGGGATATTAAGACCGTCACGACTGATGAGGGCACCTATCAGGCTAAAGCCGTCATCATTGCGACCGGTTCTGGATACCGGACTTTGGACGTTCCCGGCGAGGAGAAACACGTTGGCCACGGGGTGTCTTACTGTGCGACCTGTGACGGGTTCTTCTTCCGCGACCAGCCGATTATGGTCGTGGGTGGGGGCGACTCAGCCATGGAGGAAGCCACCTATCTCACTCACTTCGGTTCCTCGGTGACGGTGGTTCACCGGCGCGACGAGCTGCGTGCCTCCGCAGCGATGCAGGCGAAAGCCTTTGCTGACCCGAAGATTCAGTTCAAGTTCAACAAGGTGGTGGAGTCCATTAATGGCGAAGCCAAGGTGGAGACGGTCACTTTGCGCGACACGGTCACGGGTCAGAAAGAAACCGTGGCGGTCGGGGGCTTGTTTATTGCGGCCGGTCACATTCCGCGAACTGAGCTCGTGAAAGACCAGTTGAAACTGGATGAACAGGGCAATATTTGGGTCGATTCCCCCACTACCGCAACCTCCATGCCGGGCGTTTTTGCCGCCGGAGATGTCACCGACGCGATTTACCGACAGGCCATCACTTCGGCCGGAACCGGCTGTAAGGCGGCAATTGATGCCGAGCGGTATCTGAAAGACCAGGAAATTCAATCACAGATATAGCGGTTTACCTGGGATTTCGAGGTGGGTTTGGATCATCTCTAGTCATTAGTTTTGCAAAACAGTAGAATGAGTAACATAGCATAAGATGCAACGAAAGGAAGGCAACAATCATGTCCAATGCTCCCGAAGTTGGTGAAAGCAATTTTCACACCGAGGTTCTAGAATCCGATCTTCCCGTTTTGGTGGATTTCTGGGCCGTGTGGTGTCCGCCCTGCCGCCAGATGGGGCCGATTATCGACCAAATTGCTACGGAATTTGGAGATAAGTTGAAGGTCGTGAAGTGCGATGTCGATAACAACCCTTCCCTCCAGGCCAAGTACCAGATTTCTTCCATCCCGACTTTCAATATTTACAAGGATGGGGAGGTTGCCGCGCAGTTCATCGGCGGTCGCCCGAAGGCCCAGTTCCGCAGGGAAATCGAATCCGTAATCGGCTAGCGGCTCGTCCGGCTCCCGCTAAAGGCGTAGCGAAGCCGGGCGGGTCAGACCTCTTTGGGGTAATGACCGCAGGGAATGTAACCAAAAGGGTCTGACCCTCCGGCTTAGCCTCCACAAAGCTTGCCACAATCCCAAATTTCCCCGACTCCACCTTTAGCGGAGGCGGGGAAATTTTGGCTCCTCAATCTTGGTGGCTAAGCTTTTCTTTAACCAAACTAAGGATTTGATTGCATGACTGTAGCTTCCGGAACTCCCCGCGTCGATTGGACGGACTCCTTTTCGTCGCGCGCCAAAAATCTTCAGGTGAGTGAGACTCGAGCCCTGTTCGCAGTGGCCTCCCGCCCGGAAGTAGTTTCTTTGGCAGGCGGGATGCCGAACCTCAAAGATCTTCCCCTGCATCAAATCGCCCGCTCTTTCGAGAGCTTATTCGCAGGTGACGGCGCGACCGCCATGCAGTACGGCGGAGGTCAGGGCTTTGAGCCCTTGCGGGAGCAAATTACTGACATCATGAGCCTTGAAGGCATCAATGCCTCGGCGGCGAACGTCACCATCACCGCCGGCTCTCAACATGCCCTCGACCTCGTTACCCAGCTTTTTATTGACCCCGGCGACCCGATTCTTGTCGAAGCCCCCTCCTATGTCGGGGCCCTGTCGGTGTTCCATTCCTATCAATGTGAGGTCCACCACGTTTTGATGGACGATGAAGGCCTCATCCCCGAATCCCTTGATGAAGCCGCTACGGCGCTAGAAAAAGCTGGCCGGCCCGCAAAATTCCTCTACACCGTCCCGAACTTCCACAATCCCGGCGGGATGACGCTTTCTGAGGCGCGCCGGCCCGAGATTGTGGAGATTTGCGCACGCCATCACTTGTTGATTTTGGAAGACAACCCCTACGGGCTGCTTGGCTTTGACGGACACCTTTACCCCGCGATGCAGCCGCTAAATCCCGACGGCATCATTTATCTTGGGTCCTTTTCCAAGATGTTTGCCCCCGGCTTCCGCATCGGCTGGGCGCTGGCTCCCGACCAGATTACCGAGAAACTCGTGGTCGCGAATGAGACCGCGATTTTGTCCCCCTCGATGGCGGCGGAACTTTCGATTTCGACCTATCTTCGAGATTTTGACTGGTACGGCCAGGTCGATAAGTTCCGGGTGATGTATCGCGGGCGGGCTCGGGCCACGATGGAGGCTCTCACCAAGTACCTCCCCGAGTGTACCTGGACGCATCCCGTGGGCGGCTTCTATACCTGGGTGCATTTCCCCCCTGGTATCAATACGAACGAGATGCTACCGCGAGCGGTGGAAAATCTCGTCGCCTACGTGTCAGGAACGGCCTTTTACGCCGATGGTCGCGGCGCGGATTACCTGCGCATCGCTTATTGCTACCCTCCCGAGGAGGAAATTCGCGAGGGCATCCGCCGCCTGGCTGTCACCTACGAGCAGGAAAAAGACCTCCTTGCCCGCGTTTCACCGGCGTCTAAGACCGCGTAGTGTCCTTGCTGCTTGTTTCTCCAGTCGCGTTGTCATGCGGACACGTGGGACCTGGATGTGGTTTTAAATTCTTCTTTTACAGAACCTTGCTCTGACAGCCCCCATTCACAGGTAAGGATTTATGAGTTCTAATCCCGCAATCGCTTCGAAATCCTTCTCATTGCGGGTCGCCAGACTCGCCCGATGTGCCAAACAAATCCCCGCAATCTGCGCGTCATGACTGGGAATAGAGATACCGCGCAATTCGCAATCCACAGCGATTCTCGCGGTCATCTCTGCGGCAACTTCATCAAATGGCAAAACCTGGGAGGCTGAGAGCAGCGAACGAAATACCGCCCACCTTGCTGCCAAGTCGGTGGATTTCCGCGTTTCCCCGAGCCGCAAGATCCCGTAACGGATTTCATGAACCGTGATGGCAGTAAGCGCCATCTCAGCTCCAGCGATACTCTCAGCCCAGTGAGTAATCCGAGGATCCGGATTCGGTGTCATTCGCTCCGAAATAATATTCGTATCCAGAATTATCATTGAAATTCGGCCCATCGTAGGTTTTCGCTTCGCTGCTCGGTCAAGTCGATTCCTTCAAACCCGTGCAGGGCTTCATCAAGAAGCTGCAGGAGATTTTTTTCCTCCTGTTTAGGCTTGGTGGCTTCCGACAAAATCTCTCTCACCTCAGCCTCCATAGAGCGCCGATTACTGGCAGCCCGAAGTTTCAGCTGGTCGACGACTTCGTCATCAAGTTGTCGCACGGTTATGGTAGCCATCTTCTTATCTTCCTGTTTGCTGTCAATATGCTTTCACTGCTAGCATATCTGCTTCACTAGCTTCTTACAAGACTGATGGCCACAAATGTATCCTTCCAGTCTCCAGCGCGGGTGAGATCCACCAGGCGCTCGGAGCGCGACCAGTTATCAGCCACAACGAGAAGAGCCTTTTTTTCTTGTGTTTGTGTGTTAATGTATTCTTCATATCCGTAGGCGGTCACCGTATGAGAGAAATATTGGTTGTGAGAAAAGCTCACGATGACGGGTCGCCCGTGGTTGATTTCGCTTTTTAGGAGCCTGGCTAGGGTGGGGTGGCAGCGGAGATAGCAGCGATTTTTGGCCGCGACTTCATAGCCAAATTCAGCAAATGACAGCCGCGAGATTCGGGCGATATTCCAAGGAAAAGTCCCAATTTGTGGAGATGACAGCAAGCGCGAATATGCCTTACGGCTCACAGTCTCGAAGACTGCTTGTCTCGTCAGGGTATTAGGATTTCGCGCCTCGTTTCCGCGTTTCTTCCAGTCCCTTTGCGCATAATAATCAACAACCGCGGTCACGGAGGCGAGGGAACAGTGTTGGGTGGCGGGGTAGTCGCTCATTAGCTGCGGCTGGAATCCGCGCAGCGTCACCCGCCGGATTCGCCACCATTTATCCCCGTAGCGTTTTGCGACATAGGCTCGCCCGTCGGTGATGATCTCACGCTCCCCCAACAAGCGCCTCACCAGCCACTTCACCACATCTGCAGGTCTCACCCTTCCATTTTACGCCCTCATATCCAGGGCTTGATTTACTCTAACTCCATTTCTCGGTACCTCAACTGTAGTGTCACGTATTCTCTTTCTCGGGCTTCCGTCGCGTTCTCGTCTTTTGGTCGCGGAGTGCTCGGTACGTTTCTCAATCGCGCAAGTGCCTGCAATGCTTCGCATTGCGCGCCGCTTCCTTGGTCTCGGCAATGCTCGAGCAAGCTCGGCATTGCGTTCGGTCTGCGTCGCGGTGGGGTCCCGCTCTGTTTTTCTAAGCAACAAGTTGCTAAGAAAAACTACGAGCACCCGAAGGGAGTGAGGTCGAGCCAAGCTTGCTTGAGTTCGAACCGAGCGACCGAGGGTATGCAATCTCGAAGAGATTGCTAATACCCGAAGGGAGTGAGGTCGAGCCAAGCTTGCTTGAGTTCGAACCGAGCGACCGAGGGTGTGCAATCTCGAAGAGATTGCGAATACCCACAGGCTCCTTCGAAACTCCCCGAGCACTCCGCTCAGTTGGGTGGTCACGTTACGTTAAGTGAACGAACGTGGAGCAGCGCACCGGTGCGCCAGTTACGTAACGAAACCACTCAGTAGGGCACGAGGAGCGGTAACGCGAAACCCGCAGCGGGACTGAGGGGTGAGCGATGTGCGACAATAAAATCGCACATCGCGAGGGGAAACTTCCCCTTCCGTCCCGCTAGGGTTCGCGTCCGCTCCGAAGAGCCCGACCAAGAGAACCACCAATGCCTCACCCCGTGCAGGTCGAGCACAATGCCGAGCGGTTGTCCTCCAAGCGGTTCCGAAGCAACCACAGGAAAATACCGTACAAGCCCAAGCACGACCCACACGACTAGAAGATGAACCTGCGTTACGCGACGAGCACCGCGTAGCACTGGGTTGACGCAGAAGGCAGTGAGGTCGGCTAGTGGAGGATTTGCTTGGTGATGCGGGCTAGGTCATCTACGTCCGCGAATTCGATGGTGAGATGGCCTTTGTTCTTTCCGAGTTGGAGATTTACTCGCGTTTGCAACGCATCCTCCAGGCGGGTTTTACTCTCCATGAGTTCCGGAGTGAGCGCCGTCTTTACGCGCGGTTTGCGCTCGGCTTTCGGGGTTTCCCCATCACCGACAGCCACAATCTCTTCCGTGGCACGCACGGAGAGTCCTTCGGATACAATCCGGTCGGCAAGTTTCTCCATATCCGCGGCTTCTTCCAGCCCGAGAAGAGCCCGCGCGTGCCCGGCCGACAAGACCCCCGCAGCCACTTTCACCTGAACTCCACTCGGGAGTTTCAGCAACCGCAAGGTGTTGGAAATCTGGGGACGTGAGCGAGAGAGTTTCTTTGCTAAAACATCTTGAGTAATCCCGAATTCCTCAATCATTTGCTGATAGGCGGCCGCTTCTTCCAGAGGATTCAGATTCACGCGTTGGAGGTTTTCCAGCAGCGCATTCCTCCGCATATCCTCATCTGCGGTCTCTCTCACGATAGCGGGAATAGTTTTCTTACCGGCAAGCTTCGAGGCACGCCAGCGTCGCTCTCCCATCACGAGTTCATATTTTTCCGCCTCGCTCTTGGTGGCTTTCTCTAAGGGACGCACCACTACCGGCTGGAGAACCCCGACCGTCTTTATGGAGTTCGCGAGATCAGCCAGCGCATCCTCGTCGAAAACCTCACGGGGTTGAACCGCATTGGGGACAATCGCGCTTACCGGTAACTCCGCCATCCGCATCCCCGGAACTTCCACAAGTTCTGGTTCCCCATCAGCCTTCCCTCGAGTCTTGTTCCGCGGAGAACGCGGATTCAACAAATCATGAACCTTCGCATCCTCGGGACTGGAAAGCGCGCCGCGCTTCGGGGGAACAATCACATCCACTCCACGGGTAATAGTGGCATCGGGAATCAAAGCTCCGAGCCCACTTCCCAGGGCCTGTTTTTTTGCCATTTCAGTTTTCTTTCTCGATTAATTTATTCAACAGTTCCAAACCGGCCATTTGGTAAGCCACCGAGCCTTGAGAATTCTTGTCATAGGTCACGACTGTTTGCTGCCAGGAAGGAGCCTCTGAAATCGTGACTTGGCGAGGGATATTCGTTTTCAAAGTCTGGTTCGGGTAGTGCGTCCGGACATCCGACTCCACCTGGGCAGAAAGGTTGGTACGCTTATCGAACATGGTGACAAGGAAGGCTATAATATCCAGGTCAGGATTGAGGCTCGCCCGAATTTTGTTCGTGGTGTCCGTCAAAAGCGAGATTCCTTCCAGGGCGTAATATTCCGCTTGGACCGGAATCAAAACCCAGTTCGCGGCGCAAAATGCGTTCACCGTCAAGAGCCCCAACGAAGGGGGGCAGTCGATCAAAACCAGGGTGCTTTCCCGCTCTGCCAGATATTCTTCCAAAACGCGAC
The DNA here is from genome assembly GCF_009695935.1 of Mobiluncus porci. Classification (GTDB taxonomy): domain Bacteria; phylum Actinomycetota; class Actinomycetes; order Actinomycetales; family Actinomycetaceae; genus Mobiluncus; species Mobiluncus porci. The sequence goes on from NZ_VUMY01000003.1 coordinate 93,276, forward strand.
GCAGGAAATAGGAGCGGTCGGCTTCATCAGCCAACTCCATCTCAATCCCTGCGAGGTCCACGGTAGCCGGGACCACCAAGAGTGAAGGTTCATTCGGGCAAGGTTGGGCTACCTCTCCTAAGGCCATCTTTCCTACCAGCACTTCATAGAGGGAAGGTGTGCCGGCATGGTGTTCAATTCCAAGAGCAGTCGAGGCGTTGCCTTGAGGGTCTGAATCAATGACGAGAACCTTAGTGCCCTTTTGCGCCAGAGCAACCGCAAGGTTAGCCACCGTAGTGGTTTTCCCAACCCCACCCTTTTGGTTCGCAACCGCTACCACGTGATTCTTCCTAAGTTGGGGATACTCCTCGGACTTGAGTGCGCGTTTCATCGCCATGGTCTTTTCAATTTCTTGAGCGATAGGCGTGTCTGCAATCGAGGTGGGCTTATGCGGTTTCAAGGTGCGATGAATCGAATCTTCGTGATCCGTATGCGGCAACACAACCGGTGGGCGGTCTTCAGAATCCACTATTGTTCCTTTCTTTCCTACCAGTCTACGCTATAGTTCTGAATGAAAAAATCACTTCGTCGCAATATTTTTATCCACAAGTTATCCACAGGTAAAGTCGCAAGTTTGCAACGTTTCACAATCTGGATTCACAGTTTGAGTTCCATGATTGTAAGACTCATTTTGGATCTCCATTAGGCTTCCTTACCAAGGTGTTTCACGTGAAACACTCCCTCTTTTGTTCAATGAGACCGCCACGAAGCATCGCAAAATTGTAGACTATGTTTCACGTGAAACCTGATTCAATGATGTTGAAATTAGATAATAACACCGACCGAGTCCCGCCCCACCCGAAAATGTTTCACGTGAAACAAAGAGGTCACTTCTTGATGATCTTAACCACCCGAGTGTCTTCACCAGTAACAGGTTCCTCAACCGTAAGCACCTCAGGCACAGTCAAATGCAACTTGCGGAACACATTTTTACCCAAGGCTTCTTCAATCTCCGTCCGAACGCTCTGACCTTTCAAAAGCAACAATTGCCCTTTCGGCTTAACCAGCGGCGCCACCCAAGGGAGCAACTTGGTGAGATTACCTACAGCCCGAGCAGTAACGTACTCAAATCGCTCTCGTCCCTTCAGATATTCGGCGCGAGACTGCAAAATACGTACGTTGTCGAGATCTAGTTCACTGGATACCCATTCCAGCCACCGACACCGGCGATCCATAGACTCGATGAGTGTTATTTCTAAATCCGGTCGAGCAATGGCTAAAACCAATCCAGGTAAACCAGCACCGCTGCCAACGTCGGCCACGCTTACACCCTCGGGAAGAAACTGCCCTAAAACGGCGCAGTTCAAAATGTGGCGAGACCAGATACGTTGCGCCTCTCGCGGACCCAACAGCCCTTGCTCCATGCCCTCTGTTACCAAGAGGTCTACGAAGTACCGCATCCCATTGGTCGCGAAGTCGAAGAAGTCCGCAACGCCCGAAGGTTCCGGTTCTACTTCCACCTCGGGAGCGCCAACGGTGCCATCAGGGTTCGAAATCTCTGGAACGTCTATGAACCGGTTAGATTTACTCGTCATCTACCAAGTCTTCATCTTCATCGACGAGTTCCTCGGAATCATCGTCGAGGTCCTCATCGTCACCTTCATCCAAAGACAACACCACATATCGATTCGGTGCCACGCCCTCGGACTCGGAATAAAGACCCAACTCAGCAGCCATATCGTGGCAGACTTTGCGCTCGAAAGGATTCATCGGCTGCATCTTCACTGGCTCGCCGGTTTGCTTCACCTTCTCGGCCAAATCTTCGACCAAGGCCTGCAGCTCTTCGCGTCGATCGGCGCGATACCCAATAATGTCGAGCATCAAGCGGGAACGCTCGCCAGTCTGTGACTGCACCGCTAAACGGGTCAGCTCTTGCAAAGACTCCAAAACCTCGCCGTGCCGACCAACCAGACGATTCAGGCGGCGATCCGGTTCTTCATCTTCGGTCACGATCTCAACCAACGCACGACCGTTTTCGACGTCAATCTCAATATCGCCATCCAAATCGGCAATATCCAGCAGCTCTTCGAGGTAGTCGGCCGCAATATCACCCTCGGCCTCTAACCTCTCTATTTTAGAACCGTGGTTCGCGACGACTTCGGTATCTTCTTCGATAATGTCCAAGTCATCAATTTGTTCTGTGCTTGTCATCTGTCTCCCCGGTGCCCTTCTTTTGTTCTATCGGTTTTTGTTGTTTTTCTTCTTCTTAGATTTATTTTGACGAGCCTTACGTTCCGCAGCCCGTCGTTCGGCCTGTTTGGCAGCGCGCTGCGCAGGGGTGAGTCCGTCCTTGCCCACAGTCTCGTTATCCTCAACCACGGCGGCATTTTTAGCTTTCTCCTCGGCCAAGTCCTTCTCAAACTGCGCCCGATATTCTTCCCAACCCTTTTGTCCCGGCTGCATCCGCTGTCCGCCGGTGTTACCACCCACGGCATCCACGTTGCCGAGGTTGATTTCATCAAGACCGAGCTCCATGCGGCGCTTTTCCAAACGGTGGATATGGTTCAATCTCGCCTGGCGCAAAGCAACCTGGACGCCCTTTTGGTTGAGCCCCTCCTCATTCAAGTTAATCTTTTCGATTTCGGAGGCGAGTCGGGCTTCTTCTTTAGCGCGGTAAGCTTCGAACTTCTTCTCGTGCGCCGGCTCCCGCCACTTCGCCGCATCAGATCCGCGAGTGGGGTAGGAGCGAATAATGAAGAACTGCTGAGCAATCATCCAGGTATTGGAAGTCACCCAGTAAATCAAGAGGCCCACCTGGACCACGGGTCCGGTGAAGAGGTAGACCAGCGGCATGAAGTAGAGCATCGACTTGGTGGATTTCACCATCGGATTATCGGAATGCAATTGCTCGTAACTCATGTTCTTCATGGTCAAGAACATGGTTTGGAACAGCATCGACAACACAAGATACGCCACCATAATGCCGATAACAATCTTGGTGTACATATCCGAGCCGGGCCCGAACATGGTCAAACCGAGGGACTGGCCGAAGAAAGTGGATTCCCAGAGGTTTTGGGCCTGTACCTGCCCCATGCCGCCGATAGCATCATTGCCGGGCAAAGTGCCGTCAGCCACGGGCTTCATATTGTACAAGAGCCGGTAAAGAGCTAAGAAGATTGGCATTTGGAACAGAACCGGTAAACACGACGCACTCATGGAGGCACCATATTTCTTCTGAACTGCCTTGGTTTCTTCCTGCATCCGCATCAAAGAATCCTGGTCGCGTTTGCCCTTGTATTTCTTTTGGATTTCGGTCATCTCGGGTTGCGCCAGGGTCATCGCGCGAGAGGCCTTAATCTGTTTGACGAACAAGGGCACCAGCAAGAGCCGCACAAAGACGGTCAAACCGATGATGGCCAAAACCCAGCCGATACCGACGCCTTGAGAAACCCCGACCAGGCCGAGGAGCTCATGAATCCCGCGCATAATCCAGCCGATAATCCACATGAAGGGCCACAGGACTTTGTCGTAGAGCGCCAAATCGCCCTCAGCAGCGGTTTTGAGCATGGTTAACAGCATGAGTACACCCCTTTTGTGTCATTAACTGTTGAACAATTTAATGAATTTACCGAATCCTCGCGGTACGTTTCGGCGGTGACGGAACCCGGCTCGGTCCAGGGATTCTTCCACGAACCTTTCACCGGCGGATAGTCAACTCCGCCGTCGCTCAAGGGATTGCATCGCAACAAGCGCCAACCGGTCAAGACAAGTCCCTTGAAAAACCCGTGAACCTCGAAGGCTTTATCGGCATAGTGGGAGCAGGAGGGATAGTACTTACAGCGCGGCCCCAAAGCCAAGGAAAATGTGTGTTGATAAAAGTGTATTAAGAGACGGGCAAAATTGGCAGGGAGTCGCACCAGGAACTTCCCCATTTCCGCTAGGCTCATCTCTCCTCATTTTCCTGATAATGGTTTTGCAATCTTTCGATCAAGGTAGCTAGCTGAAGATTCAAATCTGTAAAACTAACCTTATCGACTTTTCCGCGGGCGAGAAAAACAGTGAGTGAACCGGACGGGAAAAGGCTGAGACGCTCCCGAATGGCGCTGCGCAGACGTCTTTTCACTAAGTTGCGTCCGGTCGCTAGCCGCACTGATTTTTTCGGAACAATAAAGCCAATTCGAGGAGGTGTCTCCACTTCGGTTCGCACGTGGAAAGCCACTAAGTTCGGCCTGGTAAAGCGCACTCCCTTACGCATCGCTAACCGAAAATCAGCGGCGCTCACCAAGCGATTGTCCCGCGCGAGCAAAAGCTTAGGCCGAGAGACGCTTCCGACCGCGACGACGACGAGCGGAAATTACGGCACGGCCCCCGCGGGTAGCCATGCGGTTACGGAACCCGTGCTTCTTAGCACGGCGACGATTGTGCGGCTGGTAAGTACGCTTAGTCACTTCTTCTCCTGCAATATTTCATTCCCAGGTCAAAAACCTGAGCCTCAAGTTGGTCATAAGACAGAGTTCAATCTTAGATAAAAAGGGACCTTTGGCGCAAATTCGAAGAAAACTCTGGGGGACACCTCTAGACGAAGCTCTAGGGAAATATTTTAGTAACATTGCAGAACAAGCGGAAGTTACATCGTTGTAACTTTATCCACAGGTTGTGGAAAACTTTGTGGATTTCCGAATTCGTGGCAGACTTTATTCAGATTTTTCTCAAAGATGAAAAGACGAAAGGTGTGATTTTTTTGGAGACCTCCACCCCTCTCACACCTTCCGATGAAACTGATTTTCTCCCCGCCACCCTAGAGATTATACAGGCCGAGGAGACTTTGCCCGAGTTCGATTTGGCCCTGTTGCGTCAATCGAAAACCCTGGGTCAAAACGGAGACGCGGTCGTGATTGCGGTTCCGGGGGCCATGGTCAAGGGGATTATCGAGGCAAAATACACTGACTCCTTGATGAAATCCTTTAGTGAAGTCTTGGCAAAACCCATCGAGAATCTCATCATCACCGTTGATGAATCCCTAGCCTGGCAAGACACCCAGCCCGCGGCCACCCCCGCCCCTCCCGCTCCTCCAACCCCGCCGAATCCTCCTGCCGAGGGGAATCCGACCGACGGCTCCGTATCCACCAGCGTGGCAACGGGATCCACGGTATCTTCCGAAACCTCTGGAGAAACTGTGACCACAGTCACCGCCCAGACCAGCCAACCGGCGACCCCACCGCTCACGGGCACGGTCCAGATAGACCGCAATACCGGATTAAACCCGCAATATACTTTCGACACTTTTGTTATCGGGTCCTCAAACTCATTCACGGCCGCCGCCGCCGAGTCCGTCGTCGTTTCGCCTGCTCAAGCCTATAATCCGCTGTTTATCTACGGCGGTTCGGGGCTCGGGAAAACCCACTTGCTGCACGCGATTGGGAACTACGCCCTGGAGCTCTATCCTGAATCAAAGGTTCGCTACGTATCCTCCGAGGAGTTCACCAACGAGTTCATCAACGCGATTGCGAACCAGTCTTTTCCGGAATTCCAGGCCAACTATCGCGAGGTCGATTTTCTTCTCATTGATGACATCCAGTTCCTCCAGGGTAAAGAGCAAACGCTCGAGGAGTTTTTCCACACTTTCAACACGCTCCACACCGCCCGCAAACAGGTTGTCATCACCTCCGATGTCCCTCCCAAAGAGCTGAAGTCTTTTGCGGAACGCATCAAGAGCCGCCTCGAATGGGGGTTGATGACTGACATTCAACCTCCGAACCTCGAGACCCGCATCGCGATTTTGCGGCGGAAATCCGCCCAAGAAAAGTTAGAAGTATTTGATGACGTGCTGGAATACATCGCGTCCAATATTTCTTCCAACATTAGGGAACTCGAAGGCGCGCTGGTTCGGATCACGGCCTATGCCTCGCTCACGGGGAATTCTGTGTCTTTGGATACCGCCAAAGAGATTCTGCGTGACTTCATTACGAGCAAGAATTCGCGGGAAATTACCCCGAAGATGATTGTGGATGAGACCGCGAAATATTTCGGACTCCAGAGCGAGGACATCATGTCCACCGACCGGTCTCGGACAGTTGTGAATTCGCGCCAAATCGCGATGTACCTGTGTCGGGAGTTGACCGAGTTGAGCCTGCCGAAAGTCGGCGAGGCTTTCGGGGGGCGCGACCACACGACGGTGATGCATGCGGTGAAGAAAATCACCAACTCGATGAACGAGGATTCCACGACTTACCAGTCGGTTACGGAAATCACCAACCAAATCCGCCGCGCTGCCCGCGAGGCGTAATCTCACGCGCCGCCCGTCCCCTTCTCCCTCAACCCCGATTTCCTCGTAATCATCTCTTTACCTACCAGTAGTTTTCGTTCCGTCAATCTCTCTACCAGCTCGATCCGTTAGTAGGTAGCCCATTGTTTCGTCTTGCGGGACTCTTGTGGTTCTCGGGTAGGGCTCTCCGGAGCCGCTTGGGGGACGACCCACACAAATAGAAAGTGAACGAGCGGTCGTCCCCCAAGCAGCTCCGAAGCACAAAGTAACCAATACCGAGCGCGACACAAACCCTAAACTAGCGGGACACAACTGGAGGAAATGACTGACCCTCGTTTGGCGAGTTGGTGGGGAAAAAGGGGTGAAGGAAGAGGGGCGGGAAGGGGCTGTGGAGAAAGCGGGGGAAAGGGTGTGGGACACGCCTGGGGAGGCTGGGGATGGAATTGTGGAAAAGTTTTAATTCACAATTGGGAGGTGAGTTTGAACCGAAAAATCAACAAAACTACTCATTTGTAGTTCAGAGGATTGCGAGAGGGAATTCGGGTTTTCCCCACAATTCACACCTGCGATGAAAATTACTACCAATTTAAAAATCTTTGACAAAAATCATCCAACATCGAACGGCGGCCGGATTTTGACGAAGCGAAAAAATCGTTAGGAGGTTCTGTTATAGGCTAAAGTTTTAGTAATCTTGATTTAGAGGAGTGTGTCGTGGAATTAGTCTTAGATCGCGAAGTCTTGGCCGAAGCCGTCCAGTGGAGTTCCCGCTCCATCTCGCCTCGACCTGCGGTTCCAGTCTTGGCCGGCGTTCGCATTGAGGCCACTGACGGTGGCGTGAATTTTTCTTCTTTCGACTATGAAGTCTCGGCCCGCGTCACCGTCGCGGCCCAGGAAATCGTGGAACTCGGAGTGGTAGTAGTCGACGGCAAATTACTCAGCGAGACAGCTCGCGCCTTGCCGAACCAGGTTTCCCAAGTTACTTTCAAAACGGAAGACAACTACCTCCACATCACTTGCGGAACCTTCAAACAGAACCTGCTGGTGATGCCGGCCGAGGAATACCCGCAGTTGCCGGTGCTTCCCGAGATTGCCGGCTCTATCGATGCCGGCGCCTTGTCGCATTCGATTTCGCAAGTTGCGGTAGCAGCCTCTCGAGATGACACTTTGCCCTTGCTGACCGGTATTTCACTGGAAGTGCGTCCCGACAAGCTCTATCTTTTGGCCACCGACCGCTATCGGATGGCTTTGAAGGAAGTGGAGTGGAAGTCTGCTCATGGAGACGTGAACCAGGATCTCGTGGTGAAGGCGAAGAATATTTCTGACGCCGCGAAGAATATTGCGAGTTCGGGAGATATTTCTATCGCCGTGGAATCCGGGGATGAACCCGCCAATCTTGTGGGTCTTTCCGCAGGTGGGCGCGTTTTTACGAGCCAGATTAATGACGGTGCCTATCCCGATGTGCGTCGGCTTTTCCCCGAGCCCATCAATGTTACCGCCATTGTGAAAGTCGCGGAGTTCATTGAGGCCGCCAAGCGCGTCTCGATTGTGTCCTCCAACCTCTCCAACCAACAGATTTATCTCCAGTTCACCAAGGGACAGCTCGAATTTAGCGCTGGTGGGGGCGGAAACAACTCTTCGAGCGATACGATTTCTGCCGTTTTGAATGGTCCGGATATTTCGGTGTCTTTCAACTCGCGGATGTTGCTCGAAGGACTCGGCGCCATTGATGAACCCTATGCGCGTCTATCTTTCAAAGACGAGACAAAACCGGTCGTTATCACTGGTCAGAAGGAAGAAACCGGGGAAGATAATCTCGAATATCGCTATCTCATCATGCCGATTCGGACGAGTATGTGATGCTTTCGTCCGCGTACTGTCTGAGGGCGGCGCGCGGGCAAAGATGACGCATTTTTGGAGGCTGCGTGTTTGTTTCCGACCTGGCTCTCGACTGGTTTCGCTCCTATCGGTCCCTGGTTTTACACCTGGAGACGGGAGTTACCGTTTTTTTGGGGGCTAATGGCCAGGGCAAAACGAATCTCCTCGAAGCGCTGAACTATCTGGCGGTTTTGTCCTCCCACCGAATCGGGACCGACGCGGCGCTGATTTTTCGCTCCCCCGAACTTGAAAACCGTGCCGGCGTGATTCGCACTCGGGTTCACTCCCGCGAAAGTGAGGTTTTGGGGGAGACCAAGCCACTTGCTGCGGGGGAATTGTTGGAGATTGAGATTGTGGCAGGGAGAGCGAACCGAGCCATGATCAACCGGCATAAAACCCGCCCGCGAGAACTTATCGGACATCTTTCTACCGTGTTATTTGCCCCCGAAGATCTCGACTTGGTTGGGGGAGACCCCGCGACGAGACGCAGTTTCCTGGACAAAATTGCGGTAGAACTCCACCCCACTTTGGCTGGAACACTCGCGGATCTTCAAAAGACCCTGCGTCAGCGGGGCGCATATCTGAAAAACCTCGCCAAACGCCATGCTCCCCTTGATGAAATCCAAATAGGGATTTGGGATGAGGCTTTGGTGCCGCTGTTTGCGGCAGTCATGACGGCTCGCGAGCGGGTTACGCGGGACTTAGCAAAGTTCCTGCCCGAGATTTATGCCCAGATTTCAGGCGAAAATCCGCCAAGCGGGCCATCCCTTGCTGAATCCACAACCCCCTTCGCGACCGTTTCCGCTACCCCTACCGCCACCCCCGCTACCGAAACAGAAACCGCCCGGAGCGGCACTTTCGCGGCCACTGTCTCTTACCGCGACAATGTCAGCAAAACCCTCGACCTCGACCCCGCGGCGCGCGCGGAGATGTTCGCAGATGAGGGCTTGCTGCGCGAAAAAATCCTCCTCGCTATTCAGTCTCGCCACGCTGACGAGGCTCGACGCGGGGTGAACCTCAGTGGAACCCACCGCGATGACCTCGCGCTTACGCTCCACGATTTTCCGGTCAAGGGCTATGCCTCACACGGCGAGACCTGGTCTTTTGCGCTGTCTCTGAGGCTTTCGGAGTTTTACCTTTTGAAAGAGAAGCTCGAAGACACGCCGGTCCTGCTTCTAGATGATGTTTTTGCGGAACTCGACGAGTTGCGGCGCGCCGCTCTCCTCGGGGCGATTCGCGAGGCAGACCAGGTTTTGGTGACTTCCGCAATGGGCACGGAGTTACCTTCGGAGTTGGAGGGGAAGTTATATCGGGTGTCACTAAATGCCAGCCGCGAAAGCCAGGTAGAGGCGCTGGAAGATCTAGATGAAGCGGGGTCCAATCCTCATGTTGAGCATTGATTATTCCGACGGATACCCCGTCATGCGCGCGAAATTACCGCAGCGGGTGCTGGCAAGATATCGCGAAATTATGTTTAAACTGGGGTTTTACCCCGAAGCCGGAGCCGTGGGGTCCTTTCAATCTCCGCGGGAGACTTCCTTGAGCGATACCGATTTGCTCCAAGCGGAACTTGACGCGAGGTATCGAGAGAAGTTGGCTGGGCTTCTGGGGGTGACACCCGAGAAACTGCCGAATCTGGTGGAGGATTCCCCCGGGGTGGCGCGGATTGGAACCGGTCCGAGGCCTTCTCGCTGGGACCCGCAGCCCTTGGGTTTCTTGGGGGCGCATTTTGTGAAACGCCACGGTTGGCAAGGTGCTCTGGATGTGGAGGATGTGAAGGCGAACTGGGCGCAATATGTCGGCCCGGAGGTCGCCGCCCACTCTCAGGTGGAGAGTTTTGAGGGAGGGAAACTCACGGTTCGGACAGCTTCTACCGCGTGGGCTACCCAGTTGAAATGGCTTTTGCCGCAGTTGGAAAAACAGCTCGCGAACCGGCTCGGGGCGGGAGCGGTGAAACAGGTTATCGTGCGCGGGCCGGTGGTGCCGTCTTGGAAGCACGGCCGGTTGTCGGTGCCGGGTCGCGGCCCTCGCGATACTTACGGTTAGGAAAATGTGAATTTCGGGTTAATCGCGTTAAATCCGGCTTTACGTGTCTCTGAGAGCCTATCGCCTTAAAAAAGTGTAGGATTATGACGGATGTAAAACGAGAATCTTGGCTAAAAATCAAAGCTCAAGCAAGGAGACAACGTGAGCGATTTCGACAAGTCCGAAGAACACTATGACGCTTCGGACATCACCGTCCTCGAGGGTTTGGAGGCGGTTCGGGTTCGGCCCGGCATGTATATCGGTTCCACCGGCGAACGCGGGCTGCACCACTTGGTTTACGAGGTGGTCGATAACTCGGTTGATGAGGCCTTGGCCGGATACTGTGACCACATTGAAGTCACACTCCAGGCCGATGGCGGGGTGAAGGTCCAAGACAACGGGCGCGGGATTCCCGTCGCGGAACACCCGACCGAACACCGCCCGACCGTCGAAGTCGTCATGACCATCCTCCACGCGGGCGGTAAGTTTGGCGGCTCATCCTACGCGGTTTCCGGCGGCCTGCACGGGGTTGGAATCTCGGTCGTCAACGCGCTTTCAACCAAAATCCTGACTACGGTGAAGCGCGACGGCTACTCTTGGCATATTGAATTTGGTAATGGCGGCAAGGTCACCAAGGCGCTCACCCGCGGCGAGCCCACTGATGAAACCGGCACGGAACAAATCTTTTACCCCGATCCGGAAATCTTTGAAACCGTAGACTTCGACTACGAGACGCTTAGGACTCGCTTCCAACAGATGGCGTTTTTGAACAAGGGCTTGCGAATCACCCTGACCGATGAACGCCCGAATGTCACTGCGGAAGGCGATTTCGTCACGGGGGACGCGGAGGGGGATGCAGATTCACCAAAGGTCGGCCACCGACAAGTGAGCTACCTCTATGAAAACGGCCTTCACGATTACGTCCACTTCATCAACGAGACGAAGAAATCCGAGGTTGTCCACGAAGAAATCATCGACTTCGAGGCCTCCCAAAACGAAACCATGGCTCTCGAAGTCGCCCTCCAGTGGACTTCGGCGTACTCCGAATCGGTCTACACCTACGCCAACACCATCAACACGACCGAAGGCGGCACCCACGAAGAGGGCTTCCGCTCGGCGCTGACCTCTTTGATGAATAAATACGCGCGCACCCTCGGGGTCTTGAAAGACAAGGATGAAAACCTGTCCGGCGATGACTGCCGCGAGGGCCTGACAGCGGTGATTTCGGTGAAACTGCGCACGCCGCAGTTTGAGGGCCAGACGAAGACGAAACTCGGAAACACCGAGGCTAGGACCTTTGTCCAACAAACTGTCTATTCCCAGTTGGGCGACTGGTTTGACTCCCACCCCACCGAGGCGAAGGCTATCTTGCAGAAAGCCCAATCCGCCCAGGTCGCCCGTAACGCCGCTCGTAAAGCCCGCGACGCCACCCGCCGCAAGACTGCCCTCGACACCTTCTCGATGCCCGGAAAACTCAGGGATTGTTCTTCTCGAGACGCTACCGAATGCGAGATTTTTATCGTCGAGGGAGACTCCGCCGGCGGCTCCGCAGTGGCCGGTCGCGACCCGGCTCACCAAGCGATTTTGCCTCTGCGTGGCAAGATTTTGAACGTCGAGAAGGCTCGGCTGGATCGCGCACTTGATAACAAGGAAATCCAGTCTCTCATCACCGCCTTCGGGACGGGGATCGGGGAAGATTTCGACCTTTCCAAGCTGCGGTATTTCAAGATTGTTTTAATGGCCGATGCGGATGTGGACGGCCAACACATTACGACACTCTTGCTGACTCTGCTGTTCCGCTATATGCGGCCGCTGATTGAGGAAGGCCACGTGTTCTTGGCGACCCCGCCGCTCTACCGGTTGAAGTGGTCAAATAAGCCTCACCAGTTTGTTTACTCCGACAAAGAGAAAGACAAGATGCTGGGTCTCGGGCTTGATTCGGGCGCGCGGCTCCCGAAAGAAGGCGGAATTCAGCGCTACAAGGGTCTCGGGGAGATGAGCGCCCAGGAGCTCTGGGAGACGACCATGGACCCCTCGGTGCGACTTTTGAAGCAGGTGACGATGGACGAGGCGGCGAGCGCCGACGAGGTGTTTTCCCTGTTGATGGGCGAGGATGTGGCCTCGCGGCGTGCCTTTATTCAGCGCAACGCCCAAGACGTGAGGTTCTTGGATATCTAAAAATGAGTCAAAAAGCACGTCCCCATGACTCATTTTTCTAAGCCAACTAATATGCAAACCTCTTAGAGATAAAAAGGAAAGAAAACGTGGCTGACAACGAAAACGAAAACGACTTGGAAGAAATCACGACCGACCCGAACGCGCCGGTCGTGACCGAGGAAGAAGCCGACCGGGTCATGCAAGTCGACCTCGAGAAGGAAATGAAGAAATCCTATCTCGACTATGCCATGAGCGTTATTGTGGGCCGCGCCCTGCCCGACGTGCGCGACGGGTTGAAGCCCGTCCATCGTCGCGTCATCTACACCATGTATGACGGCGGCTACCGCCCGAACGCCGGTTTCTCCAAGTGTATGCGCGTGGTTGGTGACGTCATGGGCCACTACCACCCTCACGGCGATGCCTCCGTGTATGATGCGCTCGCCCGCCTCGTCCAACCCTGGTCCATGCGCTATCCCCTGGTTGCCGGTCAAGGAAACTTCGGATCCCCGGGTAATCTCGGGCCGGCCGCACCGCGTTACACCGAGTGCAAGATGGCGCCTCTCGCGATGGAAATGGTGCGTGACATTGAAGAAGACACTGTCGACTTCATGGACAACTACGACGGCCGCTCCCAAGAGCCGACCGTGCTTCCCTCTCGTATCCCGAACTTGCTGATAAACGGCTCGGAGGGTATCGCGGTCGGCATGGCGACCCGCATTCCGCCGCATAATCTCCGCGAAGTCGCCGACGCCGCCCAGTGGTATCTTCAAAACCCCGAAGCGACTCGCGAGGAGCTTCTCGCCGCCTCGATGCAGCGCATCAAAGGCCCGGACTTCCCGACCGGCGCCACCATCCTCGGCCGGCGCGGGATTGAGGAAACCTACCGGACGGGCCGCGGCTCGATTATTCAGCGCGCGGTTGTCAACGTTGAAGAACTCCACGGCCGAACCTGCCTCGTCGCCACCGAGCTCCCCTACCAGGTCAACCCCGATAACCTCATCGTGAAAATCGCCCAGCTCGTCAAAGACGGCCAGCTCCAGGGCATCGCGGATATTCGCGACGAAACCTCGGATCGCGCCGGCACTCGCATCGTCGTCGTTTTGAAGCGCGATGCGGTTCCGAAAGTTGTCTTGAACAATCTCTATAAGCGCACCCAGCTCCAGGACTCCTTCCCCGCCAACATGCTCGCGCTGGTCGACGGGGTGCCGCGGACGCTGTCGCTCGATGGTTTCATCCACTACTGGGTCATGCATCAAGTGGATGTCATCAAGCGGCGCACCGCTTTCCGTCTTGCCAAAGCCCAGGAACGCCTCCATATTTTGCAAGGCTATCTCGCGGCCCTAGATGCCCTTGACGAAGTCATCGCGTTGATTCGCCGCTCCCCGACCGTGGAAGACGCGCGGATCGGGTTGATGGATCTCCTGAAGGTCGATGAGGTTCAGGCTGACGCGATTCTCGCCCTGCAACTTAGACGCCTCGCCGCCTTGGAACGCCAGAAGATTCTTGATGAACACGCCGAGTTGGAGGCGAAAGTCAAGGACTACGAGGATATCCTGGCTCGCCCCGAGCGCCAGCGCTCGATAGTTTCGGACGAACTTGGGGAAATCACCGACAAGTGGGGAGACGAACGCAAGACGACCATTGTGCCTTTCGCCGGCGAGATGTCGATTGAGGACCTTATCCCCGAAGAAGACGTGGTCGTGACAATCACCCGCGGCGGCTACGCGAAACGGACTCGCGTGGACGCCTACCGCTCCCAGCGGCGCGGCGGTAAGGGCGTCAAAGGCGCGCAACTTCGCGAAGACGACCAGGTCGAACACTTCTTCACGACCTCGTCCCACGACTGGCTGTTGTTCTTTACGAACTTCGGGCGGGTCTATCGCGTGAAGGCTTACGAGATTCCCGAAGGCGGACGCGACTCGAAAGGCCAGCACGTCGCGAACCTGCTCGCTTTCCAGCCCGAGGAGCGCATCGCCCAGGTTCTCCAAGTCGAGAGTTTCGAGGACAAGGAATACCTCGTTTTGGCCACGCGCCGCGGTTTTGTCAAGAAAACCCGCTTGAGTGACTACGACACGAACCGCACCGGCGGGCTTATCGCCATCAAGCTGCGTGAAGACGAGGAAGGCCAGCCGGATCATCTCGTTTCCGCAGTTCTCGCGGATTCCACTGATGATCTCATCTTGGTGTCTCGCCTCGGTCAGTCCCTGCGTTTCACCGCCTCCGACGACCAGCTTCGCCCCATGGGTCGCGCGACTTCGGGCGTGACCGGCATGAGGTTCCGTTCGGGAGATGAACTGTTGACGATGGACGTGGTGCGGGAAGGCGCGGACCTGTTCGTCGTCACAGAAGGCGGCTACGCGAAACGCACTGACCTCGCAGAATACCGCGTCCAGGGTCGCGGTGGGCTCGGCATCAAGGTTGCGAACCTTGTCGAAGCGCGCGGACACCTTGTCGGCGCGCTGGTGACCGACGAGGACTCCGAGGTTTTGGTCATTATGGCGGGCGGCAAGATTGTCCGCTCTCGGGTCGATGAAGTGAGCCGAACCGGACGCAACACTCAGGGCGTGATTTTCTCGCGCGCTGACGGGGATGACAAGGTGATTGCGGTGACTTTGAACGTGGAAACCGACACGGAGGAAGAGGAGGATGCCCCCGCAGGGGAGGCCGCCGCGGAGGCGGAAACTCCAGCAGAATCCGCCGCAAATCTCCCTACCGAGGCGTGAAAGTTGAACAATTAGAGCACCAGCCAATTGAGTGAAACCCGGCGCACCCTTTAGACTGGGACTAAGACTTTCGGAAGGCACGTGATGACAAGGATTAAGCGTTTTAAAGCCAAGAACAAAGAGGCTTTTCCGCCGCCCCCTCCCCCCGCCGCCCAGCCACCCAGCGAAGACACGGAATCCAGCACTGTGAACTGGACGAAACTCGCGCTCGGGGAGGACGCGAACCGAGGCGAGGGTTCCGTGTCTCCCTATCGCTTGGAAGCCGAGCCGTCGGCCCCCGAAACGGGAGACAGCGACTCGGGGGTGTTTGAAGTCAACAAGAGCGAGCCGGATAATTCCTCCGAAACCGCAGAAAACAGCCACGCCGAAGAAGCGGGAGAGGCGCTCGGCGGAGATAGTGGCGATTCGACTGAAATATTTGCGGCCAGCGAATCCGGAAACAACGCGCCAAATTCAGGGGAGGCCCTTGCTGAAATGGAAGAAACCCAACCCACCAGCGGGCTGGCCCTTGCGGAAGAGAAACCCACCGTGGAAACCTCCGCGAACGCAACCCCAGTCGCTACCGACTTAACCGACCCGAGCTCTACTGAACCCACTCCCGCGGAACTCGAACGTCAAGAACGAGAAGCAAAAAAGGCAGAAAAACGCGCCCAGAAAGCGGCCGCGAAAGAAGCCGCGAAGGCGAGACGAGCCGAGAGAGAAGCCGAACGCGAGGCAGAATACGCCTCCATCCCCGACGCGAGGCGCGTGAAGCTCACGGTTTCGCGGGTGAATCCGCTCTCGGCCATGAAGATCGGTTTCCTCGTGGCGGTGGCTTTCGCGCTGATTCAGTTCGTGGCGGCCGCAGCCTTGTGGATTGTGCTGGACATGCTCCACGTGTTTTCCTCGATGCAGGGTTTCCTCGCCGCTTTGAGCGCGACCGCTCTGGTGAATCTCATGGACGCCTTGCAGTTCTCGCGGTTCATCGCCCTCGTAGCGCTCTACGGTGTCTTCCAGATTCTGGTCTTTACCGTGCTGTCTTGGCTGGCAGCGATGATTTACAACCTCATCGCCCGCATGGTCGGGGGATTGCACCTGGTTTTGACTGACGATTGATGAAACGAACAGATGCCCGAAACGAACCCAAGTGAAGGATTTGGATACTGTGGAAGAAAACTCTGCCATGAAAGCTAATCTCGAAAAACCGGCCGAACCGACTGAAGTGACCCAGCGGGAAAACTCGTCCGAACCCGAGAAACCGGTCGAGACCGATCGCCCTATCACCCTGTCATTCGTGATCCCCTGCTATAACTCCCAGGACTACATGGATGCCTGCGTGTCCTCCATGCTCGGGGCGGGAGACGACACGGAGATCATCATTGTTGACGACGGATCGACCGACAAAACGGCAGAAAAAGCCGACCGCTGGGCCGAACACATGCCCGACACGATTCGGGTCATTCACCAAGAAAACGCCGGACACGGCGGGGCGGTAATGGCGGGATTGCGGGCCGCGCGCGGGAAATATTTCAAGGTCGTGGACTCTGATGACTGGCTTGACCGCGTGGCGTTGAACCTCTTGATGGCACGCCTGCGGATGTTTATCGCCCATAAACAGCGCGTTGACCTTGTCGTTTGCAACTATGTGTACGAACATATTTTGACCGGCTCCCGCAAGGTGATTCGCTACATTAACGCCCTTCCCATGAACCGGATTATCGGCTGGAACCAGGTGCGACGCTTCGGGGTGGGGCAAAACATTTTGATGCACTCCGCGGTCTACCGCACCGAGGTCTTGCGGGAAAGCGGGCTGGAACTTCCGAAACACACCTTCTACGTGGATAACATTTTTGTCTACCAGCCCTTGCCTTATGTCAAGAAAATGTACTATATGCCGGTGAATCTCTACCACTACTTCATTGGACGCGAGGACCAGTCGGTAAACGAGAAGGTTATGCTCGGCCGGCTCGATCAACAAATGCGGGTCACCAGGTTGATGGTCGATGCTTTCACGCAGCATGATGAGCCTCGCAACCCCCACCTCGAGCGATACATGGAGGGGTATTTGGCGCTGATCGTGACGGCGTCCTCGATTTTCTCGATTCTCCGCGGCGACCGCGAGGCGCTCAATATGCGCGATGACATGTGGAAACACATCGAGTCTCGCTCGGAAAAACTCGCGAAGCGGCTGCGCCGCCACCCGCTCGTGTGGGGGGTCAGTTTGAAGAATCCCGCCGTGCGCTCCACCCAGGTCAAACTTTACCGCCTCGCTCAGCGGTTGTATCGGTTTAACTAGTCACCTAGCTTGATACGCGCTGGTAGGGCGGCTGTGAGAGACTGTTTGTGTTTTTTCAGGTAGGAAGATGAGGAACACTAGTACAATACGAGGCAAAGACACCTCAAGAGATTCTTTGTGAAGGTAACGATATGGACGACGCGGTGAACTCTACTAGAACGATTCCGGATAATGTGCGCAACATTTTGAATATCATGACCGATCAGCACCGTATCGACACAATAGGCTGTCTCGGTAATCCTTATGCGCGCACCCCGAATCTTGACAAGCTTGGTAGTGAGGGTTTTGCTTTCACGAATGCTTACACGCCGACTGCTATCTGTACACCGGCTCGTTCTTCACTCCTTACAGGAAAATTCCCCTTTAAACACAAGGTGGTGGCTAATGACGAGTGGAATATTGCGTATCGAACAGCTATTCCGCTTGGCAGTTGGACCTATACTCAAGAATTGCGCGACCATGGCTATAACGTGGGAATCGTGGGTAAGTATCATTGTGGTCGCAACTTGCCAGACAAATTTGGTATGGATGACGATTCGTACTGGGGCGCCGAAAACCCCGTGGGCAACGAGAAATACGTGGCGTGGCTAGAGGCAAATCATCTACCTCCGGTGCGCGCATATGATGTGTATCGAGGTAAACTCCCCGGAAATCGTGATGGGCATATTATTGCCGCGCGCCTGCGCCAGCCTGAGGAAGCTACATTTGAGCGTTTCCTAGCAGATCGTGCGATTGAAAAGCTTAAAGAGTATGCAGATGATTGGAAAGAGCATCAGAAGCCATTTGATCTCGAGATTCATTTTTTCGGTCCGCATTTGCCATATTTCCTGCCTGATGAGTGGTTTGATTTAATTGATCCGGATTGTGTGACGTTACCCGACAATTTCGCAGACTCACTTGTGGGTAAACCTCCCGTACAACAGAATTACGCCACTTATTGGAGCACAGCTGACTTCACCACGGAACAGTGGAAGAAGCTCATCGCTGTGTATTGGGGGTATGTAGCCATGATTGATTTTGAGATTGGGCGAATCATGAAGGCTGCCGAGGAACTTGGCGTACTCGATGACACGGCTGTTTTCTTTTGTGCAGATCACGGCGAATTTACTGGTTCCCATCGCCTAAACGACAAGGGTCCGGCGATGTATGACGACATTTATAGAATTCCTTTGATTGCCCACATTCCAGGAGTGTCGAGAGTGGGGCGGTCTGATGCGTTTGTTTCGCTGCTAGATCTCACTCCCACTTTTTTGGAAGTGGCAGGGATTGATACGAGTCTTGCTGAGGATGGGCGTTCGATTGTGGATTTAACCCGCAGGGATGAGGTGCCAGATTGGCGAGAGAACATTGTGTGCGAGTTTCACGGTCATCATTTCCCCTTGCAGCAACGCATGATTCGCACCCGCGATTACAAACTCATCATTTCGCCTGAATCTGTAAACGAAATGTATGATTTGCGTAGAGATCCTGGTGAGATTAATAACGTGTACTATGTGCCGGTGTACGATGAAAAACGCCGTGAGCTTGCCACAGAGCTTTATCGTCAGCTGCGTGAGCGCGGCGATCATTCTTTTGCCAAGTGGATGGCCGCTATGGTCGATTTTGATGTGCCGCTGGTGAATACTGCGCGTTCCGATTTGGATGAGGTTTCTTTCGAGTAAATAGGCTAACCATTTATTCTGTCGGATAATTGACAGAATTAGTGTGATGCTCCATACTAGTCCTATGGAGACGCAAAGGCGCGCTAGTTTTGAACAACATTCTCAAGATGTGCTCAACTTATTAGGAGCTGGTCATCAGCTTACGCGCGCAGAAATAGCATCACGCCTCGGTGTCACTCGTACCACGATTACTCCCGTGCTCTCACAGCTCCATGATGAAGGCGCCATCGTCACCGTGGCCACTCAGAGTGGCGAAGGGAGAGGCCGTCGCGCGGCAATTCTTGCTATAGATCCAACTGCAGTGCGACACATTGGCGTAGATATGTCTCATACGCGTGTAATCGTGATACTCGCAAACAACGCTGGTACAGAAATTGTTTCTGGAATGAAGGAGTTTCAAGCTGGAGCAACATGGGAATCCCGCTGCACCACGGCAATAAAGTTTATTCAAACCCTCGTTTCATCCCATGAGCTTCATCTGAGGCAATTGAGCCGCATCGCTATTGGATTACCAGGGTCGGCATCATGGCACTTTGGATTTAGCGAGGAGAACTATCCAGCGGTTTTCCCAAGCCGCGCTGAACTCAAAGCCGAATCTCGCACACAAGTTATGCAAGATTCAGCCAACGATACCCGCCTGCGTGTAACACAGATTTTTGCTGAAGAATTTCATGTGCCAGTGGCCACTGCTCACCATATTCGCTATGCCGCAATTGCGGAAGCCGCGAATCACCCCAGTGCCGAAAACCTCCTGTATGTGCGACTATCCTCCGGCGTGGGCGGAGCGGTGATTGACTGTGGGAAAGCAGTTGTGGGAGCGGCAAAACTCGCTGGAGAAATTGGGCATATGTGTGTGGATCACAGCGATAATGCTCCTTTATGCCGATGCGGAAAACGAGGTTGTCTGGAAGCTTTTATTTCGATTACTGCTTTAGAAAACTCCTGGAGGAAAGCGGGACACCCGAAAGATACATTCGCCGACCTCTGCGAGGCAGCACATCAAGACAATCCCGAACGCAGGACAAACCCAGGTAACAGTTCACGCACATCCAGGCTCCCGGATTCGAATCGCAGGGCGCAAGAAATTGTGGTTCAGGCGGCGAAAACACTGGGGCGGGCTATTGGATGCGCAGCAGTGGTTACAGATCCAGACTCAATTGTGATTTCCGGGGAAGTAGGAAATCTTTTGCTAACTCAGCAGGAGGTGATTCAAACAGAGGTTGATAAAGAGATTCTTCCTGTTGCGCAAAGTCGCGTGTGCGCCGCTAGTGTTGGTTTCAAAGCCGGGGCAGTTGGTGCAGTGATTGCGAGCATGTCAGAAGCGAACACAGCTAGTACACCTAGTACACCACCAAACCTTATCAACCCTCGCATTTATGACACGTAACGTGTGTGGCAGCGTTACCTCTACGACACTTTAATAAATAGGGTTAACGCTACAAGAGATGTTTTCACATTTTTGATACAAAGGAGTTTCGATGAAAGCAAAAAACGGGAGGTTCGATCATGTCTATTAACGTAGTCGAACCGGATCCTTCTACAGCAGTTGGTAAGCGTAAAACACCTTTTAAAAACGAGGCAGAGGTTAAGAAAAAGCGCTTAAATATGGCACTCAACGTGACTACCATATTTCTGGGAATTGCCACGTGGTGGGTAGTGTCGATGTTTGTTAAAAATCTTCCCACCCCCGTGGAGACGGTACAGGCGGCAATAAAGTACGCACAAAAAGGGATTATGGGTGAGGATATAATTGCTTCTCTCCGTCGCGTATTTACGGGTTTCCTTCTCGGTACTGCTCTGGCGATTCCTGTAGGTTTTTTGATGGGCTGGTACAGCTGGGCGCGAGGTCTACTCGAGCCGTGGGTGCAATTCTTCCGTACTGTCCCGCCCCTCGCTATTATCCCGCTAGCTATTGTGCTTATGGGCATTGGCGAGACACCAAAAATCTTTGTTATTTTTTTGGCGGCATTCCTTTCCTGCGTGATTTCAACTTTCCAGGGTGTTGTGCAGGTGGATAAGACACTTATAAACGCGGCGCGAGTCTTAGGCGCTAAAGACAGCACGATTTTTGCAAAAGTAGTAGTTCCAGCCTCCACACCATTTATTCTCGTAGGTATGCGTATTGGCTTGGGTTCTGCTTGGGCTACAGTGGTGGCGGCTGAACTTATCGCGGCACAGCAAGGTTTAGGTTATCGGATGCAGCAATCCCAGATTTACTACGATATCCCTACGATTTTTGTGGGCATTGTCATTATCGGCACCTTCGGTTTAATCATGGATCGCATGGTGCTCTGGATTGAGAACAAATTGACAGGATGGCAGGAACGTCGATGAGTAAAATCGAAGTAAGAGACGTAAGCAAAGTATTCTCTCTTGGAAAAGAAGAATTCGTCGCTTTGGGTGGAGTGAATCTCACAATTGAGGAAAATGAATTCGTAACGGTCGTAGGGCCCTCAGGTTGCGGTAAATCTACGCTGCTAAACATTCTGGCCGGTTTGGAAGAACCAACCCAAGGCACAGCAACTGTGGATGGCAAGATCGTGAATGGTCCATCTCCTGAGCGTGGGGTGATTTTTCAACAGTATGCGCTTTTCCCGTGGCTTACAGTTCGTCAAAACGTGGAATTTGGACTGAAAAATTCCGGTGTCTCAAAGGCAGAGCGACGTGAGAAAGCCCAACATTTCATCGATATGGTAGAGCTCACCCAATTCGCCGATTCTCTGCCTAAGACACTGTCTGGTGGTATGAAACAGCGTTGCGCTATCGCTCGTGCCTATGCGATGAACCCGTCCATTTTATTGATGGATGAACCGTTCGGGGCTCTGGATGCCCTTACTCGGGTTCGTATGCAAGAGCATTTGCTCAACACGTGGGAGCAAGAGAAGCGAACCGTTATGTTCATCACTCACGACGTAGACGAAGCTGCTTTCTTGGCTAATCGAGTCGTGGTAATGGCTGCGCGCCCCGGGCGCATTCACCGCTTGATTGATGTTAATCTGCCGTACCCACGTACGGAAGAAGTGCGCCTCAGTCCAGAATTTGCTGAGCTGCGTAACGAGATTTGGTATGAGGTGTATCACCAAGATGGAGTACAGCACTAAGTACCAAAATGAGGAAGATTACGATTCCTCTACATACAAGGATCTGTTAGCGAGTTTTTGATGCAAACAGCATGTGTGTAATCAAAACAAATGGATAACCAGGATGAATAACCCTAGAAATGGAGAACCAATGAACACTATCAAGAAAACCCTCGCAGGGCTACTCAGCGTCGGCCTCGCGATTACAGCACTTAGTGCCTGCTCCAAAAACGAGGCGGCTACGCAGACGCCTAAAGAGCAAGGCCAGGAAGTACTAGACGTGAAATTTGGCTATATTGCAGACTATAACGGAGCTTCACTGGCCGCTATTATTGCAGACCAAGGCCTCTGGGAAAAGAACGGTCTTAACGTTGAGGCAATTCCGTTCACAAATGGTCCGCTGCAGATCCAGGCACTTGGAACCGGCGATCTCGACTATGGCTACATCGGTAACGGTGCTATGTGGCTCCCGGCATCTGGTCAGGCATCCGTGATTATGATTAACGCTGTGGGCGAAGCAGATCGCGTGATTGCTCAGCCAGGAATCAACTCGATTAAAGACCTCAAAGGCAAAAAAGTAGCTATTCCTGAGGGCACTTCAGGGGACACCATCGTCCAGCGTGCACTCCAGGAAGCGGGTATGAGCATGGATGATATCGAAAAAGTGGCCATGGATGCCTCCACAGTGGTTTCTGCTTTTGCCTCTGGTCAGGTAGATGCTGCTGGTATCTGGTATCCACTTGTGGACACCATCAAAGCGCAAGTACCAGAACTTGTAGAGCTTGCTAAGAACACTGATTTCCCAGATCTCATTGCTCCCAGCGCGTTTGTAGCTGGGGTAGATCCAGATAAAGAGAAGACCACACGGGTTCTGAAAGCTCTGCGTGAAGCAAACGACTGGCGTGCAGACAATATGGATGAGGCAGTGAAAATTACGGCCAAGTTCACTGGTGTGGATGCTGATTCCATGAAGAACGACGCCATTCATGCCAAATACTACAGTTCCGCCGATCTCGATAAGATGACTGAGGACGGTACTATCGAGGGATGGCTGCAGAGTATGAATGATGCCAATGTTGCTTCCGGTAAAATTGAAGGCGATCCTGTTCCTCCTTCAAAGTTCTACCACGGTGAAGCTTTCGTGGCTGCTGGTAAGTAGACAAGAATACGACGCTCAATTTATCTAACCGATCAGCATTCCGAGTTTTTCGGTTGTTTAGGTAAATAAGCCGCACCGTTTAGGCGCCCGATGTTGATATCCAGCATCGGGCGCCGTGCTTTGTCCAGCGGAATGTGGAGTGTTCTGGACTTTCAGTTTTAGGTGTGTTAGGTGTTGCCGGTTAATGGTTTGCTTGTGGGTGGGGGTGAAGATGTTTGGTAGACACTCTCAAGGACAAAGTATCTGCTGGGTTGTTTAGGTTCTCGCGTCTAGATTACCGGTGTGTTGAAGGAGGTGGAGGTGGTCGTTAGCCTTAGGGATGTGCGTGTCTGTGTGAATGGTTGTGGGGGTTTGTTAAGGGCTGCCGCGGTTGGGGGGTGTCGGCTTGGATCGGAACAAAATGTGGACCTGACAATTTATCGCCTAGAATCTAGTTTCTTTTCGTTCATCACGTCTTTCGCTTCACGACCCTGTTGGATAAGCTGAACCATCTGTGCAATTCCTGGGGTTATATGGCTGAAAAAATCATAGTAGCCCGCGCAGAGGTAGTTCTGGCCGTATTCTCCATCTGGGCTTTTTGCAAAACGATCTTTGGGGCATCCCCCAAAACAGGCCCATCTCACTGGGCATTGCTGACAGTGTTTCGTAAGTTTCGATTTGGCCTGTCCGAATTGGAGCTGAAATGGGCTGAAAGCTATGGCTGCGAGCGGATCGGTCGCCACGTTTCCCAATAAATACCCTGGTTCCACATAGTGGTCGCATGAGTAGACGTCGCCGTTATGTTCTACGGCTAGAGCCTGGCCGCAGGTGGGAGAATGCACGCATAACGAATGTACGCCAAAAGCATTGGATAAGGCCGTATCGAAATGTTGAACAAAAACAGTACCAACGTCTGTTTTGAACCATTCGTCCCAGATTGCGCTGAGGAAAGCACCGAAAGCCTTAGGTTCTACGCTTCGTGAGGTGACGGCATTACCCGCTTGGCGATAGAGAAGTCGCTTCTTATTATCTGTTTTCCAACCTTGTTCTGCAATTTTTAAATACTTGCGTGAAACCCTCTCGACAATCGGGATAAATTGAATGTACCTTGCGTTGAGCGTGTCGCGGAAATAACGGTAAACCTCAAGTGGATGATTTTGATTCGCTGCGTGAACCGTGCAGAGGATATTAATCTCAACCCCGGCTTTTTGGAGTTTACGGTAACCTCCTACCACCTGTGAATGAGTGCCACGACCGGCCTTGTTCACCCGGTAGGTATCGTGAATTGCTTCTGGGCCGTCGATGGAGACTCCCACTAAAAAACCTTCTGTGGCAAGAAAATCTGCCCAAGACTCGTCTATGAGTGTGGCGTTTGTCTGAATCGTGTGAAATAAATGCTGACCTGGACGGGCAAGTTCCTTGGCGATAGCCACCGCTTGCTTAAAAAAATCTAGACCACGTAGTGTTGGTTCTCCACCTTGCCAGGCTATTGTCACGTCTCCATCTGGCTGTGAATCAAGATATCCCTTAAGAAATAATCTGAGTGTTTGTTCGCTCATTCGTTGGCGCTCATCGTAGAGCGATTCCTTTGAGAGAAAAAAGCAGTAGGTGCAATCTAAATTGCACAAAGCTCCCGTAGGCTTGGCAAGGATTGAAAATGGTTTCGACCGCATTGTTTCATCATACACGCGGCATAACACGCTCACTCGTTTGGATCAACCTTGCACCTGCGTGTTTTTACTTCCAGATTATGCTACGGAGTGGCTCCAGCCCATTCATCTACTAGGACTCATTGCGGTGACTAAGTATATGGATACTACTACGAACCTGGTGAAGAATCGAGAATACAAGGAACAGATACGAATTAGCCTAACAGAGCCAAAACCGTTAGACTTGGATAGTTTGTCTAGTGGGATGCCTGCTTTGGCATCTCTTCGCAAGGACAAGCCCACTCCTGTTACGGAAGGACCGTAACCGCAAAAGACCAAAGGAGAAAACATTGCGAAAGTACGAAATGATGGTGATCATCGACCCCGAGGTTGATGAACGCACCGTGGAACCTTCGATGAGCGCCCTGTTTGGACAGGTAAACGACCTCGGAGGGAAAGTTGAGAAACTCGATGTGTGGGGCAAGCGCCGCCTGGCCTACCCCATCATGAAGAAGACTGACGGAATTTACGTAGTCGTTGACCTCGAAACTACTCCGGAGGTTGCCAAGGAGCTCGACCGTCAATTGACGCTAAACGAGTCCATTTTGCGGACCAAGTTGCTGCGCCGAGACGCCTGAAAGCAAGTTAGCGAAATTTTCGTTTAGAGCCTCGGTTTATGCTGGAAGTAATCCTGGCTGGATGAATAATTTTGCTGAGTTAGTAAGGAGTAATAATGGCTGGCGATACGATTATCACGATTGTCGGAAACCTCACGGCGGATCCGGAAGTGCGCTGGATTGGCGACGGGACTGCGGTGGCATCTTTCACGATTGCCTCGACCCCGCGAACCTTTGATCGCGCGACCAATAGCTGGAAAGACGGAGAAGCGATGTTTCTGCGCTGCTCCGCGTGGCGAGAAATGGGCGAAAACATTGCGGAATCCTTGAAAAAAGGGATGCGTGTGGTGGCTCAGGGACGCCTGCAACAGCGCTCTTGGGAAACCCAACAGGGCGAGCGTCGCACCGTGATTGAAATGACTGTGGACGAGATTGGGCCCTCGCTGAAATATGCGACCGCTCAGGTCACCCGGAATCAACGCCGCGACAACTACGGCGGAGGCGACTTCGGTGGCAATGGCGGCGGATACTCAGGTCAAGGCGGCCAGGGCTATGGCAATAGCTTCGGCGGCCAGGGTGGTGCCGGTAGTCAAGGTAGCCACGGCTCTCAGGGTGGCGGACAGCGCCCTCAGGCCAACTATGGTCAGCCCGCCGGAGGTGGCGCCGATGATCCGTGGGGGGCACCTGCCGGCTACGGAACAGATGCTGCCCCGCAGTCGAACTTCGAAGACGATCCGCCGTTCTAAACCGGAACGACACACACATTCAAGAAACTTTTGGCCACCAGGCCACACTATTACCAAGGAGAAAACATGGGTAACAAAGCCAGGAATTCCAAACCCATTAGCCGGAAGAAATTCGCTCCGGTAAAGGCACACAAGGTCGGACCGATCGATTGGAAGGACACCGCGCTTTTGCGGAAGTTCATCTCCGATCGCGGCAAGATTCGCGCTCGTCGCGTCACCGGCGTCACCACGCAGGAACAGCGTCAAATCGCGAAGGCCGTCAAGAACGCCCGCGAGATGGCCCTGCTCCCCTACTCGAGCTCGGCTCGCTAAACCGAAGGGAGAAAGCTAATGACTCAGAACACGAAAGTTATTCTCACTCACGAAGTAGCGAAGCTCGGTCTTGCCGGAGACGTGGTGGAGGTGCGTCCGGGTTACGCCCGAAACTTCCTCCTTCCGCGCCGTCTTGCGATGCCGTGGACCAAGGGCTCCCAGAAAGAAATCGACCGTTTGAAGGCCTCTGTGGCGAAGCAGCAGATTTCTTCCATGGAGATCGCCCAGGCAGTCAAGGAAAAGCTTGCCGAAGGGGATCCGGTTTTGATCGATGCCAAGGCCGGTGAGAACGGCCGCTTGTTCGGTGCGATTACGACCGCGCAGATTGCTGAAGCGGTGAAGGAACAAAAGGACGCCGAAATCGACAAGCGCAAGATTGCGATTGAAAAGCCGATTAAGTCCGTGGGAACCTACCAGTTGACGGTGCGGCTCTTTGAGAAGTTGACCGCTCCGCTCGAGGTGACGGTGCGCGCGGAAAAAGCGAACGCCTAAGATTCTAGTTTCAGGAATTCGTAGTTTTTGGGGTTGAGCTTCGGCTCAACCCCAAAAACGTTTAAGGTTTCGCTTCGGGCCGCCCGGTTATATTTCAATAATCTTCGGGAGGTGGCGGGGCGTCCTCCGGAGAGACACGCGCGGCGCTGACGAACCGAGAGAGGTGTCCTTGGAACATGAGGTGAATCGTGCCGGTGCGCCCGTTACGGTGTTTGGCAACATGCAAATCGGCCTCGCCGGGGCGATCATCGGGGTTATAGGACTCGGGGCGGTGCAGCAGCAAAACCATATCCGCGTCCTGCTCCAAAGACCCGGATTCACGCAGGTCACTCATCATCGGCTTCTTGTCGGTACGAGACTCTGGCCCGCGGTTCAACTGGGCCACGGCAATAATCGGAATCTCGAGTTCCTTCGCTAGGAGTTTCAAAGAGCGCGAAATCTCGGAAACCTCTTGTTGACGCGACTCGGAGCGCCGATGCCCCTGCATCAGCTGCAAATAATCGACCACGGCAATCGAGAGATTGTGGTTATATTTCAGCCGCCGACACTTCGCGCGAATATCGGGCATCGTGAGGTTCGGCGAATCGTCGATGAAGAGCGGCTTTTCAAACATCCGGTTGGTGGCCCGCGCAATATTTTCCCAATAGGTCTTTGACTGGGGGCCATCCTCCTTGGGGACCCCCGCATTAATCACCGACAACGGCACGTTCGCCTCGGCGGAAATCAGGCGCTTGATGATCTCCTCGTAAGACATTTCCAAAGAGAATATCGCGGCCGTCTTGTTGTCGTGAATCGCGGCGTACCGGCAAATATCGAGGGCAAACGTGGACTTACCCATGCCGGGGCGCGCGGCGACAATAATCATCTGGCCGGGGTGGAGCCCCTGGGTTTCCTTGTCGAAGTCAGCAAAACCGGTCCGGACCGTTCCGGGATCTTCGTCGGTATTGCTAATCTCCTCGGTCACCATCGGCAAGAGGTCTTGCAGGATTTTATAGTCCTCCGAGGTGCGTTTTTCGCTGACCCGATCGAGTTCCATATGAGCCGTATTGATGAGGTCATCAGTGTCGCCGGCATCAATGGCGTAACCGAGCTGGGTGATCCGCGTGCCGGCCTCCACGAGCCCGCGCAAAGTCGCCTGGTCGCGCACGATTTCAGCGTAATAGGTGACATTCGCGGCGGTGGGGACGGTGTGGACCAGGGTGTGGAGATATTCCAGACCCCCGATCTTGGATAGTTCCCCGCGTTTTTCCAAAGCCGCACCGACCGTGATGGCATCTACTGCGTCGCCCGAAGAATAGAGATCCATGATGATGTTGAAGATAATCTCGTGGTTCGGGTTGTAGAAGTCGCTCGGTAAGAGGAGTCGGTAGACGTCAGCAATGGCGTTCTTCGAAAGCATCATCGAGCCGATAACGGACTGCTCCGCCAGGATGTTGTTGGGTGGAATCCGATCTAAAACGGGTGCCTCGCTCAATTGTCGTTTCCTTTCCCTTCTTCC
The DNA here is from genome assembly GCF_009695935.1 of Mobiluncus porci. GTDB lineage: Bacteria > Actinomycetota > Actinomycetes > Actinomycetales > Actinomycetaceae > Mobiluncus > Mobiluncus porci. The sequence continues at coordinate 121,768 of NZ_VUMY01000003.1, forward strand.
GCTCAAAAATAGCGGGGTTTCAGCGCGGAAGCAAACCTTAAACCGTGCAAAACTGGTGGAAAAGCCCCGAATTCCTGTGGATAGGCGGTGGATTCAATTGGGGATTATTTACATGGATTTACAGTTGGCTTTCATCTTCGATGAAAAACCCCAAATAGCGCGCGGAAAATCCCCACAAGTTATCCACAGGGGATGTGAATTAAAAAATCTCGAAGAAAAATCGGAAACCTTCAACCACGAATTCAGGGTTAATTTCCCCAAATGGCTCGGACCTGCTAATTCATGCCAATACACGAAGCCTTAGCACACTTCAAGGTTGAAAATCAAGCGAACGAACGAGAAATTTTCTGCCGCCACCAAAATCTTATCCACAGGTTTTCCACAGGCTATTGGCCCCACAGGAAAGGCTTCTGTCTTAAACCTTACAATTTTTAACAAAATGTAAAATTTCGAAACGCGCCAAAGGCACCGAGAAAACCGCGAAATCCCGCGGAAATAACGAAACAATACTGGGACAATCCTGGGAAAAATCCGTCAAATCCGCCCCGGCCTGTTTTTTATGCTCGAATTTTCGAGTAATATCTTAACCGTCGTGTCCCAAACTGGGCAAAGGTGACAAAGAAAGGCACGCAAGTATGAGTGTGAAAGAAGTACCTCCCGTTGATCCGAAGGCTGTGGATCAATCCGAGGGCGAAAAGAAAATCTCGAAAGTCCGCTTAGCAGGTCTTTTCGGTGGCGTTATCCTGGGGGTTTTGGTTTACTTCCTGCTACCGCGAGATGCTGTTGACATCATCACGAATTCGGTTGGTGCCGACACGATTGCGGAAAAAGAAATGAATGTCGGTGCGGTCTATATCGTGGCCGGTATCGCGGTCATGATGGCGATTTGGTGGATGACTGAGGCTATCTCGCTGGCAGCGACGGCCATGGTTCCGCTGGTGCTGTTCCCCTTGCTCGGGGTAAATGACTATGCCGGCGCCGCGGGATCCTACGCTTCAGATACGATTTACCTGTTCATGGGCGGGTTCATCCTCGCAATCGCCATGCAGCGCTGGAACCTGGATCGTCGCATCGCGCTCGGCATCGTTCGTATCGTTGGCGTGAAGCCGAAGCGCCTCATTCTCGGCTTCATGATTGCGACCGGCTTCCTCTCCATGTGGGTTTCCAACACCGCCACCGCGGTCATGATGCTCCCCATCGGCTTGTCGGTGGTGCAGTTGTTCCAGTCAGCAAAGGAGCAAAATGGCCTGGACGTGGAGGCCGCTTACGGTGGGTCCGTCCACGGCGGTGTTCTCGGCGGTTTGGTGAACCGTGATGAAGACGCTGCTAGCGAAACCGCTGAAAAGCAGGGCATCAAGCGTTCGAACTTCGCTGTTGGCCTGATGCTGGCGATTGCTTACGCCGCCTCCATCGGTTCTCTCGCGACCCCGATTGGTACCCCGCCGAACACCCTGTTGAAGGCCTACATGGCTGACACCTTGCACTATGAAATCAACTTCGGCCTGTGGTTCTTGATGGGCTTCCCGATGGTGGTGGTCTTCACCCTGTTCTCATGGTGGATTCTGACCTCCGTCATGTTCAAGCCGGAAATGGAGGAGATTCCTGGTGGAAAGGAACTCATCAATCAGGAATACAAGAAGCTCGGCAAGATGAGTGCCGGAGAAGGTCTCGTGACCCTGCTCTTCGTCGCCGCCGTGTTCTGCTGGATTTTTGTCCCCTTCATTGTTGGGCAAGACAATGTTCCCCCGAAGTTCGACTCCATCGTTGCTATGACTGCCGCAGTCTTGCTGTTCATCATCCCGGGTAAGAAGAACGGCGAACGCCTCGTGACCTGGAATGAAGCCAAGACAATTCCGTGGGATATTCTTATCCTCTTCGGTGGCGGCCTGTCGCTCTCGAAGCAGTTCGAGCACACCGGCCTGTCCTACTACATCGGTGAGCAGGTCAAGGGTCTCGCCGGCGCTCCGATCGTTTTGATTGTTCTCGCCGTGGCCGCGCTCGTGTTGGCGCTGACCGAGTTGACCTCCAACACCGCTACCGCGGCAGCCTTCCTTCCGATTATCGGTGGTGTGGCCATGGGTATCGGTCTCGAAGGCCCGAACGTCATGATTCTGACGATCCCGGCCGCCTTGGCAGCGACCTGCGCGTTCATGCTACCAGTCGCGACCCCGCCGAACGCTATCGCCTACGGTTCGGGTTACCTGAAGATTACCGACATGATTAAGGGTGGTTTCATTATCGCCCTGGTCGGTTTGGTCCTGATTACGATTACCGTGTTTGCGCTGGCAGTGCCGATTTTCGGCTTGGCGTTGCCGTAATCGGTTAACTAAAGCGAGTTTTGGGTCGGTCGCAAGACCGGCCCAAAACTTTTAAGGCGCGCTGGGGGTTGAAATCCGGTGAAACAATGCCTCCAAAGGTCCGCGGCGAAACCGCAGCCGCCAGAGACTCGCGAGCGTGAGAAAAACCGCAATCATCAGGACATATGACGGAAACAGCCCGATTGGCCCGAAAAACTTCCAGGTGAAGATGTGCCACACGATGTGTAGCGAGTAGGCCGTCAGCGCCATGGAACCCAGCGCGGCCACTGGAGACAGCGCCCGATAGAGCCCAGACGGAGCCAGCAACATCACCGACACCAAGGCCACGCTCCACCCGAGGTTCGCCACCGCCTCCAGAGTCGAGTCGGTGTGGGGTGCGATATAGAGGTAGGCGTTATACCAAAACTGCCAGTGGGCGGGGGTCAACAAGTTCAAGTCCGGATATTCGACAGCGCCGGTTTCCGGTGAAGCCGGAACGAGATAAACGGAGTTATAGGCTTCCATTCCGAGCCACGCCAGCGAAGGCCTCCCGAGTCGCCACGAATCGAGGAGAGTTCCTGCCGACAGCGCGACGCCCGCTGCCACCGCACCCCACTTGGCGCACCGGCGCGCCAGTTCGCGGCGTCGCCCCCAACCCAAGCGCCAGAGAACTAGTCCCACTAAAACATAGGTGAGATAGACCGGGAAATAGTAGTCAGTTATCCCCAAGGCCAAGGTAACCAGGTAGGGAAGAGGTACGTATTTCAGGTAGTGGAACAGGGGAACTAAAACGAGAAGATTGCACGTTCCGATCCAGAGAAGCGTCCGGGTTCGCAGGCTCAGGAGCGGGATGACCGCGAGAAACCAGATGCCGTAGTTGTCGAGAATCAGCAAGATGCGTTCATTAAAAAGCGCGAGAGTGGCGGCGATTCCGATGAGATAGACAGCTCTGAGCGCTGTTTTCCGGCGCAGCGCTGTGAGCGAAAGCGTGGGGTCATCCGAGGAAGAGGATCGGTAGAGCGAATCCCTGATAATCCCCAGCGAGACGCCGGCTAGGAGCGCGAAGAGCGAAGCGGAGCGACCGTGGGTAAGACCCACGAGAAAACCGAGGGGAGGTTCGGGCATTTCATTGGTTGGTGTGACCCACATATGGGCGGTGAACATCCCGAGAATGGCTAGGCCGCGGGCAAGGTCGAAGGCCACAATGCGGGTGGTGTCCTGGCGGGTTTTCGGGTTTGTGAGACCGAGAAGGCGATTGAAAGAATCAGTCACCCTCAGAGTGTAGCGTAGGGGAGTGGGGGATAAAACAACATCGGCTTTGTAAATATCGCCTGGGGACGGCAACAAAATTGCCAAAAAATAGCAACAAATAGGCGAAATTAATGAAAAACTGAAATTTTTCACCGCATTGTTCTAGGCTCAAAATATGGTTGAAATTCGAGTACACGGTCGCGGCGGGCAGGGTGTGGTTACCGCCGCTGACCTCATGGCTTATGCTGCCTTTGCTGACGGCCACCACGCCCAGTCCTTCCCCTCCTTCGGCTCCGAGCGCACCGGCGCGCCGGTCGTGAGCTACTGCCGTATCGAAGACAAGGAAATTCGCTCTCGCGAGCCCATCTTGGAACCCGATGTGGTTATCGTCCAAGACCCGACTTTGCTTGCGATCATGGATCCCTTCTCGGGCCTGAAATCGGACGGATACGCTTTGGTGAATTCCCAAAAGTCTCCCTCCGAACTCGGGCTTGATGAACTGCTGAACCGGCTCCCCAAAGGGCATTTCATGTCGATGCCGGCCACAGATATCGCCATGGAGAAGCTGGGGCGACCCATGCCTAACGCGGTGATGCTCGGAGGGCTAGCTGCCTTGACGGGAATCATCAAGTTGGAGTCGGTGGAAAACGCGATTCGCGACAAGTTCAAGGGCAAGGTTGGGGATTCCAATGTGGAGGCCGCCGCGACCGCCTATGAATACGTGAAAGAACAGAAAGCTTAGAAGGAAAGAAAATGCTGAAACAAATTGAGGGCTCGCAGGCTATTGCCCGAGCCGTCGCGGCCTGCCGTCCCAAGGTGGTCGCCGCCTATCCCATTAGCCCCCAAACCCACATTGTCGAGGCGCTTTCTGCGCTCGTAAAATCGGGGAAACTCGAACACTGCGAATACGTCAATGTGGAAAGCGAGTTCTCGGCGATGAGCGCCTGTATCGGCGCCTCCGCAGTGGGAGCGCGCGCCTACACCGCGACCGCCTCCCAGGGCCTGCTCTACATGGTCGAAGCCATCTACAACGCGTCCGGCCTGGGTCTCCCGATTGTTATGACCGTCGCGAACCGCGCGATTGGTGCGCCGATCAATATCTGGAACGACCACACCGACTCCATGAGCCAACGCGACTCCGGCTGGCTCCAGCTTTTTGCGGAAAACAACCAGGAGGCCGCTGACCTCCACGTTCAGGCCTTCCGCATTGCCGAGGAGCTGAGCCTTCCCGTGATGGTCTGTATGGATGGTTTCATCTTGACCCACGCGGTGGAGCAGGTTGACCTCCCCGAACAGGAGAAAGTCGATCAGTTCCTCCCGCCCTATGAGCCGCGTCAGGTTCTCGATCCGCAGGATCCGATTTCGATTGGTGCCATGGTCGGCCCGGAGGCCTTTACGGAAGTCCGCTACCTCGCCCACCACAAGCAGATGGAGGCCCTCGAGCTCATCCCGAAGGTGCAGCAAGAGTTCAAAGACATTTTTGGACGCGACTCCGGCGGTTTGGTTCACCCCTACAAGTGCGAGGACGCCGAGACCATTATTGTCGCGCTCGGTTCGGTTATCGGAACCATCAAGGACGTCGTTGATGAACGCCGCGAAAAGGGCGAAAAGATTGGCGTCTTGGGGATTTGTTCCTTCCGTCCCTTCCCGACCCAGGCGGTACACGAAGTCTTGAAGAACGCTAAGGTAACGGTGTCTTTCGAGAAGGCCTTTTCGGTCGGCATCGGCGGAATTGTGTCCTCCCATTTGCGCGCGGCCATGCGCGGAACCCCGTTTACCTGCTACGAGGTCATCGGCGGTCTGGGCGGACGCAACATCACCAAGCAGTCACTGAACTCCATGCTCGACAAGGTGGCCGACGGCACCATTGATGACCTCACCTTCCTCGACCTCGACATGGACCTCGTGAACGCGGAACTCGAACGCGAGAAATCAACCCGTCGTTCCGGATCTACTGCCGAAAACGTCATGCGCCACGCGGTCGAGCGTACCAACGCCAACGTGGCCGCCCAGGGCGAGAAACCGCAAGCCGACAAGGTCGGTATTGCCCGCGTCGCCTCGCCGTCCATTAAAGACGACGCCATCAATATTTTGCCCGAGGGAAGGAACTAAAGATGAGCGAAACTACTACTGACACTATTGCCCAGTCGCAGGCTACCGCCATTCCGGCCCGCGAACAGGTCAAGTTCTATCAGGTCGGGTCTTACGCGGTCGGAAACCGTTTGGCCGACCTGCAATGGCGGTCTCTCCAATCCGACCCGAACCGCAAGAACTCCCTGACTTCCGGCCACCGCGCCTGCCAGGGTTGTGGTGAGGCTCTCGGCGCCCGTTACGCCGTGGATACGGCTTCGGCAGTGACCAACAACAACATCGTGGCCATCAACGCCACGGGCTGTTTGGAAGTCTTTTCGACTCCCTATCCGGAGACGGCGTGGACGATTCCGTGGCTTCACTCCCTTTTCGGGAACACGGCCGCGGTGGCCTCCGGTGCGGCTGCCGGACTGAAAGCCATGGGGAAAGACGATATTCGGGTGGTCGCCCAGGGCGGCGACGGCGGAACGGTCGATATCGGTTTCGGGTGTTTGTCGGGGATGTTTGAGCGCAACGACGACGTGCTTTACATCTGTTACGACAACGAGGCCTACATGAACACGGGCGTGCAGCGCTCCGGCGCGACCCCGCCGGCGGCTCGTACCGCGACCACCCAGCCGGTCGGGGAACATCCCGGCAACGTATTTACCCAGGGGAAGAACCTGCCGCGAATCGCAATGGCTCACGAGATTCCCTATGTTGCCACCGCGACCGTCGCCGATTTGCGCGACTTGGAATACAAGGTCCAAAAGGCCATGAGCTACCACGGGGCGCGCTACATTCACGTGTTGGTGCCCTGCCCGCTCGGTTGGGGATCGAACTCGAACCTGACGGTGACGCTGGCGCGGCTCGCGACCCAGACGGGTCTCTTCCCGGTCTATGAGGCTGAAGGCGGGGAAATCACTTCGGTGACGAAGATTCGCCGCCCCGTGCCGGTGGAGAAATACTTGAAGCCGCAGCGGCGTTTTGCTCACGTTTTCAAGGAGCCGGACTCTGCCGAGGTTATCGCGAGGCTCCAAGCCATTGCTGACCGGAACATCAAGCGCTACGGGCTGATTGAGATGGAATCCCTTGATGAAGACGTGCAGAAACGCATTCTCTCCGCGCCGGAGGACCCGACGGGGCGGTTTGCATCGACTCTGCTGGCGGAGCCAACAGAGTCGATGCAAACCGCTTGACGGCGGAGGCGTTAAAAAACGGTCCAGTGGACCGTTTTAGCCGGAGCACCTCTAAAGCCGCTTGCGGCTTCACTGCTTATCTACGAAGAGCTTGAAGGAAAGAAAACATGACAGACACATTGAAACCAGAACTGAAACAGGAAGAAACGATTCCTTTCGCCATCACCCTCGAGGTCGGTTCCTCCTTGGAGAACGAAACCGGCTCGTGGCGCACGGAACGTCCGGTTTATGTCCACAACCTGCCGCCTTGTAACAAGGCCTGCCCCGCCGGAGAGAACTGCCAACAGTGGCTGTTCTATGCCGAGGAAGGGCGTTATCGCCAGGCTTGGGAACAGATGATGGCCGACAACCCGCTCCCCGCCGTGATGGGACGCGTGTGCTATCACCCCTGCCAGACGGCGTGTAACCGCGGCATGGTTGATGAGGCCGTCGGCATCAACGCGATCGAGCGTTTCGTGGGCGACAAGGCGCTCTTGGAAGGCTGGAAGGTTGGACTGTTGAGTCCGGAAACCGGCAAGCGCGTCCTGGTAGTCGGCGCGGGGCCCTCGGGTTTGAGCGCGGCTTACCACCTGCGGCGCATGGGCCACACCGTCACCGTCCGTGACGCCGGGCCGATGGCGGGCGGCATGATGCGTTTCGGGATTCCGTCTTACCGCCTCCCGCGCGGCATCCTCGACCAGGAAGTCAAGCGGATTGAAGAGCTGGGAGTGAAATTCGAGTTCAACTCGAAGGTCGAAAACGTGGCCGATGTGGCTGGGGATTTCGACGCGGTGTTCTTGGCGATTGGAGCCCAGATGGGTCGTCACGCCGATATTCCCGCGGGGGATTCCGCCAAGGTGATGGATGCCGTGGACATGCTCGCCGATATGGAATCCAACGAAAAGCCCATGCTGGGGCGTCGCGTCGTGGTTTACGGCGGCGGGAACACGGCCGTGGACGCGGCTCGTACCGCGAAGCGTCTCGGCGCGGAAGAGGCGATTATTGTTTACCGCCGCACCCGCGACCGTGCTCCGGCCCACGACTCCGAAATCATGGAAGCCGAAGAAGAAGGCGTCATGATGAAGTGGCTGTCCACGATTAAGCACGTGGACGGCGGGGAAATCAAGATCGAGAAGATGGTCTTGAACGATGAGGGATTCCCGGTGGGAACCGGCGAGTACGAAGACCTCGGCGCGGACTCGGTCATCATGGCTCTGGGTCAAGAATCCGACCTCGGCATTGTCGAAAACGCTCCCGGAATCGAGATCGAGAAGGGCGTCGTGAAGGTCGACGGACGGATGATGACCGGAATGAAAGGCGTCTTCGCCGGTGGCGACATGGTGCCTTCTCAGCGGACCGTCACCATCGCGATTGGTCACGGCAAGAAGGCGGCGCGCTGCATCGATGCCTATCTTCGCGGCGAGGAATACGTGGCTCCGCCGAAAGCCGAGGATGCCGCCATCAAGCGCATGAACACCTGGTATTACGCTGATGCGCCGCGCCAGGTTCGCGACAAGATCGAAGGCCCGCGCCGCGCTTCAACCTTCGACGAGGTCGTGCAGGGCTTGGACGAGGAATCGGCAGTTTTCGAGGCTCGACGTTGCATGAGCTGCGGGAACTGTTTCGGTTGCGATAACTGCTTCGGGGTGTGCCCGGATAATGCGATTCTGAAGATTAAACCTACGGAGTACGAGTTCAAGTACGACTACTGCAAGGGCTGCGGGATTTGCGCCGAAGAATGTCCTTGCGGGGCTATCAGCATGGTGCTGGAGGAGAATTAGTCCTTTCTGCGTAGTTTCCAATGGGACGGGCCAAAGTGGTAAATTTTTTTACCACTTTGGCCCGTCCCCATTGGAAAGAGTCCCAATTTTGCGGGATTTTGCGGGTTTGAGGTTTTCCACAGCTGCAAATTAAGGCCTGAATTCACATGGTAAAAATTTTCGGCTTGGCTTACCCGCGCGCTCCTTTTAGTTTGGTGTCATCAAACCGGATGGCACTTGTTGAAAGGAGCACCAATGGCAGACCTGTGTTATTACGGAGATTTCACGACAAGATACCACGACGCCATGAGTAACTACCGCAACGGCGCGAACCAGACCTGGCTGGGGAAGGCCGCGGATTACTACGAAGCCAAGTATGACGAGTTGCTGGGCTACCTCCAGATTCTAGGGTCCTACATTAACGAACTCGAAGGTTCCCGCGGGCGGTTGGAGGCGTTGCTGTGAGTGACACGCTACTACTTGACCCCACTGGGACTTCACATAGCCAGTTTGACCAGCTGTCTTGGTACAACTTGGAAAAAAATCGTGAGGCATTCATTCGCTCTGATGATTATCTTATTGACGGTGGAGCCGCACCACTTTGCGTGGACACCGTTGAACTGGAGGCCATGAGCCAGGGACTCTCTCTAGCTAGAGATAGGCTGGAAGGTCTGGGTCAACAAGTGCTGGCAGTTCATCAAGATCTGTTTTTTCGGTACCTCACGGAATTGGATTTTCTCAACCAGTCACTAGCTGCGGGAAACGAGGGAGCGGCCGAAAAAATCTCGAGGTTGATGGCGGCTTGGGCGCAATTTGAGAACGACTACTATCCGGTGCAATACGACAGGTGCGGGGCGAGGCGACTGGCTTCGGATACGGGAGAGTTGAGCCTTGCGCTGGCGAGGGCCACTGGGACCTATGAGTTGACCGAAGACCAGGTCAACAAGATGATGAGGATTTATTTGGAACAAAGTGCTTTGAGCCTGTTGGCGAAAAAGATTTCTGGCTCTCTAGAGTTTCCGGAGACTTTCACCGTGGGAGGGAAGACTTATTTTGCGAAAGATTTAAACGATATTCAAAAGGCCGCAATATTTTTGTCGTGGTGGCAGGCGAAGCAGGGTGAGGATATTTTTGGCTCGAGCCATTCCGTAACTTTGCATTCTCAGGATGGAGATGTCTCAATTCCGGTTGACGGTTTTGAAGATTCCCCGGAACTCAATGAAGCATTTGCAAAATATATTTCAAGGTTATCTCCAGAAGAATCCAAGAAAATTCAAGACCAAATTTTTGGATACGCCAAGATTGCGGATCAGGATGAACCCTGGTTAAGCCGTTTGGCTCGTTTCACGGGATTGCAGGCCACTGTATTTGCGGCGCTGTTTCTTCCGCGGGGTGGCAAAATTTTCGAAGATATCTTGCGCGGTCCAGGTCCGGACTGGTATCGATTGTTTTCGGACTCCCAGGCCCAATCTCGGGCGGAAAAAGGCCAGAAGTTTGCCAAGACTGTCACGGCGAAATCGGTAGGAACCACTAGAGCGAAGCGACTGGAAGAAAGACAGTTGGGGCTGGATCCTTCCGGAGATTGTATAGCCAATGGGGATGGCACCATGACACGTAACCTGCCTCATGAGCTGGGTGATACGTTCCGCTACGCCAACACGCAGGATCCCCAAGAGGGGGGAGCTTTTGAGATTCAACAGTGGGAGACTGCCAGCGGTAAGAAAGGGGCGCGGGTGATTCTTCGAGGTACCGAGACGTGGGATGCGGGTTCTGAGCAAGTGCAGGATATGTTGACGAACACGGAGTCGGTAGCAGGACTACAAACGGGGGTGGAAAAGGCTGTGGCTGAGGCGTTGGAACAGCTCGGGGTATCAGCCGATACTCCGGTGGAACTGGTGGGACATTCCCAAGCGGGGATTGTGGCTTCGAATTTGGCGGCGGATTCCGGCTTCACCAAACGCTTCAATGTGCAAACCGTAATCACTGCGGGCTCTCCGGTGGCGAATGCTCCAATTCCAGAGAAAATCAAGACTTTGAACCTTGAAAATATCTATGACCATGTTCCCAAGCTTGACGGAGCGATCAATCCGCCCTCCCCAAACCACATTACGGTTTACAAAGACTATAAGAAGGGTTTAAACCCAGAAGAGGTTCACAATCGTGATGCGGTCTATGCCGAGATGATGGATGAACTCCAGAGTTTTCACTATGCGGAAGTTGATAATTTCCTGGAATGTCGTGACAAAGTGATGGGCTTTGATGAAGAAATCGTCAAAGCCACCACGCAAAGATTTGAAATAGAAAGAAACTACGGTTGAAAGAAATCCGAGATAGGAGGGGATTAGGGCGCAATCCAACAGGAAAAGAATTGTGATTTTTCAGCCATTTTTCAGCGTTATTCTGCGGAAAAGTGCTTCTAATTCTCGAAGGGAGCAGGTATTATTGATTCAGCAGAAGGATTCTGCCAAGGAACTACAGGGTAGGTGAATAAGGATATGAAACCCAAGACCCAGATTTCGGAAGTAAACTCGCCGGTGGCGAACAGGGGGAGCGAGACCGCTCACCCCGTGGTGCATGGTCGTGTGCGTTTTGGGCGCTTCCTCGTGGGAGGCGCGGCACTGGTCGGTATGATTGCCGTTTCAATGTTTAATGGAACTGCTGACTTGGCACGAACTCCCTTGGTGGGCGCTCCCGAGACAACGGTTAACGCCAGCCCTGGTGATGTTTTGAACAACCCGGCCGGCCCCGGTGGGGCGCCGGCTCCTTCTCAGCCCTCTCGCCTTGGCGGCGGTGGTGCGGCAGCAACTGCCGTTGCGGTTTCCCAACGTGCTTTCCCCGGTGGGGCTTCAGAAGTTTACTTGGCACGCCTTGACAATCCCGTGGATGCTTTGGCGGCTTCCATCCTCCCCAACGGCCCGATTCTGCTCGTTCCGAACGACGGAAACGTGCCCCCCGCAGTTTTCAATGAAATTCAGCGCTTGAATCCCGGAAAGGTCGTTATCCTCGGGGGTACTGGCGCGATTAGCGACGGCGTGGCTGGACAGATTACGACTTACACCGGTAAATCCACCCAGCGGCTTGCGGGGCCGAACCGCGTGGCGACGGCAGCAGCGATTGCTCGTTACGCCTATCCGGGCGGAAACCCGACTGTCTATGTGGCTGACGCCATTGGTGCTGGCGGCAAGGGTTCTCCGGATGCCGTTGCCGGTGGCGTCTTGCGTGACGGACCGATTCTGACGGTTAGCCCCAACGGAGGCGACATCGCGACCGTGGCGCAAACCATTAAGGCGCTCGGCGCGAACCGAGTTGTGGCTCTCGGCGGATCTGCCGTTGTGGCAGACGCGACCCTGAACCAGGTTGCCGGCGGAGCGGCCACTTCCCGCTTGTACGGCGCCAACCGTTACCAGACTTCCGTCGCTATCGGGAAGGCCGTATTCGGCGGCGGGGCTGGCACAGCCTATCTGGCATCAGGCTCTGACTTGGCCTACGCTCTGGTGGCCGGTACTTTGACCGACGGCCCGATTGTTCTCGTTCCGGCTAACGCCGATACCAACACTCGCGGGCTCGTGACCGCGTTTGGGAACCCGAATGTGGTGGCGATTGGTGACGCCGCCTCGGTTAGTGACAACACCTTGCAGGTTGCCGCGGGTTACGCCCAACCGCAGGCTGCCCCACAGCCGACTCAGCAGGCTCCGGTCGCGGGTGCCCACCAGGTCTACACCAAGTACTCCATGCAGCCCTCCCCGACTGACGGGGCGCGCGAGGATGCCATTCTGAACTCCATCAACGCGACCCGTAACGCTAACGGAGTGGCTTCCCTATCCCGCGACGCAGTGATGGATGACGCGGCTCGCGCTTGGGCTCAGCAAGTGGCCCGCACCGATGTTTTCGTTCACTCCAACGGATCCTTGAAGTATGCAGATTTATTCCCGGCCGGATGGAGGTACGCGGGCGAGAACATGGTGGGCTACTACAATATTGAGCCCGGTCCCTATGCGGCGGGATGTACCGATCTTTGGGTCAAGTCCCCCGGTCACTGGCAGAACCTCATTGACCGGCGCTTCAACCGCACCGGCATCGGGGTGGCGACCGGACGCACCTGGGTTTACGCCGTCCAAAACTTCGGACAGTACTAAATCCTAGAGCGGCACTAGGAGACCATGGCAATCGGATAACTCATTGGAATTTCATATCCCTAAGTTTCGGCGTCGAGCCTTCGGGCTCGACGCCGAAGTTTTTAATCCATACGGACACTAACTACGCATCAAGATAGTGTCCGGATGGCAAAGTATCAGGTTGGAAGGTTTTGGGATTTGCATTGCTCGGGAAAAATGGTGATTGGTGTCCGGGGAGTAAAGTAAACACCATGAGCGCTGTGAAGGTCCTTGACAATGTGAAGCAAATGCCGGCCTATATTCCCGGGAAATCGGGTTCCGGTGAGAACGCCCTGAAACTGTCATCAAACGAAAACCCCTTTGATCCGCTACCCGAAGTGGTATCGGCAGCCCGCCGAGCCCTGGAGGAAGTGAACCGCTATCCCCAAATGTACGCCGATGACTTGTGCCAAGCCCTTGGTGAACGCTACGACTTGGGAACCGATTCGGTCGTGGTCGGCAACGGCTCTGTCGCCTTGTTGAACCACGCGCTTACCGCAGTGGCCGGAGCCGGTGACCTCGTAGTGGAGCCCTGGCGGTCCTTCGAGGCCTACCCCATTGTGATTGGCACCACTCAAGCGAAAATCATCAACGTGCCCTTGACCGAGTCCGGCGCCGAACATGACCTCCGGGGAATGCTGGAGGCCATCCAGCGCGGCGGGGAACGCGTCAAGGCCGTCATGCTGTGCTCGCCGAATAATCCCACCGGACCGGCCCTCGGCGAAGGCGCCGTGCGGGAGTTTTTGGACCAGGTCCCACCCCAGGTCGTAGTGATTTTGGATGAAGCCTATATCGAGTTTGTCACCTCTCCGGAGGCGGTAGACGGGCTGAAGCTACTGGCGGACTACCCGAATCTGATGGTGTCACGGACCTTCTCCAAGGCCTATCAGCTCGCGGGTCTACGGGTCGGCTGGATTGCGGGGGTGGATCCGGAACTTATCGGGGCAATCCGCAAGGTGTCTACACCTTTTGGGGTTAACGTGGCGGCTGCGGCTGCGGCTCGCGAGGCGTTGCGCCATGAGGCGGAGGTTTCGCGGCAAGTTACTTCGATTGTGGACGAGCGAGAGCGCGTTTTGGCAACGTTGCGGGGGAATGGGTGGAAGATTCCTGACGCTCAAGGGAACTTCTATTGGATTGGCGGAGCCGACCTGGTGTCCCCCGTCACCTCGGCCTTAGCCGCGGCCCAGATTACCGCGCGGCCCTTCCCCGAAGGCGTGCGGATAACGGTGGGTCTTCCCGCCGATAACAACCGCGTATTGGCAGCGCTAACCGCTTTGTAAAGCCAAATCTGTAAAATCCGGATGAAACCTTCAGGGGCGAGTGCGGATTGCCGATTCAAAGTTTAGTGATCGGGGACACCCTCTCAGGCTTGGTGCCTGTGCCTCCCACATTAGGTGTGTCCCCGATCAACTCATTTTCCCGTCTCACCAGGCTGTGACCTAAAATATTCGGGTGGCAAGCAAAGCGGGAAAAGCTGAGGGGATTTACTGGCTGGACATTTCCCGCAACAAGTTTGACTCCCCAGGCGAGAACCAAAAAATCCCTATCTACCTCACCCGAAAACAGGTTCGCCACCTGCGACTAAGAATCACCGACAGCGGCGAATTCCATTTGTCGATTCCCTGGAGGGCCCCGCTTCGGCTGGCGGAGGGCTTCATTGAAGAACAGCGCGACTGGATTACGGCTCAGCAAGACCGCTACCGTTTTCGCGCCTCCGACAAGCCCCGCTACGAAACTGGAGACGTTATTCCCTGGTGGGGGGCCAATCTTCGCTTAGAAGTTCAAGAAAAACCCGGGCGAGCCAAATCGGAAGTCCTCGGGGAGGTGGTGCGGCTAACTGTGCCACCGGGGTCCGACCTCGAAAAACGGCAACGCACGCTCGACAAACTCCGCAAGAACTCCCTCGAAACTCGGCTGGCGGCTTTGCTCCCCAAGTGGGCCGCAGCCTTCGAGGTGGAACCCGGGCCGGTTCGAATCCGGCGCATGAAATCACGCTGGGGTTCGTGCAACCCGAGAACCCGCGCGCTGACCTTCAACCTGGAGCTCACGACCCGCGACCCGAAATATCTCGAATACGTGATTGCCCACGAGCTCACGCATTATTTTTTCCCGAACCACGGACCGGAATTTCACGCCTTGTTGGCTTCGAAGCTACCCGCAGAACGCTCCTTGCGAAGAGAACTCAACGGGCGCGGCGCAAACAGCGCGGGCTAAACAACCTTTACGGGCGCGGCGCAAACGGCACAAACTGCGCAAACTAAACGAGCGCCGCGCGAGCTGACTAGGTTTTAGGAGCGCCAACCGACCCCACAGCCCCCGCTCTTCACGGCCGCTAGCGCTTCGACGGGGCCAGCTCGAGGGGCTTATATTCCGGGTGCTTGTTCAAGTAGGAGGCCACAAACGGGCAGTTCGCAATGACCTGCTTGTCTCCAGCCTCCAACTGCCACTCCAGGACTGCCTTCGCGAGCGCGCCGGCAATCCCGTGGCCGGAAGCGGCGGGATCCACCACGGTTTCCTCAGCGTAGAACCGCTCTCCATCCACGGTATAGCGCAGCAAACCCACGACTTGGCCCTCGCGAATCGCTTCGAAGCGTCCGTCCTTCTCATTGTGACGGACCTCAAAGTGGTAATCGCTTTCAGTCACAGGCCCTCCCTTGGTCACGCTTCGGTTGAAGATCCACCCACTCGCCGGCCTCCACCCGGACACCGGTATAGAACGGAGTGTCGACCCGAACAAAGAGGCGAGCCTCCACTTCACGCTGCTTGCGCAAAACCCCCATCACTCGATCGAGCTTGTCGGCCTCCAGTGTCACCGTCCACTCATAGTCACCCAGCGCAAAAGCCGCCAAGGTCGAAACGGCGACATCGTTGAACTCCGCGCCGTTTTGGCCGTGTTCCTTCAAGATGGCATTCCGGCGGGCCTTGGGGAGGTAATACCAATCCCAGGAACGCACGAAAGGATAGACCGTCATGTATTTTCGGGGCGCAAAACCGCCCCAGCAAGCCGGCAAGTGAGACTCGTTGAACTCGGCGGGCAGGTGGCGGGAAATTGCTGACCAGACCGGCTCCAAAAGCGCGGGCTGCCCGTGACAGGTTCCGATAGCCGTCATCTTCCGGTATGCCTCCTGGAGAGCCTCGGGGTTATCTGCCAAAGTCCACACCATCAAATCCGCATCCGCGCGAAAACCGGAAACATCGTACCAGCCGCGCACCACCGTGCCTTCGAGGGCTTCGTTCAGACGGTGCTTGATGCGGGTGAGGCGCTCCGGGTCAGTCGGTAGCGGGCGGGTCCGCTTGAACACCATGTGAATCGAGTAGTTTTCGCGAGCGTTCACCTCGCGGTAGTCAACAGCGTAATCTCGCGGGTCACCGGTGATTTCCGGCGCGGTCAAAATGTGGTGGGGATGTTCCATTGGTTCTCCTTATCTCGATTGGTTAACAGTCTAATCGCGCCTACAACCTACGATTTTTGAATTTATTGCCTTATTCGGCAATAAATTCAAAAATCGTATGACTTAGGCAGATCAACTCTCCCTAGCTTTGGTGTGGGCTTGGCTCGGTCGCGGGTACTGGCAACAGTCTGGCCCGCAGTTTTCCCCGAAAGCCGGATAGGTTCCCGGCTCCACCACAAGGTTTGGGCGCTCCCCCCGAGCCAGAGCCGCGCGCTCCCGCACGAGTTCCGCAAGCCCGTCAAGGAAACCCGCATTGCTCTCGGCGGTTGCGGCTCGTTGATAGTTAAGCCCGAGTTCACTCGCGGTAGCGAAGGCCTCCGTGTCGAGGTCATAGACCACCTCCATGTGGTCGGAGATGAAACCAATCGGGGCGACCACGACGTTTTCTACGCCTGCCGCGGCGAGGTCTTTCAAGTGGTCATTAATGTCGGGTTCAAGCCATTTTTGGCGGGGGGACCCCGAGCGGGAACAAAAGGCCAGCGTCCATGGGAGCTGGCTGCCGGTCGCGGCAAGCCGGCGATTAATGGCGCCCGCCACCGCGAGATGTTGAGCCAAATAGGTCCAGCCCTCCCCGAGAACGTCCTGCTCGCGGGTTACCGGCAGGAGGCCGGAGAGATCTTGGGTGGTGAAATCCGGGTTTCGCTGGCTGAGGTCGCCGTTCGGGCCGAGCGCGTCGCGGTCCTCGAAAAGCGCGGGCTTGGGCGTAGCCGTCGGGTCGGACCTCTCCGGAGTAGTGACTGAGGGGAGCGTAGCCGGAAGGGTTTGACTGGACAGCGTAGCCGTACCCGTTTCCTTAGCCTTTTTCTGCGCCGGACCGGAATGGAGCGCCATCTCCAGCGGAATCGAGTGGGTGACGAAAACTAGGTGGGTGTGAGGGGGAATCTGCGGCGCTTCGGTGGCAGAGTCGCTGGTGGGGGGGAATGTCCCGTCAGGTCCGCCGCGAAGCGCGGTTCGCTCATTGTTGAATCGGGCCAGTGCGTCCGCAACCGCCCGCGCGTTCGCCCCCACGAAGCCCGGCGTATTCGCAAAAGCCCTCACCCGGTCCAACCGCAGCCGAACGTCCGGGTGAGACTCGTGGAATTCATCAAGCGCGGCGGCAAGATTCTCCCGATATTGACGGCATCCGGAATAGGAAGTGTAGGCGGAAGTGAAGAGTGTCAGGATCCGGCGCGCCCCCCCAGCTGCGAGTTCAGCAAGGGTTTCCGTGAAGTACGGGTGCCAGTTGCGGTTTCCGATTCCGTAGCGGATGTCCTCGCCGAGACGAGCCCTCAGCCCGTCCAAGAGTTCTTGATTACGGGCATTAATCGGGGAAACTCCGCCGAAAAGTCGGTAGTGTCCCCCCACTTGCTCCAGACGTTCGTCGGGAATCCCCGCTCCTCCAGTGGCGTTGCGTAGGAATGGTAGCACGTCCTCAGGGCCGTTTGGCCCGCCGTAACTGACCAGCATCAATGCGTCGTAGGGCTCCAAGACAGAATCACTCATAAGGTTTACCTTAGTGTATTTTTAGGAGCGTTCGGGGTGTTGTGGGGGTGACTTGAAGGGTTGGCAGGGCCGATTTCACGGGTGACAACGGTATTAGTCTCATCAAAGTGCCAGGTGAGGCCCTTAGCGTTCCTCAACAAAGGCTGCTTCGAGGACCTCGGGGGTCAATCCCCAAACCGTTGCGAGCGCCTCAACCCAATCGGCACCGAGTCCCGATTCCGCTGCCATGTGAGCCGACACCGTCGGAGTGTGAGCCAGTTTGGCGACCACGTGGCGAATCGCGCGAATCGCGGTGTCGCGAGGAATCAGATCTGTTTGGGGGAGTCGCTCGATTTCCTCGCCGGCGGCCTGTTCGAAGATGGCTCTGAGCTGGACAATTGCGGGGTCCATGTGGCGGGCAGCGACAGCAGCATCGTAGTCGGCAAGGCCTTCCTCGATGATGGCGTTGGCGCGACGGATTTGGGTGACTGCGAGGGCAGGGACGTGTCCGCGAATGTCTTCAAGGCTCCACATTTTGACTCCGCCCAAGTCACGGACGGTTTCTTCGACATCGCGGTGGAGGGCAAGATCAAGGATTATGAGCGGATTTCGGTGAACTTCTCGTAAGGCGAGCGCGGCCGCGACCTGTTCTCGGGTCAAAACCGGAGCGCCAATCCCGCGACAAGCCACGACTAAATCCGCTTCTGCCAGGGCATTTACAGTGTTTGCGGGGTCGATAACCCGAGTTCCGTGGGCTTGGGCGAAAGCGTGGACCCGCGCGGAAGTTGAAACATTGGCGAGGTCTCGAACTCCGCGGGCGCGCAACTGCGCGACCGCGTTTCCCGCGTAGGCGCCGGTTCCAACGAGTAATGCCTTGATACCTCGCCAATCCCTTGTTGAATCCCCTGGCGAGGCTCCCGCGACCTCCCTTGATGAACCGGACGCGCCTTCCGCCCGCTCCGACCCCGCCATGAGATCCCCTGCGGCGAGGTCCAGGGCCACCGAAACAACCGAGCGGCCGAGACCGGTCAAGGAGGTCTCGGAAGACACCCGCCGAGAAGTCGCCAGCGCCCCCTCGAACATCCTTATCATCAGACCATTTACCTCGTGGAGCTCCT
Organism: Mobiluncus porci; assembly: GCF_009695935.1. Lineage (GTDB taxonomy): Bacteria > Actinomycetota > Actinomycetes > Actinomycetales > Actinomycetaceae > Mobiluncus > Mobiluncus porci. The sequence goes on from NZ_VUMY01000003.1 coordinate 140,509, forward strand.
GGGCGCGGGTAAAAGCGCGGCGAACCTGGCCGGCTACCTCGGCCTCCCCGACAACCATGGAATCGAGGCCGGCAGCGACCCGATAGAGATGCTCGGCCACCTCGCGGCCCTCGATGAAATTCCAGATTAGAGGGGGATTCGGGGAGGTGTCGGCTGGTGGGATGGCGGTTTGGGCTTGGTGGGCGTGGCAGTCGCATTCGTGGAGCGGGATAGCCTGGGCGGTTTCATCCTCTTCGTCAACCTCGCGCGAGTCCACCAAGCGCACCTCGGGATCTGCGGAAACATAGACTTCTACGCGGTTACAGGTCGAGAGAATCACCAGCGAGTGAACCCCGTCGCGGTCGCGCCACTGCGACTCCGCCGCCTCCGCCAGGGTGGCAGCGCGGCTCACCTCATCGAGGCTGTGGGTGAGGTGGTTGACGGTGTAAAGCTGAAAAGGCATCGTTCCTTTTATACCGCAAACTGCGCCATTTAGCCAAAAGCCTCGGTCTGAACCTCGGCCTGGATAGGGGAAGTTTTTTTACCAATGGGGACGGGCCAAACTGGTAAAAAACGCACATTTACCACTTTGGCCCGTCCCCACCGGTAAAAGCCCGGGGGCAAAGTCGTGAAGATTTCGACAAATTAGGCCTCTCCCACAACAGCCACGTTTGGATAGGATAAGGGACATGACCGGACTGAACCCGCTGTTTTTCGATTCTCCGATGCGTGCGGCGCTGAACGCATCGCGACCAGCGCAAACCCCCGTGTGGTTTATGCGCCAAGCCGGTCGCTCGCTGCCGGAATACCACGAGGTGCGCCGAGGGATTCCGATGCTCCAGGCCTGCACGACCCCCGACCTCACCGCGGAAATAACCCTCCAGCCCGTGCGCCGCCACGACGTGGACGCGGCCGTGTTCTATTCCGACATTGTCGTGCCGCTCTATCTCGCGGGCGCCGGAATCGACATCGTTCCCGGAATCGGGCCGGTTCTAGATGAGCCCGTGCGCTCGGCGGCGGACGTGGATCGCTTGAGCGCCCTCGAGGTTGAGGATTGGGCCGTGATTGAGGAGGCCGCTACCATGGTTCGCCGCTCTCTCGCCTTTGACAAGGTCTTATTCGGTTTTGCCGGAGCGCCCTTCACCCTGGCCTCGTACCTGATTGAATCGGGGTCGGGGGGCTCCAAGGCCGAACGTCGCGAATGTCGCCGGACGCGCGAGTTCATCAAGAGCGAGCCCGCCGCCTGGACGCGACTCGCGACTTGGTGCGCGAAACTCTCCGGACAGTTCATGAAAGCCCAGATAAACGGTGGTGCCGAGGCAGTCCAGCTCTTCGATTCCTGGGCGGGCGCGCTGACGCTTGAGGAGTATCGCCGCGTGGCGCTGCCCTACTCGGCTTTGGCTTTTCAGGGGGCTCCGGGGGCCGCGCACGTGCATTTTGCGGTTGGTGCCGGTCATCTCCTGGAGGCGCTTGGTGAAATCGCCGAGGTGGTTTCGGTAGGGACTGACGTGACTTTGGACGAGGCAGCAAGGCGGCTCCCCGGGAAAGTCTTGCAGGGAAATCTCGATCCGGAGTTGCTTCTGGGGGAGGATTCAACAAGGGCAAACGCGGATAATCCCGCACAGCCGCTTGCTGACGCCGCCGCTCCCATCCGGATGGAAACCGCGTCCACATCCGCTCCCACCAGCCCAATCGAGGCCGCCTGGGCTGAGGCCGAGAGAGTCCTCGAAGCCGGACGTGCCGCCCCCGCTCACGTTTTCAACCTGGGACACGGGGTTTTGCCCGAAACTGATCCCGGGGTTTTGACCGAGCTCGTCGCCCGGGTTCATGCCTGGCGACCGGGACGGTGAAGGTGCCGAAGAAGTGACCGCGCCGAAAAAATGAGTCAAAAAGCACGTCCCCATGACTCATTTTGGGGGCTGTATGATACCATTAAGTGACATAAGCGTACCCGAAGGAGGGTAAGATGAGTGCCGATACAGTCCAAGTTAAGGCCATGGTGGATCGGGAAACGAAAGAGCGCGCGGCGGAACTATTCGAACACCTCGGCTTCAGTCTTTCCACAGCCATCAGCATGTTTCTTCACCAATCCGTCATTGAAGGTGGGGTTCCGTTTCAAAACAATGACCCGTTCTATTCTGACTCCAACAAAGCCGCTTTAGACCGTGCCCTGGAACAAGAGGCTCGTGGGGAAGTTGCTGCAAGAACAACGGCCCGGGACTTCGATGGCCTGATTGAGAGCCTGTGACGTGGGCGAAATCATTTTCGAGTATTCCCCCGAAGCCCTCAAAGATTTGAACACTTGGAAGAAGCAACACGCAGCCAAGCAACTTGAAACCATCAAGATAATCCAAGAGGAAATCGTGGCAACTTGGCCGGAGACCAAAGGTAACTATTCCTCGGAAGACTTGAAATACGAGTTGAGCGGTTGTGTCTCGCGGAAGATTGACACGAAGAATCGTTTTGTCTACCGGATTAATATAGAAGCAAGTTCGGTTTATGTCTTGCAGTGCAAAGGCCATTACACCGAACGGTAAAGGGGAAATGATGGAAAACGAAGAAACACCCGCAGGCGCGGGCTTTGACATGATTATTTTGGGCGGCGGCCTTGGTGCGCTTTCGGCGGGATACGCCGCGGTCAAACAGGGTTTGCGGCCTTTGATTTTGGAGGAGCGCGGGCGACCCGGGGGGCTGGTGTGCAACGGGGTTTTCGGGGGAGCCACTGTTGACATCGGGGCGGAGTCCTACGCCACGCGCACTCCCGAGGTTACCGATTTGTGTAAGGAGCTCGGCCTCGAGGTGGTTCCGCCGGTGAGTGACTCTTGGGTGTGGGATCACGCCCACAACACGGCAGTTCGGATTCCGCAAGGGACTTTCGGGATTCCCGCCGACATTGATGATCCGGTTTTCGTCGAGGGTCTGCGGGCAGTTGCCGGCGACGAGGCGGTTGAGCGGGCCCGCCAAGACCTCACACTACCCCCAGAAGTCGGCCGAGACGCCAAGAACTTCGGCGAACTGGTGGCCGCGCGCCTTGGTGAAGCCGTCCTTGAAACTTTCGTAACCCCCTTCGCGGGCGGGATTCACTCGACCCACCCCTACGGGCTCTCAATCGAGCGGGTCGCGCCGGGGCTGATGGAGGCCTTCCGCCGCGAGGGTTCTCTCACGAAGGCAGTAGCCGCCATCCGGAAGCCCGGAGCGGTCGTCGTCATGATGCCTAAAGGCGGCATGTTCAAACTCGTTGATGAACTTGTGTCTCGCATCACGGCAGCGGGCGGGCGTATCGACAACCACGTGCGCGCCTTGCATATCGAAGCCGGTATCGGCCAGGACAATCCCCGCTGGGTCGTGTGGTGTAAACACACAATTTCCAACCGGAAATTCCAAGGCGGACCCCCGGAAGAAACCGGCAACGCTTTCGGACTCGCCACTGACAGGATTGTGGTGGCGCTCCCGACAAATCCGGCTTTGAAGATCCTGAACTCGGCTGCGGCCTCGATGATTCGACTGAAATTCCACGCCGAAAGGGAAGGTCGAGATGCGAGCCTGCGCTTTGATGAGGCGGCTCTTGAAGAAATTGGTGACCTCACGACGAACTTCCAAGTCCACAAGGGCACTCACGTCATGAACGTGACCCTCGCGGTTCGCTCCGAGGCCCTCGACGCGGCCCCGCGTGGATCGGGGATGCTGGTCGGGCCCCCACCGGATGAGCCAGGCGCGCTTCGCGCCAAAGCAGTCACGCATTATTCCCGCAAATGGCCCGATACGATGGCTGGGGCGGAGCCCCATGTTCATGTCTTGCGGATTTCCTACGGGCGGGAAGGCGATCCCGACGGTTTCGTCTATCAGGTCAGCGTTCAGCAGGCGCTCGCCGATGCCTCGCGGATGCTCGGGGTGGAGCTCACGGAGTCGGATTTGCTGGATTCTCGCCGGATTTTCTGGGGAGACTCGATGGTGCATCCGAATCGGGAAGAGCGCGAGGTCATCAACCGCGTGGCGGAGGCTGCCGAGAGAGTTGAGGGATTGGAGCTTGAGGGGGCCTGGGTGGCGGGCACCGGCATCACCGCCGTCGTCGCCCGCGGGTTGCGGTTTCATTAAATCGGTGTAGTGGGGCGCTTCGGGTAGCGGGAGAAGCCCTTCGCAGCTACGAGGGTGCGTTCAATAAGGTGCTCCGCGGACGACGACGAACCCGACTCGTGCAGGTTTAGTGACCTTTTAGACTTTCGAGGATTTTGCGGGTTTCGGGAGTGATTTCTGGTTTTGCTGTGGGTTCCTGTCCGCCGGGCATTCTGATGGATATTTCTCTTAATAGCTCCGGATTTGGATGAGTTTTTTCGTTGTGATTCCAGTCTTTTGGTAGAGATAGCGTGAGACCGCAAATGCGGCGATTACGACGGTCAGGTGGGCTTCTATAGCGTCTTTTTGGTGGTGGAATACCGGGCGGGCACGCAGGTCAGCTTTGGACATGCGGAAGGATTGCTCCACATGCCACCGCGACGAAGACCGAGAGGCAAGGAGCTTGCTCGATTGCCCGAGGTCAAGGAAGCGGCGCGCAACACGCAGTGCTGCTAGCACCACCACCAGACCCTCAATACCGTGGCGGGTCTGGAAGTCCTGGACGATCGGGAGTATCGTCAAGGTTTCGGCTTTGTTGCCCTCGAAACAACCCACCTCGAGGGGAAACCCGTTCCGGTTCACCAACAAGCCGACCATGATTTGTGGATCCACGCGTCGCTCCTTGGAAAACCCCGGCTTACGTAGCCCCTCGTTCGGACCCCAATACTCGTCCTCGTTCTCAGCCTCAAAATACAAGGTAGTAACGTCATACAACACCAGCGACAAATCCCCAGCCCTGGAGGCGTGAGCAAAACAAGCCTCGGCGACACGAGACCGATAGTCACGCCCCGCGCAACGCTCCAGACTGTTGAACATGGTTCTCAGGCTCACGTGTTCAACCCCGAGTTCATCCAACACCCGCACCGTGTCAGCCTTAGAAACAGGCTCGACAATACGCGCCCAGCTGCTCAAACGCCACGTCTTCTACCGCACGGTCGAATCCTAGAATACTGTAAGCGTCACGCAATATGCCCCACAACAAAGCCGAACGTTGAGACTGAACCACCGGGTACACGCTGGCACTCACACCGAGATAATCCAGGTCAAACTCGAGCTGGTCAGAGCGCAACTCCTGGCGACCAATCTCAAGCAAAAACACCAACCAAAGCCCCCTGAACTGCGGAAACATCAAGCAAATCGCGAAAAACCTAAAAACCTGCACGAGTCGGGTCAAATTGCGTGTCAGTTTTCCCGGGTTTTGCTTGTGTTGTCGGGGAAATACGGGTTCAAAGCTCACCGACTCATGCTGGCGGCGTGAATACTATGAAATGCCGCGTCTGCGATACTCCGTTGGAACGTATTGCTCGGATTTCTTCAATTTGGGCTTAGACCGTGCACGAATGTACGGCGTAAACCTACCGCGCCCGGTCTCCCGAAACTCCAAAACACCAAGACCAGCGCAAACACTTAAACGCTCAATCGAAAAACCCCGAACAAACCGGTTAGACCGTACATTCGTGCACAACCAATCCTTCCCACCGAACGGGTCAGCGAATCAGACCAGTTACACACTTAAATCCACAGTCCCCCCACAGCACCCTTAAAAGCGAAGAGCCGCTATTACACAGGGATTTCTACTCCGTAGATTTTAACCTGAGCTACCGTAACGGTGGCATTTCCAAAATGCGCACAGCTATTGGGCCATATAATCGGATCAGTAACAAGTTTGCCTTTGTATATCCATTTCAATTAGACAGTCCATTTCCTTGAATCGTATGCATATATATTTGGACACCAGGTATTGAGAACCCCTTTGCCCTCAAAGCCATAGAATATTCTTCCAGACGCTTCATTCAGACATAACGATGTCTTAGCACAGCCCGGCAAAATTTGATAAATGCGAGTTTGAGTTTCTGCGTCAGCAGAATAGGTTTCAATAATCTCGCCTGTAGCAGGATCAATGTGCACAATGGTTTTTGGAGGTGTGTAAACACCCTTTACAAAGGAATTGATTCTATGAATTTTTTGCTGTTCCAAAGATTCCGCAGATGCAGGGATGGAGGCCGAAAAAATACTTAGTGACAGCACTATTGCTACGCCCAATGCCTTGGCAAGCCGTTTGCTCATTTTTCCCCCTTATGTTGGCAGATGGACGATTTGCAGCTAAAAATTTACCCCAAAATTGAGCAGTCCGGAAGACCAACCAGGATTTTTCGATCTTGTGGGCATAGTTCACCCCAGAAGTGTGCTCCTAACTCGGGCAACTTCCACGGTATACCTAAATCGGATAGCGCAGACCCTGGATCGCGCACCCCGTACAGCTCGCACATATCGAGGAGATAACCCGCATGGGGTTGGGCTCGTTTCCAGTCCCGATTCTTTATTACCGCTACCGCTTCATCTCCGATTTCCTCAGCTGCAATCTATTCGTCTGTTAGCTCCACGATTTCGTAGTAAGTCCGCAAGGTTTTCGACCAGGTAAGAGTGCGTTTGGCTTTAGAAACCCACTCATATTCCCGCCATAGTTAAATTTTTTTTAGGGTCATAGGTTTTTCCAATGTCCTGCAAAATTTGGAACGGTGTCCAGTCATCGCTACGGGCTACTTTGAACACCCTAGCGTAGCTTCAACGGCCAGGCCAGAACCGCCCAGTTTGGCGATGTATGCAGGCAGAGCCGCGTCGAGGTTTTGGCCGCGCAGAACGGACGCGCCCACACACCCCTCAATTGTGCAACCGGGAATAGCCCGCTCGTAATCCGTCCACGCACGCAAGCGCGGTTGACCTGGATCCCGAAAAGTAGACGTTTTTGTGAAAACCCGGAATTAGGGTTGGAAAGGAAATGTCATGAAGAACGGAAAATTCACGCCTGGGTTCGCGATTTGTGGCGGAACCCGCGGGGGTGACGGCTTGAATCGAGGAGTTTTAGGGAGAAAAAACACGGACAAATGCGGGATCGGCGAAAGAATGGCTTAAGCTAGGAGTTATGCAATTGATTGGGAGCGCCGAGCGGCCGCTTGTCATCGGGACGCGATCCTCGAAACTGGCCCTCACCCAGACGAAGCAAGTCGCTGCCGACCTCGAACAACGCGGCCTCAAAGTCGAAATCAAAACCTTCACCACCGAAGGCGACACCAACCGCGCGTCACTGTCGAGCCTTGGAGGGAGCGGGGTTTTCGCCGCCGCCCTGCGGGTGGCGCTGCTCGAAAGCCGGTGCGACCTCATTGTTCACTCTTTGAAGGATCTCCCGACCCTCCCCGTCCCCGGCCTTACTGTCGCGGCGATTCCGCCACGTGAGGATCCCGCCGATGTCCTCGTGGCCCGCGACGGGCTCACGCTCGCGGACCTCCCACCGGGCTCGCGGGTCGGAACCGGTTCACCAAGGCGCGCCCGCCAAGTCGCGCTGGCGCGCCCGGACCTTGACCTGGTAGATATTCGCGGCAATGTTCCAACCCGTCTCGGGCGGGTCAAAGGCCTCGGCGAGCGAGCCACACAAATGGGTCTGGACCAGGGTAAAGCCAAGGAGGATCTCGACGGTGTCATCCTCGCCCGCGCGGGACTGCGCCGGCTCGGAGTCGAAGCTGTCGCCACCGATACTCTCTCGGAAGTCGTGCTTCCCGCCGGCGGGCAGGGTGCGCTCGCCCTGGAGTGCGTGGCGGAAACTCTGGAACGAGACGAAGCTAGAATCTTGGCGCAAACGCTCCGAATAGTTGATGATGAGCCGAGTCGCCTCGAAGTGAGCGCGGAGCGGGCCCTGCTGCGCTATCTGGAGGCTGGTTGCGCCGCACCGCTCGGGGTGCGAGCCAAGCTGACCTGGGGAAACGCCCATCCGGAAACGCCGGCGGGTCGCCTGGATCTCACGGCGCGAGTCGTCGGAGACGCGGGGCAAACCGTGGAGGTGAGTGGGGAAACCACTGTCCTGCTGGGCGCGGCGCGCGACCAGCGGGAGTTTGCTTTGGCGGCCGCTGAACAGCTCGGCGTGGATTTGGCCCAGGAAATGTTGGAGCAAGGGGCGGGGGAGATTGTTGATCTCAAAGCCAGCAAATCAGGCGCGCCCGGCCAAGCCGGAGAAACGTCAGCAAACCGCGAGCAATCGCCGACATCCCTTGCTGAATCCGCGACACCCGCCAGCCCCTTGCTGAACCCGAACGAAAACAAGGAAAACAACGAAAACCCGGCGGCTGAGAGGGTCGCGAAAGATTTGTGGGGAGAATAATGAAACCAAAATTGCTGGTGCCGCGCGTTCCGAGCGACATTTTGGCAAGCGAACTAGCCGAAGCGGGGCTTCCGGTCGTGTGTGCGCCCGTGACGGAAAAACGTCCGACACCTTCCGAGGACTGGTTCGACCCGATGCAGCGGCTCCAAGACGGGGAGTACACCTGGGTTGTCATCTCGAGCGTGGCGACCGCGGCTTTTCTGGATGAACATTACGATCTCGCCGACCTGTTTAGGGAAGTCCAGGTCGCAGCCGTCGGGTCCGCAACGGCGCAGTCGCTTGAGAATCGCGGCGGTCACGTGGATTTGGTCGGCCCCGATCCGGCTAGCGCGGCCTCTCTCGTGGAAGTTTTCCCGCGTGGTTCCGGCAATGTGCTTTTGCCAGGGGCCGTGGGGGCGGCGCCGACGCTGGCAGAGGGGCTCAATCGTCTGGGCTATGACGTGGAGCGGTTGAAACTCTACGAGTCGGTGGCTTTGCCCGAGTTGCCGCTGGAATGGGCCGAGGCGCTGGCGATTGGGGAGCCTACCTTTGTCCTCATCACCGCCGGTTCCGTGGCCCAGGCGGCGCACCGCATGTTCACCCAGACCGGCGTGAAACTGTGGCCGGTGCCGATCGCGTTCGGGAAATCCAGCGCGAAGGTTTTAAGCGAGTTGGGCTGGCCGGCTGCCACGGTTTGCGAAACCACCGACACCGAAGGGGTTATGGCGGCATACGACGAGGTCATGAAGTCTTTGGAGTCATAGTTTTCCCAGTGGTTTCAGTGGTTTGAGAGGTTTTAGCGGTTTGCGGGGTCAACAAGGGCCATCCGGTTTTAGCGAGTAAGGAGTCAAGATGGGTTTGCCACAGGCAGGAAATTTGGGAGTCACCAAGAGCGGACCGGGAGACGCGCCTCTAACCCCGCCACCCGCGCCTCCGACTGAGGCGGCGACGGAGACCTGCGGCTGCGGTTGCGGACATTCCCACGGCGACGTTGCTGGCCGCGGGGATTTTACTCCGGTCGAGATTAGCGTAACCGGTTGGGAGCCGCTGGGGGAAAACGGCAAAGTCGAGCCGGCGCGAAAGCTCGCTTTGGAAGCGACGCCGGTGATTCGACCGCGCCGTTTGCGTAGGTCCGCGGCGATGCGACGGCTCGTGGCGGAAACCCGCTGGTCGCCTGAACAGCTTGTTTTGCCGGTATTTGTTCGTGACGGGATTTCCTCGCCGGTGGAGATTCCCTCCATGCCGGGACAATTCCAACACACTCCCGAGTCTTTGGCGGAACTTGGCAAGCGCTGCGTGGACGCCGGAGTTGGCGCCATGATTGTTTTCGGGGTGCCTCGCGACGAGGACAAAGACTTCACCGGCTCGGCTGCCTGGGACGCCGCCGGCATTCAAAACCGTGGGATTTCAGCTTTGGCCGAAGCGGTCGGCGACGAGCTTGTGGTCATGTCCGACACCTGCCTCGATGAGACAACTTCGCATGGACATTGCGGGCCTTTGCGAGACGACGGCAGCGTCGACAATGATTGGGCCGTGTCGTGCTATGCGGCGACTGCAGTTTCACAAGCACGGGCCGGAGCTACGGTCGTGGCGCCGAGCGGAATGATGGATGGCCAGGTCAGAGCAATCCGGATGGCCCTTGATGACTCCGGATTCGAAGACGTGGCGATTATGGCTTACTCCGCGAAATACGCCTCGGGTTTGTTTGGACCTTTCCGCGACGCTGTCGGAAGCTCTTTAGTCGGGGATCGGCGGACGTACCAGCAAGACCCCGCCAATCGCCGCGAAGGAATGCGGGAAACCCTGCTTGACCTCGATGAAGGCGCGGATATCGTCATGGTGAAACCCGCCTCTCTTTATTTGGACGTGTTGGCGGACGTGGCCGCGGAATCGCCCGTTCCGGTCGCGGCCTACCAAGTGTCAGGGGAATACGCGATGATTGAGGCCGCGGCGGCGAATGGCTGGATTGACCGCGCGCGGGTGATTGACGAGTCCCTGACCTCTATTGTTCGCGCCGGGGCGGACCTTGTTTTGACGTATTACGCTTTAGAGGCCGCCGAGGGATTGGCATAAAAAGGAGTTGTTGATGAGCACTAATGCGGAATTGTTTCGGAACGCCCAAGCGGTAATCCCCGGCGGAGTAGATTCTCCGGTGCGAGCCTACGGTTCAGTAGGTGGGACCCCGTCATTTATTGACCACGCCAAGGGCGCCCGACTGTGGGACGCCGAGGGGCGGGAGTTTGTTGACCTGGTATGTTCCTGGGGGCCGATGCTGCTCGGTCACGCCGATGCCCGCGTGGTCGAAGCCGTGCAGGAGGCAGCCGCGCGCGGTTTGTCCTTCGGGGCGCCTACCAGTGCCGAGACTGCGCTTGCTGAAGCCGTCCGTGCCCGCGTTCCCTTGGCCGAAAAAGTCCGCTTTGTTTCCACCGGAACCGAGGCCACCATGACCGCGATTCGCCTCGCTCGCGGGGCAACCGGACGGGACTACATCGTGAAATTCGCCGGCAACTACCACGGCCACTCCGACGGGTTGTTAAGCGAGGCCGGATCCGGCGTGGCGACCGGCGGTTTGCCATCTTCAGCAGGGGTTCCGGCGGGGGTTGCCGCCCTTACCATCGTCCTGCCCTACAACGACGTGGCGGCCTTGCGGGAGTGTTTTGCCGCTCGAGGCGCAGAGATTGCCGGCGTCATTGTTGAGGGCGCGGCGGCGAACATGGGCGTAGTCGCTCCGCGCGGAGAGTTTTTGACCGAGATTGCAAGGCTTTGCCACGAGTCCGGCGCCTTGATGATTCAAGACGAGGTCTTGACCGGTTTTCGGGTTTCGCCCGCGGGCTGGTGGGGGTTGTCTACCGGTCGCTGGCCGCGGGAGGCTCAGGAGGATTCAGCAAAAGACCAGGCCATTGAGGAATCCGCAGCGACCTCTCGAGCCAACTTGAAACTCGGTTTCGAGCCCCCTACCGGGCGCGCCGCTCAAAATGAGGGTGTTGTCTTCGGAGCGGACTGGAGTCCGGACTTATTCACTTTCGGGAAAGTCGTCGGGGGAGGAATGCCCTTGGCGGCGCTCGGGGGACGCGCCGAGTTAATGGATCAGTTAGCTCCGCTCGGGCCGGTTTACCAGGCGGGGACCCTATCGGGAAATCCCTTGAGCTGCGCGGCAGGATTGGCGACGCTGGCGGCTGCTGATGAGGCCGTCTACGCGGCAGTAGACGCGGCCGCGGACACGATTGCCGGAGCGCTGGATGCGGCCTTGAACGCTGAGGGGGTGCCGCACTTCATCGGGAGGGCCGGATCGCTCTTTTCCGTGTTTTTCTCGGAGGCGCCGGTTGTGGATTACGCTGGGGCAAAAGCCCAGGAGACCTGGCGTTTTGCCCCGATGTTCTGGGAGTTTCACCGCCAGGGCGTGATGATTGCGCCTTCGGTTTTCGAGGCGTGGTTTACCTCGGCGGCTCTTTGGCAAGACGACTCGGCGATGAACCAAGTTTTGGATGCCGTGCCGGCTGCTTGCAAAGCTGCAGCGGAAGCGAAGCCGGAAAAGGCCCCTAGCGTAGAATGAATTTGAGACCACAACGAGTGAAAGAAGCCATTGATGACCACTGAATTTCCGAAGAAACACACCGATTTGGGTGCGTTGGAACCAGCGATTGCACTGGGTTCCCTGGATGGGCGCTATCGCGGGGTGGTCGCCCCGCTGGTGGACTGGTTTTCCGAAGCGGCCCTGAACCGCGCGCGCTTATTTGTCGAGATTGAGTGGCTGATTTGGCTCACTGACCAGCAGGTTCTTCCTGGAGCTCCGCGTTTGTCCGACACCGAAAAGGACTATCTGCGCGGGCTGGTCTCGGAATTTGGGGGCCATGAAATCGCCGAACTTGCCAAGACTGAAGCCAAAACGAAACACGACGTGAAAGCCGTGGAGTATCTCCTGAAATCCGCTCTGGAGGCCGCGCCGGCCAAACTTGGCGGCACGTCCGATCTTCCGCGGGTGAAAGAAATCGTCCACATCTTCTGTACTTCGGAAGACATCAACAATCTCTCCTACGCGATTTTGCTCAAGCACGGTGTGGAGCGGGTCTGGCTTCCCGCGGCGCGCGCTTTGCAAGAGCAACTTGCTGGACTCGCCCGCGAAAACGCCGAGGTTCCCATGCTTGCCCACACCCACGGCCAGCCCGCCACCCCGACGACTCTCGGACACGAACTTGCCGTTTTCGCTTGGCGTATGTCGCGCCAGCTAAAGCACGTGGAATCCCAGGAATATCTCGGAAAAATCAACGGTGCGACGGGGAATTTCGCGGCCCACACGGTGGCGGTTCCAGGCGCCGACTGGCCGACATTGTCGCGCGACTTCGTCGAGGAGAGGCTCGGCCTCACCTGGAATCCGCTCACAACCCAGATTGAATCACACGACTACCAGGCCGAACTCTATGCGAGTGTGACGCATTTCAACCGGATAGCCCACAACCTTGCCACCGATTGCTGGACCTACATTTCTATGCGCTATTTTGCCCAGGATCTCGCGGCCCAGGGCTCGACCGGTTCATCAACTATGCCCCACAAAATCAATCCGATTCGCTTCGAGAACGCCGAAGCCAACTTGGAGATATCTTCGGGCCTCTTTGGGGTTCTCGAAGAAACCCTCGTCACAACCCGAATGCAGCGTGATCTGACCGATTCCACTACCCAGCGCAATATCGGGACGGCCTTTGGCCACTCGCTCCTCGCGATTGATAACCTCCGGCGCGGACTCGCGGGTCTGAAAGTGGACCGCGAGGCGATGGCTGCGGATTTGGATGAGAACTGGGAGGTGCTCGGCGAGGCCATTCAGCAAACGATGCGCGTGGCGGGAATCGCGGGAGTCCCGGGGATGGAGGATCCCTACGAGCGCCTAAAGGCGCTCACGCGAGGCCAGAAAGTAGATGCCGAGGTCATGCACGATTTCGTGGCCGGTTTGGGGCTCCCCGCCGATGTCATGACGCGACTCCAGGCGCTTACCCCCGCGAACTATCACGGGCTCGCCGCGGATATGGTGCGGTTTTTAGACTGAAATAGGACCCGGGTTTCCCTGCGTCTGCCTACCCAGGCCCGGGCGGCCCTTTCTATTAGTGTGTGCGTCTGACGGGGAATAAGTGCTGCTCGTTTGGCGTTATAAGAGATAGGCTTACCTAAGTAGGCGGCGCGACTTATTGAAACCCGCTGAGCCTAGAGAAAGGACTGATTATGGCAACTTTGAAGATGAATTTGGACGGACTCACCTGTGGAATGTGCGTCAAGCACATCACCGAGGATCTCTCTCAATTGGACGGAATCAGCAAGGTGGAAGTCGTGCGCGGCGAAGGAAAGTCTGCGGTGGCGACCGTCACGGGTGACGCGATTCCTGCCGACGACGTTTTGACCGAAACGGTGCAAGACGCTGGAGATTACTCGGTTTTGGCCATTAATCGCTAACGGTTGAGAGTCTCCGCCGGAGGCTCGGTGGAAACAGTTTGAAAACTACCAGTTGGATGAGTTGATTGATACGGAGAATTTGAAGGATTTAACCGAACCGAACTCAGCAAGTGGGTCGCAAGGTCCGCGCGGTTCGGGTGGCCAGAGTGGGCCGAGTGAGCCAGGCGAGCTAGGTGCGCCTGAGCGCCAAAACAATTTTCTCCAAGTTCCGCCCCGAGAACTCCCCGAAGTAACCCTGCGGGTAACGGGGATGACTTGCGCGTCTTGCGTGGTGCGGGTGGAAAAGAAGCTCAACAAGTTAGACGGCGTCGAGGCGAGCGTGAATCTTCCGCTCGAGACGGCGACCGTTACTTTGTCGCGCGAGGTTCCGGTAGAAGACCTCATCGGGGCAGTGGAGAAGGCCGGCTATGGCGCGAGTTTGCTTGAAGGGAGCGGAGCCGGTGGCTCGGATTTGAGCGGAACCGGCGGGTCGAACCTCTTTGGCGTAATGACCGAAGGGAATGTAGCCAAAAGGGTGCGACCCAACGGAGTAGCGAATTCAACCGATACGGCTACGCCGTTGGGGTCAGACCCTTCTGGCTCCGCTCGCAGGCTCGCTACGCCAGAGAGGTCTGACCCGTCGGCTTCGCGAAGGTCTGACCCGCCGGCTTCGCCTGAGAGCCACGATCCCGCACTAGACACGACGGTAGCAAGACGCCGCGACCTTGGGAAACGCCTCGCAGTAGCGGTTATCTTCGGCCTTCCGGTGATGGCGATTTCAATGGTTCCCGCGCTGCAATTTGCTGGCTGGCAATGGGCCGTCGGCGTGTTGTCGCTACCGGTCGTGGTGTGGGCCGCGTGGCCGTTCCACCGCGCCGCCTTCCACGCGGCTCGAGGTAGAGCCACCACAATGGACACGCTAGTTTCCCTCGGCGTCCTCATCGCGACGCTCTACTCCTGGTGGGCGCTGGTTTTCACCTCTGCCGGAGATTTAGGCATGACTATGAACATGTCCCTAAATCCGCTCGCGGCAGCGCATGGAGATTCCCCCACGCATGGGGAAATCTATTTCGAAACCGCCGCGATGATTACAGTGTTTTTGCTGACCGGTCGGTATTTGGAGGCTCGGGCCAAGTCCTCTGCGACTTCTGCTTTGCGGGCGCTGCTGGATCTCGGCGCGAAAACCGCGACCCGTCTTGAACGCGGCCCGAAAGGCGAATGGGTCGAAACCACGGTTGACGTGGGTGAACTTGTGGTCGGAGACCGGTTTCGGATCCGCCCGGGCGAGAAGATTGCCACCGATGGGCGCGTCCTTGACGGTGCATCCAGCGTGGACGAATCCATGCTGACCGGGGAGCCAGTTCCAGTCGAAAAAACAGTGGGCGACTTAGTGACCGGCGCTACCACGAACGTGGAAGGGACGCTCGTCGTCGAAGCAACGCGGGTCGGGGCGGAGACGAAACTTGCGCAGATTACCCGTCTCGTCACCCGCGCCCAGACCGGAAAAGCGCCGGTGGCGCGGCTAGCCGATCGGGTTTCAGCGGTTTTCGTTCCGGTCGTAATCACGTTAGCAATCATCACTTTTGGGGTTTGGCTGATTCTCGGCCAGCCCTTTGTGGCCGCCTTCACCGCAGGAGTTTCCGTTCTCGTCATCGCCTGCCCTTGCGCACTCGGCCTCGCGACGCCGACATCGCTCTTGGTGGGCTCAACCCGAGCTTCCCGCGCGGGCATTTTGTTGAAGGGGCCGCAGGTGCTGGAGGAAACCCGCGGGGTTGACACCATCGTCTTGGACAAGACCGGAACTCTCACGACCGGCATCATGACGCTCGAGAGCGTCATGGTTGCTGGCGAGTTCGACAAAGGGCGGGCCCGGGGGGTCGCTGCCGCGCTCGAAGCGGGATCGGAACACCCAATAGCCAAGGCAATCGTGGGCGAAAGCGCGGTAACCCCAGCCAGCGACTTTATAGCGCTGCCTGGCAAAGGTGCGACGGGGAGTGTTGATGGCGAAAAGTGGGCAATTGGGAAGCCCGCTTGGATTAAGGGCGAGCTGGGGGCGAGCGTGCCGCCGGAGATTTCCGAAGCGCTTGAAGAGACCGCCGCACAGGGGAAGACGGCAGTTTTGCTAGCGTCAACGGAGCAATCGGGGACGAATAATCGCCTAGCCAGCAGGGTTAATTCGGCTACGCCGTTTGGGTCAGACCCTTCTGGCTGCGTTGCTGGTGCAACTTCGCCAGAGAGGTCTGACCCGTCGGCTTCGCCAGAGAGATCTGACCCGCCGGCTTCGCCAGAGAGGTCTGACCCGTCGGCTTCGGCTGTTGCGGTGTTTGTCCTGAGCGATGCACCGAAACCCGAGGCCAAGGAGGTCGTTGCCGAGCTGAAAAACGCTGGAATCGAGCCGGTGTTGTTGACCGGTGACGGTTCCGCTCCGGCTAGACGCGTGGCCCAGGAGATCGGCATCGACAAGGTCATCGCCGAGGTCGCTCCGGAGGGCAAGGTTGCGACCATCCGTGACCTGCAAGATGAGGGCAAAACTGTGGCCATGGTAGGCGACGGAGTCAACGACGCGGCGGCTTTGGCGGCGTCCGATCTCGGAATCGCGCTCGCCACGGGAACCGATGTGGCGGTCTCGGCGGCGGACATCACCTTGGTGAATCCTAGCCTCGAGGCCATTCCGCAGGCCATCAGGATTTCCCGCGCCACTTTGCGAAACATCAAACAGAATCTGGGCTGGGCTTTCGGCTACAACATCATCGCCATTCCTTTGGCGGCTGCGGGGGCGTTGAACCCCATGCTGGCCGGGGCTTTTATGGCGGCGAGCTCCGTTATCGTCGTCACGAACTCGCTGCGCCTTCGCCGGGATTGAGGGGGATATGCGTGCACGAGTGTACGGTGAACCAACCCGAACCTGAATTAGCGAAGAAGACAGAAAACTGTTTCCCCAGTTCAGAGGGTGTTGTTGTTTTGTTAGGCTCGCTAAACGGTTTTTCAATGTTCATTCGTGCACGTCTTTTTGAATCTTTTCCTCGCTAGATTTGCAAGGTCAGAGGCGCCGGATCCGGAAGTTTCCGCACCCGTGACAGAACGAAATAGGATGCCACCAGGGCAATCAGGTAGGGAATTCCCGCGATCCAAGCCACTGCCATGCCGGTCAAAGGTAGCGCCAGGAAGACCGCTACCGAGGCCACAATCACGACCCAGTTCACGACCGGGTAGCCCCACAGTTTCGCGGGAGGCCTCTCGGAGGTCAAGGCATCGTAGTGGCGGCGGAACTTTAGGTGCGTGAGCATGATGATGACCCAGGTCACCAAGATGCCAACGGTGGCGCAGCCGTAGAGATACATGAACGCCTGCGAGGGACTCACAATCGCCAGCACGGATGCCAACACGAAACACAGGGTGGCGAGCGCCACTGCCCCGCGCGGGGCCCCGTTCTCTCCGGTGCGCGCCGCGAAAGCCGGTGCCATCTTGTCGAGAGCCAGCGAGTGAATCATGCGCGAGCCCGAATAGAGGCAGCCGTTTGCCGAGGAGAGCGCAGCGATAAGCAGGATTGCGTTCATGACGTGACCTGCTGCCGGAATTCCGACCATGTCCATCACCTTCACGAAAGGCGAAGCCTCGGCGTGACCGGAGGCCGCGACCGTGGCGCGCCAATCCTGGAGCGCGAGGATGACGCCGATAGCGAGGATGTAGAAGAACACCAGGCGCCAAATCATGGTGCGGGCCGCGCGCGGAATTCCCTCGCGCGGGTTTTCGGATTCGGCCGCAGCAATCGAAACATTTTCAATCCCGCCGAAACTGAACACAGCCATGCAGGTTGCGAGGAGAATTCCTGCCAGCCCGAAAGGCGCGAAACCGCCGTTTTCAACGAGGTTTCCAAAACCGACCGGTCCGGAATGGGCGGGCCAACCGAAGAGCAGAATCGACAATCCCATCAGGATGAAGACCACGATTGCCGTGACTTTAAACATGGAGAACCAGTATTCTGCAACCCCGTACAAACGCACGGTCGCGAGGTTCAAAGCCGCTATGAACAGCGAACATAGCACGGTTCCGAGACCGATAGGGAGCCCGGGAAACCAGTGTTGGAGGTAGGTTGCGGCGGCAGTGACTTCGGCACCAACGGCAACGAGCATTTCGATGGCGAGATTCCACCTCGCCACGTAGCCTCCACCTTTGCCGAGGAAAACCGCAGCTACTGCCCCATGACCTCCAGGGATGGGATACACCGAGACAATCTCGGCCAGTGCCCATACGACTGCCAATGCCAGCATTCCCGCGAGGAAATAGGACACGATGGTTCCGGGGCCGGCAAAAGAAATTGTCGATCCGGAACCGAGGAACAGCCCCGTTCCGAGCGCACCTGACAGGCCAATCATGGCGATTTGTGCGCTGGAAAGACGGCGTTTCAACTCGGTATGCGGGGCAGCGTCCGCGAGGGGCTTTAGTCCGGTTGACCGCGCGGAATCTCTAATGGTAGGGGATTCCGCAGTGGCAGCCGCAGCCGGCGAAGTCGCTTGGGGGTTCGAATTCTTCTCATTATCGGTTTCGCTCACAAACCCTCATTATCGCATGAGTCGACACCTGGAAAAATTTCACCTCCTTTGAAGTTTTCTCAAGTCAGCAAGGGCTTACCCAAGACCTGCTGACCCTAGATTAGGGAATAATACTCCCCTAGCCCGTTTTGGTGAGAGTTAGGGATAGAAATGTATTTTGTGTTATCGGCGGAGCGCCCGGGGACGGTTACCGTTTCGCGTAGTGAAAACGGAGCGAAAGGGAACCGTCCCCTTTTGTTGCGCTATCCGGCGAACTCGGGACCAGCCCGAGACGTCGAGCGGGCCTCGCGTACGAGCCCGAAATCAAGGGGTTTCACCACCTCCACGGTGACCATCCACCCACTAACTTGACAGGAGGTCACGATTGCCTGGTTTTTGGACGCGTACTCGCGAGCTTTGCCGCAGCCACTGCCCCCTGCCAGCAAGTCGGTTGCCCCCGCAATCGCGGCAAGATCTGAGGCGGAGTGAGCCGCCGCCGAGCCAGCCGCAGCCACCCCGACTTGGGCCACCCCGAGAATCAGGGACAGCCCCAGGAGGATGAGCCCAACCGCCATTACCGTTCCCGACCCGCGCTCCTCTCCGAAGTGTTCCCTCCAGGAGAATTCTTCGCGGTCAAAACCGAGGAGTGGCCTTCTGGTTCGAGACACGGTCGGGCGGAAGCGGACGTCACCGCAGAATCTCACGTCTCCGCAGCTTCGAGAATCCCGCAGTCGCCGACCGGAAAATCCGCGCGAATCTCGCAGTTCACCGAGGGTCTTCATGGGGTATCACCGCTTTCATGTGTGTTTTCACCAAGAGTCCTCACGGGGAATCACCGCCTCAGAGTGGGCCTTCATCCCGAGCAGCCCGAGCATTGCCGGTAAATCGCGGCTTGCGGAGCAACTGACATCTTTTCCGCCGGAACTCACGCTCACCACACCGCCGCGGCCGAGTAAACGCTCGCCAGCTGCGACTGCTGCACCCGTGTCCTCGCCGATTGCTACCGCCCGACAAGCCGCCCGTGCAGAAGCGCTGACCTGCACTTGCGCCATGCCGGCTGCCCCGGTCAAGGCCAGGGAGACGAGAACCAAAATCACTGCCGGGAAGGTCAGCGCGAGCTCCGCGGTCACCATGCCAGCCTCCGAACCCAAACGAGTCCGCAAACCGTCACGGCTCTGCGAAGCGCGCGCCACCTTTCCCGCCCGTGAAGGACGCAAAATCACACCTGCAAGGCGGATTCGATAAGGGACTGCAGCGCTTCTTTCAGTTCCCCGCCCTTCATGATCATGAGCAGCAAACCGGCAAAAGCCGCCGCTGCGAGAGTACCGATCGCGTATTCAGCGGTCGCCATTCCCTCCTCAGCTTTGAGTTTCCAAGACATCTCCTTGCCGAGTTTCTTGATTTTTTCCATGATTTTCTCCTTCTCCTAAATTGTCGAACGGACTTCCCGATCGACCCACCCTTGCCGGATAGCAAGGGAAGCTTGAATTCATTGCAATAGCCCTTCGATAGTTGAGACCACTACCGGCACAATCCCGAGGGCAAAGAACGCCGGCAGTAAACAAATCCCCAACGGCACCACCAGGCGCACCCCGAGCTTCTCTGCGGCATTGACCGCTTCGTGAGTTTCGTGGGCGCGGGTCCGCGAAGCGCCCCGAATCAGCAACGGCACCGGTGAAGCCCCCTCCTCCCAAGAGGGCTGCAGAATGGATGCCATTTCGTGCCATTTCGGATTGGCTCCTGCCCACGCCTCCTCCCAAGACGCCCCCAGGAGCAGCATCCGTGCCACGACACCAAGTTCTGGTTCGTCTGCCGCCTCGCCAACTGCCTCCAGGGTTGCGGTCAAAGACACCCCGTTTTCCTGGCAGGCAGCGACAATATCCATGGCAAGCGTCGGATCGAGCCCTTTCACCGGAACGCCGGTAGCCCGCCGAATCATCCACATTGACCAGAGATTTCCCACTGCCATCAAGCCGATTCCCACCGCGAAAATCCCCGAGTTCAATCCCCCGGAAAAGGCCATGGAGAAAACATCCACTCCCACGAAAGACGCCATCAACATGGCTGCGAGCGGGAGAACCCCCAAGAGCCTCGCGGTGGCTCGCGGCCCGACCTGGGCGGCGTGCCGTTTTGCCGCCGCCTCGAGACTTCCAGAAATTCCGTCAGCAACCCGCGTCAAAATCTCCGCCAAAGGAGCTCCCACCTCGCCAGAGACGCGGGTGGCGATAATCATGCCGCGCAGAGCCGCCGCGGTGGCTTCTTTATGCTGGAGGTGGCGAAGGGGATTTGCACTTTGCTCCGCGCCAACGACTGGCAACAGAAGATTTAGTTTTTCGCGCAGGGTTGGCCGCGGATGGGCTGCGAAGACTTCTATCTCGGCAAAATCGAGGTCGGGATGAATCCGGCGTAGACTCGCCTCCCAGGAGGACTCGATACTTCCCCCGGCTTCGAGGCGGGTCGCGACCTCGGCGCAGAGCATCCCCACATCCAGATCTCGCAATTTTGGGCTCCGGACCGAGACTGAGTGCGTCCCATTGCGGCGTCTCCGCCGTTCCCCTCGGGGCCCTGACTCCTCGCCCAAAAGACCCGAAGCGTCCCCCGTCCTGGCCGCAGGTGCGGAGCTGTTACGGACATTTGCGCCGATGCCAGCCAAAATCCCCGAGCCGAGGAGCAAGACAACGGCAACAATTAAGCTAATCTCTTGAATCTCTGTCATCAGTGGCGCCTCCTCGACTGGCCTGAGGACTCAACAAAATCCCCGAGTCCGAAGCGAGAAGAGAACTCCGCCCACCCCGGCAGCGTCCGTAGCTTCCCCGCAGGGGAGATCTCCAAGACCGCCTCGGCCGCCAGCTCGCCCGAAGACGAACGCACCAAACGCGCCAACTGAACCACCTGGCGGCGCATCCGCCCGCTCGCCGGATCTTTGAACCGCTGCAAGTGCACCACCACCTCGAAGGCAGGCAAAGATTGCGCACAAACCGCATCGCGACTCATCCCCGCCAGAGCCCCCAGGGCCTCCAAACGAGCCGGCACTTCCACGGCTGAATTGGCGTGAATCGTGGCCCAACCTCCACGGTGTCCCGTGTTCAAAGCCGAGAGCATTTCGCGAACCTCAGCCCCGCGTGCCTCGCCCAGAATGAGCCGGTCGGGTCGCATTCGCATAGCGGCTTTCACCAGGTCGGAAAGTGACACCCCACCGGCGCCTTGGACATTGTCGCGACGAGCCTGAAGATGAACCACATGGGGATGGTCGGGGCGCAGCTCGGAGACCTCCTCGATACAAATCAGCCGCTCGTGAGGATTCACCAACCCCAGCAAGCACGCCAAAAGAGTTGTCTTTCCGGTGCCGGTCGCCCCCGTTATGAGCCCCGACGCTTTTTTCTCCACAAGCCGTTGCAAAACCCCAGCCATCGTCTCGGTCAACATTCCCGAGGCCACGAGTTGACCCAGAGTCATCGCGAGCGGGGCCGGAACCCGCAGCGAAATCACGGTGCAACTTCCAGACAGCGGCGGTAAAACTGCGTGTAACCTGACTCCGGACGGTATGGTAGCATCCACAATCGGAGTGGCGTCATCAAGGCGCTGGCGAGCGGAGGCCGCCATCCGCACCGCCACTTGCCGCACTTCCGCAGGAGTCCCGAGGTGGAAATCCGCCACCCGCTCAAGCCCCTGACCGGCATCGATCCAAGCCTCATCGGGGCCATTGACGAGCACGTCAGTCACCCCCGGCAGAGCCAATAGTGACCCTAGAGACTCATCAATCCCCTCCAGGGACTGCCGCAGCCCGCGCGCACCCTCGGCTAGCTCCTCTGTGGTCGCGAAGGGCGGAGCCTCTAGCAAGAAAACCTCCTCGGGGGCAGAACCTGCCGCGACGGCGCGACGCATCTCTAAGACGCTCATGAGGCCACCAGCCCCGTTTCTCGCTCACGTCCAGGCGCGTAGGGCGAGATAGCGGGAAACCCAAAATAACTGGCAGGAAAAATCGACTGTTTTTCATCACAATTCAGGTCGTTCCATAGCTCCTTAGCCCACTGCAGATACTCAGCGTGCGTCCGCTTAGTTGGCGGCCACACGATCCCCTCTCGCTGCCACAGTTTTTCGTCTTTGGGATGTTTCCCGGGGTAGAACACGGGATAATCCAGGTGCGCTAGCTCCATTGCTAATCCGGCTTGATACGCACTAAGCCCACCAAAAGGTTGGCACACCAGGTGAATATTCACCTCCCGAGCCGTCTGCGGACCGAGCGGTAGGGGTAGATCTTCCCAAGCCAAGACGGAGGCCCGCTCGGAGTGACCGACCCAAACCTCGGCGGCTTCGGGGCAATCCACCAGGCTCTTACCGCTCCCAAAATCTACTATCACAAGGGAAAAAGCCCGCCTCAAACCCCGCAAGACGGCCTCCGCTTGGGGACGTTGGTGACGTTCTAAGAATCCCGAACCGCTAAGAACTGCCACTTCACCCCAGCGGGGCAAACCCCCCGCCAAACGCGCCGGAGCGGGCAAACCCGGGGAGACGAGGTCTCGCCAATCGCAGTTATTGCCGCTCACCGGCGCGAGATAGGAACTGAGCGGAAGGGTGGAACCCGTAAAATCAACGAGGCAAACTCCGCGGTCACCAGGGGCTACGGGGGTCCCGAAAGCGAACTCATCATCCCAGTCTCCCCTCGGGGATTCCTCGAAAACCTCCGACATCGCCCCCGCTAACAGGGCTGCTACCAGGGTGGAATTGACCCCCGCGGCGAGCCCGTGAACCCCCACGAGGAGGCCTTCTTCTCCCTGGGATGTCAGCAAATTCAGGACTTGCGCCTCGTCTTGGGGGAGCACCAATCCCGCCTCGATTCCGTCTCCAGCAAGCGACACCACCACGGCACCCCTCGGAGCCGAAGCCGCGGCTCGCGGAGAAGTCAGCGCGAGACTCTCCGAAGTCGTCCCTGGTGAACCGCCAAACCAGTCGGTTCCCAGCCCACCCGCGGGTGGAACCCAGTTCGGGGGCGGCGGCGGATAATCTCCACCGAGTTCCAGACCACCTCCGGCCGCGGAAGCGGAAGAACCGCCAGACCTGACACTGGCTAAGCCCTCGGTCGCGCCGATATCCCGCGGAGGAACCGGAGACTCCCGAAACTCAGGGCTTACGCCAGCCAGAGCCGCTAACCGGCGGAGTCTCTCCCTCCACGCGGATTCATCTTCTAAACAGAACAGGGTCACAAAGTTTGTCATGGCTCAAGTGTTTTCACCCCGCGAGTTTTACGCCAGCGAAAAATTTTTACCATGTGAATTCAGGCCTTAATTTGCACCTGTGGAAAACTCTCTTTTCCGCAAATGGTCACCGAAAACGCGGTCTAGAGACGGAAGTTAAGGGATTTTCAAAGCGGAGTTTTGCCCTCCGTTATACAATCGAGAATGTGTCCGCAGAAGTCCCGCCCTCATCCGCCACGCCCCCAGGTAAACCCGGGGGTCGGGCTTTCCCGTCGCGCCGCACGCGGCGTGAGGCTCGCGAACAACGACTTCAACAAGGTGCTGTCGCAGGTCAGGGGCAAGTAAATCTCCCAGAAGCTCGTCAACAACCCGCGGCAAAACAACCCGCGACAAAACAGCCAGTGGCAACCCAGCCCACGGCAACTCAGCCCCCGACGACACCCTCATTGGTGACACAACCCACGCCAACCCCGCCGGTAAAACCCCTGGCGAAGCCGGTAACCTCCCCCGAAAAACCCGCCGCGCCTGAGCCTGCGCTGGCTGACTTGCCGAATCTAAACCCCGCCAAAACCGCAGATCCTGCAACCCAAAAAAAGACCCAAACTGAGAAGGAACCGGCCAAACCCAAACTCGCCGTTCCCCTCTTCCACCTGCGCGACCAGTCAAAACCAACGGCCGCGACCTCCGCTCCGAAGCCTCCTCCAGGAACGTTAAAGGCGAACCTGATCGGGATATTCTCCGGCCTAATCATCGCCCCCATCGCCCTGATTTTCTTGATCTGGGGCTGTAAAACCATGATGGGCGCGAGTTTTGGTGGCGGGGTGGCTCCGATTATTCTGGGTCTGTTTGAAATCCTCGCCGGTACCTCTCTCCTTTCGCTGACCGGCGTTATCACTGGCTACTATTCCTCCCTGTCCTGGGCAGTTTCCGCGCTGTGGCCAGTGCTATTGACGGTTTTCGCCGGTCCGATTCGGGGCATGGTGGCGTCCCACAATGACACATTGACCGGCATTTCGCAGTATTCCTTCTGGTGGGATTTCCTGACCGGCGTTTCGACCTTGACCGCCTCAGGGCTGTTCCCGACCATGGCGATTGTCATGGTCGGCGCCTCCCTGGCTTCCCAAATCGCCTATATTTCCGGACGAGACGCCACGATGCGCGAGCGCTTGGCGATGGAAACGGTCGATAAACAACCTGGTGAACCCGTAGTTCCCCGCTCCCGTTTCCGTGACCATTTCCTTTCCATCATCGTGGCCATTCTGGGTACCACCGGCGGGATGCTCGCCCTGATTCCCCTCCACGACCGCCTCGCGGTCATCACGGGCGCGGCGGGACACATCAGCAACCTGCCGCCCGTGGCCCAGTACGGTCTCCCGATACTCGGGATAATCCTCCTATTCATCGCGGTTTACGCCGGCTCGAAATCGGCCGCGGGGCTCATTGTTGCGGGGATTCTTTGCGGGATTATTCCGGGGATCATCTTGACCATTGGGGAAGTTTCCACCTCCGGTTGGGCCGAACACCTGGTGCAGTTCCTCTCCGAGCGTCTCACCGCCTCGATGCACGTCTCCGGGGGGCCACTCACGGCTTTCGGATTTGTTCTCGTGGCCTGCGGCTTGACCCTTTACTGGTGTCGCCAAGCCGGAAAACGAGACCAACTCGCAGACTATGCCGCCGCGGGCTTGATTTGAATTACTTACAGCGTTCCAACTCGCACTCGCAATTTCAACAAGGACCTAAATGATTGAACTTTTTTCTGCCTCTCCCCTGATGAGCGTCTTCTTGGTAGTGGCGCTCGGAGCGGTACTCGGCTCGATTCCGCTCGGGTCACTGCGCCTGGGCGCGGCGGGCGCGCTCTTCGTGGGTTTGGTGGTGGGTTACTTCGTCCCCGAACTCGGGGCGCAGCTGGCACTGATTCAACAACTCGGCTTGGCACTTTTCGTCTACTGCGTAGGTCTAAGCGCTGGTCAAACGTTTTTCAGTGATATCAAGAGCCAGTACAAGCTCATGCTATCGAGCCTCATCGCCCTCCTGGCGGCCGTGGCGGTAACTATTGTGGGAGGCGCTTTCCTGGGGCTGAAAACCCAGCTCAGCGTGGGGGTGTTTGCTGGCTCTCTCACCACCACTCCCGCCCTGGCGGCAGCCACCGACATCACCGGCAACAACACGCCTGCTGTCGGCTATTCCCTGGGCTATCCCGCGGGAGTTGTGGTGGGGCTGATCATGGTGGCGCTCTTTGTTTCTCGCCAGTGGCCGGGGAAAAACGACACCCCGGCGCTTTCCGGCCAGAGCCTGCGCGCCGTGACCGCAGTGGCTGATAAGGACATCAATGTGCGAGAAGTTCCCGGCTGGCAGGAACAAAAGATTAGGATGTCCTATCTTCGTTCGGGCGATACGACGCGGGTGGTGGCCCCGGGGCAAATCCTCCAAAAATCGGACGAAGTGGTGGTGGTCGGGTTGCCCGAAGACGTCGAGAGGGCAGTAAAGGCCATCGGCTCGCGACTTCACGAGAACCTCGCCGATGACCGCTCGATTGTGCAGTTCCGCTCTTTCATAGTTTCGCGTCCCGTGTTTGCAGGGAAAACCATCGCGGAACTCAGCCTAGCTTCGCGCTTTGGAGCCGTGGCGACGCGGATTCGGCGCGGGGACATGGAAATCTTGGCGGGAGACGACAAGACGGTGGAGGTGGGGGACCGGCTCTTTGTGGCTTTTCCGAGAGAAGAAGAACTGGGGATTGCTGACTACTTCGGCAACTCCCCGACTCGCGTGGCCCAGGTAGATGCGGTCGCGCTGGGTCTCGGCATCACGATGGGGGTGCTGCTGGGGATGGTGAGTTTCTCCTTGCCGGGCGGTTCCACCTTCAGTCTCGGGTCTGCCGCAGGTCCTCTCGTGGTGGGAATGATTCTCGGGTATCTGCAACGTAGCGGGCCGCTTGTGTGGCAACTTCCCCAAGGCACCAATCTCACTTTGAGGCAGTTGGGCCTGCTGTTATTCCTCGCCGCGGTGGGCATCACATCCGGTCCGGCCTTCATGAAAACCGCGCCCACACCCTTGGGAGCTCGGGCGATTATCCTCGGGGTTGGGGTGGCAATCGTCACGTTGCTGGTGATGGGGCTCGCCGGAAAACTCTTGGGACTGTCCGCGCCGCGCAGTGCCGGAGCCATGGCGGGAATTTTGGGGCAACCCGCCCTGCTCACTTTCGCCCAGTCGCGAGTTTTCGACGAAAGAATCGAGGCGGGCTACGTCACGATTTTCGCCTTGGGAATCGTCCTCAAAATCGTCTTGGTCTCCATCATCCTCATGTTTTAGCGACTTTTCATCAAAAAATTTGGTGACCACGGCGGGGGAAGTGAGAAATTTCACAGTCCTGGGTTAATTTAGGGGGAGACTGACGACAGGAGAAACCCGTGAACGAGAACGAAAATCAGCCCCAGGATTTGCCTGATTACCTGCGCCAAGAGGCCCAAAACTCCTCCGGTACTTCCGAAAATCCAGCGGTAGCGGCCGACCCAGCAACGCCCGCAGCAGACAACCAATATCTGGAGCCCGTTGCCCCAGAAACCCCAGAAACTCCGGAAACCCCAGAAGCCCCGGAAGCCGGCGCTCCTACGGAGCCAGCGAACCAGTCCGCCATGGAAGACACCTCCACCCAGGCGTGGACCACGTTCTTGAGTGAAACCGACGATACTCCGCGCGCCAAGGTGGTTTCTTCCGAGCAAACTGCTCTCGTGGAGAACAAGGCGGAACCCGAACCGGCCCTTGCTGAACCGGAAACGGCGACTGTTGAACCCGAGCCGGCCCTTGCTGAAACCACCGACACCGTGACGCCCACAGTTGCCGAATCCTCGCCCACCCCCTACCTGTCAGAAACGTCAACCACGTCAACTACTCAGCCCGAAGAAAACAGCGAATTAGAGACTACGGTCGTGCGGCGGAAATCCTTACTCGGCGGAGAAACCACCGAAACTCACGCGCCGGTGAAGCCCGTAGACGCCCAGGATGCTGAACCCCAGTGGCAACCGCGCCAAGCCCAACTCCTCGGTAACGATGACCAGTCTCTCAACGAAGCTACCGTCCTCGCCGGAGCCTCCATCAAGCCCGCCAAGATTTCTCGCGCCGGCGCACACGCGGCCTCCCTGGTGTTGTCCCTGCTCGCGCTGCCTTTCGCGTGGGCTTTCTTGAAACACGCCAGCGGGATGCTCTACGGGGGCGCCAACTCCGCCTGGGAACAAGGCGCCTACTCCGTGGAAGGCCTGGTCTATCTCGGTTTGGGACTCGCTCTACTCGTAGTGGTGGGGCTCGCGGTGCGACTGTCCTCCCTGGGGATGTTTGTCGGGGGAATTCTCCTCACCGCTATCGGCCTCGCCTTCGTGGCGGCACCGTTTTTGATGCAGGAACTCGCGGGTCCGACGTTGACGTGGTTGTCAGAATCGACCATTATCGCCTTCAGGAACCTGTCCTATTTCTTGGAATCTTCAGCGTTCTCCGGACAATTCCTCGTCATCGGCGTAGTTATGCTGATGGTGGGGGTTATCGGTCACACCGCGCGACGTCGCGGCCGCACCGACCAGATTGCTGACAAGGCTCTGGCGAAAGCGGAAGCGCGCCCCTAGACCTTGGGAACGGCACAAAGTGGCTGGCGAGAAACCTAACGTCCGCGGGGTCCGAAGCGCCCACCAGGCCGACCGGGGACTTTGCGAAGTCAGTAAGTGCCAGTCGCCTCGCGCGACACAGCCAACAAATTGATGAATCCACTGGGGTTCACGCCCACCAGGCTATTCGGGAGGAGGAAACATGGCTGGGGAAACCAACTTAGCGACCATGCGGTTCCGAACCGGTGAACTGTTTGACCAGGTAGCGCGGAAATTGCCGGATAAAATCCACGGCGCCACCATGGAGGGTCGCTTCCAATTCCTCGCCTCCGGCGACCCTCTCGACCGGATTTTTTCGCTGCAAAGCGGGAAAGTGAAACTCACCCGCACCTCCTCAATGGGTCGCGATCACGTCCTCGAAATCCTCGGGGAGGGCGATGTCCTCGGCTTGGAATCCCTGGCGGGGGAGAATGTGTGGTTTTACACGGCAACCTCCCTGGAACCGGCGGAAATCCAGTGGATTCGAGTGGAAGACATGCGGAAATATCTCGCCAGTAACCCGAATCTGGAAGTCCAGTTTCTCCGGCTGTTCGGCGCGCAAACCCAGCAGCGTTACGAGCGGACGATGGACCTGAGAGACCTCGATGTTCCCGGGCGAGTGGCGGCGGTGTTGCTCCTGCTCATGCGCCGTTTCGGGGAGATTGGTGAGGCTGGAGTGGTTCTACCGCGCGGCTTGACCCAGTCAGAGTTGGCGCAGATGGTCGGTTCTTCAAGGGAAACTACGAATAAGGTGTTGGCCGACTTTATGGCGCGTGGCTGGATTCAACAGCAAACCCGCGTCATCACGATTCTCGACGCGGAACGCCTTATCCGTCGCGCTAGTTAGGAGCAATCCGGAACGTCCCGCCTATTCCAGCGGACGCTTGAAATACGCCACCAATGCGTCGTAACCGGGGTGGCCGGGGCTCGGGACAATCGAGACGAGTTCCCAACCTTCCGCCCCGAATTGGTCAAGAATTTCTTTAGTCGAGTGCACCAACAGCGGCGCAGACATATATTCCCACTTAGTCATGAACCCAGTCTAACTGGAAAAGAAGTTTTTGCCGGCGAGTAATAACTCGCGCGGCTACTTGGTGACTATTCGAAAGCTACTCGGAGGCTACTTCAAAGCCGCGGCCCGCTTGGCGGCGCGAACATGAGCCAACACGTGCGGAGTGTGCTTGGTCCGCAACTCAGCGGCGAGTTCATCGTCGGACTCCCGCAGCCATTTTTCCCAGGATTTCACCTCGGGATAGCGACGCAACATGGCGCGACGCTCGCGTTCAGTCAGACCTCCCCACACGCCAAAACTAGCCCGAGAATCCAAAGCATCGGCGAGGCATTCAATGCGAACAGGACAACCAAAACAGATTGATCTCACTTCGCGCTGAGCTGCGCCTTGAACGAAAAGCTGATCTGGGGGACAATCTGCGCACAGTGCTCGAGCTGCCCAGGTTTGGTCTTCGTTGACTGACATGTTTTTCTTTCTCTCGATTGAAAATCCAGCTTGCACATAAAACCTTAGTCATCAAAAAGTAAAACTTCAAGAGTGAATTTTCGAATTGTCTAGACCAGCGGGTTTTTCGCCCCGACTCAAATCTGGCGGCGCCTTGGAAACTCGCGCGAATTGGCTCTAAACTGGGTTCATGGGCAAAGCATCAGACGCGAGTGGAACCAAGACTCGCAAAGTTCGCGTGATGGGTCTTCTCATTGCTTTTGTGGCAGCTTGTGCCGTGGCGGGGATTTTCACCGCCGGCCTGGCTCTTCCGGTGGTGGGGGCAGCCGCTTTGGTGAGTGCCAAAGGCGCCGAAACCCTTGATGACCTCCCTGAAGGCTTCACCGCCTCCCAACCCTCCATGAAATCCATCATCACCGCCGCTGACGGCACTCCCCTCGCCGAGTTCTTCGCCGAAAACCGCATCGTGGTTCCACTCAAAGACATCGCTTTGCCGCTCCAACAAGGGGTTGTTGCCATCGAGGACCGGCGTTTCCTGGAACATCAGGGCGTGGATATGGAGGGCATGAGCCGCGCGGTGCTTTCGAATCTTGCCGGAAACGACCTCCAGGGTGCATCTACTTTGACCCAGCAATATGTGAAGAATCTTCTGATTGAGCAAGGGCGTGTCGCGGGAGATCCGGATATGATCGAGGCCGCCAGCGAAACTACTATCGAGCGCAAGGCACGCGAGGCGAAGCTCGCTTTGTCGCTAGAACAAACACTTCCCAAATCGAAAATCCTCGAAGGGTACTTGAACATTGCCCAGTTCGGTCCCTCGGTTTACGGGGTAGAAGCGGCCTCCCGCCACTATTTCTCCAAGTCAGCAAAGGATCTCTCGCTCGCGGAAGCCGCGCTTCTCGCGGGAATCCCCCAGTCCCCGAACGGACACGATCCGGTTTCTAACCCGAAATCCGCCACGGCTCGCCAACACGCGGTTCTGGCTGCGATGGAGCGAGACGGCTACATTACTTCGGCTCAGAATAAAGAGGCGGCTGCGGTTCCGGTCGAAAGTCTCCTCAATGTTTCCAATGCCCAGCAGGGCTGTGGGCTCGCGGGAGACGCGGCCTATTTCTGTTCCTGGGTTGTCGGCGAGATTCTGTCCTCTCCGGAGTTCGGCGCGACTTACGCCGAGCGTCAGCGCCTCTTGTTGCGCGGTGGGTTGGAAATTAAAACGACGCTTGACCCGAAAACCCAGGCGGCCGCCTTCAACGCGATTACGGCGCGAATCCCCATCGGGGATCCTTCAGATGTGAAGATCGCGATTTCGAGCGTGGAACCGGGAACCGGCAAGATTCTCGCGATGGCGCAAAACACGAAATTCGGGGTGGAA
Source organism: Mobiluncus porci (assembly GCF_009695935.1). Lineage (GTDB taxonomy): Bacteria > Actinomycetota > Actinomycetes > Actinomycetales > Actinomycetaceae > Mobiluncus > Mobiluncus porci. Next base: position 171,337 of record NZ_VUMY01000003.1, read on the forward strand.
CCGGGCAACAGCGGGGTGACGGAAACCTCGTTCAACGCCGACTACGCCCACGGCGGAAACGCTGGTTTCCCGACGGGCTCAACTTTCAAGGTATTCACGCTGACCCAGTGGTATATCGAAGGGTACGGCGGATACGATGTCATTGGGGGACGTTACTACATTCCGAACCGCGAATGGAAGATTTCTTGCGCCCCGGAACTCGCCACCAACTATAAGTTTTCCGAAACCGGCGGGGCCCGGCGCGGTGCCATGACGGTGGCCAACGGCACAGCCAACTCGGTGAACGGCGTATTCATCAATATGGGTGCGAAATTGGACCTTTGTGACATTGCCAACACCGCCGCGAAACTCGGGGTGACCAAGCCAAACGGTGCCCCGCTCAGCCCGAACCCGTCGTTCATTATTGGTGCCGGTAATGCGACCCCGCTCCAAATGGCTAACGCTTACGCTACCTATGCAGCTCATGGCGTTTACTGCTCGCCGGTAGGAATCACTTCCGTTACTGATTCCACCGGAAAATCTTACGATGTTCCCGCTCCAGACTGCCACCAGGTCTTGACGCCGGATGTCGCCGATAAAGTCGCCGTCACCTTGCAAGGCGTGTTGCGAGCCGGCGGTCGGGCAGCAGCAATCTCCCGACCGGCAGCAGGAAAGACGGGGACAACAGACGAGAATGAAAACACCTGGTTCGCTGGATTTGTTCCCCAAGTTTCTGCCGCGATCTGGGTGGGACACTCCAACGGCAACATTCCGGTGGGCTACCAAAGAATCGGGGGCCGATACTACGGCTCCTTGTTCGGTTCCTCCATTGCTGCGCCGACTTGGGGGGCGTTTATGACTTCCGCTTTAGACGGAGTTCCGGTGGCGCCGTTCCCGCGGGTCAATCTCGGAGGGGGACGCAACTTCGGGGGGTATCTTGAAAAGAAACCGTCAGAATCTCCCTCGCCCTCAGCCTCGGCTTCACCAGGAGCTTCCGGGAATCCAGCCCCGAGTGCGCCCCCCGCTAATCCCGGTAATCCGGGTGCGGGCGGGAACGCCCCGGGAACTGGAGGAAACGGTGGAACCGGCGGGGCTGGTCCGAGCGCTCCCGCTCCGGCTCCTACTCCGACGAATCCCGCGCCCGCGGCTCCAGCGAATCCAGCCGCGAATCCCGCGGCTAACCCGGCTTCAGCCCAGTAGCGGCGAGACCGGTATCGGCTAAGTCGGTTGTGGCTAAGTCTGGGGATCCCAGGCAGTGAAGAGACTGACTTTGCCAGTCGATGCTCGGTCTTATGAGGGCATCAAGGCGAGTGATTTGAGAAAAGAAGTCCAACCCAGGAGAAACGGATGAGAAACCACAATAAACTCGCGACTTTCGCGAAGCTCGGCCTAGTTGCGGCCGGAGGGAGTGCCTTCTTAGCGGAGCGTGCCTCCCATGATTATCAAGTGCGGCATTTTTCCTTTCGCGCCTCCGGCTTGTCGCGAGACGGTTTGTCGAGGGACGGCTTGACTGGGGTGGAAACAGCCTCGCTTCGTATCCTCCACTTGTCCGATACCCATTTCTATCAGGGGCGAGAGGACTTGGTGACTTGGCTGGGCCGGCTCGCGGAGCGGGCATTTCAGGATTATGACCTCGTGGTTTTGACCGGAGATATGCTGGCTACCCGCTTCGGGGATGAACAGTTAGTAGCGCGAGCATTGGAGCCGTTTTTAGAGTCGGGAATCCCGGGAGCTTTCGTTTTCGGGGCGCACGATTACTATGCCAACCGCGCCGGTAATCCCTTGAAATACTTGGCGCGGCGGATGCGGCGGGTCACGGGGGAGCGGGAGGAATCTTCGTTGCGGCCGCGGGAACTGCAGGAAACTGGCGGGGTGCTGCGGGGTTTATTGGCGGGATCTAACTGGCTGGATTTGAATAACCGTACCGGTTTTGTGGAGGTAGCGGGTTGGCGCGTGGAGTTTTCCGGCGTGGAAGATCCCCACATTCGCCGGGATCGATTCGTTGGTTTTGGGTCTGGGCAAGGCACGCACGGGTTTAATGATGTAATGGGAACAGATTCTGCCGAGCCAACATCGCAGGAGACTAGCGGCCCTCAGGCCGCGGGGAGTTCGCTGGGTGAATCGGCAAGACGCGTTACTGTCGGCTCCCCACGGGTGAGGATTGGCCTGGCTCATGCGCCATATTCGAGGGTCCTGGATGAGTTTGCGGCGGCGGGGGCTGACCTCGTTTTTTGCGGCCATACCCACGGAGGCCAGGTCTGTCTTCCAGGCGGGATGGCGCTAGTTTCCAACTGTGATTTACCTCCGGCCTTTGCTTCTGGAGTGTTTTCGTGGAAGCGTCGGGAGGTAGTGGGCGAACCTGGACTGGAGGTTACCGGTGGGGTTGCGCCCGGCGAAGTCGGCGGGGTCGGAAATAAGCCGCTGGCGGCAAGTTGGGGCGAGCCGGTTCGGGGCTACGAGAACCCCGCTTTGATGCGGGTCAGTGTTTCCCCAGGTCTTGGGACTTCGCCCTTCACTCCGTGGCGGGTGTTCTGTCCGCCGGCGGCGTACCTGGTGGAGTTACTCTGAGCCCCGGACTCAGTGACGTAGACAAAGTTGTGAAGATTTCGACACGAGGACCCCTACAGAGCCTTTGGTGTCGAAATCTTCACCACTTTCTCCAAAGAATTCGTTCAAGGGCCTATTCTCGTTTTCCGAATGCCGAGGAATATGGCTATAATCTAAGGGTTGCAAAACACACGGGGTGTAGCGCAGCTTGGTAGCGTGCTTCGTTCGGGACGAAGAGGCCGCGGGTTCAAATCCCGCCACCCCGACTCCGGTCAAGGTGAGCACCTTGACCGGTTTTGTTTTGCCCGCGAAGCGGGCTCGTTCTTTCCCGTTGGCGGCGTCGCAAGCTTGCTTGCGTAAGCCAGCCGACGAGAAAGAACGAATACGGGACGAAGTCCAAAACAAAACCGGAGGTATTCACCGCTTCGGCTAAGGGGCGCGCGATTCCGCGACGAAGTTGCGGAATTGCTGGCACCCCGACAATTTTGCCGTGGTTTTGTGAGCGAGCGCTTGCGTGCCCCGAAGGGAAAACTGGGTTTCACGTGAGGTTTGAGCGCGGAAGGGGCGCGCGATTCCGCGACGAAGTTGCGGAATTGCTGGCACCCCGACAATTTTGCCGTGGTTTTGTGAGCGAGCGCTTGCGTGCCCCGAAGGGAAAACTGGGTTTCACGTGAGGTTTGAGCGCG
>NZ_VUMY01000030.1 GCF_009695935.1 Mobiluncus porci
AGGAGGGATCATCAGCCAAACGATCCACGACCATCCGCACCGCGCGATCCTTAAACTCTTGTGAATACCTTCTAGGCATGTTCCTATCCTCTCAAAAACAGGTAGGAACAAAACCCAGGACGCTTCACAATTTGACCGACCCCAAAGTTCAGCCAAACCAACTTTCAACCCGACTTTAAGGCTCTACCACAACGAAAAACCCGGATAAAAAACACACAAAATGTCCTTTAACCCGGTTTTCTCCTTACTTACTCGTAGCGATGGACAAACGACGCGCCCCAAGACGCAAATACGCCTCAGATGCACGCAACCCCACAACACTAGGCGTGGGGCAAGAATCAGCAACCGGCACAGGCTCCGGCACTGGCGGAGCCTCCGGTTCAACTACAGGTTCCGGCTCAGGCTCTCCGGCCGGCTCAGGCTCTTCGGTCAGAGCGGGTGTGGGGTCGGGTTGATAGTGGTTCAAAATCCGCTGCTCTAACGCGCGACGGTTGAACACCACCCCAACCGGCTCTGTAGCTTTCACGCCCTCGGTGAGGGGTGGGTCAATCAGGTCAGCGAAACCCAACTCGAGTGCGGCACGCGCATCCATCCAGGTTTCCGCATCCATCAACTTGGCGAGCTTCGCCCGCGACATTCCGGTCTTGGCCTGATAGGCGTTGATAATGGATTCCTTCACACTCCCGAGCATCTCGATAGCGCGACCCAGCTCGTCGGAGTCGCCCATAGCGAGGGTCGCCGGGTTGTGAATCATCAACATACTGACCGGCGACATAATCACCTGCTCGCCTGCCATGGCGATGACCGAAGCGGCAGACGCAGCCAAACCATCAACCCGAACCGTCACCCGACCCGGATAGGCACACAGCATGTTGTAAATCTGTGCCGCAGCCACCACATCACCACCAGGCGAGTTAATCCACACCGTAATATCGCCAGATCCAGCGCTTAGTTCTTGGGCGAAGAGTGCTGGGGTGATGTCATCATCAAACCAGGTCTCCTCGGCAATCACGCCATCAATATGCAAAACCCGGGCGTCAGGCACGTCCGGGTCAGTAGCTTCATCATCGACTGGGGGCTCGCTCCAGTTCCAAAATCGTCGCTTCATTTCTGCCTCCTCCGGCTAGTAGAGATTTCTTGTAAAAACATTGGTGCCTTCCTTTTCAGGAAGGCACCAATGCGTAGTTTTGTTACCATCACAACTCAGAAAACTGAACTGCAAATTATTGCCAATGCACTATGACCGAATCCGTGCCGGCTGGATAAGCTGGGTAATAACCGCCAACGCGCTTATGGTAGACACGAATTTTACCCAAGCTCGATTTCCCTGAAAACGCCCATGTAACGCCACTTATGTTGCTTGGTTCAAAGCAAGAAGACTCCGCCCCTGATGTGCTTACATAGCAAATCTTCCAAGAGTCCGTGGGACTCCCACCGCCACCACTTGTATAGGTGGTAACGCGGTATTCCACGTACGTTATCGGGTGAGATGGAGGTGTCGGATACGTCAGGTGAAAGAGAGTGTTGGCGTACCATTGATCCGGCGATTGAATCGTTGGAGGTTCCTGCGATGCACCCCAAGCCTTAAAATCGATAACAGTCTGCGCGTTTGCCGCCACGCCGACTGGAGCCAACGCAAACAGACACATGAAAAACGTGATAACCGCAATGATTCTTTTCTTCATCAATCCTTCTATTAGTTGAATCTAATCTTGTTTGTTTACCAGTCAAGTCTTTCGCGGTAACCACGGAGCAGGTTGTTTGCTTTGGATGCATTGCCATCAAAATCGGCTTCCGGGGCATCAGACAGGTACCTGGCAAAATCGGCTACGAACTTGGCGTCCGCGCCCGTGGCCGTGGGATGGAGCGGGTCAAAAGACATCAACAAGAAATCCTTGGGCAGTTTAGACGTCTCAAAGGCGGCGGAGCCAATGAACTTGCTGGCCAGAGCCGCATCGGATTTTGATGCCGGCTCATCACCTATCAGCTTCTTGTTCACCCCGGCCCAAAAACTGTAATCCGACTCGAAAGCGGCCGCTTGACTGAAGTCATAACCGTTATCCTCGGCGTAAGCGAAAGCGACGGCGATAATCTTGACGTCATCAGTGGAAAGATTCCCGTGCGATGCCCAATCCGAAATCGCCTTATCCATGTTTTCAGGTGTAATCGTTAGCGGGGTGCGGCTCCACGAGTACATGATGTTCAACCCGCGCAGCAACTGGTTTTGTAAAAGACCCTCGCGAGTGAACTCCGCCTTATCCTCAATAGGCTCATTCGCCTTCGAAGAAATCTCAAGGGTCGCCCCGGAACCGGTATCAGGCGCGCTCACGCGCGAAACCGTATTCGTTGCGTGAACCCCCTCAGAAGTCAAAGCAGTAACCGGAATCTGCATTTCGACCATCTCCTCACATCCATGTGGTAGGGCAGGCAAACCGAGTCCTAGAACATCTCCTTCAAGTTTACAACCTTGGTATCGGCAAAGGAAGAACCTTTTTTAGATTATTTCCCACTATTCTGATTCCACTTCGGCGTAGGCTCCGGCCAGGCCGAGTGGCAGCATATTGCCGTTGACCAGGTAGAGGTCGCCGCCGTCCTCTTCGGGTATCAGGTCGAGGTTCTCCAACGCGCGGATGTCGTTAGCAGACATCCACCCGTTTTGGCGTGCGGTCGCATACCCGTTCATGCGCGAGACGTAGTCGCCGCGCAGCAAGCCTTCGAGGTTGAATTTCACGAACACGCGCGGCTTCTCGCCCGGGGCAAGCAGGGTCTTGGTGATGGCTTGCTCCCAGCGGATTACCCAGGGTTCGAGGGTGTATTTCACAAACTCCAAGCTCTGCTGCTCGATGTTGGAGAACGAGGATTTTTCGAGGTCGCCGACCATGTGGGGTGGGATACGGAAAATCCGGGCTATCTCATTAATCTGAAACTTCCTGGTCTCCAAGAACTGGGCTTGTTCCGGGGCGATACCGATAGGCGTGTATTTCATGCCTTCCTCTAGCACCGCTATCTTGTTCGAGTTACGCGACCCGCCGAACGTCGACTGCCACGACTCGCGCACCCGCGCGGGGTCTTTGATTGTTCCCGGGTGCTCGAGCACGCCGCCCGGTGTCGCGCCGTTAGCGAAGAAGGACGCGCCGTATTCCTCGGTGGCGATTGCCAAACCGATAGCGTTTTTCGCCATCGCAATCGGGCTGTAGCCCACCAGCCCGTCAAAGCCCAGCCCTGGGATATGCAGCACGTCTGAGGCTTGGAGCACAATCTTTTGTGGCATCTTCTGGTTCGGCTCGTCACCCGTCCTGGTGTAGGTGTATTCCAACTCTCCATGCTTGTTACGCCCGACCTCCATCCGGTTCGGCATCAACGGATACAACCCGATGACCTCACCTTTGCCGTTACGGATGACCTGCGCGTAAGCGTTACCCCACAGGAGAAGATGCGTCATCAAAGTCTCCCGAAACACGAATGAAGTCATTTCCGGGTTCGGCTCGTCATGCAACAAAACATAGAGCGGATGGTCGAGCGCCTTCGTGCGTGACCCGTTTTCTTCATACCTGTAAACGTGCAACGGCAAGCCCGCGATAGCCTCGGAGAGAATCCGCACGCAGGCGTAGACCGCGGTCATCTGCATCGCCGAGCGTTCCGTAACCGGCTTACCCGCCGAGGTGGGTCCGAAAAAGAAACTATAGCCACCACCCGTGAGTTTCTTATCCACTAGCGGGCGGCGAAAAATATCAAGAAAACCCATGACGGTTTTCCCCTTCCCCTTGTTAGATGAATAGCAGTCCGCGTTCGTCGTAGACGGATTCGGTGGGTTCTCCGCCGTGGCGTAGTGCCCGGTCGAGTGCCATAATCAAAGCGACCATGCCGTCGATTTTCTCCGTGGATTTCTGCTTGTCGGGTTTGATGTTCCCGGCGGGGTCTTGCCGGATGGTGATGTTGTCTGCCATCCAGGCGAGCACCGGGTGACCACCGTGCGCGAGTCGTCCTTCCAACGCCAACTTCATGAGTTCTTTGGACGGCGGGCTCATGTCTTTGAAGCCTTGACCGAAAGGCACGACTGTGAACCCGAGGCCTTCGAGGTTTTGGCTCATTTGTACTGCGCCCCAACGGTCGTAGGCGATTTCTCGAATGTTGTAGCGGGTGCCGAGTTGTTCGATTTTGGCTTCAATCGCGTCGTAGTGAACCACGTTACCCTCCGTGGTTTCCAGGAAGCCTTGCTTTGCCCACAGGTCGTAGGGTACGTGGTCGCGTTTCACCCGCAGGTCGAGGGTTTCTTCTGGGAGCCACATGAAAGGCAACACCTGATAGGGCTCCGTCTCGTTTTCGGGTGGGAACACCAAAGCGAAAGCCGTAATATCCGAAGTCGAGGACAAATCAAGCCCGCCGTAACACACCCTGCCTTCCAACACCTCCGGATCGACCGAGGTGTCGTTTTGGTTCCAGGTGGTCATCGGCATCCACCGCACTTCCTGTTTCACCCACTGGTTTAACCGGAGCTGGCGGAACGTGTTTTCTTCAGCAGGGTTTTGTTTAGCTGACTCACAAGCATCACGAACCTTCGAAATATCCACCGTGATACCAAGCGAGGGGTTGGCTTTCTTCCACACTTCTTCGTCGGTCCAGTCTTCTTCCGGGTCGGCCCCGTAAATGACGGGATAGAACCGCTCGTCGTGTTTCTTGCCGCTGATAATGTCGAGGGCTTTCTGGTGTTGCTCGTAGCATATCGAGTGCGTGTCCGACCCGGCAGTCGTGATAAGGAAATACAGGGGTTGGGTGCGGGCGTCCCCGGAGCCTTTTGTCATCACATCGAACAGGCGACGATCCGGCTGGGTATGCAGCTCGTCAAACACTACCCCGGAAATGTTGAACCCGTGCTTGGAATAAGCCTCAGCGTAAAGCACCTGATAAAACGAGTTCGTGGGCTGAAAAATGATGCGTTTCTGCGAGGCAAGAATCTTCACCCGCTTCGCCAACGGTGGGCACATCCGCACCATGTCAGCCGCGACTTCAAACACAATCGAGGCTTGCTGCCGGTCAGCCGCACACCCGTAAACCTCCGCGCGTTCCTCCCCGTCCCCGCACGTGAGCAGCAAGGCGACCGCGGCGGCAAGCTCGGACTTGCCCATCTTTTTCGGTATCTCCACATACGCCGTGTTGAACTGGCGATACCCGTTGGGTTTCAAAGTGCCGAACAGGTCGCGGATAATTTGCTCCTGCCAATCAATCAAGTCAAACCGCTCACCAGCCCACCGGCCCTTCGTATGCGTCAAGGCTTGAATAAACGCCACCGCATAATCCGCCGCCTTCTTGTCATACCGCGACGTGGAGGCCGCGAACCGGGTCGGCGTGTAATCTTTGAGCTTACGCATCATCAGGACTCCCTCCCAGTAACGGCGGAAAACCCCGCGCGGGGCGGGGCCCCTTGTCTGCCGTGGCTGCTTACTCGGCGTGGTATTCGACCAGGTTGTCGATGCTGGTGGCTTCGAGCTCGCGGATCAGGGCGGCGGCGCGTTGGTATCCTTCGGCGACCTTTTCGAGTTCGTCAATCGTGAACCCGCCGGAGTGGCTTACCGGGTTGACATTGAATTCCCCGAAGTCGCCGTCAATCCAAGGGGCGTAGCCGTCCATGCTCGCGGGTTCGACCGCAATCTTGCGGAAGCGGCCGTCCGGGGTGATGTGGCGAATCTCATAGCCGAGGCTCGCGGCGCGGGCGATAATCCGGTCGGTGTTTTCCTGCTCGATGCTCTTGATTTCTTTGGTGTTCATTTTCTTGCCTTTCGTCTTGTTGTTTCACCGTTTGTTTCGGTATGTATATACAGCCATAGATTCCAGGACATATCAAGTCAAAATCGTTGATATTCCAACGAAAAATAAGTGATAGATGTCACTAATACGAGAGGCTTGGAAAGCGTGCAGGGAGGGGCGACCATGTGGCCGCCCCTCCCGCTCTTATGCATAAACTATGCTTCTGTATCTATGTGGGGTTTGGTTTCAGCTGTTCTGCTTACCGAGTTTCCCACGCTCACTTTCGCCGCGTCGAGCCGCTTGTTGATGGCTTCCTGGAGAGCCTTGGTGGTTTCTTGCTGGTTACGGGTCAGCATCTGGTTCCAGAAACCATTCATGCCCGGCATATCGTTATCAGAGTTCATCTTATTCATGTAATTCAACGCCGCGAGCGCGCCAGCCATCTTATCTACCTTGGCAAGAGCAGCGTCCGAGTGCTTATCCTCGGCAAGTTTATACATCATTCCCAGAGTCGACTTCTGGTCATCATCCAACGAGCTCAGCACAAAACTAATCCGGTCGGAATACTTCTCAAAAACCTTAAGGTTGTCTTCAACCTTTCCCTTGTCCTGTGAGAATAAATCCGTCAACGGATCATTCTTGACAGACTCAGACCCGGAGGTCTCAAGTTTAGAGTTCACGGCCTCCCAGAAATCATTAATGTTTTCCCGCCAATTAATCACCTTCTGAGCTTTATCACTCAGAGTCTCACTCACGCGAAGATTCCCCTCCGAAGCGCTCTTTGAATAGGCGTAAATAACTTCCTTCAAGTCATCGAAAAACGCGCCCGACCGTTTAGAACCAATATTTGAAACCAAAATATTGTCCAAATAACCTGTCGGGATAAGATTGTCCTCCATCGCTGAAGACGACAGAATCTCAACCGTTGCCGCGACCTGTTCATCCACCAATGCCGGGTTCTGATCCAAGAAATTCTTAGTCACGTGAAAACCACGACCAATAGCCGCAACCGCCTCGTCAACCTCGCCAGAAATATCGTCAATAAGATTCGCCTGCGTAACCGAACCCTGCGCATCAATCGCCTGACCAACAGCACCATTAAACCCAGCAGCATACGCATCATTCATAGGAGAAATCTGATGACCAGAAGCCGCATAATTCACAATACCCCAAACCAGATTAGCCATCGGGCTAACCCCGTTACGCATATCAATCCCATGATCGTGAGCATAAACATACATATTCGCAATCAGATTACGCTCTGAATCGCTCAAAGCATTCGCCGGCACAAACCCCTCACCGGAACTATTCGGACCCTGACCGCTATAGTTGTATTTATAAATATGTGGCATATCAGTCCGATTCCCACCCTCTTCAATATAGAAGATGTTCTTCAACATATAATCCCAACCATCAAACCCGTCCTTCGCAGAAGACGTCGCAAGCGCACCGCCAATATGCTTCTGCTCATAGGACCCGTCAACCGCAGTCGGGTCAAATGCTGCAACCTTAGTGGTGTCCGCCGGTTTCGTCGACAGCTCGACAGAATCCGCAAACGGAGTCGAAAGCGGGCTCACGGGAGCACCAGACACGCCCGCGTCAGTCTTCGGGGCGACAGACGTCTTCGCCTGCGTCGCCGCCCCGGCAGCCGCCGCATAATTACTCAAACCCACAGCATCCATGCTGACCATCTCCTCACATCCTGTGTTGTTTATTGTCTATCCTTCTGTGTAAGTAACTGCAAGACTGTCGTACCCGGGATCACTGTATATCGGACCGGGAAGCCCTTCTGGGAACCTGTGCTGTATCTGGAATGACCCTTTGGCTGAGACGTTGGAGTAAATCCCGCCAGTGGCGTTCTGGTTCGCATCGACGACTCTGAACTCTCCCATGCCTTCAATCGATGAAGCCGCGTAAACAAGTGAATACCAAGGTGTACAAGCTATCGGCTGGTTTCCATAAGGCTGAGAGTAGCACACTCGCCCCCACTCGGTATGGTCACCTTGGTATCGGGTAACGGTTGCGACTACAGAAGTTGCAGTGTCCAAGGTGTCAACGTAAGTAGGAGCGGTGAAATACGTGCTCGTCGGATCAGTCGTATCGTTAGGTGTGTAAACACTGTAATGGCGCTTGGAGTCAGACCAAGTCCCACCGGTCGCGAAAGCTGGACCGGCAACCATGAAACTAACCAGCAGCGCTGCAGTAGCTGCTGTGGCGCGACGAGCCAAAGACATCTTAACTCCTAGCTCTATAAATCCGAACAAATCTCAATTGAATTGTATGCTCTTTTCATCGTCAGGGGAAGAGGTTTTTTAAACTTTAACAAGATTTTAGCAACTCACGTTCATATTGCGTCCAGACTGAGAAACGGTATTTATGGCCGTCCCTCTGGAATTGGAATTGGCTCGGTTTAGTTGACAGTTTGTAATTGTTGTTGTTCGTATTCTAGCGGGCTTAGATCGCCCAGGCTCGAGTGGATTCTGACTCGGTTGTAGAACCGCTTGATGTAGTCGAAGATTTCTAGTTTTGCCTCCTCTCTGGTTTTGAAAATGAACCGGTGGACGCATTCCATTTTGATGGTCGACATTAAGGACTCGGTTACCGCGTTATCCCACGGGGATGCGATAGCACCCATTGAGGGTCGTATCCCGCGTGATCTCATTGTGGATCCGAGCAGCAGGGAACAATACTGGGAACCATGATCTGAATGATGTATCAGCCCGCTGGGCGGGTTCCTCCGGGCGATAGCCATCCTGAGCGCGTTATCAACCAGTTCAGCAGTCATTTTAGAAGCCATAGCCCAGCCGACTACCATACGCGAGTAAATATCGAACACTACTGCCAGGAACAACCATCCCTGATAGGTTTTCACATAAGGGATGTCCGCAAACCACAATCGGTTCGGAGCCTCGGCATGAAACTCGCGGCGCACCAAATCCAGAGAATAATCCGGCCTCACAAGCTGTTTCCTCGTTTTTGCTCGATATTTTTTGGCTCGGGTAACA
>NZ_VUMY01000031.1 GCF_009695935.1 Mobiluncus porci
ACCCGGGAAAACAGACACACAATTTGACCGACCCCAAAGTTCAGCCAAACCAACTTTCAACCCGACTTTAAGGCTCTACAACAACAAAAATCCCGGATAAAAAACACACAATTTGTCCTTTAACCCTATTTCCACTCATGACCAAAATCTCTAGAGTTACAGGATAAATTCTCGATGCAACCCAGTTCTTAGGGGCTGAAATTCTGTCTCAACACCGCCCCGACACCAACAAAGCATTGAAAATAAAGCCGCTAAGCCGTTTTAGGTGTCGAATTTACCTTTGGGGACGGGCCAAACTGGTAAATTTACCAGTTTGGCCCGTCCCCAAAGGTAAAAACGTGTCAAAAGACATACCCAGACTCACGGCACAGCTTTCGCGGCTCTTCGCTATTAGGGGTGTTTTAGTAAGGGTTTGAGGCCTCCGGTTTCGAGGAGGCTTCGGGATCGCGCCTAACTTATACGATTTTTGAATCGTAGTTTCTGGGCGGAACCCCGGAAGTATCTAGCCCTCAACGAGCCCATTCTCGTAGGCAAAAATCACGGCCTGAACCCGATCGCGAGCATTAATCTTTCCGAGGATATTCCCGACATGCGTCTTTACGGTTGTCATGGAGATAAAGAGTTCATCAGCGATTTCCTGATTCGTCAACCCCTGCGCGATGAGTTTCAAAACCTCGGTTTCCCGCTCTGTCAGGCTCGCCAAGGCCACGGTGTCTACCGTCAAAGCCGGGTCGCCCTCGTCCTCGCCGGGCAGTTGCGGCGCGAACAGTTCCAACATCTTTTTGGTGACCCTGGGCGAAATCGCGGCGTCCCCGTGAGCCACGGCGCGAATCGCTGCGATGAGTTCCTCCGGTTTCGCGTCCTTCAGCAAGAAGCCTGACGCGCCCGCCCGCAGCGCTCCGAAAGCGTACTCGTCCAGGTCGAAAGTCGTCAGGATAAGGACTTTCACCGCCGGATTCATGCCGACAATCTCCCCCGTCGCCTCGATTCCGTTCATGTTCGGCATCCGCACGTCCATCAAGACGACATCCGGTTTTGTCGCGCGCACCATCTGCAGCGCCGTCTTTCCGTCCGCGGCCTCTCCGACCACTTCGATATCGTCTGCGGCCTCGAGAACCATGCGGAATCCCATGCGAATGAGGGACTGGTCATCAACCAGCAGCACCTTGATTGGCTCGCCACTCACCGGATCACCCGCCGGAGCCTCACCCGCCGGATCCTCCCTCGCCACCGCGTTTTCCCCATCACTCATCTCATTCACCTTCCTAGTATCTCCCAATTCCTCAAGAGGGCATCACCCAAGTATCGCTGTCTTTAGCGGCGGCGGGCCAGTGCAGGCTCGCCTCGACTCGCCAGCCCCCGGGAGTGGGACCGGCATCAACGTGTCCCTCGTAAACTGCAGCGCGCTCCCGCATCCCGACAAGCCCCTTGCCCCCGCCGGGATTAATGCCCGCAAGCGAAGTCGCGTTAAACACGGAAATCTCAATCCCATCCGGCGCGACCTCGAGCGTGACTTTCACGGCAGTCGAGGAAGGAGCGTGGCGCAAAATATTTGTCAAGGACTCTTGTACAATCCGGAAAATCGTGAGTTGCAAGGGGCCGTCAGCAGGGACTTCTCCGCCGGTCATCTCGTAGGTAATCGGCAAACCGGCAGCACGAAATTGCTCGATGAGCCCGTCGATTTCCCCCAAATCTGGCGAGGGAGTGAACCGAACTTCTTCCAAAGAGGAAGCCTCCGGAGCCTCGCTCACAGAGGAATCGAGGTTTTTCGGAACCTCACTCGGCGCCCGCAACACCCCCACCAGCCGCCTGGTGTCATTAAGCGCGGTCCTGCCGGTTTCGCCCATGGTTTTTAGAGCCTCTTTAGCGAGTTCCGGATTCTTATCCAGCGCTGCGGTCGCCCCGTCGCTCATCGCAATAATCACGGTCAGGGAGTGGGCCACGATGTCGTGCATCTCTCGGGCAATCCGGGCGCGTTCGTCGGCGACCGCGATCTGTTCGGACTGTTCACGTTCCAGTTCGAGTTGCTTGTTGCGCAAGGTGAGTTCATCAACGCGCTCGCGGCCCATTTGGGCAATGCGCAGGAGCAAAACCGCCACCACCAGGAGCAGCGAAATCACGAGAACCAACATGCCTCGCGCGGCTGCCGCGTGGTCTGTTTCGAGGAAGCCGACTTGCACCACGACGAGAACCCCCACACCCAACAGCACAATCAAAGTCACGGCCAACAGAAGGTTTGTTACGAGAACCCGAACTGGAGTGCGGGTGGGTTCGGAGGTTCGGGCTCGTTCGGAGGTCGGAACCTGCCCCGAGGACTGCGGCGACTCCGTGGTTTTCTTCATGAAGTCAGTTTAGCGGAGCAAACGGGGACGGTTACTCGCGAAGCAAACTGGGACGGTTACCATTTTTGGGGTGAAGAAAATCCAGCCATGCCCGAGAAAATCCGACTGGGGGATGACTACCGAAAGCCAACACTCCACGAAAACCCGATAGAATGGCCTTGTTTTAGGAATCTAAAGGAGAATAATGACCAACCCCGTTTTCACTCGCAACAAAGTCTTTACGCAGCGTACCCCGGCTGGTTATCCCGCGATGCCCGGCTACCAGGTCGGCGGCGGAACCCAGACCCTTCCTGGTCAGGGCCAATACGCCACCTACCAGCCGAACCCGACGACCCAGCCCACGCAGGCCTACCCGAACGACCCGTTCGCAGCGCCAAACGCCGGTCAGCAAGCCGACTACGGCTTCCCTCCGGCGTCAAACGCACCCACTGCCACCCGACCGGTTACCTTGGACGATGTCCTCATCAAGACGCTGCTCACCTTCGGGGTACTGCTGGTTGGCGGGGCAGTTTCCTGGTTCACCACCGCGACCAACCCGGGTCTGGGATACGCGATGATGTTCGGCGGAATGATTGTGGCCCTGATTCTAGGGCTCGTGAACTCTTTCAAACGCCGCCCTTCTCCCGCGCTGATTCTCGGCTATGCCTTCTTTGAAGGGCTCATGCTCGGCTCCATCTCCCAGCTCTACTCGACTTTGGCTGGCGGAGTGGTTCCGAAAGCTATCGGGGCGACCATCGTGACGACATTGGTGATGCTCGTTTTGTTCAAGACGAAGACAATTCGGAACTCCCCAACCCTGATGCGAGTAGTCTTTATCGGGATGGGGTCACTGTTCGTGTTCTACCTGTTGAACTTTGTCATCTCGATGATTTTCCCCGCCGCTAACTTCTACAACGTGACTCTGTTCGGTTTCCCGCTCTGGGTCGTGGTGAGCCTGGTGGCAATCGTCCTCGCCGCACTGTCCCTGGTGACCGACTTCGACTTCATCATGCGCGCAGTGGAAAATCGCGCTCCGGCGGAAACCGCTTGGACCGCCGCTTTCGGCTTGATGGTGACGCTGGTGTGGCTCTACCTGGAGTTCCTGCGCCTGTTCGCCCTCTTTGCCTCATCCGACAACTAAAAATCGAGGTTTTCCCCGCGGCCCTCCCCGGCGATAACCGGTTTAGGCCGCGAAGGAAAACCCACTAAACTGAAACTATGACTGTCACTGTTCGCCCTCCCGAGGTTCAAGATGCCGCCGGAATGGGGGTTGCTCATGCCCGCATGTGGCTCGCACATTACGGAAAGTTTATCGACCCGAAATATCTCGGGCGCTTTGATGAAGCAGTCCTGGTTGACCAATGGCACCGCCTCCTGACAACCGACCTTGCCGGTCGGCGCGTCGCGATCGCGGTCGAGCATGGGCGCGTCGTGGGGATCGCGATGACAGTCCCCACGATTAGAACCGAAAACGTGGCGCTGCCGGCGCGAAACCGCGAAGTCTCCATGCATTATCTCATGAGTGAATATCAAGGTCAGGGTCTCGGGCGGCGCTTGCTGGAGTATGTTCTCGGCCCGCAAGAGCCCGCCCAACTGTGGCTTCCCAGTGGCTACGAGAGCGAGAAACGCGCCCATCGCTTCTATCGTCGAGCCGGATTCCTCTCGGACGGAGCCGTGACGGGACGCGAAGTGAACTACGGCCTAGTTTTGAACCGAATGGTGCGTTAATGGAAAAGAAAACACGTCAAACTACCTCTAAAGAGAGCCCTCGCAACTGGCTGCGCGAAGTGCGGGCGCTCCGCACCATCACTCACCAACACCCGAACCTAGACGAAGTCGAGCCCATTGCCCCACCGAAAGTCATCCACGGATCCAATGCCGCCGATGAGGTGGCGTGGCGAGTTCGGGTCGCGGCCGCGTGGGCATGGCGCCTCATCGTGATTACGGTCGCGGTGGCGGGAATCACCTGGGGAATCTCCAAGGTCACGGTCGCTTTCATCCCGATTGCCTTGGCGCTACTCTTGACGCTCTTGTTGGAACCGGTACACTTCCAGTTACAGAAATGGCACGTCAACAAGACGTTATCCGCGGCAATTTCGCTCATTCTCGGACTCGGGCTGTTGACCCTCGCAATTTGGCTGGCGGTTTCACAACTCGCCCACGGCGTCCCCGCCCTGGTCAAGAAGGCCGGTGGCGGTTTCGACAAGCTCATTGCGTGGCTGAGCGATGGCCCCTTGGCGCTGCAGCAAACGGAAATCGACAAGTACGTCGGCGAATTCACCTCCCAGTTGGCGGGGCTTTTGGAGCGCTATTCTTCCTCGATTGCGTCTTCGGCCTGGTCGGTGACTTCCTCGGTGGTGAGCGTGTTCGCCATGATCCTCATCGCGTTGTTCTGCCTGTTTTTCTTCCTCAAAGATGGGCGTCAGATTTGGGTGTGGCTCATGCGGATGTTGCCGGTGTCTTTTCGGGAGCCGGTTCACGAGGCGGGGATTCGCGGCTGGATTACGCTGAAGGGCTACATCAAGGCGCAAGCCATGGTGGCCTGTGTTGATGCCGTCTTCATCTCGATAGGCGCCGGAGTCTTGGGCGCCGGTTCCATGACGATTCCCCTGGCGATGTTGATTTTCCTCGGTTCTTTCATCCCGATCGTTGGTGCTTTCACGACCGGCACGATTGCGGTTTTGGTGATTCTGCTCGATCAAGGGCTCATCAAGGCGCTCATCATGCTCGGAGTCATCTTGGCGGTTCAACAAATCGAAGGCAACGTTCTCCAGCCCCTCCTCATGTCCTCCGCAGTCAGCCTCCACCCGCTCGCGGTGCTGCTCTCCATCACCGTAGGAACCTACTTTGCGGGGATTATGGGCGCGCTCTTGGCAGTGCCGATTGTGGCCTTCATCAACACGGTGATGCTCTATCTGACCGGCCACGACACCATGCCGCGGCTGGCGGGAAAGCACGACCGGATTGGCGGGCCTCCCGGGACGATTCATGCCCAGATTAAGGCTTCTTATGAGCGCCCCGAGGAGATTTTGACCAAGGAGGCGCTGGCTAAGGCCGCAGCAGACAAAGAGGAACAGGCTGCTGTTGCCAGTGCTGCCGCCGAGGCCGCCCGTAGCGAAGCAGTGGAGGCACGGAAGAAAGCCGATGCCGCCGCGGGAGCCTCGGAATCAGTGGGCGCCGCGAGGGCTACAAACGGCGAGGGCTCCGCGGAGGCGGGTGCCAAGGAGTCACCAGCTGAGACTCCAGGCAAACCGGAATAATCGCGCTTTCTCGCAGCTTATGCTGATAGCGCCCCCTAGCCGGCTAGGGGTAACCACGTTTTCCCCCGGGCTCCGTCAGGAATGAGTCTGTTCTGCGCTAGTGCTATGGTGTTTTTAGGTTGTGTACCTGGAGGTACTTACGTAACTCAGGAGATTTTGGCCTCTGCTGCCACTATTTCCACCAATGGCCAATTTTTCCTCAGTTACGGAACATCTTTTCGGTATAGCCCAAATCTAAGGAGCCCAAATTCAAACACCTAAAGCGTACAGAGCCTCAGGAATCTAGTTCGCGACGCAGTTCGACGTTGATTTCTTCGCAGGCTTCCGCCAAAGAAGGCCCTTCCACCAGGCCGAGATGCCAAAAGTCCCAACCGTCGCCTACCGAGTCCGGCGCCCCCACCGCCAAGGCTGCGTCACGTGGAGTGGAGAACGTCCGACCTTCCAACTCGATGGCCCCGCGCTCCAGCAAGGTTGCCTGGATTACCGAAGGCTCTGGGCCCTCGCCCAAGTTCGCCTGGCCAAAAAGTGGGGTGTCCTCCCCAGTGACCTGGGCAATTGCCTCGAGTCCGGCGCTGTCATGTGAGAGCAGCCCGTTGATGTCCACAAAATCCTCTTCATCGGTAGCGGGGGAGATTTCATCTGGAAGGCCCGCCTGGGCTTCGTCACTATCCGCACGATGGGAATGGTGATGCAGGGAAACCGAATCGGAGGGTTCCGCCTCGGGAAAGCTGCCCTTCTCAGCGTCAGGTTCCGCTCCGAAAACCACCTGAGAGAAGCTCGGCTCACCGTCCTCAGGCCTAGAATCGTGTGCGGTCGTGAACAGGGACTCCACCGGCTCATCGTCCTCGTCTCCAGCCAGCGGGGAAACGGGGGAACTCTTGGCGGCTTCCATAATGGAATGCCGCGAAATTGAGCCTGTTTGGAGGCTCGGCTCATCAACCGGCTGGGGGGCGGTTGCAGGAATGGTCGCCAGTTCCTGCTCCGAATCGGGCGAGGGCGCCGACGCGGGCGCCTCTGCTGCGACCGCCGCGGAAACCGGAGTTGCCGCGGAGCCTGATTCGGCCGCGCTTGGCGCGTTTTTCGGGCTGGCACTTGTTGAATCCCCGTGGAAAGAATCGTCCGAGACCGAAGCCGACTGCGGGCTCGAGAAATCCTCCGCCGCCGTAGAAGTCAAGGCGGGCATCCGCGCGGCACGTCCCGCCAAGAGATTCGTATCGTGGCTGAACAGCGAGGCCGCAACCCGCTGGACATCAAGGAAACGCCGCCCGTTGGACATCTCGCGGACGCTGACGTGGTGAACCTCCAGGCCGGAAGTTGTCAGAGCATCCAGAGCCGGCCGCACCCCGGGGTCGATCTCGGTCGTGACGAGGATTAGTCGCGGTCCGGCAGTGAGATTCGGGGGCATTGCGTCGCGGAACTGGGTCCAACCGGAGCGGAAGGCTCCCACTCCCCCAGGATAGGCGGCAGCAAGATCATTCCACCCGAGATTCGAGATGGCGCCGAGCCGCGCTAAAGATTCAATCAGCGTCTGGGAATTTAACTTTTCCATGACTTCAACCAGAACTACCTGGCCGGAGCCGTCCAGAGCGGTCAGACGCGGAGAAGACTCGGGAGTGACGATTGTTGAATCCGGCTCCGTCAGCGCATCCGCGGGCATTCCCGCTACCGGAACCGCGGCTGTTGACAGATCACTCCAGGTCACGGGGAAAAGAGGGCGGGCTATGACTTCGAGGACCTGGCGGCGCACCGAGTCGAGAATCTCCCCTTGGGCTTCGGAACCGACCGGATGTCCGAACTGGGCAGGAATCAGGTGGCCTTGGTCATACTCGAAAAGAGACATCTCAACCTCACTCTTCTTGGCGCCGGGCGCTGGCACGTTGAAAACCGCGCTCAATAGCCTCAGACGTTGCCTACTTGCCCTATCATCTCACGTTTTCACTCCTGTTACACACACGCCCCGCTTTTTTCGGGGAAATTTTTTGAGGGGAGTACCTGAATAACCACACCTATCCCTAAAATATGGCGAATTGGCGCATCAGTTTTCACGCCAGTAACAATAGTTGCCTGAAGTAACGAATATCAGAGGGGGTGTGGTTATTCGGGTACGCTATCCGCGAGAAGGAGCCGCGCGAGGTGGATACCATCGCGTCCGGCAAGCTGGGTGGCCTGGGTTCGGCAAGAGAACCCGTCAGCGAGGAAAACCGCGTCAGGATGCGCTTTCAGGGCAGGGAGTAAGGCGTGTTCCGCGACTTTCTTCGAAACCTCGAGGTGACCGGCCTCCATCCCGAAGTTACCGGCCATCCCGCAGCATCCCGAAAGCTCGGTTAGGGTCGCGCCGGTTCGAGCGAGGAGTTCCCGGTCTGCCTTCCAACCCAGGACGCTGAAGTGATGGCAGTGGGGCTGGGCGACGATTTCGAGCCCCTCCAGATTCGGAGGCGTCCAGCGTTCGCCTGGTCCAAGTTCGGGGTCGGTCAGAAGTTCCGCCAGGGTCATCGTGGCGCCGGCAACTGCGTGAGCTCGCGGGTCATCCGGCAGCAATCGCGGCAGGTCCTCGCGCAGGGTCGCGGTGCAGGATGGTTCGACACCAATAATCGGGATGCCGTTCACCGCAAGGGGTCCGAGAACTCCACAAAGGCGAGTGAGGTTTTTTCGCGCCTTGTCGAGCTGGCCGGTGGTGACATAGGTTAGTCCGCAACAAGCGGGTTTCGGAATAAAGACGCGATAGCCGGCCTTTTCGAGGAGTTCCACCACGGCTTCGGCTCCGTCTGGGTCGATGCCTTCGGAGAAGGAATCCGCCCAGACCGCAACGGTAGGAAATGAGTCGTGGGGGGGGGGGGGGGGGGTGGTGGTGGGGGGGGGGGGGGGGGGGGAAATACACCCACCCCCCCCCCAAAAGTGTTATGGTAGACAAGTGGGGGCTGG
>NZ_VUMY01000032.1 GCF_009695935.1 Mobiluncus porci
AACCCGGGAAAACAGACACACAATTTGACCGACCCCAAAGTTCAGCCAAACCAACTTTCAACCCGACTTTAAGGCTCTACAACAACAAAAATCCCGGATAAAAAACACACAATTTGTCCTTTAACCCGCGCGCTGGCAGTGAGCGAAGCGAGCATGAGCCAGCGCGTAACAGTGCGGAGGCGAATAGCGGAGGCAACGATTTGCCTTCGCCGCAGAAAACTCCTCAAATCTTCAATTAACAAAAGACCGGACCCTCTCGAGTCCGGTCTTTTGTATCGCCTTTGTTGATTACTCAACAACTGCAAGCAAGTCGCGAGCAGAGAGAATCATGTAATCCTCTCCCTGGTACTTGACCTCGGTCCCGCCGTACTTGGCGTAGATGACCTTGTCGCCCTCCTTGACATCCATCGGTACGCGCAAGCCCTTGTCGTCTACACGACCCGGGCCTACCGCCACAACGGTGCCTTCCTGCGGCTTTTCTTTTGCCATATCCGGGATGACCAGACCGGAAGCGGTAACCGTTTCCGCTTCCATCTGCTTGATGACAACCCGATCCTCTAAAGGTTTAATGGAAACCGACACTGCGATTCCCCTTTCTCTAAGTTTGTTGTTCTTCTCTTTACTGTTGTCACGCCGTCGCGGGTGGCGTTCCTTCAGCCGTTTTCTATCATAGGAGGAAGTTAGCACTCTCGCAAGCCGAGTGCTAAGTGTCGGTCGTTTTCTCTTAGTTGCAGATGCCCATCCCTCTCTTTACTGCGCGCAGCGCGTGGGAGGGCTCTCGCAGCTACGAGGGAGTTTTTATTAGGTGCTTCGCGGACGACGGCTAATTGCCGTCGTTTGATCCGCTCCGCCAGTTACGCGGTGGCTCACTCGCGCTCCGCGCGATGCCACCGCGCCCACATTGTGTCGGCGTCGCTTCGCTCCCCGCCACAATAGGGCCCTTTCTCAAACGGTGCTTCGCCGGAAACGCTTTCGCGTTTCTTATTCGGCTCCGCCGTTTTACGCGGCGGCTCGTGTTGCCGCCGCGCCCCGCTGCTGCGAGTCCCTCCCCTACGCGCTGCAGCTCGCGAAAGCGCAGTGGGCACCTGCGCAGGCGGGACGAAAACACTTTGAGAAATGAGAAGATGACGGGGTGGATAACAATGCGCTAAAGCCTGTTTTAGAGCCGAAGGGGTTCCGGCTCTTGAACGAGCTGGGATCTTTGGGGCCGTATTCGCGTGAGCTCGGGGAAAAGTTAAACGCCGGTTTGCGCAGCCGCGAGGTCGCGCCGGAACTGGTAGCGGCAGTTTTGACGCAGTTGCAGTTGCGCGAGGAAGCGAAGCCGAAGTTCGGCGAATTTGCGGCCGGCATGCTTTTTACTCGTAAAGGTCTTGAACAAGCGACTCGCCTCGTAGTGGCAGCGACTCACGCGGCGCGGTTTCGCCACGCCGGTTGTCACAAGGTTGCCGACCTGGGCTGCGGACTCGGCGCGGAATCGCTAGCTTTCGCCGGTGTCGGCCTGCTAGTGGAAGCTTTTGAGATTGACGAGGCAACCGCCGCAGCCGCCTTGATGAATCTTCGCGCTTTCCCCGAAGCACACGTCACTCAGGCAGACGTAACCGCCCTCAACTGGGCGGATTTACGGGCCTCCGGAGTTGACGGGGCATTTGCTGACCCGGCAAGGCGCGATGAGCGGGGACGAAACCTGCAACCGGAACAATGGCAGCCCCCATTGTCGGCCATCTTGGCTCTCCGAGAGGAAATCCCGAACCGGAATCTCGGGGTGAAAGTCGCTCCCGGGATTGCCCATGAGTCCTTGCCTGCGGATTGTGAATCTGAATGGGTGTCTGTTGACGGCGACTTGGTGGAAGCCGGATTATGGTTTGGAACGTTGAGAGAAAGTCCCGGGCGAACCGCTCTCCTACTGGAAAAAGACGGCCACGTTCGGGCTAATTTGCGCGATCCGGAAGATTCTGGCGACCCTGCGACGGTGGCTAGACCAGCCAAGATTATTCCCGATGAGACCGCGCTTGGTGCGTGGCTATTTGAACCCGATGCGGCCATTATCCGCGCCGGATTGGTGGCTCACGTAGCTCAACTGACCGAGACCGCGAGCGTGTCAACAGGAATTGCCTATCTGACTGGAGACGGACCGAGCGAGGACACCCGGAAACTTGGGGCCTGGTTCGAAATCGAGAAAATTCTCCCCTTTGATGACAAGGTTCTCCGCACCGAGTTCAAGGCTCGCGGGGTCCGCTCGCTGGAGATTAAGAAGCGCGGGGCAGAGGTCTCCCCCGCGACTTTGCGCAAGCGGCTTTTGCCCAAAGCGGATCCCCAGGGTGAAGATTTGGTCCTGATTGTCACCCGACTCGCGGGCCGACACCGCACCATCCTGGCACGGCGGGGGTAAGCGGTAGATAAGCATTGCCGCTAAGCCGTTGGGGTCAGACCCTTCCGGCTACACTCGCTTTGCTCACTACTCCGGAGAGGTCTGACCCCGCTGACCCCGCTGACCCCGCTGATCCTGCTGGCTCCGCTTGACCCGCGCCGACTACTGCTGGCGATGGCGTAAGATATAGGGCGTGTTGAACGGCGAAAAACTGACTTTAGGAATCGAATCGACCTGCGATGAGACGGGCGCAGCCCTCGTAGCGGGTAAGACTCGCCTCATCGCGAATGTGGTGGCTACCTCGATGGATGAATACGCGCGTTATGGAGGGATTATCCCCGAGATTGCTTCGCGAGCCCACCTGGAGTCTTTTCTCCCGGTCGTAACTTCCGCCCTCGACCAGGCCGGAGCCAAGCTCGAAGACGTGGACCAAATCGGGGTCGCGGCGGGGCCCGGACTGATTGGCTCTCTAGCAGTCGGTATTGCTGGAGCAAAAGCACTCGCCACTGCCACCGGCAAGCCTCTTTACGGAGTCAACCACGTCATTGGACATCTCGCAGTAGATCAACTCGTGAACGGAACAATCGAACTTCCAGCAGTGGGTCTGGTCGTGAGCGGGGGTCACACGAATCTCCTGTTGATAACAGATTTTGGAGCTCCGGGCGGAATCCGCGAGCTCGGAGGAACCCTAGACGACGCCTCAGGCGAGGCTTTTGACAAGGTCGGGCGGGTTTTGGGCCTACCTTATCCGGGCGGCCCGCATGTGGATCGGCTGTCTCGCGAGGGTACCCTTCACGCGATAGATTTCCCGCGCGGCCTCGCGGGGGCAAAATACGCGAAAACCCACCCCTATGATTTCTCTTTCTCGGGCCTTAAAACCGCAGTAGCGCGCTGGGTTGACGGTCTCGAACGCACCCCCGAGGTCCGTAACCGCCCCGACTTCACCAAGGATTTTTCCGCCACCAAAGAGGGAAAGCCCTGGCTTCCGGTGGCCGAAATCTGTAAGGGATTCTCCGAGTCAGTCAATGATTCGCTCGTGACGAAAACCATGCAGGCTCTTGCTGACACCGGCGCGAAAACTCTCGTTGTTGGCGGTGGCTATTCCGCGAATTCTCGGCTGCGCGAATGGCTCGGCAAAGAGTGCGAAGCGAACGGCGTCACTTTGCGGATTCCTCCCCTGAAGTTTTGTACCGATAACGGAGCGCAAATCGCTGCCATTACGGCGGCTGTGGCTGAGGCCCGCGAGCCCAGCGCGCCGGATTTCTCGCCGGTTTCCGCCCTGGATCTTATGACCGTAACAGTTTAGGTAGACTTGCCTCTATGAGTGAAACCGATAAGAAACTCGTCCTGACCCTGTCCTGCCCAGACCAGCCCGGAATCGTTCACGCCGTGTCCGGCCTAGTGGGAGAAGCCGGCGGTAATATTCTCCAATCTGCCCAGTTTGGGGATCCCGATACCGGACTGTTCTTTATGCGCGTCTCGATGGATGTTCCTGCTGTCGAGCCAGTGAAAACTCGGGTCGAGGCTCTTGCCGACGACTTCAAGATGAACTGGAATTTGGACGAAATCGGACGCCCCTTAAGAACCGTAATCATGGTTTCAAAAGAGGGACATTGCTTGTCCGACCTGCTCTATCGCGTGCGGGACAATGCGCTCCCGATTGATGTCAAGGCCGTCGTTGGCAACCACCCCGACCTCGCTCCGATTGCGACTTTCTATCAGGTACCGTTTATTCTCGTCCCCGTCACCAAGGACAACAAGCCGGAGGCCGAACAAAGGCTCCTTGACCTGGTGGAGGCCGAAAAAGTCGAACTCGTTGTGCTGGCTCGCTATATGCAGATTCTGTCTGACAAGCTCTGTGGGCGTATGAGCGGGCGGATTATCAATATCCATCACTCTTTCCTCCCCTCCTTCAAGGGCGCGAAACCTTACGCCCAGGCCCACGATCGCGGGGTTAAACTCATTGGAGCGACCGCCCACTATGTCACGGCCGACCTTGATGAAGGGCCGATTATTGAACAAGATGTGGCCCGCGTTGACCACACCCTCACCGTTGCTGCCATGCAGAAGCAGGGCCAAGACGTGGAGCGTCGCGTGCTCGCCCAGGCAGTCAAGTGGCATGCGGAACATCGCGTGTTGATGGACGGAAACAGAACGGTAATTTTCCACTAGGAGGATTCCAATGAGCGATGCCACCGCGGAAGAATCGACACCAGAAAAGCAACCAGACCCTTACGAGGGGCGCCATTTTGAAATCCACCGTCTCGCCTTCATCACCAATCCCACTGCTAACAAAGGCGGCGCGCTCAAAAATGCCCGCAAGGCTCGTAAAGTTCTAGGTTCGCGAGGCATCGAGCTTGTCGAATACCCCTCCGAGTCGGCTCTCGACGCCAAGAACGCAGCCAGCGACGCTGTCAAAGACCCCACCATCGATGCGGTTGCGATTTGCGGCGGGGACGGCATTGTTTCACTCGTATTGCAACACCTAGTCGGTTCTGGCAAGCCACTCGGCGTGATTCCCGCGGGAACCGGCAATGATCACGCACGGAATCTCGGGATCCCATTACAGCCTAAGAAAGCAGCGGCGGTAATCGCTGACGGCTTCGCGAGGCCCACCGATCTTGGTCTGGCAACCTTCACCGACCTCCGCGGGAAGAAACGAAAGCGCTGGTGGTCGACCGTTACCTGCGTAGGTTTCGACCAGATGGTCAACGACCGCACCCAAGAAATTTCCTGGCCACACGGTTCGGCGCGCTATATGGTGGCGCTGTTCCAGATTCTCTCGCGGTTCCATCCCTATCCGTCCCAGGTCATCCTTGACGGAATCCCGCTCGAAGCCGAGCGGTTGACGTTGTGCGCGGTCGGTAACGGGAGATTTTATGGTGGCGGTGTTGAGGTTGCACCCAGAGGGTCATCTTTCGATGGCAAGTTTTCGATTACCACCTTGTCTTCCATGAACAAGTTCCAGATGGTGCGAGCCCTGTTGCGCGCGAAAACCGGGCGGTTCGAGGGCGCACCGGGAGTAGAGTTTCACGAGGCCACGAAGGTCAGCCTCGAGATGGAGAGCCTCGCGCCAATCGCTGATGGAGAACGGCTCGGTTATGGGCAAGTGAGCCTGGAATGCAAGCCCGCCGCGGGACTGTTTATTCTGCCAGAGGATACTTCTGGGAAAGCCTAGCTTGAATCCTGTCAGACCTTCAAATGTTTTGTGGTTCGAGAGGTTATCCTCTCGAACCACAAAAAGTGGGTTAAAGGACAAATTGTGTGTCTGGGGGGTTAGTCCCATGTGTTGTTGTAGGGGGTGGTGTGGTGGAGTTCGTTCCAGATGATTCCGTCGCCCCATCCGGGGAGGCTTCGCCTGGTGATGTGC
>NZ_VUMY01000033.1 GCF_009695935.1 Mobiluncus porci
CGCAGAAACAGTGAACGGGCTATATAAGACCGAGCTGATCTATTCCCAGCCCCGGGCCTCACTGACCGAGGTCGAGTTCGCTACATTGAACTGGGTCCACTGGTGGAACAACGAGCGCCTCCACGAATCATTAGGCTACTGCACGCCAGCCGAGATCATCAATATGTATAATCAGACCCGGGTCAGCGAACTGACCCCCGTATAAGAAGCGGAACAAAACCCAGGACGCTTCACATCACCAGGCGAAGCCTCCCCGGATGGGGCGACGGAATCATCTGGAACGAACTCCACCACACCACCCCCTACAACAACACATGGGACTAACCCCCCCAGACACACAATTTGTCCTTTAACCCGTAGTTGGGGAGGTTGCGGAATCCTAGGGCGATGCCGCGGAGGTGTTCGAGTCTGCCGTTGATGGCTTCGGTGGGGCCGTTTGAACTGTGGGGATGTTTGAAGTAGGCCAGTATGTCTCCCGCGCGGCGTTTCAGTGTTGCTCCTAGACGGCGGAGTTCTGTGAGCCCCTCAGGTACTCCTTGGGCGAGGTCATTGATGACGTGTTGCATGATTTGTTCCCCGGTTTTCCGGTTGTCTTCTCGGTAAGCGGTAATCATTTGCTGGTAGTAGTGCCAGGTGACCTCGACACAAACATGGTTTTCGTCAGCAAACAAGTCCTCGAGTTTGTCCCATTGTCTCTTGGTAAGGTAGCCTTGTCCGGCACGGAGAGTTTTTCTCGCCCCGTACAGCGGGTCTCCGGTTTTCCCGCGTCTGCCTAGCGTGGCTTGCTGTATACGTTGTCGACACTGGTCAAGAGCTGTCCCGGCCAGGGCTATGACGTGGAACGGGTCCATCACGGTGATGGCATCGGGGAGTTCTTCTACTACCGCGGTTTTATAGCCCGTGAACCCGTCCATAGACACTATCTCCACGCTGTTGCGGAAAGACTCAGGGCGAGCGGCGAGCCAGGCTTTGAAAACCTTTTTAGAGTGTCCCGGTATCATGTCCAGCAGTCTGGCTGGTCCAGTTCTTTTCCTGACCGGGGTGAGGTCTATTACCACGGTGACGAATTGTTCCACACCCGTGGTATGAGCCCATTTATGCTCGTCCACGCCGATGACCTCTACCCCGTCAAAACGCGTAGGGTCGGACAAGTATTGGTCCCATCCCAGGTCGTGTACGGCCTGGAAGGTAGCGTGCCATGACGCGCCCAGTGTCTGAGCCACTGATTTTATTGACATGTGGTCAACTACCACGAGTTTCAACGCGTGCCATGCCGCCAGGACTGTCAGGCGACGCTTGGGAGCGGCGATACGCGAGGAATCCTGGCGCCATACCCGCCCACACGCCTTACATGCCCATCGTGGGATCCTGACTTGAAGAATCGTGGGACGAGACCCGTAAGGCGAATGAACCCACTCCCGTCCGACCGTGCCCCGTGGAACCCCGGACGCCCCGCACGATTCGCACCAAGACTCGGCTCGGTAAAGACGGCAAGCCAACACGGCCCGGTCCGGGCCCACGCTCTGGGCCTCGACACGCAGGCCGAGCCGGTCAAGCAAGCAAAAACTGTCAATATCAGGACAAGAAAAGATACAATCAGACACTGTCGGGGCCTTTCAATAGGGTGTTTATGTTCCATACCCATAATCGGAAGACCCCGACCCAAAATCAACCAGCCACCCCCACCACAACCCCACCCCACAGCACTCTTAAAAACGAAGAGCCGGTAAACCTATTCGTTCTTGCGGGAAAAATTCGCGCTACGCTTCGGTGTCGATGTGTGCCGGTGCGTTCGGGGTTGCCGCGTTCGGCTTGTCGGCGTTTATTTTCGCCGCGTCGAGTCGCTTGCTGATGGCTTCCCGCAGAGCGCTCGTTGCCTCGTCGCGATTCCGAACCATCATCTCTGACCAGAAGTCACTCGCATCGCCCGAAGCCTCGGAGTTCATCTTATTCATGTAGTTCATGGCCGCCATCGCGCCTGCCAGCTGGTCGACCTTGGCCAAAGCCGCCTTCGAATCCTTACCCTCCGCCAACTTATACAACATGCCCAAAGTCGATTTTTGGTCATCATTCAAAGAACTCGCCACATAATCAACCCGCTGCGCATACTTGTCGAAAACAGACAAATTCTCCGAACTATCTTTACCGAAAAGGTCAAGCAACACCTGATTCGTCTTCGCATTAGGAGCATCCGGGTCACCAGTAGCCTCAAAACTCTGCGGATCGGAAGCCCTAATATCTTCCCAAGCATCCCAACCCTTAACCATGTTCTCGCGCCAAGAAATGTAACGTTTAGCCTCCGAACTCGAAACACCATCCGACGACGCCGAACCATCCGAATACTTCTCAGAATAAGCATAAATCAGCTGCTGAATACCCCTCATCCTGTCAAGTGTTCCAGTGTCCCCAGGTCGAGAGGCAAACAATTCATCACGAACTTCAGCCGTAATCAAAGAATCCTTTATGGCATTTGAAGACAAAGTCTCTAAAACCACCGAATCAATCTCGGCCTGTTCCTCATTATCAAGACTGTAACTCGGACGATTCAACGCGTAAACATGCAAGCCCTTAGCAAACGCATTCTCCGCAACAGAATACGCGTCATTATCCGAAGCCAGAGTCTTATTCAAAATCCCACCCCCAACAGTCCGCGCTATGTCCGTGTCAAGACCATTATCATGCGCGTAAACATAAACATTCGCAATGAAATTACGCTCCTGATTAGTCAACTGATTAGCCAAAACATACCCAGCCCCAGGGCCGCGACCATCCGGCGACTGGTCATAGGGATTAAACCGATAAATCACCGGCATATCATTACGATCCCCACCATTCTCAATGCCAAACATATCCTTCAGCATCGCTTCCCAGCCGTTAAACCCATCTTTCGCCGAAGACGTCGCTAAAGCACCACCAATATGCTTCTGCTCATACGGACCATCCACCGCAGTCGGGTCAAAAACCTTCGCAGCGCTCTGAGTCTGCGAAGAAATCTCGACCGTGTCGATGACAGGTGTGCTCACCGTCGACACAGCCGAAGCGCTGTCTTTCGCTGAAGACATAGAAGACTTAGGCAGCGTCGAAGCCACCATCGAACTCAATCCGTTGACCAATCCCGCATCCATGCTGACCATCTCCTCACATCCTGTGTTGTCTGTATCAATATTCGTCGTAAGTTACAGTCACTCTGTCATACCCAGAGTCGCTGTAAATTGGCGAGTTTAAACCATTCGGGAAATAATGGTCGATTGTAAAATCGCCTTTAGCAGAGATATTCGAATACGCGGCATTATTGGTTTGACCATTAGAATCAATCACCTCAAACATACCAATCACGTCTCCACTTAAGACCTGGTTGGTTCCAGGGAAATAGTCAGTGCATGCAATCGGATTTGTCCCATATGGTTGCGTGTAGCATACCCGCATATACTCATCTTTCGGTGTCTCCGACTGAGCATACGAGGTCATCACAACATCGACAGCGGTTGCGGTGTCCAACCTATCAACACCCACAGGAGCTGTAAAGTATGTGCTCGTGGTTCCTGGGTTTGTTGAATAAATACTGTAGTGTTTCTTTGATGAATCCCACTGCTGGGTCGCAGCAAACGCGGTTCCTGCCATGAGAGTAGATACACCAATCACAGCAGCCCCAGCGACCAACCTACGTAGCGCAGCCATTTTTACTCCTTTGTCCGATGTCTTAAGGTTTACATAATTCAGCGCACAGCCAATTCTTCGGCAGCGGAAGACCCTTTTTAAGGATTTTTCAAAGATTTAACCCGCTCGAAACATCAGGGAATCTATAGCCGCTGTTTGCTTAGGAAACTAAGCAAGGAGCCTCCTGGCGCGCCTTTTTATGCTCTGCGGGCGTCTGGGATTTCCATCCGAGAGGGTCACTATTCCCGTGACCCCGTGAGAAAACCGTCCGATTACGACTCAGGCAAGATTCCCGCTGATGGGTTTACCGTATTATTTCGCAAGTTTCAAGGGAAACCAGCACACTATAGTGGGGCTTCGAGGGCGGTGAGTAGTGCGTCGTAGGCTTCGGCTTCTTCTCCGTTGAGGTGGAATTGGAATTGGAATTGCCTCGGTTGTGTTGACGCTTTTGGTGTGGGTATTTTGCTCTTACGGGAAAGGATTTGAAAGTGTCAAGAGTGTATCCATTACAGTTCCGTGCGGAAGCTGTCCGATTGTATAGAGCTGG
>NZ_VUMY01000034.1 GCF_009695935.1 Mobiluncus porci
CTTTTGTGGCGCCGGGGCCCCCCCCCCCCCCCCCCCCCCCCCCCCCAAAAAAAATATTTTTGGGGGGGGGTTTGTCTCCCCCCCACAACCCCCCCCCCCCCCCCCCCCCCCCCCCCACGGTCCCAGTTACAGTACCCCGTGGTGTTTGGACGCCGCCTCGAAGCGCTTCTCGACGTTCTCCCAGTTCACGATGTTCCACCAGGCCTTGACGTAGTCAGCCTTGACGTTCAAGTAGTCCAAATAGAACGCGTGCTCCCACATATCCAGCATGAGCAGCGGAATCTGGGCAATCGGAATGTTCGACTGCTGGTCGAACAGCTGGAAGATGACCGGGCGACCCGCCATACTGTCCCAAGCCAGCACCGCCCAGCCGGAGCCTTGCAGTCCGGTAGCGGCCGCGGTGAAGTGCTTTTGGAAGGCTTCAAAAGAGCCGAAGTATTCATCAATCGCCGCCGCGAGTTCGCCGCTGGGACGGTCGGGGGTGGTAGCAGCCGGACCCATCATCTTCCAAAAAGCGGAGTGGTTTGCGTGTCCGCCCAGGTTGAAAGCGAGATCCTTTTCGAGCTGGTTGACCGTGGCAAAGTTGCCGGTCGTGCGGGCTTCTTCGAGCTTTTCCAAAGCCGTGTTCGCACCGTTGACATAGTTAGCGTGGTGCTTGTCGTGGTGCAGCTGCATGATTTTGCCGGAGATGTGCGGCTCCAAAGCGGAGTAGTCATAAGGAAGTTCGGGTAGCGTATAAACTGCCATTTTCAAGATCCTAACTGTTGGGAAATGAGCCAATTTCCAGCCCATATCGCTATCATAACCGAGTCCGTGGTGGCTGTCAGGGGAATCTCTAGACCCCGACCCGCAGCGCAGAACTCACTTAATACAACCCCAAGACGGATGGAAATATTCCCTCCTGGTAAATGTTAGGATTTCCATATCAATGTCGATTTGAGAGGTACACATCATGGCATGTTTCCTGGTTCCTGCCGCTGAGGCTGTTGTTGTCACGTCGGTAAAGGCGGGCATCAAGCGTTCAGCCGAAAAGAACGGCCTCGGCTCCGAGGTAGTAGCTAAAAAGATGGCTCTGGTCCAGAAATTGACCTGGCTGACGAACCTATTGTGGGGTGGCTCGGTGCTGCTGGCTTTCGAGCACGTGTGGCACGGTGAAATCGTGCCGTGGTTCCCGTTCCTGACCGCTGCCGCTACCCCGGACTCCGCGAGCGAGATGCTGTTTGAAATGGGAACTATCGGGGTCGGGATGGCAGTCCTGGTTACCCTAGCTTGGGGCGCGATGGTTCTCGTTACCGATTCCATCAAGCGCCGCGCCGCTGCAAGGGCCTAGGTGACAAACTCATGACCTTGCTGATTACGGTTCTTGCCGCTGTTGGTGTCACCGCCACCTGGTACGCGACCGCCCCGAAATCCCAAATGAAGCTCGGGGTTTTGTGCTGGCTCTATTGGGGAGCCTCCCTGATGTGGCTGGTGGACGCAATTTCGGAATACCTGGCTGAAGGCGCTGAATATTTCAACCCCGCCCCGCAAGACATGTTGAATGACGCTTATCTGGGCCTGTCCGTAGTGGCGCTTGGTGGAGTCATCTGGATTGCCTACCTGCTCATTAAAGACCCGAAACAGGTTCTGGCGCGAATAGTGGTTCCCCGCGACGCCGCAGCTTTGGATTCTGAGAAAACCCCCGAGATCGCGAAGTAGCTCGCCCCTCATCTGACTCATGCACGAACTTGCTCTCGCCCGCTCGATTTTCCGCATTGCTTCGCGGGCTTCGGGCGGGCGAGCCGTTTCGCGGGTCTACCTCGAGGTGGGGGTGTTACGCCAGGTTGTCCCCGAGGCGCTGGAGTTTGCTTGGGGAGCTACCGCGCGGCAAGCGCCGAATCTGGCTGCGTCGCGCCTGGTCATCAAGGTGATTCCGGCGGTGATTGTTTGTGAGGACTGCGGAGCGGAGACCCCGATTGATGAAAACCTCGTCTTTGCTTGTGCGGCTTGTGGCTCGACCCGCTACCGCGTCAAAACCGGCGAGGAATTCACTTTGACCGCAATGGATGTAACCTAGTTTGAGACCCGATATTAAGGAGAGATAATGGGACGCTTTCACCGGCATGACCCACAGCATTCTGACCACTGGCACGACGCGGAGGGCAACACGCATTTCTACGCGGACAAGGATGACCCCGCCAACGCGCACCCGCTGGTGTATGACCCCGCGATTACTTCCGCGTTGAACTCGGGTGCGCATGAGCATTCCGGTTCGGATGTATCCGCTGAAGTCGGAGACCACTCGGGTTATGAAACCGGAGCCGAGCGGGTCATGGTTTTGGAAGACATTTTTGCTGAAAATGATGAGTTGGCGGAGAAGAACCGCGCGGATTTGGACGGCGCCGGAGTTCGGTCGGTGAATTTGATGAGTTCCCCGGGGTCAGGCAAGACTGAGTTGCTCGTGGCAACCCTGAAGGCGTTGCGCGGCGAGGCACGAATCGGGATTGTTGAAGGCGACATCGAGACCGACTTGGACGCGAAACGCATGGATGGCCTCGGCGCCCAGATTAGCGTCTTGAACACCGCGGCTGGTTTTGGCGGGGAATGCCACTTGGATGCGCCGATGGTGGCCCACGCCTTGGCTGGGCTGGATTTGGGGTCGCTTGACTTGGTCATTATCGAGAACGTCGGCAACCTGGTGTGCCCGGCCGAGTTCGAGGTCGGCGCACACCTGCGGGCCATGGTCTATTCCGTGACCGAGGGAGAGGACAAGCCGAAGAAATATCCGGTCATGTTCCGCTCGGTGTCCTGCGTGGTCATCAACAAGATAGATTTGATGCCGTATTTGGATTTCGATATGGATCTGTTTAAGCGCAATCTCCGCGAGGTGAACCCCGACGCAGTCGTTATCGAGCTGTCGGCGAAGACCGGGGAGGGGCTCGAGGCTTGGATTGAGTGGTTGCGGGACAACGCGCTTTCAGGTGTGCTGCCTGGCGAGGCGTAACTCAGACGTGACCCCAAGATTGAGAATTCGACTCGGAATAGCGCGCTTCGAAGAGGATTGCCTGCCTAAGATATACGTTTTTTGAATTTATTGCCTAATAAGGCAATAAATTCAAAAAACGTAAGTTTTATGCGCGCCTATCTAAGTAGTGGGTGGCTGGCAGCCCTCCCGATTTCCCCAAATCGGAGGATTTCTGTAAAATAGTCTCTGTTGTTTCGGCTTTCGCCGATGACAAACAGGAGGATTCGCCTAGTGGCCTATGGCGCACGCTTGGAAAGCGTGTTGGGTGCAAGCCCTCGGGGGTTCGAATCCCCCATCCTCCGCGGTAGACCCCGTTTCACCGCTGGTGAGGCGGGGTTTTTTGTTGGTATTGTTGGGGTTCGCTCAACTATTTTGTTAAGGTTATTTAAGGCTATTTAAGGCGTATTATGGTTCTCAAGTTCCTCGCTCGTCCCTCGAAAAGTTCGTCGGAGTGGGGGTAAAGGACAAATTGTGTGTTTTTTATCCGGGTTTTTCGTTGTTGTAGAGCCTTAAAGTCGGGTTGAAAGTTGGTTTGGCTGAACTTTGGGGTCGGTCAAATTGTGTGTTTGTTTTCCCGTGTTTTGCTTGTGTTGGCGGGGGAAAGTCGGGTTGAAAGTTGGTC
>NZ_VUMY01000035.1 GCF_009695935.1 Mobiluncus porci
CGGGTTGGTGCGTGTCCCCGAGTAGGGGCGGACTCGTGTAATCTGTCTTGAATCTGCAAAGACCTCTTTGTAAGCCTGAATACTTCCTGGTGACCGATAGTGGATAGTACCGTGAGGGAATGGTGAAAAGTACCCCGGGAGGGGAGTGAAATAGTACCTGAAATCGGGCGCTTACGATCCGTCAGAGCCTTGTGGGGTGATGGCGTGCCTTTTGAAGAATGAGCCTGCGAGTTATGTTGTGTGGCGAGGTTAACGCGTGTGTGGTAGCCGTAGGGAAATCCGAGTCTGAATAGGGCGTGGAGTCGCATGATATAGACCCGAAGCGGGGTGATCTACGCTTGGCCAGGTTGAAGCACGTGTAGAAGCGTGTGGAGGACCGAACCCACCTGGGTTGAAAACCGGGGGGATGAGCTGAGTGTAGGGGTGAAAGGCTAATCAAACTCCGTGATAGCTGGTTCTCCCCGAAATGCATTTAGGTGCAGCGTTGTGTGTTTCTTGCTGGTGGTAGAGCTACTGGTTGACTGATGGGCCGTGTTGGTTACTGAGGTCTGCCAAACTCCGAATGCCGGTTAAGTTAAGCATGGCAGTGAGACTGCGGGGGATAAGCTCCGTGGTCGAGAGGGAAACAGCCCAGATCGTCGACTAAGGCCCCTAAGCGTGCGCTGAGTGGGAAAGGATGTGGAGTCGCGTAGACAACCAGGAGGTTGGCTCAGAAGCAGCCATCCTTGAAAGAGTGCGTAATAGCTCACTGGTCAAGTGGTTCCGCGCCGATAATGTAGCGGGGCTTAAGCGTACCGCCGAAGTCGCGGCATCAACACATTTTCGCGGCCTGCCTCGAGGTGGGTTAGTGGTGTTGTTGGGTAGGGGAGCGTCCTGCCAGAGTTGAAGTCCGGGAGTGATCTCGGGTGGATTTGGTGGGAGTGAGAATGCAGGCATGAGTAGCGAGTGGAAAGTGAGAATCTTTCCCGCTGGATGACTAAGGGTTCCAGGGCTAGGTTTGTCCGCCCTGGGTGAGTCGGGTCCTAAGGCGAGGCCGACAGGCGTAGTCGATGGGTGACCGGTTGATATTCCGGTACCGGCGAAGAACCGTCCATGACGAGGGGTCGTGTGCTAACCAATGCCACTGGCTTGTTTCACCTTCGGGTGTTATGGGTTTTGTGGTCTTGGGGTCCCGCGGTTTAGTAGTCAAGCGTGTTAACAGGGGTGACGCAGTGAGGTAGCCGACGCGTGTCTTATGGCTTGGCGCGTCTAAGAGTGTGGCCCGTCTCCTAGGCAAATCCGGGAGGCTTTGAGGGTGAGGCTTGATGGTGAGACCGTTTTGGTTGAAGTTTGGTGTGCCTGTACTGCCGAGAAAAGCCTCGACGTTAGGTTTGAGCCGCCCGTACCCTAAACCGACACTGGTAGTCAGGTAGAGAATACTAAAGCGGACGGGTTAATCATGGTTAAGGAACTCGGCAAAATGCCCTCGTAACTTCGGGAGAAGGGGGACCATTACCGGCGAAGCGTCTTGCGCGTGGTTGTTGGTGGTGGTCGCAGTGAATAGGGGGAAGCGACTGTTTATCAAAAACACAGGTGCATGCTAAGCCGTGAGGCGCTGTATATGCACTGACGCCTGCCCGGTGCTGGAAGGTTAAGAGGAACTGTTAGTCTTTGGACGAAGCGGTGAATTTAAGCCCCAGTAAACGGCGGTGGTAACTATAACCATCCTAAGGTAGCGAAATTCCTTGTCGGGTAAGTTCCGACCTGCACGAATGGCGTAACGACTTCCCTGCTGTCTCGACCGTGAGCCCGGTGAAATTGCATTACGAGTAAAGATGCTCGTTTCGCGCAGCAGGACGAAGAGACCCCGGGACCTTTACTATAGCTTGGTATTGGTGCTCGCTTGCGATTGTGTAGGATAGGTGGGAGACTTTGAAGCTGGCACGCCAGTGTTGGTGGAGTCGTTGTTGAAATACCACTCTGTTGTAAGTGGGTTCCTAACTTAGACCCCTGATCGGGGTCAGGGACAGTGCCTGGTGGGTAGTTTAACTGGGGCGGTTGCCTCCTAAACTGTAACGGAGGCGCTCAAAGGTCCTCTCAGCCTGGTTGGCAATCAGGTGTTGAGTGTAAGTGCACAAGAGGGCTTGACTGTGAGACTGACAGGTCGAGCAGGTACGAAAGTAGGAACTAGTGATCCGGCCATGGCTTGAGGAAGCGTGGTCGCTCAACGGATAAAAGGTACCCCGGGGATAACAGGCTGATCTTGCCCAAGAGTCCATATCGACGGCATGGTTTGGCACCTCGATGTCGGCTCGTCGCATCCTGGGGC
>NZ_VUMY01000036.1 GCF_009695935.1 Mobiluncus porci
TTTTTTTGTTTTTGCCTTGCCTTGCTTTTTTGTGGGGTGGGGTTTGTTAGTGTTTTTGTCTGGTTTTCTGTTTTATGAAAATTGGGTTTTGTCAGGTTTTTTCTGACTGAATTTGTTCCCCTGTTTTGGGGAGAGGTTTTTGTTGGAGAGTTTGATCCTGGCTCAGGACGAACGCTGGCGGCGTGCTTAACACATGCAAGTCGAACGATGAAGGGGGTGCTTGCACTCCTGGATTAGTGGCGAACGGGCGAGTAACACGTGAGTAACCTGTCCTTTTCTTTGGGATAACGGCTGGAAACGGCTGCTAATACTGGATATTCAGGCGTCACCGCATGGTGGTGTTTGGAAAGGTTTTTTCTGGAATTGGGTGGGCTCGCGGCCTATCAGCTTGTTGGTGGGGTGATGGCTTACCAAGGCTTTGACGGGTAGCCGGCCTGAGAGGGTGGTCGGTCGCACTGGGACTGAGATACGGCCCAGACTCCTACGGGAGGCAGCAGTGGGGAATATTGCACAATGGGCGCAAGCTTGATGCAGCGACGCCGCGTGGAGGGTGTAGGCCTTCGGGTTGTGAACTCCTTTTTCTCGCGAAAAAGGCACAGTTTTGGCTGTGTTGATGGTAGTGGGGGAAGAAGCGCCGGCTAACTACGTGCCAGCAGCCGCGGTAATACGTAGGGCGCGAGCGTTGTCCGGATTTATTGGGCGTAAAGAGCTCGTAGGTGGTTCGTCGCGTCTGTCGTGAAAGCCAGCAGCTTAACTGTTGGTCTGCGGTGGGTACGGGCGGGCTTGAGTGCGGTAGGGGTGACTGGAATTCCTGGTGTAGCGGTGGAATGCGCAGATATCAGGAGGAACACCGATGGCGAAGGCAGGTCACTGGGCCGTTACTGACGCTGAGGAGCGAAAGCGTGGGGAGCGAACAGGATTAGATACCCTGGTAGTCCACGCTGTAAACGTTGGGAACTAGGTGTGGGGCTGCTATCCTGTGGTTCTGCGCCGTAGCTAACGCATTAAGTTCCCCGCCTGGGGAGTACGGCCGCAAGGCTAAAACTCAAAGGAATTGACGGGGGCCCGCACAAGCGGCGGAGCATGCGGATTAATTCGATGCAACGCGAAGAACCTTACCAAGGCTTGACATACACTGCGATGGTTCCAGAGATGGGCCAGCCTTCGGGGTGGTGTACAGGTGGTGCATGGTTGTCGTCAGCTCGTGTCGTGAGATGTTGGGTTAAGTCCCGCAACGAGCGCAACCCTTGCCTCATGTTGCCAGCGGTTCGGCCGGGGACTCGTGAGGGACTGCCGGGGTTAACTCGGAGGAGGGTGGGGATGACGTCAAATCATCATGCCCCTTATGTCTTGGGCTTCACGCATGCTACAATGGCCGGTACAGAGGGTTGCGATACCGTGAGGTGGGGCTAATCTCTTAAAGCCGGTCTCGGTTCGGATTGGGGTCTGCAACTCGACCCCATGAAGTTGGAGTCGCTAGTAATCGCAGATCAGCATTGCTGCGGTGAATACGTTCTCGGGCCTTGTACACACCGCCCGTCACGTCACGAAAGTTGGTAACACCCGAAGCCCGTGGCCTAGCTCTTTTGAGGGGGAGCGGTCGAAGGTGGGATTGGCGATTGGGACGAAGTCGTAACAAGGTAGCCGTACCGGAAGGTGCGGCTGGATCACCTCCTTTCTAGGGAGCACTTTTTACCAGTAAGCGGATGCAGAAGTGTTCGTGGTTTGTGTTCACTGGTTTATGGGATAGGCGTGTGGACGAAGGAACAATGTCCTGGTTGTTTTCGACTGGGGGCGCTATCGGGTTTTGGGCTTAACGGGCCTGGCCGACCGGCACGAAGGGACTTGTGTGTTTTGGGTTGTTGGTTTGGTTGGTTGGTTGGTTTTTGTATAGTGGTGCGAGTATCTGTGATGCAAGTTTTTT
>NZ_VUMY01000037.1 GCF_009695935.1 Mobiluncus porci
CGCCATTCGGGGCTTACTCATGCGGGTCAGTGTGGGGCGACGTTGGCTGAGTTACTTCGGCGCGCCGGGCATTCGGATATTAACACGGTGCTAATCTACCAGCACGCGACCCGCGAACGGGATGCGGCGTTGGCGGAACGGATGAGTGCGGGTGTTTGATTTTCTGTTCGGTTCACAACTTGACAATACATTATTAGTCATGTATTATTGTTTGTGTAAGGAGGTGATAAACATGAAGGAATGGATCGACACGGCACTAACCGCCCTACTGGTGATATTCACCGGAATCATGGCACTAAGACCACCGCCCAAACCGCCACCCGGTAACGGCAGACACCGCAAATCCTGAAAGCCTGGGGTTGAAAATAAAGCAAGTATCTTCAACCCCAGGCCGTAAGGCCAATCCTAACCGACCAGCCCCAGAAAGCAGAATAGCCATGAAACACCAAAATCAAGCCACCGCAGTAGCCATAGCAATAACAGGCTACACCAACGCCTTCCTCACCCCCGCAAAACCACAATGGGTGACCATTGCAGCCTGGATAGCCCTTGGAGCAATAGCCACTATTTGGCTGATTAGAGTACGCAAGGAAAGAAAGCAAGCCGATGCCTAAATATTACCTGGGGCGCGCTGAGGTAGCCACCCGCATAGGCGTGAAGCCCGCCACGTTAAGCCGCTACAAACTCCCCGAACCCGACGCCGTCATCGGGGAAGGGCGGCGCGCCGTGCGCGGATGGCTCCCCGAAACCATCGACCAATGGAACGCGGCACGACCCGGGCGCGGAAACTGGGGCAAAAACAGCGAAAAGTGAGCAACGCCCGCGGCCGGGAGTGAGGTTTAGCGGAGGGTAAATATTACAAAACGGGTAATATTATGCCGATTCGCGTTGAAAAAAATACCCCGGTTTTCCGTGGTGTCAGGTCTCGTTTTAGACCATTGAGAGAACTTTTGTTTGTGATACTTTCAGTGGGGATTGCCCCGCGATAAGTTCGATTCCTACGGGGGAATCGGATTGAGAAAGGAAGTCAACAAACGCTCCGACAGTTGCAGTGTTGTCCTGGTAGACCCTTATTGGATTGGGATCTTCGTCCAGAGCACATGAGGATTCAATCATTCCGAACTGAACCAGGTAATCGCTCATTTTCACGAACACGTTGGCGTATCCCCCGCTTTGACGGATGCGGTCAATCAATACAGGAACCGATTCATCAGCCAATGCGACGACAACTACCGCATCACCATCGTTGTTGACAACTGGCAAAGGAAGTGCGTTTAAACCAATCAAGGCATGAACTTGGCGGCGTGCATCATTAAGTTCTTCATTCATTCGACTGACCTCCTCGAAATTATTGTACCAGCGTACTCCAACAATTTGTCGTACACGTGCACAAAAGCAACCTCAACGTCCATTGGTGAGTTCAGTGTCATAACGTCTTTGCGTTCCAGGTGCTGCGGATCCTTTATCTCATTATGGAAGTGCAAGGTTCCATGATTGAGACAATCAGCGGAGGCAACCAAAACACCCGCAGAAATGTCGCCACCAGGAAAAATTTGAAGAGCCTGAATGTGAAAATCTGCAAGTTTGCGCAGACTAGCTTTGCTGGTTTTCTTGAAGTACCAGGCATAAACCCGAAAGCCTATACCATCGAAGAGTTCCACCCACTCCACAGGATCCAAAGAATCCCTCGACGGTGGGAGATACGGCTTTTCCGCAACGGGAGCGAGAGCTTGCGCGGCTTTCTTTGCCAGCTTCTTGTGAGCCTTGCTGCGTTTGAGAACCATAACCAGATTATCCCACGCTCCTAGTTTCGTATACGAAAAAAGCTTGATTGAACATGATCATTACTGGGGAAAGTGGACAACATCC
>NZ_VUMY01000038.1 GCF_009695935.1 Mobiluncus porci
GGATAGCTTACGAGCTGACCGTGTCTGTTTTGTGGATGGGCCATCCGTCGACAAAACGAACAATAAACGTAACTATTCAGGTGGTTGCGGATAGCCAGTCGCCAACCACCTGATTTTTCTGGCATAGTGTGCCTAATCCTTCGGCATATCTATGCGGTGACATGACCATCAGCGATATCAACGTCGACGAGGCTCTGGAGCGGGTCCGACAGCAGCTCAAGGAAGACCAGACGGTCTCGCCGTCGCTGCGTGCCGCCATCGATGTGCTGATGCTGCTGGTCAAGCTCATGGCCGATCGCCTGGCCACCAGTAGCCGCAACAGCAGCAAGCCACCGTCCCAGGATCCCAATCGCCAGCGCCGCTCGCGCGCCAAAGGCGAGCGGCGCCCCGGCGGACAGCCAGGGCATGAGGGTAAGACGTTGGCGCCGGTGACGGACCCCGACGAGGTGGTCAAGCTCCGTGTCGATCGTCGGCAACTCCCCAAGGGGCGTTCTTACCGCCCGGTCGGCGTCGAAACGCGCCAAGTGCAGGACATCGTAATCCAGGCCGTGGTCACCGAATATCAGGCTGAGGTCCTCGAAGATGATCAGGGGCAACGCTACGTGGCGCCATTCCCCGAGGGCGTGACTCGCCCCATCCAGTATGGCCCTCGCCTCAAGGCGCATGTCGTCTATCTCTCCCAGTATCAGCTGTTGCCCTATGCGCGTATCCGCGAGTTGCTCACCTCGCAGTGCGGCCTGTCGCTGAGCACCGGCACCCTGTTCGCCTTCAACCAGGAGGCCTACCAGCGGGCCGAGGCGTTCGCCGAGTGGGTGATCCCGGCGCTACGTGAAGCAGCCACCGTCCATGCCGATGAAACCGGAATGCAGGTCGGTGGCAAACGCTACTGGCTACACAGCGCCTCCAACGAGGCCCTGACCTGGTTGGCCCCGCACCCCAAGCGCGGCCAGGAAGCGATGGATGCCATCGGCGTATTGCCCTTCGTGCGTGGCGTGCTGGTGCATGATCACTGGAAGCCCTACTACCGCTATCCGGATTGCCGGCACGCGCTCTGTAATGCGCACCACCTTCGGGAGCTGACAGCGGCCTGGGAGAACGATGGCCAGGCATGGGCCAAGGCCTTGCATGACCTGTTGTTGGAGATGCATCGCGCCGTGGAGGTGGCCGACGGCTGCCTCTCGGCCGATGAGACCCGAGCCTGGCGGCAGCGCTATCGAGATTGCCTGGCGAAAGGGGACGCCGAGTGCCCCCCGCCGGTGAAACCGCCACCTGGAACGCGAGGCCGGGCCAAGCGCACCAAGCCGCGCAACCTCCTGGAACGCCTCCAGGCGTACGAGGACGACGTGTTGCGCTTCCTCGACGACCCTGCCGCTCCCTTCACCAACAACCAGGGGGAGCGCGATCTGCGAATGACCAAGGTCCAGCAGAAAATCTCGGGCTGTTTCCGCTCCTGGGAGGGGGCGGAGATCTTCTGCCGGATGCGCAGCTTCCTCTCGACCGCCGTCAAGCAAGGGGTGGCGGCGCATACCGCACTGGAGCAACTGTTTGCGGGGGAGGTGCCAGCCTTCATGCAGCAAGAAGCCCCGACTCAGCCAACCGGTGCTGAATAGTTACATGGTTTTTAGTAATCGTTTTTAGTAATCGTTTTTAGGAATAGCTTTATGGATACCGCTTCCTCTGC
>NZ_VUMY01000039.1 GCF_009695935.1 Mobiluncus porci
CCGCATCCCGTTCGCGGGTCGCGTGCTGGTAGATTAGCACCGTGTTAATATCCGAATGCCCGGCGCGCCGAAGTAACTCAGCCAACGTCGCCCCACACTGACCCGCATGAGTAAGCCCCGAATGGCGGAGCCCGTGAAACGTAAAACGAGGGTCCAAGTCAGGCACAGCGCGTGGGGCCTTCTTGAAATGTCCATTGAGCGATTTATTAGAAAGCCATCTCGTGATTGAAGTGGGGGAATGCACCAGCAAAGCGTCCCGATCCTGCACCACGTAGGTATCGAGGTGGTTCCGTAATGCGGGGATCATTGCTTGCGGCACTGCAATATCTCTAATGCCGGCCTCGGTTTTTGGTGGCCCCACCGTGTACCCGAAACCCGAGGCATACTGCACAGCCCTAGATACGTGAATGGTGGCGGTGTTGTCGTTTTCACCGAAGTCGATGTCCTTGCGGCGTAGTTCCGTGATTTCCCCATACCGCATTGAGCACCAAAACCCGAGTAGCACGGTTATTGCAAGTTCGTCTGGCATGGCTGCTGCTAGCGCCGCCACTTGCTTAGGTGTTGCTACAATCGTGCGCGGGTTGTCAATGGTGCGTCGCTTTTTCGTCACAGCGCCCTTGACCGCCACGGGCGATTCTGGGATTAGTCCTTCTTCTACGGCGGCGTGCATGAGCGCGGAAAAAACGCGGTAGGTTGATCTGCGAGCACCTGGACGTGTGGGGTCAAAACCGTTATACCAGGAGCGTACATCTTCTTTAGTGATTGAGGATAGGGGACATTTTGCAAACCTGTCTCGAAGGTTCGCCCTGTAACAAGACCGATAGGATTGTATGGTTTTCGGCGCTAAAG
Source organism: Mobiluncus porci (assembly GCF_009695935.1). Classification (GTDB taxonomy): domain Bacteria; phylum Actinomycetota; class Actinomycetes; order Actinomycetales; family Actinomycetaceae; genus Mobiluncus; species Mobiluncus porci. Next base: position 850 of record NZ_VUMY01000039.1, read on the forward strand.
TGCCCGCTTCAGCGTGGCGGCCGAGATATTCATTCACCCACTGGTCGAGTGTAAGAGAACGCCGTTCTTCAGGCTCCGACACTACTGGCCTGGTGGGATCGAATTGCCCTGACGCATAGGCAGTCTGTTGAGCCGCGAGCCACTCTTGTGCCGGTTTTTTGTGTGGAAAAGTGCTTGGAGCCCTAATGATAGTCGTGCCGTTTTTCCAGAAAGCGCGGTAGTTTCCCGATTTCAGTTTCTCAATGGTGCCAAAGCTGCGCTTCGCCACGGGTTTTCCTCCTTCAATGTCCAGTTCCTCGCTCGTCCCTCACTCATGGGGTACAGGATTTTTCCTGCCACCAGGCTTCGGTGCTGACGGTGCCGTCCGGGACACTCCGAGGGTTAAAGGACAAATTGTGTGTCTGGCCGGTTAGTCCCAGGTGTTGTTGTAGGGGGTGGTGTGGTGGAGTTCGTTCCAGATGATTCCGTCGCCCCATCCGGGGAGGCTTCGCCTGGTGATGTGCT
>NZ_VUMY01000004.1 GCF_009695935.1 Mobiluncus porci
ACCCGGGAAAACAGACACACAATTTGACCGACCCCAAAGTTCAGCCAAACCAACTTTCAACCCGACTTTAAGGCTCTACAACAACAAAAATCCCGGATAAAAAACACACAATTTGTCCTTTAACCCCGTTTTTGCTTTAACCACGCTTGCAAGCAAGCTTGCGCGCGGTTAAAGCAAAAACGCAGACCGTCGGCATTTCGCTCGGTCTGCGTCGTTGTGGCGGGTAAGGGATTCGAACCCCTGAAGCATTGCGCAGCTGATTTACAGTCAGTCCCCTTTGGCCACTCGGGAAACCCGCCTTGCCTTGGCTTGCACCAAGAACGCCAAACTAGATTACCAAAAAACGGGGCTGGTTCGCAAAGTGAGGTGAGCTTTGGCCCTCGGACGGAGTCATACGGGAAGTGGTCTCCGTAATTCCTAGCGATGTCTCCCCTTAGCATAGGGGGAAAGTCATCTCTGGGCCCCTCGGAAGTCACCTTGTAAAACCCCAAAATATAGGGAGATCCTCGCTGAAATCTAGGGAATGCCTAAACGCCTTGACTGACTGCAGGGAGTCCGGGGCATCTCCCGTGATGACCACACAGCTGCGTCCTGGGCGGCCACTTTGATCGTGATTCCTATCGACTAGAATTTACATAATCGCTGATCATGGCGATTTGGTTGTCGTCACGACCCCGAAAAATACTACCTAAGCGGCCGCCCAGGACGAGGCGACGGCTGTCAGGTCACTCTGACAACCTCAAAATCTCATCCGCCGGAATAACTGCGTATCTCTTGGTGTTGACAATTTGGGCAATGGGGGTAGCGTAGGCTTGCCAGTCCATTACAATGCCAGAGTACAAATATTTTAAAGATTGACGGTGACCATGACTTTTAACACGAAAAATGCAGGTAAAGAACCTGATGAAGAGCGATTTGTGACAGTCCCGGGAAGTGATAAAAAGTATCGCAAGTCCCTCATCTTGACAGTCGTTCTTGTGGGCCTCTCCCTGACCCTTCTCCAGGTCTCTACCGTCAATGTTTCCCTCGCGCTTCTTCCCAAATCAATCGGCGCTACTCCCCAAGAAGTGCAGTGGGTTATCTCCGGCTACGCGCTCGCCATCGGCCTGTCCCTAGTCCCGATGGGGCGCATTGGTGACCTGTTCGGGCGCTCTTTGATGTTCGTCATCGGTCTTTTCCTCTTCTCGGTGACCTCTCTGGCCTGTGCGGTCTCGAGCGATGGGGCAATGTTGGACTGGATGCGGGTTCTGCAAGGGATTGCCGCAGGTGTCTACAGCCCACAAGCCTCTGGTATTATCCAGCAATATTTCTCCGGTCAAGCCCGCGCTCGCGCCTACGCTTTGATGGGCCTCGTGGTCTCGGTAACGGTCGCCGCCGGCCCCTTGCTTGCCGGAATTCTCATCGCTGCCTTCGGTTCAGAACTGGGATGGCGTCTCGCTTTTTCAATGAACCTGCCTTTGGGACTTATCGGGATTATCTGTGCCGCGCTGTGGCTGCCGTTCAAGCGGGAGCGGATTTTTGCGCGTCGCGCCCGGAAAGAGGCCCTGGAACGCGAAATCGCCGCCGCCGCGAAAGTGGGACACAAACCGCCGAAACGCCAAAAAGTCGACCTGGATCCGCTCGGGATGATACTCCTCGGTGCCGCAGTTATCGGGATCATGCTCCCCTTCGTTACGACCGGTACCCCCTGGCGCTACCTGCTTATTCCTGCGGCTTTGGTCGCGCTCGCAGTCTGGGTGCATTGGGAGAAGTTCTATAAGTCACGCGGCCACTACCCGATGGTTGATTTGGGTTTGTTCAAACTCCCGTCTTTCTCCTATTCAACTGCCATCGGGGCGATTCAGTTCCTCGGCACGACCTCGGTTTGGGCAGTGAATGCGATTTACCTGCAAAATGGCTTCGCGCAATCTGCGCTTATAGCCGGTCTTGTCGGACTCCCTGGGGCGATTATTTCCGGTATCGCTTCGATTGCGGTGGCGCGACACACCATCAAACACGGCGCCGCGATTCAAGTCTGGTCTCTCGTCATCATGATTGTTGGTGTCATCGCGACTGCCGGTCTTGCCTGGATTTATGCCTGGCACGGCAACGTGTGGTTTTTGGCAATCGGGCTTGCCATATTCGGCATCGGCACCGGTGCTATGGGGTCGTCCAACCAGACCCAATCCATGCTCGATGTGCCCCCGTCCCAGGGCGGGATTGCCGGCGGGATTCAACAAACGGGCCAGCGGATTTTCACCGCCATCGGTTCCGCCGTTTTGACCGGCATCTTCTTTGGAGCCACGCTGGGCTTAGAGGCGACCGCGCCGGGGGAGGATCTGGCGCTGGCTGGGAGGTGGACAACCGGATATTCGCTTGCATTCGCGGGTTCGACCGCTTTCCTGGCGGTCGCCTTGGTTGTCGCAATTGTTTACTGGATTCACGTCCGGCGTAAGGCGTGGCGAAATTAGCTTGAGACGGCTTCGCCGGGGGTCAGACCCTTTGGCTTCGTTCGCGTTGCTCACTTCGCCAAGAGGTCTGACCCGCCGGCGATGCCGATGGCTCCGCTAAGTTAGGATTGAACTCATGAGTAAGGCCGACCCTGGGATTTGGCATGACCAGCGACGGATGCTGCCACCGCTGACTGTCGGGCTCATGATTGGCGGCTTCTATGTCACCGCTGCGGGTTCGCTGATAGCGACTCTCTCCCGAGATCTCCGTGTTTCTCCCGCAAGTCTCGCATTTCTCGGCTCCGCCTTCGGCGTGGGAATGCTTGTTTCCGGACTCGCCGCGCCGTTCTTTCTGCGCTACGGGCCGGTGTGGAATCTGCGTTTCGCCCCACTTCTTGCCGCTATCGGGACTTTGCTCACCCTGTGGAGCCCGAATGCTGCCGTCGCCATCACCGGCGTTACTCTGGCTTGCTTTGGGGCAACCCTGGTAACTTCAGCAGTCGCTGGGACCTTTACCGGGGTGGAAGGTGGGAAATATCTAGCCCTGGTAAACGGCGTTTCTTCCGCGGTCTCGATTCTTACGACCATCTTGATAGCGCTGGTAGAGCGGCTTTTTCCGGGCTTCGGACGCTTCGCGGTGCTCTTCGCCTTCATCGCGATTATTCCGACCTTTATTCTCGCTTGGCGACTTCCCGCCGTGCCTTTTGCAACGTTCATCAAACCCCTGAAAGCGGTTGAAGAGTCACCCGCCGAAGTGACGAGAAAAGCCCCGAAATCCCTCCTGGCCTGGCAGATCGTGCGTCTGATCCTGGTGGCGGGAGTGGAGTTCGCGATGTACGCCTGGGCGGTGACACGCCTCCAACAAGTTGGACTCGACCTTGCCGCAGCCTCGGCTTTCGCTACCGCTTTCGCCGTCGGGATGGCGCTCGGGCGTATTTTCGGTGCGCGGTTTACCGCCCTACGTCCGGCCTGGTACGTGTTCCTCGCGCTAGGCGCCCTCGGAACCGCTCTGACCGCCTACAGTCCGCTCACCTGGAGCGTTACTGGCGGACTGGTTTTGGCGGGTCTGGGAGTCAGTTGTCTTTACCCGATTGGGGCCTCGGAGTTCTCGGGGCTTCCCGGCGTGAAAGCGCACAATGCTGCTGGGGTCATCAGTATCCTGTCGGGCACTGGCGCCCTGGTGACGCCGTTGCTCTTGGGGATTTTATTAAACGCTATTGGGCTCCAGATGAGTTTCGCGGTTTTGTTGGTTTTTTATGCGGCGCTGCTCGTTATCCCGCGGCCGCGCGGGTGAGGGGTGTGACTGCGCCGGCTAGGCCTGACTCAAATTGGCGAAACGGCGGGGAAAGTTTTAGAATATTCTTTCGTGCGCCTTGCGGCGCGCGAAAGTTGCCCGAGGGGAGCGAAACGCGGGCTAGCCGAGCTAGTTTGCGGGGCGCGTATCAAAGGGCAACGCCCGGAAGGAATGACCTTCCGGATTGACAATGACCATTGAAAAGGACCCAAAAAATGGCACCTAAGAAAAAAGTTATTGGCTTGATTAAACTTCAGATTCAAGCCGGTTCCGCCAACCCGGCTCCGCCGATTGGCCCCGCGCTGTCTCAGCACGGCGTGAACATCATGGATTTCTGTAAGGAATACAACGCCCAGACCGAATCCATGCGCGGCTCCATCGTTCCGGTGGAAATCACCGTTTACGAAGACCACAGCTTCACCTTCGTCCTGAAGACCTCTCCGGCCTCCGAGATGATTCGCAAGGCTGCCGGCATCCAAAAGGGATCCGGCACTCCGAACACCGTCAAGGTCGCGAACCTCACCTGGGACCAGGTCGAGAAGATCGCCGAGGAAAAGATGAAGGACCTGAACGCCAACGATATCGAGGCGGCGAAGAAGATTATCGCTGGCACCGCTCGTTCTATGGGCGTGACGGTCGGCTAGGGGAAGGAACTGAAATGAAACACGCTAAGAAATACGTTGAAGCAGCGAAGAAGATTCTTCCCGATACTCTCTACCCGATTAACGACGCTTTCAAGCTCGTGCGTGAGACCTCCACGACAAAGTTCGATGCCACCGTCGAAGCGGCGCTGCGCTTGAACGTGGATCCCCGCAAGGCTGACCAGCTCGTTCGCGGAACCGTGAACCTCCCGAACGGTACCGGTAAGACTGCTCGCGTTTTGGTTTTCGCAGTTGGTGAAAAGGCAGCCGACGCCGAGGCAGCCGGCGCTGACGAGGTCGGCGGCGACGAACTCATCGAAAAGGTCTCCAAGGGCTACACCGACTTTGACGTGGCGGTGGCCACCCCGGATTTGATGGGTAAAGTCGGGCGCCTCGGTAAAATCCTCGGCCCTCGCGGTCTTATGCCGAACCCCAAGACAGGCACCGTGACGATGGACGTAGCGAAAGCCGTCAAGGACATCAAGGGTGGCCGTATTGAATTTCGCGTTGACAAGCATGCGAACCTCCAGTTCGTGGTAGGCAAGGTCTCTTTCACTCCCGAGCAGCTCGCGGAAAACTACCGCGCGGTTCTCGATGAGGTGCTGCGTCTGAAGCCGACGACCGTAAAGGGACGCTACCTGAAGAAGGCCTCTATATCGACCACGATGGGACCCTCAATTCCGCTGGTTCTCGCGGAAAAGGAAGCCTAGGGCCTCTTAGGTTTTTGGTTGGCGACTCGGTTTTCCGGGTCGCCAACCTTTTTAAGTTTCGGGAAAGATAGAGCAGTCGGTCGTGCCTTTCGCTGGCATGGGCAACCACAGGGGGCGCGCCGATAACCTCACCCCTCGCGCTACAAGGTAGCATACGGAAAACTGAAGTGCCCTGACCAGCGGGTTTAAAAAGCGCCTTCCAAAAATGCGTGCTACTGTGGTTATTCACGCACTAGCTGTCGAGATTCGGGCCGGCACTTCGTCAGGATTGTCAAAGTTGAAAACTTTAAGGACGCACAGAGACTAGGATGGCACTATGACCTTTCCTGTGACTTTTCCCGCGAAAATCCTCATCCTCGGCTCCGGCGAACTCGGCAAAGAGCTCACGATTTCCTTGCAACGCTTGGGATGTCATGTGATTGCCTGCGACTCCTATGCGGGAGCGCCGGCAATGCAGGTCGCCACGGAAAGCAGGGTTCTCGATATGACCGATTCTGCCGGTCTGGAAAGGCTTATCGCGGAGACTGCCCCTGACCTCGTGGTTCCGGAGGTTGAGAAGCTCGCTGTCGCGGCTCTTGTGGCAGCAGCCGACCGTGGAACTCGGGTCATTCCTTCGGCTCGGGTTGTGGAACTGACGTTCGACCGGCAGGGAATCCGGACGCTCGCTGCCGAGCACGCCAAGGTGCCGACCTCGCGCTATGCCTTTGCTGACTCCCTGGAATCCTTGCGGGCAGCCGCCTCGGAGGTAGGCTTCCCCTGCTTTGTCAAGCCCACTATGTCGTCCTCCGGACACGGCCAATCTCGGGTCGCGGACGCTTCCGAACTCGAAGCGGCCTGGAATGAAGCCCAAGCGGGAGCGCGGGCGGAAACCGGACGGGTTATTGTGGAAGAACAAATCGATTTCGACTTTGAGATCACCTTGCTGACCGTGCGGCACTTAGATACGACTGGAACTGTCGAGACGAGTTTCTGCGCCCCGATTGGACACCGACAGGTCAGTGGGGACTACGTGGAATCCTGGCAGCCCCAACAGATGACTCCAGAACTCCTAGCCAAGGCTCAAGCTACCTCGAAGGCTGTATTGGATGCGCTGGCGCAGGAGACTATGCGCGCCGCGGGGGGATGTGGCTCAGGCATGGAAAGCTCCGCGGGTTCTGCAAACGCCGATGCCACTAACCCGATGCTCGGGATTTTTGGGGTGGAAATGTTCATCAAGGGCGACGAGGTTTATTTCTCCGAACTTTCCCCGCGCCCGCATGATACCGGTATGGTTACAATGATTACCCAGCCGCAAAGCGAATTTGACCTTCACGCGCGGGCGATTCTGGGCCTGCCACTGGATACCTCGATGTACCCACACGTGCCTGCCGGCGCCTCTACGCCATTGAAGTCCCCAGTTGAATCGGAAGATCCGCGCTATTCCAACGTTGATGCGGCTCTCTCGGTGGGGTCGGACGTCCAGGTGCGGATCTTCGGGAAGCCTGTGGCTCACGTGGGGAGGCGGATGGCGGTGGCGCTGGCAACCGGTGCTGACACGAATTCGGCGCGAGCACGCGGGAAGGCCGCCATCGAGAAGCTTCAGATTAGCTAAAACCGCGGATCGCATTTTCCTGAATTCCGAGATACCGTACCCGAATAACCTCAGGATGTACCCGGAAAACCCAATCCAGCCCGGAATCGGGCTTACGAACTGGCTCGAATTTCGATTTTGCGAGGTGAGAGGCAGTCGCTGGCGGTAAGTTCTTTCCGAGGTGGGTATTCAGGTACAGGCTTGGGTTATTCGGGTACGCGTCAATTAACCGTCATTAAAAGGTGACCCCCGCTTCAAGGCGGGGGCACTTTGCTAGCAGGCAACCTACTTGGTTGCTGCTACTGTTTCTGGTTTCTTGCCTTTCACCAAGAAAGGCACCGCCACTAGCAGGATTCCGATTACGATGAGACCGATACCGGCAGCCTTTGCTACGGTTCCAAGCAATCCCCAGCCGTATGCGGACAAGAGTGTCCCGCGAATCATGTTGCCTTGGAAGAAAGTGTTGTTCTTCAGATTATTCAGGGCATTGATTTGCTTGATATCCTCGGCATAAGCCGGATCCTCGGCCTTAGCCTTGAGAACTCCCGGAAGCTGGGCGCGACGGTTTTCGTCCTTCAGAGTTGAATCCTCGGCCTTAGCCTTTTCCCACACCTTATCCTCAAATTGGGCGGTGTATTCGCCGATGCCGTTGAAAGTCGCCATGTCGTCGGGAACTCCGGCACGCTTGGCTGAGCCGGCCATGTGGACAGCCATATAGTTATCGGCGAAAGCCTTTGCCTGGTCGCCATTGGAGAGCTTTTGTCCGTAGTACGGAGCCAGAGCAGCTTTATCTGCGGCGGAGTACTGGTCAGAATTTTCGATTTCTTCCTGTGAGGGCATGATGATTCCCTGAGCCTCGAGTTGAGAAGAAACGAAGTTGTGATCAAAGGTGCCTCCGCCGTAGGCTCCAATGCCCAAAACGATAAGAACCACCCCGACAATGCGGGAAAGGGTTTTGTAGATTTTAGCTTCCATTGAAGCCTCCTTTGGGTGAAAGTCTCTAACCGAGAAATTATCTTGATGTCGAGATAATATGCCAGACTGGAACATTTGGAGTAATGAATCTCGGGTTTTACGTCATTGGCGAACTTGGGAATATAAATGAGATTCTTGAATTTCACATCCACAATCGCTACTCAAACTGGACGCGGCCCACCCCGGTTCGAACGCTACTGCGTAAAGCAAGAATTGGTCTCATCTGATTAGCAAGGTTGAAGCAGCTACCCTCTAGTTCAGAATTTGGTTAAAGTCCTCAATCGTGCTAATCTGGTCACGCCTAAGACCGCCGGTCCAAACGGATAATCTGTCAAAAGACGGAGCCTGCGCAGGAAACGATACGTGAATAAGCGACTGCGGACAACTCGAAGTTGTCGGTAGCGAGTCCACCGGGATAGCCCTTGTTGAACTCGAAAACATAAGTCGCCACGCCCCGGATTTCTGCGCCGGGGCTTTTCTTTTGCTCCTTGACTGTCCGAGAGAACCGGCTTGAAACGGAAGGAGGGCTCATGGCAAAGCCTGAGAAAGTTACAGAGGTGAAGTCTCTTGCGGATTCCGCAAAGGATGCTGCCGCTGTCATCTTGACCGAATACCGTGGTCTGACCGTAAAGCAGATGAAAGAGCTCCGGACGAACCTCGGCACAGACGTGCGTTACGCTGTGGCGAAGAACAAGCTCTCGAAGCTCGCAATGAAGGAAGCCGGTCTGGAAGGCCTCGACGAGATGCTCGTCGGTCCGACCGCGATCGCTTTTGTTGGCGCCGACGGAGATCCGGTGGCGGCCGCGAAGGAGCTTTCTAAGTTTGCCAAAGACAATCCGGCTCTCGTCCTCAAGGGCGGCATGATGGACGGAAACGTCCTCGACGTCGATGAGGTCAAGAAGCTGGCTTCTTTGGAATCTCGCGAGGTTTTGCTGGCGAAGTCCGCTGGCGTCCTCAAGGCGCTCATGTACCGTACGGCGGCTCTCTTGGTGGCTCCGGCTTCCAAGACCGTCCGGACTGTCGATGCGCTGCGTGAAAAGCAGGAAAAGGCTGCCTAGTCTGCGATTACTGACCACTGATTCAACAAAATCGCGCCGAAAAGGAAGGCGCAAAGGAAAACCGAAAGGATGCCGAAAATGGCGAAACTGACTGTGGATGAACTGCTCGATCAGTTCAAGGAAATGACCCTGATTGAAATCTCTGACTTCGTGAAGAAGTTCGAGGAAACCTTCGATGTGACCGCGGCTGCTCCGGCGGCTGTGGCCGTGGCGGCTGCTCCGGCGGCTGGCGACGAAGGTGGCGCTGCTGAAGAGAAGACCGAATTCGATGTCGTGCTCGAAAACCCGGGCGCCGGCAAGGTTCCGGTCATCAAGGTTGTCAAGGCCTTGACCGGCCTGGGCTTGAAGGAAGCCAAGGATCTCGTTGACAACGCCCCGAAGACCATTCTCGAGGGTGTCAAGAAGGAAGACGCTGATAAGGCCAAGGCTGACCTCGAAGAGGCTGGCGCTGAAGTGACCTTGAAGTAGTTTCTGGCTGCAATAATAAGGTGGGCTCGGGAGAAATCCCGAGCCTACCTTTTGCTGACCTCTTTTTTTACTTTCTCAAGCCTGTTCCGGAACCCCAGTTCTTGGGATTGTCGGAATTCGTGGTGAGAATTTCGACACGAGAGCACCTGGAGGCGCCTTGGTGTCGAAATCTTCACCAGTTATTCCGGGATATCCCACTTATCACACTTCCAGATCGGTTTTTGAGGTGCGATCCGGAATGCCACTCGGGGTTAGGGAGTGCGGCAAATTCTCCAAAGAAACCGGTCTGACCAGGTCGATTACTACGCCAATCGCAAAAGCGACCACTGCGGGAACAGTCCAGCCCATCTGGAGGCTCCCTAGAGGTAGCACGTGTAGCACGTCCTGGAGCGCTTGTTGCCACGGACTGACGGACTCCCAAGACGGCAGCGAAAACACCGAAATCGCCTCGAAAATCCCGATAATTCCCGCCACCCAAGCGGGGAGGCGATAGCCCCAGAAGAACTGCGGCCTCACGGCGTAATCGACCAAGGTCACAATAATCAAGCAGATCGCGGGCGGATAGGTGGCGAGCCCAATGGTGACCACTACCGCCAGGATATTATCGAGCCCAAGGTTGGCGACAATCAGCGTCACCACAATGTGCACCGCCATGATAATCCGCCCGTCTACGCGCGGAAACAAATCCCCGAAATACTGGGTCGAGGCGCTCAAGAGCCCGACTGCGGTTGTCAAACAAGCCAGGAAAACAATCAAGGAAAAGAGGACCTTCCCGAAAGGCCCGAAAATCAAGTCCGCAGCGTAGGCCAATCCGGCCGCGGGATTCGCGAAAACCTGGTCGGCAACGCGGGTTCCTACGAACGCCAGTCCGGTGTAGACAATGGCCAACAAGGCTCCTGCCAAGCCGGCAGTGAAAGCGGTGGCGCGAAAAACCGAGCGTTTTTCGTTGTAGCCGTGGGCATGGAGCTGGGTGATGATGACGACCCCGAAAACCAGGGAGGCCAGCGCGTCCATCGTCCCGTAACCGGTTTTGAGTCCGGTGGTAAACGGCGCCGAGGCATACCCTGGATCGAGGTTCAAGGTTTCCACGCTCGGCAACTTGAACATGGCAATCCCCATCATGACCAGCAGTAACACCAGCAAGGCCGGAGTGAGATAGGAACCGATGCGGTCAATCACACGGTCGGGGCGCAACATGAGGACAACGGCGATACCAAAGAAAACTACCGAGTAAATCGCGAGTCCGAGGGTGCTCGCTCCCGTGTCCTCGGCGGGGATGCCGAGAAGGGGCTTTACCGCCATCTCCCAAGACACCGTCCCGACCCGTGGCATAGCGTAGAGCATGCCGGTGAACAAGAAGATTGCCACGGTGAGCATCAACCCCGGCACCCGTCCGATGCGGTCAGCAATGCGCCCGACCCCGTGGGAGTCCGTTGATGAAGCCAACATCCCCGAAACCGGAAGTAACACTCCGGTGAGAAGAATCCCGATGACCGCGGGGATGACGTTCGCTCCGCTCAGAACCCCGACTTGGAAAGGGAAAATGAGGTTGCCGGCGCCGAAAAACATGGCGAAGAGGGCGAATCCGCTGATGAGTAGGTACGTGTCGAAGCCTTTTCGGCTGGTCATAGGTTGGTGCCTTTCTTGGGGCGACAGTTATGTCACTGTGAACTTGGGTCTGTGCGGATTTTCCGCAAATCGACCCCAGTTAGCCTAGCACTCTTGGATATTTATGCCGAATCCGCGGTGGCGGTTTCGGGCTCGTCTCGTCGAGGAGGGCGGTGTAGGGTCAACAAGGTGTCAACCGACAATACAACGAGAGCCAGGACAATGATGCCGGTCGTAATCCAGCGCTCGGGAGCCATTGCCTCGTGGAAAACCCACACCCCAATAGCGAACTGGCCGACTGGGGAGATGTATTGCAACAGGCCGAGCGCATAGAGGGGCAGCGAGCGGGCGGCGCGGGCAAAAAGCAGTAGCGGCACTACGGTGATGGCGCCGGCACCAATGAGCAAAGCCAGGTGCCCCCACCAGGGAAAACCCGTACCGGCCGCGGGGTCGGCGGCAAGCTTTTGGAAGGAAGTCGCACCGGTCGCGACGAGGTAAATGTAGTAAGCGAGCAGGAACGGCGCGGTGGTCGCAGTTTCGACCACCATCCCCGCAAGTGGCTTGACCTGGGACGCTACGGATTTTTTCACGAGCGAATAGAGCCCAAAACTGAAAGCGAGCGCGAGGGAAATCCACGGCACATATCCGAGAGTAAACATCATGTAGAGGACTGCGACTGCACCGAGGGTCACAGCGACGACCTGGAGCGCGCTAAGCCTTTCGCGGAGAAAGACAACCCCGAGGGCGACTGTCAGCAAGGGGTTAGTAAAGTATCCCAGCGCCGCGTCGACAACGTGCCCGTTCATCACGGCATAAACGTAGGTGGTCCAATTGACGATAATCAGGACGCCCGCGAGCATGAGCCTCCACATGGCGCGCCGGTTTCGCCACAGGGCACGTAACTCGCCAATCTCGCGGCGGGCAGTGAGGATAAGCGCGCAAATCACCAGTCCCCAGACACAGCGATGCACTATCACTTCGAGAGAACCCGCCGGTTCGAGCCATACGAAATACAGTGGGAATACTGCCCAGAGGAGGTAGGTGATTGCTCCGAGAGCCCAACCGGTTGCGGGGGAATCCTGTCCGGCCCTTGGATCCTCCGAGGAAGAACCAGTCGCGGCTTTCTGGCGAGGGGATCTGGTGAGGTTCACACTGGGGGTAATCGCGCCAATCTGGGGTTTCGCGCCTGCGGAGCTGTCGGTTCTTTGCACCTCGCAAGTCTAGCGCACAATCTGGTGTTGGCCTGTGTGCGCACGAATAACTACATCCCTTACCCGAACAACCACACTAAACCTAAGGAGCAGGTAAAGCCCTTTGCATTAAAATCTTTCAATCCAGGTGAGCGACTTTCTTAGGTAAAGAGATATGTAAATAAATTTCAAAGCCTGTATTGGTTGTGGTTATTCGGGTACACCGTGTGGTTATTCAGGTACACCTCGCAGTGATTCTGTGTCTCGTCTCCGCCGACGCGGAGACGAGACACCGCTTCTCAACTCAGAGAAGAGACTCCGCCGTAGTTAAGGCTAAATCTGGGGCCTAGATTCTTGCCTCGATATAGTCAACACCTACGCGCCGGAGGCGCTCGGAGGTGAGGTCGGCGATGGTTTCGAGGCCGAGCTCGTGGGCGCGGGCGGTGCGGGGGTCACTGGGGTCAGCAAAGGGCTCTTCGAGTTGGACGAGGATGAACGGGCGCCCCGTCTCGGCCGCGGCCACCCCGAAAGATCCTGAGCCGGCGAAGAAATCCATCACCAGGTCACCAGGTTCGGTTGCCACTTTGAGGAGAACTTTCAAAAGATCCACCGGCTTCGGGGTCTCGAAAATCCCCCCCAGGCCGAGCCTTTCGAGCTCACGTAAACCCGTGACTGTCGAAGGCCCCATAATGAGGTCTTTCAGGGTCGTCGTGTCGAAGTCGCGAATCTTCGTGCGAATCGTGAGCTTGCGCGATGGCCCGCGACCCGTGACCTCGAACTCCAGGTCCTCGCGGTCGGCCAAGACCTTCCCCCGCGACCAGCGCCAGGCGTGCCACTTCACCCCGGGCTTGGCATTCGGATGGGGGAGTGCTGTCACCCAGCCCGAACTTGCTGGTCCCGGGGCGGGTTCGTCGACGTCGGTTACCGCCAGCTCGCCGGTCTTTACGCAGTAATGGATGGCATAAACCATTGACGGTGCCGTGACTTCGTTGAATTTCGAGTTCGTGTTGTAGAGCTCGTTTTTCGTGACGTATTCCCCGCGCGCGTCGCGTTTGACCTCACGCTTGGGGAGGCGGTAGACCTCTGGCATGAGCCGAGTTAGCTCCGCGACCGACCCGCGCAGTTTGCCGACCTGCCGCGCGTCGCGGGCGTAGGTCAGGATATATTCGTGGGTTCCGGCGGGGCCGAAGCCGAGTTGGCGTCCTTTCAGGTTCGAGACCCAGATGAAATTTGCGACAAAGTTTTCCGCGCCAAAGACCTCGTCGCAGAGTCCCTTCAACTCGAAGAGCTCGTTGATGTCTATCGAGATATAAATCAGCCCGTCTTCACGCAACACCTCGCGAGCCAGCCCCAACCGCGGGCGCATCATCCCCGCCCAATCCCCGCGTCGGTCGGCGTAGGCGAAGGTATTGCCGGTGTTATAAGGGGGATCGATGTAGATCATCTTTACCTTCCGAGATGACCCTTGCTGAATCCCCGCAGCCACCGCCCGCAGCCCGTCCAAAGCGTCCCCGCGCAAAAGATAGTTGGCACCTTCCTCAAACTTCACCTAAAAATCCTATCGACCCTTCCGCGCCCCGTCGCGCAAAATCGCCGAGAACCTGCTAAGTCTTAGAACCGCCGTTTGGGGCGGGAAACCGAGATGATGGCGCCTTGGGGAATGACACGGTTCGGATCCAGGGAGGCCGGCACGGTCGCGACGAAAACCTGGAAGGTCGGAGGGCGGCGCACGGTCAACTCCAGTTTCCCTCCATCAGCCTCGATGAGCTGTTTGGCAAGCGCCAACCCGATTCCAGTCGAGCCGTGACCCGAGACGCCCTTCTTGAAAATATCGGGAGCAATCTCATCGTCCACGCCCTCTCCTTCATCGCTGACCTCGAAGAACATCCCCTTCTTATTACCGGCCATTTTCGCGCGCACTGTCGTCGTCCCCGCGCCGTATTTGAGTGAATTCTCCAAGAGGGTGGCGATAACTTGCCCGAGCGATCCCGGGGTCGCGAGAGCCGGACGATCGGTTTCGTTGCGGAAAACCAGGGGGCGGTCGGCGACTTTGAACGGTCCTTCCCATTCGCTTTGTTGGTGGACCAAGAACTCATCAACGTTGATAGCCTGGGTGGTTCCGCCGCCAGCGTGTTGGGAGTTTCGCTTCAAATCCTCGACCACGCCGGCGAGTCGCTCAATCTGGTTCAAAGCCTCACCGGCCTCGTTGCGGACCTCGTCCTCGCTCGAGATCATCTGGATTTCCTCCACCCGCATCGACAGCGCGGTCAAGGGGGTGCGCAATTGGTGAGAGACATCGGAGGCGAACTGTCGCTCGGCCGCGAGCCTCCCCGCGAGGTTTTCCGAGGCGCGCACGAGCTCGTCTTGGACCAAGTCGATTTCTTCGATTCCGGAGGGGTTCACGCGCGGGCGCACCCCACCCGATCCGAGCTGTTGGGCTTGGGCGGATAGATAAATGAGTGGGGCGGAAATCCGGCGCGAAGAGCGGAAGGCAATAAATGCCCCGACCAGGACAGCGGCGGCGACTCCGGTGAGGGCGACCATAATAAAGACTGCCGAGCGGTATTGCACCGAGTCGGAAGAGGCCAAGAGCCTGACTTTCGCGCCGGTGGCAGTCGGAACTTCGGAGATGATCCGCGCGTTTTCTGGGGCTTTCCCGTAGGCAAGAAGGCGTCCGTCACTCGTGGTCACCTCGATGCGCGAATCTGCTCCGCGCCCCGGCCAGAGCCATCCGGCCAAAGTCACATCGGTGACGTATTTTCCCGCGAGCGCGGTTCGGTCGTAGGCCAGCGCGTACTGCTTGGCGGATTGATCCACGTCGGTATGCGCGGCAGCCCACAACTGGTTTACTGCAAAAGCGCACAGCGGCACCCCCAGGAGCAGCACCGCGACGATGACGGCTCCGAGAGTGGAGAGGAGGATCTGTTTGCGCATGGTTTGGGTTCGGGTGCGTTAGGGGTGGGTAGGCGGGGGCAACAAGGGAATGCAACAAAGTGCACGGAGATTTTCGAGGCGTTCCGCTTTTGATGCTTTGGGAGCGGTTTGTGATTTGCGGGGCGGGCTCACAATTTGCGGAGAGGGAGTCCCTGGAATCTGGCGTGATGGCGAGCCTGTCCCGCCAGTCGCTGCCTCTTTGTCTCTTGGCCTCTTGGCCGCGCGAGCGGAGCCGAGAAGAGAGCCCCTTGACCGGCAATCCCTTGTTGAACCCTAAGCCGTTTCGAAGCGGAAACCCATCCCGCGCACGGTCGTGATGTAGTGCGGGGAATTGGCGTCGTCCTCGAGTTTGCGGCGCAGCCAGGACACGTGCATGTCGAGGGTCTTGGTCGAGCCGTTGGGGTCGGAGCCCCAGACCTCGCGCATGACCTGGTCGCGGCTCACGACCGAGCCGGCCTCGCGGACAAGCACGCGCAGGAGTTCAAATTCCTTGGCGGTGAGTTGGAGCTCGCGGTCGCCTTGGAAGGCGCGGTGGGCGGCTACCTCCAGGCGGACGTCCTGGGCTTTGAGCTCCTCTTCTTCGTTGATTTCCCCGCCGGCGCGACGCAGCAGCGCACGGACGCGGGCGAGGAGCTCGCCCAGGCGGAAGGGCTTGGTGACATAGTCATCCGCGCCGGAGTCCAGGCCCACCACCATGTCGACCTCGCCGGTGCGGGCGGTCAAAATGAGAATCGGGATGGTGATACCCTGGGCGCGAATTGTGCGCGCCACATCGAGCCCGTCCATGTCGGGGAGCCCGAGATCCAGAATCACCATGTCGCAGTCGCTGACCTGCTGTAAGGCGCCGCCGCCGGTGGTCTGGGCGCTGACTTCATAGCCTTCGCGACCGAGTGCGCGGGCGAGCGGCTCTGCGATTGCAGGGTCGTCCTCAACTAAAAGAACTTTCGTCATCCTGGCTCCTTTATTTGTGTCTTGGCAGGTTATCCTCGTTTTTATAGGGGAAAACCCGGGTGGGTTGGTAAAATCTTCAGTATTCTTCTAATAAAACTTTACCCTTTTTTGACTCGGGATGCATATTCTTTCGTGGCGGGAAGATTGTCCCAGTGGCTTAGGGTATAACCGTGAGTGAAAAGTATTCCCTGATTCTGGCCTCGGCTTCATCCGCGCGTCTGGCGACCTTGCAGCGTGCTCGATTGACGCCGACAGCTCGTCCGGCAGATATTGACGAGGACGCCTTGTTGGTGCGGTTGCGGGAGGAGGGAGCCTGTCCCGCTCAGCAGGTGCTGGGATTGGCGCAGGCCAAGGCTCGAAAAATTGCGCGGGAGGCAGCGGGGGAGTCTTCTCTTCCTACCCTTATCATCGGGTGCGATTCGATGTTGGAGTTTCACGGCGAGGTTCTCGGCAAGCCTCATTCTCCCGAGGTGGCGTTGGAGCGGGTCAAGGCACTGTCCGGGGAGTCTGGAGTGCTTCATACGGGACATTGGATGATTTTGTTGGTAAGTGAGTTTTTTACCACGAGTTCAATAATCACGGATTTCGCGGCCTTGAAATCCGCCAGCGGGGCAAACGGACTCGGGAAAGCCGAATCGGCGGGGATTTCCGAAACCGAGCCGTCCGGTGATGTCGGCCAGGAGTCGGCTGGGCTTCGGGAGGTAGGAGCGACGGAGTCCACGACAGTGCACTTTGCTGACTTTACTGAGGCGGAGGCGGCGGCCTACGTCGCGACCGGTGAGCCCCTGGAGGTAGCAGGTTCTTTCACGATTGACGGCTACGGCGGGGCTTTCATCAAGGGAATCGAGGGAGATCCGCACAATGTTGTGGGAATCTCGCTGCCTCTACTGCGGAGTCTCGCTTCCGATCTTGGCGTTTTCTGGCCCGATTTGTGGACGAATTCATAGCGTTACCGCGCCTTTCACGTAAGTTGCCTTTTTTGGTATCGACCTGCTTTTCGACTTGACCATTCCGTATTAGTGTATTATATTAGTAATACACTAATACAAAGTCTTGGGTTCGCGCTCAAAACTCAGCAAAGAAAGGAGCCAGCGTGGATTTCGATGCGGGAGTACCTATATGGTCGCAGCTCCTAGACCGCTTCCAACGCCGGATTGTATCCGGAGATTGGACTCCAGGATCGCAGGTTCCCACTGTCCGCGACCTTGCCGCAGACTTTGGAGTGAATCCCAATACAGTCCAGAAGGCACTTGCTGAACTTGAACGTACCGGACTCGCCGAAACACGCCGCGGACTAGGGAGGTTCGTCACTGCTGACCTCAGCGCAATAGGTCGAGTCGGTCGCGAACTAGCCAGTGAGACAACAAACAATTTCGTCTCCACCATGAAATCTCTGGGCCTCGGAAAGACCGAGACCGTCGAACTGGTAGAAAAAATTTGGGAACCCTGAACTCGGTAATCTTCAAACTCGCTAGCCCCTCCCTAATCCCCCTAACCACCCAAGAAAGGAAACGACCATGGGTCACGAAACCTACACCAAGCCCTTAGTGAAAGTAGACAGCCTCACCAAAACCTACGGCGGGGGACGATCCGTTCGCACCGCCCTAAACTCCCTCACTCTCGACCTGAAACCCGGGAAGATTATCGGTCTTCTGGGCGAAAACGGCTCCGGAAAAACTACCTTGCTGAAGATTCTCGCCGGGGTGCTGACCCCGAGCGCCGGAACCGCCACCATTGCTGGAGAGAAACCCAGTTTGAAAACGAAGTCCCTCACCTCGTTCCAGCCGGACGCTTCTGTGCTTCCGAACTCTATTAAAGGGGAGAACGCCATCAAGATGTATGCGGATTTTTTTCCGGACTTCGACGCCGCAAAGGCTCATGAGCTCCTCGAGTTCCTCGGCCTCGAGACCTCCTTGAAGACAAGTGAGATGTCCAAGGGGATGCGCGAAAAACTCCAGCTCGCCCTGGCGATGAGCCGCCATGCCAAACTCTATCTGCTGGATGAACCCATCTCCGGCGTCGATCCCGCCTCCCGCGAGGCATTGCTGCAAACCATCCTCAAGGGATGGAATCCGGAGGCAACCTTGCTGATCTCCACGCACTTGGTGACCGACATCGAAACCGTCCTTGACGAAGTGATTTATCTTCATCAAGGGCGGCTGTTCCGCCATGCCGAAGCCGACGAACTGCGCGAAGAATACGGCCTCAGCCTCGACCAAATCTTCAGAAAGGAATACTCTAATGTTCGCTAAAGTCTTGAAATATGAAGCCAAAGAAACCGGTTTGCTCACGCTGGTTCTCGCGATCGCTGGCGGATTAATTATTTTTCTCTCCGGCCTCGCGGTCTTGGCACCGGATGGCCCTCTGGCCGCAATCCGCGGACTGTCTCTCACCACCGGAGTCCTCATAGGGCTGGCTCTACCCTGTGGTCTCTTCTTTCCCGCTGCAGTCCGCTACTGGAGAACCATGTATGGCCAGCGCGGTTACTTCACCCAGACGCTGCCGGTCGGGAGCGGAGTTATTCTCGCGGCGAAAACCCTGTGGTTGATGCTGGTTACCGGCGTATCAATGGTTCTCTTCTTGGGCGCATTGCTCTGGATGACCACGGTGCAAACACAGACCGAGGAGTTGGCAATGAAAAAGGGAACCTGGACTATCCGGGAGGGAATTGACAAAGTCATAGGTTCGTTTCACGCGGCGTGGGCAGGTTTCCCGGACTTTGTGAAATGGGCGATGATCGCCATCCTGATTATGGGGATTATCGAGACCGTGGTCGGGATGTTATTTGCCTCCGCTTTATCCAACTGGTGGCCGTTCTCCGCGGAATCCCCCGGACTGGGTTTTACGCTGGCTGCGGTTGTCACCTACGCCATGACCCAGGTGTTTGGCGCGATTGTGCTGTTTGTCATACCTGGGTCGCTCTCGATCGTTTCGGTGGGCGAGGAGTCGAAACTGGAATTCGTCAAAGGCTTCTTCTGGCATAACCTCGTTGATAGTGCCGGGGTCAGCGGCAGTGAAAACTATATCCCACTCGGGACGCTGCTTCTGCCGCTGATGGCAATCGCGATGTACGTCTTCGCCCACTATTCTCTCACGAGGCGTCTCAACTTGCGTTGAAGTGGTGTTTTTTCAGCGGGTAGGGTCAAACTGGTAAAATAAACCAGTTTGACCCTACCCGCTGGTGAAAATCTCCTCTTGGCTGGCGTGTCCAATAGTCCTTACGCGTTCCCTCGCGAGCGACCCCGGCGCCTTTTGCGAACGACACCGCGGCCGCCCAGGGTATTAAGAAATCTACTTCCCCATAAGGAGGTCTGCGGCGGCGCGGGCTTTTTCGAGTACCGCCTCCGGATCCTCGCCGGAAACATTGACGTGCCCGAGTTTTCGCTTCGGGCGATTGCCTTTTCGATAAAGGTGGATTTTCGCCTCGGGGCAGTTCGCCATCACCGTCGCCACCGCGTCGGTGGGATCCTCCAGGTTGCTGCCAAGAACATTAGCCATTGCGGTGAAACGCGCAGTCGGGGTTGCCTCACCGAGAGGAAGGTCAAGCGTGGCCCGCAAATGCTGTTCGAACTGGGAAGTTACGCAGCCATCTTGGGTCCAATGTCCGGAGTTGTGGGGGCGCATGGCGAGTTCATTAATGAGCAAGCGGGCCTTACGGGGCTCCGCCATAGAGGTGGACTCGCCGTAACTCGTGGAATTTTGGCCCTTGTTGCCACTATTGGCAGTCATGGCCAAATTCGCACGAGTTACAGAAGAGACTGCCGCTATGCCCCCGTCTCCAGCAAGCGCCGGTGAATCGGGCTGGCCCTTGTTGAACCCCGCTTCACCTGCAGCCACGCCGCTTGAGAGACTGTCGTTTGCTAGACCGTTACCCGTGAGGCCACCGTTTGTGAGCCCGCCGCCCGCGCTCCCATTCTCGGCGGAAGCCTCCACCAGGAACATCTCAACGGCGAAAACGCCGGTCACATCGAGAGTCTCGCTAATAAGACGAGCCATCTCGCGAGCCTGCGTCGCGACCTCTGGCGCCAACCCCGGAGCCGGCGCCAGAACCGCAGCGCACTGCCCTTCCTCCTGCCAGGTTTGTACCGGCTGCCACACGCGAATCTCCCCGCTGGGCCGCCGCCCCGCCATCACCGCCAGCTCGCGAGTGAAAGGCACGCATTCTTCTACGAGGCAGGCTCGACCCTCCTCTAAACCGCCGCGCCACTGCAGAAATTCCTCCCAGGAATCAACCTTTGCCACCCCGCGCCCGTCATAGCCGCCGTGGGAAACCTTCGCAATCAGCGGCCAGCCGCAGCTCTCCCCAAGAGCCTGTACGCCCGCGTCGTCTCGGCCATCAGCCCAACGCGGCATCGGCAACCCCGCCTCCCCCAGACGCCGCCGCATCGCGAGCTTGTCTTTGGCGAATAGCAGCGCCTCGCGAGACGGGCGGGCCGGAATGCCGGCGGAAACGGCGGCGTCAAAGGCCTCGTCAGGGATGAGTTCGTGTTCAAAAGTCAGCGCTTGGGCTCCGTCCAGGAGTGCGCTCAAAGTCTCCGCATCGTCGGGTGAACCCACGATGACCTGATCTGATGGGAGAGCAAAAGCGGCAGAGTCCTCGGTCGAGTTCGCGAGAACCCGCAAGGTGAAGCCGAGTTCACCGGCGGCAGTGGCCATCATGCGGGCAAGTTGTCCCGCGCCAATACAGGCTACAACTGGGGTTTTATGCATTTTTATTCTTTCCGGACGCCAATCTGGCTTTGTCCACTATTCAAGATCTACTAAAACTTTGTCATCAGCGTGTTCTCTCGACGCGTCTCACCTATTGAAAACTTTCCGAGCGGTTAGTGTCCGGATTCTGCAAGGGTCATCGCGGATTGGAGCGCTTCACCCTTGTCGATGGCTACCTGGCGCAACAGTGCCTGGTATTCCGTCATTCGCGCCCGCATCCGCTCGGCCAGCTCAGAGTCTCCGGCTCCGAGGATCCGCGCCGCCAAGAGACCGGCGTTTTTGGCGTTCCCGATCGAAACCGTCGCGACCGGAACGCCGCCCGGCATCTGGACGATGGACAACAGCGAGTCCATTCCATCGAGATATTTCAAGGGCACGGGAACCCCAATAACCGGCAAAACCGTGGCGGCAGCAAGCATTCCCGGGAGGTGGGCTGCCCCACCCGCGCCGGCGATGATGACCCTGAGGCCGCGTTCTTCCGCGGAACGTCCGTATTCGAGCATGTCGATGGGCATTCGGTGGGCCGACACCACCCGAGCTTCATAGGGAATCTCAAAATCGCGGAGTACTTCCGCGGCAGCACTCATCGTTTTCCAATCAGAATCGGAACCCATCACCAATCCGACCAGCGGTTTTTCGTTTTCACCCATTGTTACCTCCTGACGTTTAGCTCTAGCTTACCCGCGCCAGTCTAAATCGGAGTACGCCTCGGCCTCGGGTCCAAACCCAGAAAAAAACTGACCGCACTGCCATTATTTTCACTGCGGTCGATATTCTCCTGGGTTTGGTCCGTCAATCCCGATTGATTCCGGATTCTCCCCGAATTGCCTTCCCGATTCAGCCCCGATTTGCTTTGATTTAGGCACAATTGAGCTATCCCAACAATCGCCAGCCAACCCAGGAAGCCCTTGATGAATCCCGAAAACAACGTCCCAGACACCCCGCCCCAGCCCGCCGCGGCCACCATGCCCTCCCTCGCGGCAAACTCCCTTGTCCCCGCCATTACCGCGCTGGACGAGGATAAAACCCGCTTCGTGTTTGAACTTCCGCAAAGCGACGACGAGATTATCGCCGAAATCGTGCGTCGAGCCGAGCTGATTCTCGGACCTCGAGCTCACGAGACTTTTCCGGTCGGAACTCATCTCACGGAGGAAGGTCAGCCGGTTCAACACGTGATTTTCGCGCTGTCCGGCAAGGTTGCCTTGGAACGTCAATCCGAGGCCGGAGAGATTCTCATGCACCACGCCTCCACCGGTCGAATCATCGGGCTGCTGGGGGCGGGAGACGAGAGCGCGGCGTTCTTCACCTCCATCGTCACCGAGGAAGTCACCGGAATTCGGGCCACTTTGTCGGAACTAAACCAGGTGATTTTTGCCGATTCCTACGTCTTACTCCTGGTGGCGGCCCTGTTCCTCCGGACTTTGGATCGGCGTTTGCGCCGCGCCGAGGCGCTGCACGTGGAGCAGGCCGAACTAGCTGACCAGCTCGCTTTGGAACGAACCAATCTTGCCAAGGCCTTGACGAAACTGCGGGAAACTCGCGAAGAAATGGCAGCCCAAGCGCGGTTTGCCTCCTTGGGGGAGTTGGCGGCGGGGGTTGCCCACGAACTGAACAATCCGGTGGCAGCGATTCGGCGCGGGGCGGACTATCTGGATGAGGACATCAAGGCGTTGATTGCGACCTGTCCGGATCGTGCTTGGCGGGAACTCGCCTTGCAGTCGCTGGGATCGGCGGAGAACGCATCAGTTCGCTCCACGAAAGAGGTGCGCGCGGCGAAGAAAGAGCTTGCGAAAATCATCAAAGACCCGAGCCTGGTGGAGCGCCTGGTAGTCGCCGGAGTCTTCGATACGGACATGGCGCGAGCGCTGCTGGCCTCCGGAAATACCCCTGACCTTGGGGCTTTGGAACAATCGGCGGCTATTGGGACGAATCTTCGCAATCTGCGGAACGCTTCGGGAAGAATCGTGGAACTCGTGGCCTCTTTGCGATCCTATGCGCGTCCGGACGGGGATCCGGTCGAAAACGTCAACGTCAACGACGGTTTGTCGGACACGCTTCGCCTGCTGTCCCACCGTCTCGACAAGGTCGAGGTCAGCGTGGAATACGGCGAGTTGCCGCCGATTTCCTGCCATCCCGGGCAACTTGACCAAGTCTGGACGAACTTGATAACGAACGCGGTGGAAGCCATGACCGATGCGGCTCCGCAAAGCGCCTCAACAAGGGAAGACGCCACCAACCAGCAAACCACCGTCGGCTCGCTGACGATTGAGACCAGCGCCCTCACGTCGGACTCGATCCGGCTCACTTTCCGCGATACTGGCCCGGGAATCGCCGCGGATGTGATCGACTACATTTTTGAACCCCATTTCACGACCAAAGGCGGCGAGGTTCGCTTCGGAATGGGGATTGGCCTCGGGGTTTGTCGCTCGATTGTTGAAAATCACGGCGGAACCATCCGGCTCGAAAATGTCGAAAATCCGACGGGAACGCTCGCGACAGTGGAGCTCCCGACCCACTATTTGTAAGACCGAGCCCCAAATCGTCCCGATTTTCGGGCTTGCTAGGGGATAATAGGAGAAACCAGCCAAAGGAGACTGTTATGAAACTCGCCATCCTAATTCTTGAAGACGAAGCCGAAGTTCGCGCGGCAATCTCCCGCGACCTGCTTGAATTTGCCGATAGCCTCAGGATTGAACCCGCCGAAGACGTGCCGGACGCTTGGGAAGTCGTGGATGAAATCACCACCGACGGGGACGTGCTCGCCCTCGCGCTTTGCGACCATCGTCTTCCCGGCACGACCGGTATCGAATTCATGGGGCAAATGATGCAAGACGAACGCACCGAGCTGACTCGAAAAGTCCTCGTCACCGGCCAAGCAGACCTTGCTGACACCATCCGTGCCGTCAACGAAGCGGGGCTGGATCAATATCTGGCCAAGCCGTGGAAACCGGAGGAACTCGTCGAAGTGGTTCGCGCCATGTTGACTGATTACGTCGAACTCGCGGGGATAGACCCGACGCCGTACTTGTCTGCTTTGGATCAACAACGGGCTCTCGAGATTGCCCGCAACTTTTCTCGGGCTGACTAGCCAAGCGGTTAGTCAACTAAGCAAACTGGAAGACCAAGAAACCAGCAAACTAGAAAATCGCGAGAAAACCGATTACCTACAGATTCGACATTTTCTAATACACGGATGACGTCAAGCGGATAAGGAGCGCCCCCATGAGTGAACAGGACTCTGCCAACGAGATGAACCCCCCGGATTCTCCCCCCGCAGCTAACTCCTCCGCTAGCGCCACTGCTAGCAACTCCGCGGCCGCGACCACCTCCGCGACCGCCCCTGCCTCCGTCGCCTCCGCGACAACCCAGCCGCAAACTCAGCCGCGCCCCAAACCGCATCGCCGCCCGATTCGGACTCTGAAGGCCAAACCGCCTAAAAACGCGACAAAGTCCCAACCCCTGTCCACAAAACAAATCGTGGGCTTGATTCTCGGGGCGATTGTTTTCCTTGTTCCCTTGATTGTGGACATCCCGAATCTCGGGGAGCCCGGGGAACGGATGCTCGCGATTTTCATGCTGGCCATCGTGTTTTGGGTGACCGAGCCGGTGCCGCTCACGGCGACGGCAGTGTTGGTGATTGGACTGGAGGTCTTGATGGTTTCCACCGGAGCCCTCGTCGATCCGACCGGAGGTGACCCCGCCCAAGAGGAATATGTCGCAAAATACTCCCAATATTTTGCCACGCTGGCGAATCCGGTCATTATCCTGTTCCTCGGTGGCTTCATGATTGCTGACGGCGCCGAGAAATATGGTCTGGACCACAACCTCGCTGCCGTCATGTTGAAGCCCTTTCCGGAGAAGGCTCGCTTGACAACCCTCGGCTTGATGCTCATCACCGCCTTGCTGTCCATGTTCATGTCCAACACCGCCACTACCGCCACCATGTTTACCGTGGTCATTCCGATTCTCGGGGCGCTCCCGAAGGGGAAGGCCCGCGCGGGCGTCGCCCTGTCTATCCCACTAGCCGCGAATGTGGGCGGTATCGGGACGCCGGTTGGCACCCCGCCTAACGCCATCGCGGTCGGAGCGCTGGCCGAAAAGGGTCTCCACGTCTCCTTTTTCCAGTGGATGGTGATGGCCGTGCCCTTCATGCTCGTGGTGTTGTTCCTCTCCTGGCTGTTCCTTTGCGCCTTGTTCATCCCCAAAGACGCCGTCATCCACATCGAGATGAACTCGAAGTGGGACACCTCCCGCAAGGCGATTTTGTTCTACATCGTCGCTGTTACGACCATTTTGCTCTGGATGACGGAGTCGATTCACGGCGTGTCTTCGAACATCGTCGGTTTCATTCCGGTGGTGGTTTTGCTGTGCCTCAAGGTGATGGACGGAGAAGACATCAAGAAGCTCGACTGGCCGGTCTTGTGGCTCGTCGCCGGGGGTATCGCCATGGGAGAGGGGATCGGCAACACGGGACTTGATGAGTTCCTCGTCGGATCAGTCCCCTGGGAGACCCTCAGCCCCGTCTTGATTGTGGCCTTGCTGGGTCTGGTCGGTTTCGCCATTGCCAACGTCATCTCCCACTCCGCCTCCGCAAACCTGCTGGTTCCGCTGGCGGTGGCGCTTGCCGTCTCCCTGGAAGGGGTCGATACCGTGACAGTCGCCTGTGCTGTCGCTATCGCTTGTTCGCTCGGGATGTCGATGCCGATTTCCACCCCGCCAAACGCCATCGCCTACGCGACCGGCGAGATCACGGTGAAACAGATGGTCATTCTCGGGCTCGTGGTCGGAACCGGCGCGACGGTGGTCTTGGTGTTTGCCCTCCCGCAGGTGTGGGCGCTGCTGGGGCTGGTTTAAGATAGTCGTATGGAAATCATCAAGGCGGACGGTGGACTTAGCGCCGAGAATCTTGCCACTATCGACGAGGCAGTAAAATCCAGCAAGTTGCTTGTGATGCCAACGGATACGGTTTACGGAATCGCCACGATTCCCTTCGAACCTCAGGCAGTCGAGCGTCTCCAGTCAGCAAAGGGGCGCGGCGAGGATTTTCCCCCGCCGGTTCTCGTTTCCGGCCCTGCTGCCTTGGAGGAATTGTTGGCTTTGCCAAATTCCGGACTCTCGGGAATGCCTCGCGCCCAATTCGAGGCCGCCTCGAAGTTGGCGCAGGCATTTTGGCCCGGGCCCTTGACAATTATCGCCAAGGCCCGTCCGAGTCTTGGTTGGGATTTGGGGAAAACCGGAGGGACTATTGCTTTGCGGATGCCTAACCATCCGGTGGCTCTGGAAATCCTGGGGGCGACCGGCCCGCTCGCGGTCACTTCCGCCAACCGCCACGGTGCTCCTCCGGCGACGAATCTTTCGGCAGCAACGGCCTATTTCTGGGATAAAGTCGCGGTCTATGTGGACGCGGGGGAGTCGCCTAGCGGGTTGCCCTCCACGATTGTGGACGTGACCAGGCTAGACACGGAAACTCGCCTTCCCCGATTGATCCGCCAAGGTGGAGTGAGTCTCGACGAAATCTCCGCCGCACTGGCTTAAGCGTGCACGAATGTACGGTCAAACCCGTTTCTTGCCCCTGCGCGACTCATCCGAAAAAGCGTTTTCACAGGTGAGAGGATTTTGGCTTTCCGGCAATTTCGGGCTCGGAGTTTTCCGCCGTACATTCGTGCACACCACTTGCCGACCGACCCCCCAATTCCTGGTTAAAATAAAACCCAAATGAAGTTCTATGCCCTGATTTTTCTGGTCGCGACCGCGGTGACCTATCTCGCGGTCCCGCTCGTGCGCCAGTTCGCCATTGCGACGGGGACCTTGGCTCCGGTGCGGGAGCGTGACGTTCATCAATTCCCCACCCCGCGACTCGGCGGCCTCGCCATGGGAGTGGGTTTTTTGGTGGCGCTGCTCATCGCCTCCCACACTCCCTACCTCGCCGAGGCGGCCAGTTGGCAACACACTCGAGGTCTCGTCATCGGGGTGGTGCTGATTTGTCTCCTCGGAGTGGCTGACGATATTTGGGATTTGGATTGGTACACGAAACTGGCCGGCCAGATTCTCATTGCCGGACTCATGGCCTATCTCGGAATTCAACTGACGTCTTTTCCGGTTTTCGGCCTCACGATTGGTTCCTCGCGGCTCTCTCTCGTGGTGACAATTCTCGTGGTTGTTGCGGCCATTAATGCGGTGAACTTTGTCGACGGCCTCGACGGGCTGGCCTCGGGCATGATGGCCATTGGCGCCTCGGGACTGTTCATCTACTCCTACACCCTTACTCGGACGCTGGGCACGGAGTCCTACGCCTCGCTCGCCACCACGGTGGCAGCGGCGCTTGCGGGGATTTGCCTGGGATTCTTAGCACATAACTTCAGTCCGGCCTCAATTTTCATGGGTGACACGGGTGCGATGCTCTTGGGGCTGGTGACGGCCGCGGCGGCGATTATTGTTACCGGCCAGATTGATCCGGCAGTGGTTTACTTCCGCCAAGCCTTCCCTTCTTTCCTCCCGATTCTCCTCCCGATTGCGGTTCTCGCGCTGCCCTTGTTTGACATGATTGCCTCGGTGATTCGGCGACTGTACCACCACCAGTCTCCCTTCCAGGCTGATGCCGGCCACCTCCACCATCGTTTGAGCCACGCGGGGCGTTCGCGGGTGCGGGCGGTGCTGGTGATGTATATCTGGACCGCGGTGTTTTCCCTAGGGGCGGCTTCACTAACGCTGCTGCGGATGCGCTACGTTGCCGTCGTGGTGGGAGTGGCTTCGTTGTTGGCATTAATTGCCACCATCGAGATCCTTCCCGCGGCGCGTGAAGGAATTCGTCGGCGGCTAAACCCCCGCTACGAGACTCCCCAGGCCCCCGCCCACGCTCTGGACTAAGTGGAGCAAACGGGGACGGTTACTATTTCGCCGTGCCGTGATAGCGTAAAAGCGTGTCGAAACCAGAACCGCCCCCAGAAAATCGCATCGGGCCTCTCACCAAGAAGGCCGTGAAATACTCCCTGAAATTCACCGCGCTTGCCATGCTCGTGACCCTGATTCTCGCCGCCCTCATCGCCGCCCTTGCTACCGGCATCCCCGGCCTCAAAGCCGTCGGTCTCTCGGCCGCAGC
The DNA here is from genome assembly GCF_009695935.1 of Mobiluncus porci. Taxonomy (GTDB): domain Bacteria; phylum Actinomycetota; class Actinomycetes; order Actinomycetales; family Actinomycetaceae; genus Mobiluncus; species Mobiluncus porci. The sequence continues at coordinate 27,638 of NZ_VUMY01000004.1, forward strand.
CGGCGCCGCCATGATGCTTGCCACCGCGGCCTCCCACACTTTCACCATCAACCATCCGGATTTGATGATGGCCGGAATGGGAGGGGATTTCCTCTGCAAAATCCTCATCCTCCTGGGAACCCTCGCCGTCGCCCGCGCCATCCCCGACCTCAACCCGATGGTAATTTTCTTGACTATGCTCGCGTTAATCCTGGTCCAAACCGTGGCTTTTCCCGTGGCGGTCACACGCGCTCGGGTGCCACTCCTCGACCCGCCAGAGGATGAAAATTCCTAAATTTTCACAAAGTGAGAACCCGAGGAGTGTTCAAACTGCTCTAAAATTTATGGTAGCGTTGTCTTTGCGCGTTTCACCCGCCAAGATCATTTCGAAGGAGAACAATGGGAGTGCTCACAACTGCGGCAATGCTGCCAGCACTATTGCCAACCGAAGGTGATACTTTCCACGCCCCCACCATCATGGACTTGTTCCCTCCCGTTTTTGCTTTTGCGGGAACGCCCTTTGCGATTGATCGCGTGATGATGATTCGTCTCATCATGATGCTGGTGTTGATTCTGTGCTTGGTCCTCTACGCCATGCGCGCGAAGCTCATTCCGGGACGCGCCCAGTTCGCGATGGAATTCCTCTTTGACTTCACCCGCAAGTCCATCTCCGAAGAAATCATCGGGAAGGAACTCGGTCGTAAATACGCTCCGATTATCACCTCAATCTTCTTCACGGTTCTCTTCATGAACATTGCGGGCATCATCCCCGGCTTCAACCTTGCCGGAACCGCGAAACCGGGTTTCCCGCTCTTGCTGGCAATCTTCGCCTGGTTCGTTTTCGTCTACGCCGGCATCCGGGAGACGGGCCTGGGACAGTTCCTGAAGTCCTCTCTCTTCCCGCCGGGAGTGCCCTGGCCGCTGTATATCCTCTTGACCCCGATTGAGGCCATCTCGACCTTCGTGATTCGCCCCTTCACCCTGTTCGTCCGTCTCTTGGCGAACATGATTGCGGGCCACTTCCTGCTGGCACTTACGCTGAGCGCATCGAACTTCTTCTTGTTCACGCTCCTGAGCCAGCACGTCCAGGCGATTTCCCTCATCGGAATCTTGACCTTCCTCGCGGCTTTCGCCTTCACCCTGTTCGAAATCCTGGTGGCTTTCCTACAGGCCTATATCTTTGCGGTCTTGACCGCGGTGTATGTGAACCTCTCCGTACACGCCCACTAAATAACAAGCTTCTTGCGTCAACCGGCGTGAGAATACCAAGAATAAGGAAAGAAAAACATGACTGGAAGTTTGGCAGTTCTTGCAACCATCGGTTACGGTTTGGCCGCCATCGGCCCGGGCATCGGCTTGGGTATCTTGATTGGCCACACTCAAGACTCCATCGCTCGCCAGCCGGAACTCTCCGGCAAGCTCACGGTGAACATGTTCATCGGTATCGCCTTCGTCGAAGCCTTGGCTTTGATCGGTTTGGTGATGGGCTTCCTGTTCCCGGCATAAAGAAATCTTCAACCTACTAAGGCGAAAACATGATGAACAGTTTGTTAGTACTGGCCGAGGCTGCCGCTGAGGAGGGTGCAAAGCCGAATCCTTTGCTCCCGCCTCTGTACGACATTGTTTGGTCAGGGATTATCTTCATCATCATCTTGTTCTTTGTCATCAAGGTGGCTCTGCCGAAATACAACGCTCTCGTTGATGAGCGCGCTAGGAGGCTCCAAGAGGGCCTCGATGCGACGGTGAAGGCTCAGGAAGATTCCAAGAAGGCCGCCGCTCGGATTGAGACGGAGCTTGCGGATGCCAAGGCGGAAGCCGCGGCTATTCGCGACAAAGCCAATGCTCAGGCCGAAGACATCGTGGCACGCGCCCAGGCGCGCGCCGAACAAGAGGCCAAGCGCATCCAGGAGACTGCCGAGCGGCAGATTGAAGCGGAGCGCGCGGCGGCGGCTGAGTCCTTGAAGAAGGACGTTGGTGCCCTCGCGACCCAATTGGCAGACAAGATTGTTGGTGAACACTTGCAAGACGAAGCACTCTCGGCTCGCGTGGTCGATCGTTTCCTCGACGAGTTGGAGAAGCAGCCGGTAGCCTAGCCCGCTTATGCGCTAGGAGCGGTTGGAAGGATTATAAGGAGTTTCATGAGAGCCTCATCGGTGCGGACCCTGGCCACTATGGTGGCGGCCGTGGATAAGGATCTGGGGAAAGCCTCTGAAAAGGACGGCACCCAGGTCGCCGAAGAGCTTTTCGCGTTGTCAGACCTGTTTGACAGCAACATTCGGCTCACACGCAACCTTTCCGATCCGGCGCGGACAGCAGCGGACAAACAAGCCTTGGTCACCAAGATTTTCCAAGGCAATCTTTCCGCTCCCGTTCTGGATGGGGTTATGGCTTTGGCTGCGGGTCGTTGGTCAACAGAGGCCGACCTTGGCGAGGCCGCGAGGATTCTCGGCAAGCACGTCCTCCTGAAGACCGCCCAAGACAACGGCAAACTCGACGATGTGGAGCGCGATATCTTCGCCATGGGACAGGTGATTGGCAAAAACCGCGAGTTGCGGAACTTCTTGACCGACTCTCACCGCGCTCCGGCTAACGAGCGGATTGAGACTTTCAACAAGCTCATCGGCGAGAAGGTCGAACCGCTGGCTTTGCGGCTGGTCGACGCGGTGATTGAGCGGGCTCTGCCGGGGCACCTCGGCGCAGATATTCGGGCCTTGCTCGATTCTGCCGCCCAGTTGCGCTCCCGCGCGATGGCAACCATCTACACGGCGGCCCCGCTGAGCGATACCCAACAGTCGCGGCTGGTGAACCTGCTGTCGAAGCGGGCCGGTCACGATGTCGTGGTGAACGTTGTGGTGGATCCGAGCCTCATTGGTGGAGTGAAGATTCGACGCGGAGATGTCGTCGTGGACGGCGCCGTCTCCACTCGGGCGGCTGAGTTCCGCCGGAAACTGGCTAGTTAGATAAAGAAAAACTAGGGAACCACCCTAGTGAAGACATAAAAAAGAAGGAAAGACGGATGGCTGAGCTATCAATTAGTCCCCAGGACATCAAGAGTGCCTTGGACCAGTTCGTGGACGCCTACGAACCGGCCGCTGCCACTGCTGAGGAAATCGGCTACGTCACCGAGACTGCCGACGGTATCGCCCATATCGAGGGCCTGCCCGGCACGATGGCGAACGAGTTGCTGCGCTTCCAAGACGGAACGCTGGGGCTGGCGATGAACCTCGATGTGCGCGAGATTGGCGCTATCGTTCTCGGTGATTTCACCGGTATCGAGGAAGGCCAGGAGGTTTACCGCACGGGAGACGTGCTGTCCGTTCCGGTTGGTGACGGCTACCTCGGTCGCGTCGTTGACCCGCTGGGTAACCCCATTGATGGCTTGGGCGAGATTAAGGACATGACCGAAAGGCGCGCTCTGGAACTCCAGGCGCCCGGCGTAATGATGCGCCGCTCGGTCTACGAGCCCCTCCAGACCGGCCTCAAAGCCATCGACTCGATGATTCCGATTGGCCGCGGCCAGCGCGAGCTCATCATTGGTGACCGTCAAACCGGCAAGACTGCCATCGCGATCGACACGATTTTGAACCAGCGCGACAACTGGAAGTCCGGTGACCCCAACAAGCAGGTGCGTTGTATCTATGTTGCCGTGGGCCAGAAGGGCTCCACCATTGCTTCCGTAAAGGGCGCGCTCGAAGACGCCGGCGCGATGGAGTTCACAACCATCGTCGCCTCTCCGGCTTCTGACGCCGCGGGCTTCAAGTACCTCGCTCCCTACACCGGCTCGGCCATCGGCCAGCACTGGATGTACCAGGGCAAACACGTCCTAATCATCTTTGATGACCTCTCCAAACAGGCTGAAGCCTACCGCGCGGTGTCCCTCTTGCTGCGCCGCCCGCCGGGGCGTGAAGCCTACCCGGGCGACGTGTTCTACCTCCACTCGCGCTTGCTGGAGCGTTGCGCGAAGCTCTCAGATGAGCTCGGCGGTGGCTCGATGACCGGCCTGCCGATTATCGAAACCAAGGCTAACGACGTCTCGGCCTACATTCCGACCAACGTTATCTCCATTACAGACGGCCAGATTTTCTTGCAGTCTGACCTGTTCAACGCGAACCAACGTCCGGCGGTAGATGTCGGTATCTCGGTGTCCCGCGTTGGTGGTGACGCCCAGGTCAAGGCGATGAAGAAGGTCGCCGGTACCTTGAAGATTACGCTCGCCCAGTACCGCTCGATGGCGGCCTTCGCGATGCTCGCTTCCGACTTGGATGCCACGACTCGCAAGCAGTTGACCCGCGGCGAGAGGCTGATGGAACTCCTAAAGCAGCCGCAGTACACACCTTATCCCGTGGAGGAACAGGTCGTTTCCATCTGGGCCGGCACCAACGGCTACCTCGACGACATCCCGACCGACAAGGTGCTTGACTTCGAGAAAGACTGGCTGGACTACCTCCGCAACGAAGGCACTATCCTAGCCGAGCTGCGGGAAACCGGCGCGTGGCCTGATGAGCTGGTGGCTCGTCTCGAAACCGCGGTCAAGGACTTCCGTGCGGGCTACGATCTCGTCCCCACCAAGGGTGACGCGATGGAGGGCGAGGCTGAGGCCGAACGTTCTGAAGAACAGATTGTGGTTCGGAAGTAGGCTAGAGGAAAGCAAAGGTTATGGCAGGTTCGCAAAGAGCGCTGAAACAGCGGATTCGCTCCACGGAGACGCTGCAAAAGATTTTCCGCGCGATGGAGATGATTGCGGCTTCCCGCGTCGGGAAGGCCCGCGCGGCGGCGGAGTCGATTACGACTTACGATTCCGCGATTGCTGCCGCGGTGGCCGCTGTCTCCGCGCATACGCAGTTAGACCATCCGCTCATCAAGGAGCGCACCGACACGAATCGCGTGGCTGTTTTGGCGGTGACTTCCGACCGCGGGATGGCGGGGGCTTATTCCGCGTCTATCTTGCGGGAAACGGAACGCTTGCTCGAACAGCTCCAAGATGAGGGCAAAGATCCGGTTATTTTTGTCTCGGGTCGCCGCGGCTTGAACTACTTCAACTTCCGCGGCGTGGAAGTCGCCAACTCCTGGATTGGGGACTCGGACAAGCCTTCAGAGGCGCGCTCGCAAGAGATTGCTCGCTCGCTGTTGGAGGCCTTCTTGTTGCCGGCTGACAAAGGCGGGGTGAGCGGCCTCTACATGGTCTACACCAAGTTCCGCTCCATGGTTTCCCAAGTCCCGCAGGTTCGCAAGATGCTCCCGATTAAGGTCATCGACCCGGATGAAGCCATTCAGATTGACGGGATGGGACTCGAAGATGTCGGGACTTCCGATGTACTCCCGCTCTATGAGTTCGAACCGAGCGCGGAGGAAGTGCTGGAGACGGTGATGCCGCTCTACGTGGAGTCGCGGATTCGGACCGCCCTGTTGCACGCGGCGGCCGCCGAGTTGGCCTCCCGCCAAAACGCGATGCACTCCGCTACGGATAACGCCCAAGACCTGATTACTGGCCTGACCCGCGAGATGAACCAGGCTCGCCAGGCTGAAATCACCACAGAAATCTCTGAAATCGTGTCCGGCGCGGACGCGCTGAAGGAAACGAAGAAGTAACCACGAAAGCAAGGAAATAAACAATGGCTGAAGAGAAGAATCTTGGAACCGGTCGGATCGCCCGCGTGATTGGCCCGGTCGTGGACATCGAGTTCCCCCCGGATCAACTGCCGGACATGTATAACGCCCTGACCGTCACCTTCAAAGGCATGGGTGGCGAAGAACAGATCATGACCTTGGAGGTCGCCCAACACCTCGGCGACAACATTGTGCGCTCTATTGCCCTGAAGCCGACTGACGGTTTGGTGCGCGGCGCCAAGGTGGTCGACACCGGCGCCCCGATCTCCGTACCGGTAGGGGATGTCACCAAGGGCCACGTCTTCAACGTGATTGGTGAATGTTTGAACCTGAAGGAAGGCGAGAAGCTCGATGTCAAAGAGCGCTGGTCCATTCACCGCACCCCGCCGGCTTTCGACAAGTTGGAATCCAAGACCCAGATGTTCGAAACCGGCATCAAGGTTATCGACTTGTTGACTCCCTACGTCCAAGGCGGCAAGATTGGCCTCTTCGGCGGCGCGGGTGTCGGCAAGACGGTTTTGATTCAGGAAATGATTCAGCGCGTGGCTCAAGACCACGGTGGCGTGTCCGTGTTCGCGGGCGTCGGCGAACGTACCCGTGAGGGCAACGACTTGATTCACGAAATGGAAGACGCCGGCGTTTTGGACAAGACCGCCATGGTCTTCGGCCAGATGGACGAGCCGCCGGGGACGCGTCTTCGCGTGGCACTGAGCGGTTTGACGATGGCGGAATACTTCCGCGATGTCCAAAACCAGGACGTGCTGTTGTTCATCGACAACATCTTCCGCTTCACCCAGGCGGGTTCTGAGGTTTCGACCCTGCTCGGCCGCATGCCTTCCGCCGTGGGCTATCAGCCTAACCTGGCTGATGAGATGGGCCAGCTCCAGGAGCGCATTACCTCCGCGGGCGGCCACTCGATTACGTCCCTCCAGGCGATTTACGTCCCGGCGGACGACTACACCGACCCGGCTCCGGCAACAACCTTCGCCCACTTGGACGCGACGACGAACCTTTCACGCGACATCGCCTCGCGCGGTCTATATCCGGCGGTGGATCCGTTGGCTTCGACTTCCCGGATTCTCGACCCGCGCTATGTCGGCAAGGAACACTACGAAGTCGCGACCCAGGTCAAGATGATCCTCCAGAAGAACAAGGAACTTCAGGACATCATCGCGATTCTCGGTGTGGACGAACTTTCCGAAGAGGACAAGGTCACCGTGGCTCGCGCGCGCCGCATTGAACAGTTCCTAAGCCAGAACACCTACATGGCGGAGAAGTTCACCGGCGTGGCCGGTTCGACCGTCCCCTTGTCGGAGACGGTTGAGGCCTTCAAGCGCATCGCGAATGGCGTGTACGACCACATTCCGGAACAGGCGTTCTTCAACATCGGCGGTATCGAAGATCTCGAGGCTGCCTGGGCCAAGCTCCAGAAGGAAATGTAATCATGAGCCTCAAAGTTGCCGTCGTCGACCGCGCCAACACCTTGTTCCAAGGTGAAGCCGCGCAGGTCGTCGTCCCCTCCGCGGAAGGTGACCTCGGGATTTTGCCAGGTCACCAACCGCTTTTGGTGGTGCTTCGCCCCGGGACCGTCAGGGTGATTGCTGACAAGACCACAGAAATCCCCGTTTCCGCCGGTTTTGCTTCGACTGATAATGACGCGGTGACCGTGGTTTTGGAACGCGACTTGAAACCCGTTTCGGGTGAACTTGCTGAGGAAATTGAAGCTGCGGAAGTTGCAGAGGTTACGTCGGCCCTCGCGGGCAGCAAGAACTAGGTGAACGGCCATGTCTGGAGCGACTGGTTCAGTCATCACGGCCATGGTTTTTGTCCTGATATTCATCTGTGCCCTGGCGATTTATTTCGTCGCGCGGTTGCGCTTCAAGGCCCAAAATGTCGGATCTTTCAATGTGGCGTATCGCCGTCGCCCCGAGGACGTGTGGGTGGCGGGAGTGTGCCACTATTCCGAGGATCTCTTAAAGTGGTACCGGATTATTTCCCTCAAGTGGGGCTCGACCCTGCGCTGGACCCGCCACGGTTTCGAGATTCTCGACGCCCAGGTGCAAGAAGCCGACGGGGTGCGGCTCGCGATTTTGCATTGCCGAGCCCAAGAGGCCAAGCGTGGGGTTTTCCTCCCGCCCGCCGATTTTTGGCTGGCAATGGGGGAGCCGGACTATTCCGGACTCGTCTCCTGGATGGAATCCGCCCCGCCCCAATCCATCGAAATCTATTAGTCGAGGTATCAGATTTCTCTTGACACCGAGCCTTCGTATATCTATAATGACTTATTAGGATATACGGAGGTGGGGGTATGAAAACGCTGGTAGATATTGATGAAAACTTGCTGTCTGAGGCGATGGCATTTGCGGAAACCAACACCAAGAAAGCCACCATCGCCGCGGCTTTGGAGACCTTTGTGCGACGTGAGCGGGCGGCTCGCTATGTGGTGGCGCTACGACTTGGTCAAGCGAAAGACCTTGATGACCCTGAGTTGATTGCTGGAGCGCAGCGTTGAGGCTGGTCTACCTGGTCGATAACTCGGTAATCCAGCGGGTTCACCGTAGCCGAGCTGTAGCTGACGCACTTTTGAGCCTCTTGAACACTGGCGACCTAGCTGGTTGTCTCCCGCAAGCGCTGGAAGAAGGTTACAGCGCCCGCAATCTCGCAGAGTGGGAGGAAATCAACGACAGTGCTTTGCGGGCCAAGGTCTTTTTGGCCCCAAATCCTGAAATCGCGGAGATAACGAGGCAAATGCAGCGCGCGCTGTTTGCCGCCGGTCAAGGGAGGGCCGTGGGAGTGAGTGACCTGCAGATTGCGGCGACCGCGGTAGCCTACAGTAATGCGAGGCAAAGTGTCGTCGTGGTGCATTATGATGCGGATTTTGAGACGCTGGCAGCCCTCTATCCCACACTTTCGACCCAGTGGATAGTTCCGCGCGGGACCGTGGACTAAACTGTGCTTGCAATTTTGCTTCGCAAAATTGCGCACTGACTCCTTGGCCTCGGAAGTGATCGTGCAAGCACGTCACTTCACTCGGCCTGCGTCGCGGTAGGCTCTTTGAAAATCTTTGATAGGCTTACCGAGTGCGTTTGGTGATTGCGGATTGCGAAGTGAATTATTCCGGTCGTCTCGACGCGCATCTTGCCCCCGCCAAGCGGCTTATCATGGTCAAGGCTGACGGCTCGGTCCTGATTCACTCCGATGGTGGCTCCTACAAGCCTTTGAACTGGATGAGCGCGCCGTGTCACCTCTCAATTGAGGCCAACTCTATCGTCACGACTAGCGCCGCTGCCGACGAGACAGACGCAGACGCTCCGGACGGCGCAGACAACGCGATCGACGCGGGCGAAACCGCCCAAATCTGGACCGTCACGACGAAGAAAAACGAAGCCCTTGTCATCACGCTTTTCCGCGTTTACTCAGACGAAACCTTTGAACTCGGAATCGATCCCGGTCTCGAAAAAGACGGGGTCGAGGCCCATCTCCAAGAACTCTTGGCGGAGCAAGTCGAAGCAGTTCTCGGGGTGGGCTGGTCTCTCATCCGTCGCGAATGGCCGACCCCGATTGGGCCGGTGGATCTGCTCGTGCGCGATCCGGCGGGCCAGCCGGTCGCCATCGAGGTGAAGCGTCGCGGGGAAATCGACGGCGTGGAGCAGTTGACTCGCTACCTCGAACTGCTGGGGCGGCAAGTTGATTTACAAGGGATTACCGGCATTTTTGCGGCGCAAGAAATCAAACCCCAGGCGCGAACGCTCGCCGAAGACCGTGAAATCCGTTGCCTCTTGCTGGACTACGACGCGATGCGCGGCCTTGATGACCCCACCAACCGCCTGTTCTGAGCTTCGACTAAGCGCTTGCGGCCTGGGCGCGCCGAGTCATTTTGGTCGTCAAGCGCCCGATGAAAAGCGGATGCCGGTAGGTTAGAGCCATTTGGAGAGACTGCCCGAAAGAGTGGCAGATGACGAACCGTTTTGAGAAAATGTGTTTCGCTAAACCGAGGCCGACCTTTTTCGCGTCCACCTTGAACTCCTTGGGGATCGGTAGGCCGGAGGTGGAGGCGGTATTCGTCAAGGGCGGGTGGAACAGGTGGAAAGAGATTCCGTAGGGCTGATTCTCGATTTCCAGGCACTTTGCGAGCGCTTCGATGGCGCCTTTGGAGGAGGCATAGGGGGAGATGTTCATGAAACCCGTCACCCCGACGCCGGAACTTGAAAAAATCACCCGCCCGTGTCCGGCTCGGCGCATCAACGGCAACACCGTTTTGGCAAGCCGCAAGGCCCCAAAAAAGTTGATATCCATAACTTTCTTATAGGTGTCGTAGTCCGTTCGGGTTCGCTGTCGAAGGTGCAAAGGCAGGCATTGTGGATGGCGACATCGAGGTCTCCCCACTTTTCGTGGACGAGAGCGACGCCTTGTTGAATACTTTCCAAGTCTTGGGAGTCGGCCAGGATAGGGAGCAATCGCTCGGGATAGTGCGCTCGCAACTTTTCGAGATTATGCAACTTGATATCCAGCACAGCGACCGAATGATTCATCCGCAACAGGCTTTGTGCCAGGTAAAACCCAATCCCCTGGTTGGCTCCGACAATAACGATAGTAGACATCAGTCCTCCTCAGCTCCCCCGCCCCTATTGGCAAATGCTGAGGGGTTGAAGCGGCTGAAAAATATGGCAAAAGCAACTAAACTTCTAGAGTGTGCGTTTCGCCCTCAGGGCCGCAGGTATCGCGCACTTATCGAGGAGGATAGCTTAATGAGTGAACCGAAATACCCAGGTAAAACCGAAGTAATCAACGGAAACGGCGCGGTGGCGCGAGTGATGAACCAGGTGTGCGGGGGTGTTATCGGCTACCCCATCACGCCCTCGACGGAAATCTCCGAAACCTTTCAGATGAGCTTGGCTCAGGGCCAAAGAAACGTCTGGGGTCGCCACCCCTTCTTCTTTGAACCCGAAGGCGAACACTCGGCTCAATCCGGTGCGATGGGCGCGGCCCTGACCGGCGGGAAATTCATCTCCAATGCCTCAAGCTCCCAGGGCATCCTCTACGGTCTGGAGTCTCACTTCGTTACGGTCGGCAAGCGCATCGGCGGTTTCGTCCTACAGGTCGCGGCTCGCGTGGTGTCGCGCCATTCCCTAAACGTCATGGGTGGTCACGACGATGTCTATTCCCTGCTTCCCGCCGGCTACACGATTCTTTTCGGGGCTAATCCGGAGGAGGCCGCGGATCTCGCGCTCGTGTCCTACCGCGCCTCGTCTCTATCGCTGATTCCCGTGGCGAACTGCATGGATGGTTTCGCGACCTCCCACATGATGAGCGAAGCGCGCCTTCCCGAAGCGGAACTCGTCCGCGAGTATCTCGGCGACCCCGAGGGCTACATTCCCTCCCCGACGACTGCCCAAGAAATCCTGTTTGGCGCCAAGGGGCGGGTTTTCCAGTTCCGCCAATACCTCACGGCTCACGAATCCGAACTCGCCGAGGCCTCCCGCGATGCCATCGTCACCGTCCTCGAAACTCGGGCGGATGATATCGAGAAAGACATCGCGGGCTGGGTGTTTGATGAATCCATCGCGCCCCAACTCCCTAGCGACCTGATTCCCGCGTGGCGACGCCAATACGTCAACGCACCCGTCCGTGGCACCCGCCAACTCATCCCGAGCCTCGTGGATGTCAACAATCCCGGGCTGACCGGTCCGGTCCAAAACCAGCCGGACTTCCAAGCCGGCGTGGCCGACCACCGCACCCACTTCTTGGCTGACGTGCCGCGCCTGGTTCGCCAAGCCATGAAGGAATACAACGCGCTGACCGGTCGCGATCTTGCCCCCATCAAGTGCTTCGACACGGACGACGCCGACTTCATCTTCGTCGGCATGGGTTCTATCTGTGAAGATGTCCGCGCGGTCCTCCCGCACCTGCGCGCCCAAGGTCTCAAAGTCGGCCTCGTCCAGGTCATGCTCCTCCAGCCCTTCCCGGAGGCCGAAGTCGTGGCGGCTCTCAAGGGGGCGAAACACGTCACGGTGTTGGAGCGCTCCGACCAGGCTGCTCTCGTGAAATTCGTGGAGGCCGCCTTGGTGAAGGCCGGACAAAACGCGGCGGCCGCGAAACATGATCGTCCCGCCCGCTATCCCGATATTCCCCCGCTAAAAACCGGAGAACTCCCGATTCTCTCCACCGGCTTCTTCGGTCTCGGCGGCCACGATGTCCAGCCCCGCCACCTCATCGCTACTGCGAAGGCGATGGCGGCGAAAGACCTCGCCCCCGAGTTCTATATCGGCTCGACGTTCTTTGACGAGTCAGCAACGGGGGCTCAAAAGGAGCTCCAAGACCGGCTCCGTGAGGCCTATCCGGAAACCACCAAGATGGCGCTCCACTTGGAGGAGAACCCGAAAGATCTTCTCCCGCCGGAAACCATGCGGATTCGCTTCCACTCGGTGGGTGGCTACGGGACGATTGCGACGGGCAAGTTGCTCACCGACATTCTCGCCGAAATGCTGCATCTGCATTCCAAGGCCGCCCCGAAGTACGGCTCGGAGAAGTCCGGCGCGGCGACGAACTACTACATAACGTTGTCTCCGGAGCCCATCAAGATCACGAACGCCGAGCTCGAGGACGTCGAAATCGTCGTCTCCCCAGACCACATGGTGTTCTCCCACACGAACCCACTAAAGGGTCTCGCCGAGGGCGGCACGTTTATCCTCCAGTCCTCCGAAAGTCCGGAGAAACTGTGGGCAACGCTGCCGGCCAAGGCTCGGAAAACCATCCGCGAGAAGCGCATCAACCTCTTTATTCTCGACGCTTTCGCCGTCGCGAAGGAACACGCTCCCGACCCGGGCCTCCAGACCCGCATGATGGGCGTGGCTTTCATCGGCGCGATTGCGACCAAGGTAGACCGGATTGCTTCGGGAGCCTCCGAAGAGGACATGCTCGCGAAGATCCACGAACAGATTGACCACAAGTTCGGCGCTAAGGGCAAGAAGATTGTGGACGCAAACATGGAGGTCGTCCGCGACGGGGCTTCCCACGCCGTGAGGATCGAGTGGGAGAACCTTCCAGATCCAGAAGAAAACAACTCCGGCAAGTGCTTCCTGCCAGTGCTTTCCGCCCAGATGTGCCAGCGCGGCTCGAACGGCTGTGCGCTCACGAACGGTTTGTTCGACCGTCACTACTTCAACAAGGTGGTGGCCGAACCCTTTGCGGAAGGCACGATTGGGGAATCACCGGTTTACCCGGGCGCAGGCTACTTCATTCCGCCCGCCTCATCGGCGGCCAAGGATAAAGGCATGTTCCGCCGCGAGATGCCCGTCTTTGACGCGAGCCTTTGCACCGGCTGTATGGAGTGTGCCCTGGTTTGCCCAGACGGCGCGATTCCGAACACGGTCTTCACGATCGAAACCCTTTTGAACACGGCCGCAAAGGAGGCCGGAGACGCGGGGGCTCCGGTGTCGGCCGCGGCTCGTTCGGTGGCTGACGCAATGCGCGCCGCACTGTTGGCAACCAAACAGCGTCCCGCGATGGCCGACGTGTTCCGCGAGGCCGCGGGCACAGTCGGGTTAGAGGGCGGCGCCGTGGAGGCGGTAGCGGGTGTTTTGGGCACTTATCCGGTTTCCCGCACCCGTCCCTTCTTCGATTCGACCGAGAAACAGGCCGCCGGCACGGGCGTCTTGTTCAGCGCCACCATCGACCCGTGGAAGTGTACCGGATGTCTCGAATGTGTGGCGGTTTGTGGCCCGAACGCGCTGATTGCTACGGATCAAGATGCTGCCGTTTTGGAGGACGCCCAAACGCGTTTCGCCTTCTTGACGAAGCTACCGAATTCACCGAAGGAGTTCTCCGACCCGAACAGCGGGCCGAGCGTGGACATGAAGCGGATTTTCTTGAACCGCGACAACTACTATGCCACCATCGGCGGTCACGGCGCCTGCAAGGGCTGCGGTGAGGTCACGGCGATTCGGCAAACGATGGCTCTGGCCAACGAGATTAACCACGGGCGGGTCGCCGGACACCGCGCCGAACTCGAGGAGCTCGTTGGTGGGTTGAAAGACAAGTTGAAGACCCTGGACGAGTCTTCCGAGTTGGCCGCGATTGCGAAGTCAGCAATGGAGCGCCTGGATCGGCGCCTCTACCGCTACGAGGGGCCCGGCGGCGGGCGCGGACCGGCGGGAACCGTGGTCGCGAACTCCACCGGTTGCTCCTCGGTTTACGCCTCTACGGCGCCGTTCAACCCCTATCAAGAACCGTGGGTCAACGGCCTGTTCCAAGACGCTCAGCCCTTGGCCAAAGGCATTTTCGAGGGCTTGGCGGCGGATCTCTCCACCGATGTGTTGGCGCTGCGTCAAGCGCGGGCTATCTTGGACGGAGCCACGGATCCGGCGAAAATCCCGAGCGATGCCCCGGAGTGGAAGAAGTTTACCGACGAGGAACTCGCGCTGTTGCCGGCAGTAATGAGTATCTCCGGAGACGGCGCGGCCTACGATATCGGTTTCGGGGCGATGAGCCGCGTGCTGGCTTCGGGAACCCCGATCAAGATGCTGGTTTTGAACACCGGCGCCTACTCCAACACGGGTGGCCAGGCCTCCACGGCCTCGCTCGAAGGCCAAGATTCCGACCTGTCGCGCTACGGCACCTTCCAAAAAGGCAAGTCCGAGCAACGCAAAGAACTGGGGCTGCTCGCGGCCATGCACCCGAATGTTTTGGTGGTTTCCACCTCGACTTCCTACCAAGGGCATTTCTTGAAGAACGTGTCCCACGCTTTGAGCCAGACGGATTTCCCGGCGGTGATCGATGTCTATACGCCTTGCCAGCCCGAGCACGGTATCGGGGATGACCAAGCCGCGGAACAGTCGCGTCTCGCCGTGAAGTCCCGCATCTCCCCGCTCTATGTCCATGAGCCGGCGAACGCGGAGTTCACCGACCGGTTCATGCTGGACGGGAATCCGGATCCGAAGAAACTGTGGTCGCACTACAAGCTGAGCTATAAAGACGAGGAAGGCAAGACCAAACTCATGGATTTGCCTTACACTCCGGCCGATTTTGCTTACTCCGAGCTGCGGTTCAAGAAGCATTTCGGGAAACTCGCCGAGGATGCCACGAACCCGACTCCGCTGGCGGACTTTATTGAAATGCCGCCGGAGGCGCGCGCGGGTTCCACCCCGTTTATCTACGCCGCGGGTCGCGGCGGCGCCTTGGTGAAGGTACGGGTCTCTCCGGAGATGGTGAAACTCACCAACCAGTGCAAACAGTACTGGACATTCCTCCAGTACCTCTCAGGTCAAGACTTGAAAGACCTGCGTAAAGCCAATGGTGAACTCGAAAAGGACTTTGCGGACAAGCTCAAAGCCGCCGAGGCCGAAAAGGAAGAGACCCTGGACCTGATTGCCCAGGCCATGGCCGAGGTTGCGGCTACCGGCTCGACCGATGTACCGCTGCCGTTTATCGGCGGAGTCGGCGGCGGCGCGGCTGGGGCGAGCGGAGCGGCCGGGGCCGCGGGGGCCGGTGCGGCCGGCTCGGGTGACGCTGGCGGGGATGGCGGGGCGCCGTTTATCTACGACCCCGCAACCATCGTCAAGTGTACGGACTGCAAGACCTGTTACCAGGAGATTCCCGAGTATTTCGAGGCTTCTACAGAGGTCATCAATGGAGTGCCGACTCCGGTGGCGCGGCTTATCCCCGGTTCTATCGAGTCCGTGGAAGTCACGCCGGAACTTCGCGCTCGGATTAAGAAGGTCATTGCGAACTGTGACGCGGAGATTATTCTCTAGGGGCTTTGAAAGGAGTAACAATGCCAACTTTGGAAGCCACAAAAACTTCAAGAAGTGATGCCATCGGACAGGCCGTCGAAATGCAGGTGCTGCAGCGCCGGTTCCAGGCCAATCCGCGAATGTTCCAATCCATGTTTGTTGCCGAGGGCTTGGCCCAGCTTCGCGCCGCCTTCGACGCCGGTGAGATTCCGGCGGAACTCACCTGGAAGATTTGGGATTTGCTGCTTCGCGATGATGCGGTCGGCCAGGTCATGATGCGGTTCGTGTGGGATTTGCCCCTCCCGAAAAAACGTGTCTTCATCAAGGCGATCGACACGCACCTTCGCGACCGCTACCCGATGTTCGCCGGTCTTTCCGAGAACTGGCCGGCGGGAAACCACATTCCGCCCTATGTTCGGCCGGCGAACCAGCGCGTCCATGACTTCGACCTCGTCACCCAGGGGTATCTGGGCTATTTGACCCAGGGCTATTCCCAGCGCGAGGTGGATCTCTTTGTCTGGCTCGAGGCCGTGCGCGACAAACATTGCGCGGACCGGCCCTGTGAACTCGGGGAGCTCCTGAAAGGCAAGAAGGTCGGGGGCTGTCCGGTTCAGATTCACATTCCCGAAGTCATGCAGGCTATTGCGGAAGGAAAATTTGATGAGGCGTTACGCATCGTGGAGTTCTCCAATCCCTTGCCGAATGTGACCGGGCGGGTGTGTCCCCAAGAGTTGCAGTGCCAAGGTGTGTGTGTCCACAAGGCTCGGCCCATCGAAATTGGTCAACTCGAGTGGTTCTTGCCTCAAAGGGACAAGCTCGTCAACGGTCGAGACGAGATCATGTCGCGCTACCAGGGGCGTCCCGACCCGTGGGTGGCGGCGAATAAGCCGCCGATTGCGATTGTGGGCTCGGGTCCCGCGGGGCTCATTAATGCGTTCTTGCTCGCGAACCAGGGTTTTCCGGTGACGGTTTTCGAGGCTTTCCACACTCTCGGTGGCGTTTTGAAATACGGCATCCCCGAGTTCCGGCTTCCTAACGAGCTCGTTGATGACGTCGTGGATAAGATTGAGGCCCTGGGCGGGCGGTTCGTGACGAACTTTATTGTCGGGAAAACCGCGACTTTGGACGATTTGAAAGCCGCGGGATTCTGGCGGATTTTCGTCGGTACCGGCGCGGGGCTCCCGAAGTTCATGAATGTTCCCGGGGAGCATTTGAACGGGGTTTTGAGCGCGAATGAGTTCCTGACTCGCGTGAATCTCATGCACGGCAACCTTGATGAATACGACACGCCCCTGCCCGAGACCGCCGGCAAGGAAGTCCTCGTCATCGGTGGCGGAAACACGGCGATGGATGCGGCTCGGACCGCGAAACGTCTCGGCGGGAAGGTCACGATTGTTTATCGCCGGACGAAGGCCGAGATGCCGGCGCGCGTCGAAGAACTCCACCACGCCTTGGAAGAGGGCATCGTGGTCGCGGAGCTGCGCTCTCCGGCCGAGTTCTTTGGAGGGGACGAGTCTCGCGGGGGAGACCCCCATCACGTGACTCGCGCCGCGGTTGACGTGATGCAACTTGGTGAACCCGACGCTTCCGGGAGGCGCCGCCCTGAACGAACCGGCGAACAGGTCGAGATGGCCGCGGACCTCGTCATCATGGCACTCGGTAACGGGTCGAACCCGATTATTCGGGACTCCCAGCCGGACCTCGCGGTTCAGGATTGGGGCGCGATCAAGGTCGGTAAGGAGGCGAACCCGAATGGGCTGCCGGACGGGCGGATTGCCGGGTCGAATGCGCGGGTCGAGAATCCGGATGCGCCGGTTTCCCACAGTAACGCCGAGGTCACACCGATTGCTTCGACCGGAGTGGAGGCGACCGGTGTCACGATGACGCCGACGGCAGGTTTCGAGGACGGGGTTCCGACCCAGGCCACGAACCTTACGGGGATTTACTCCGGCGGGGACGCGGCGCGCGGCGGGTCGACGGCGATTAAGGCTGCCGGTGACGGCCAGGCGGCGGCTCACCAAATGTGGGAGGACATGCCCACTTTGGATCCCGACGAGGTGCGCGACTGGGTGGGGCGGGCCTTGGCCTACACTCGGGAGGCCGCGGCGCCTTTCAAGATCTTGGAAAAACGCCAACTGTCAGAGCGGACTTGGGAGATGAAACTCCACGCCCCGATGGTGGCGCGCGCGACTCTCGCCGGACAGTTTGCCAGGTTCATGACCCACGAGAAGGGTGAGCTCATTCCTTTGACCGTGGCCGATTTTGACCGCGAAGAGGGCTGGATCACGATTGTCACCCAGTCGGTCGGGGTCTCCTCGATTCACTTGAATGCGATGGAGGTCGGCGAGGCGTTTTACGGGATTGCCGGGCCTCTCGGGATGGCTTCCAAGATGGAGCGCTTTAATCCCACGACCGAGACCGTGTGCTTTGTGGCCGGCGGGGTCGGGCTCGCTCCGGCTTTCCCGATTGTGCGGGCGCATTTGGAACTTGGGAACCACGTGACGTTGATTTGCGGGGCGCGGAATCGAGATTTGCTGTTCTGGGCCGATCCGGACGGGGACGTTGACGGGACTTCTTCGGAGCGCGTCGATGTTTTGCGGCGGCAGTATCCAGATTTGTTGGATGTCGTGCTGGCTTCCGATGACGGGTCTTTCGGGGTCCACGGGACTGTCACCGTTCCGCTGGAATCGATGCTTCGGGATGGGCGCGAAGACGGTCGAAAGATTGTGGAGGTCACGACTCTGGGCCCGCCGATCATGATGAAGTTCGTGTCGTTGTTGACGAAGCAGTATGGCGTTCCGACTGCCGCTTCGATCAACTCGATTATGGTGGACGCTACGGGGATGTGCGGGGCGTGCATGGTGCCGTTCATTGACCCGTCAACCGGGAAGATGGTGCGGAAACACGCCTGTGTGGATGGGCCGGAGATTGATGGACACTGTATCGATTGGGACAAGTTCTTGCCTAGATTTAATCAGTTCCGTCCCCAGGAAGCGGCGGCGATGCGCGCGGCGAACTCGCGAAGCGCTTGAACCGTAACCGCCGACCAGAGCCACGGAGTCAGATTTCCGCGGAGCCACGGGATCAGACCTCTCAGCGCGCGCTGGCAGCGAAGCATTAGCCAGCGCGTAATAGTGTGGAGCCGCCCGGAAAAACGGAGTTTTTCAGGCGGAACACCTCTCACGGCGCTTGCGCCGTGTGGAGCCAGAAGGGTCTGACCCCTGTGCGCGCAACTTTGCTTCGCAAAGCTGCGCGCCGTTTCACAAGGCCATCGGCAATGCTCAGGTCTTGCTCGGCATTGCGCTTGACCTTCATCGCGGTGCTTGTAACACTAGCGTATTGCGCGCCGCTTCCTTGACCTCGGAAATGCTCGAGCAAGCTCGGCATTTCCTCGGCCTGCGTCGTTGTGCGCGAGAGGGGACTTGAACCCCTACGTCGTAAGACACTAGAACCTAAATCTAGCGCGTCTACCAATTCCGCCACTCGCGCGATTCCAGACCATTTTAGGGGAAAGACTCGGACGCTCAAAACCAGTGGACGAGTCCAGGAGGTGTTTTCACAGGGAATGCCTGTCCTGAATAACCACAGGGGTGTCCTGAATGACCACATTAACGCCCCAGTAATGTAGCATAAAACGTATCAAATCGCTTTGAACTGGTGTTTTAATAATCCTACCTGATGAATTTTCATGCTACTGTGGTTATTCGGGACAGGGGTGTGGTTGCCCAGGGTGGGGTAACAATCGGGAAGCCGGATTTCTGCCTAAAAAGAGTTAGCCGATTCGCGGAAGCGTCCGCGCGACAGCGATTAACTCGGCGGCGGCGAGTGAAGCCGCCGCCGGATTCCCAGACTGCGCGGCTTGACGCAAAGCCTCGATTGGGGGAAGGCCATTTAGCGGCTTCTTCGTCCCGAACGAAGCACCCGCTGACTTGCCCGCCGAAGCACCCGTTGACTTGCCCGCCGATGTGCCCGCTGCCACACCCGTCGCCGCAACCGCTGCCGCACCCATCCCGCCAGCCCTGCTGGTGAGAAACCACATCGCCGCGTCGGGGCCGGTCAAACCCCGAGAGGCCAGCACGTCCAACACCTGCGGGAGCACCTTCACGCAGACCGCGTAGAGCTCCGGAGACTCGAACTGCCACTGCGGATAGTGCCACTTTCTATCGGGGGTCTGGAACCCGAGAATCCGCTTCTCTCGCGTGGCTTTGGCTACTGCCTGGCGGGAAACCCCGAGCCAATCGCAGACCTCTCCGGTTCGAACTGTGGGTCCCGCGAGGTCTGCGAGGGCGGGCGTGGGGCGAAGTGCGTGGCGGGCAAAACGAAGGATGCGGTGGGACTGGTCGGAGGTCAGCGCAGCATCCTCGGGCTGCGACAATAGTAGCGCGCGCATTTTGTCCAAGAAGGTTTGTTCCTCGGCGGTGGGTGTTTGGCGCGTCACCTTTGCCTCCTCCTTCTTAGGTGGTTCAGTAAGCTGCAGTTCCGGCAAGGCCTCGCGACCAAGCGTGGCCACGGCGTGGCCCAAGTGTGACCCCGCGCGACCCCGCAACCCAGCGTGGCCGGTGTGCTAGTGGGGTAGCTCTGCGAGGACGAAACTGGTCAGAACAGGTAAGCCAGCTTATCTGACATGGTCAGGGCTATTACCAAGACTATCAGTAGCAGGACGGCGACCGTGAGAAGCCACCGCTGGGAGACCCAAAATCCGCGCAAACCTGCGGGTAGGAAATCCAGCCACCCGAGGCGGGCAAGCAGTGCCCCGAGGTGAATCCACAGGACAATCGTGGCGACCCAGACAATCATGCAGAACGGGCACAGTGTCCGGAAGACGGTTACGGACTGGTGAAGGAAAAAAATGATGAGGAAGAGCGCGGCGGTGAGGCCGGCCTCGATTGTGAGCGGGAGCCAGCGGGGGAGTCGTCCACCGACCCAACCGAGGAAAACCCCGGCGAGTCCGGCGAAGAGAGCCGTACCTACCAGCGCGTTTGGGATTCCGAAAAGGAGATGCGCCTGCCACTGGAGGAGCGAGGAAGAACAACCGATAAGCGGGTTGATGTCGCAGCCGAGAGCGGCGGAAGGGTCTTTGAGGGTTTTCAGCTCGGACAAGACGAGTTCCGCGCTCGCGGCTAGGGCGATCAGGGAAACTGTCACCAAAAAGACGACGGTTTTCAGTGGGGTTTCCAGCGGGGTTTCCAGCGGGGGAGTGGAGTCAGTGGTGTTTTCTGAAATCAGCGATACTTCGCGCTGACGAGACAGAGAGGTGGGAGGTAACTCTTCTGATTCTTCCGCGGTTTTCTTCATAGCCCGATTCTAGCCCACGAGTGTCTTTGCCACGGGTTTAACCGGCTTGATTCCAAGAGAAAACCGCGATTGCAGTCTCAGTTTGTCACGGCGGAAATAATTCGGTAAACTTGACTGTCGTTGCCCCGGTAGCTCAGTCGGCAGAGCGTCTCCATGGTAAGGAGAAGGTCCAGAGTTCGATTCTCTGCCGGGGCTCGCTTGACGGTTTCCAGGCCGTCAAAATTTTGCGGCGGGGTAGCTCAGTTGGTGAGAGCGCACGACTCATAATCGTGAGGTCGCGGGTTCGAACCCCGCCCCCGCTACGGACCGGGGGGAATGCCCGGGAAAAGCTAGGAATAAAGGAAAAGAACAGTGGCTGCAAAATCGAAAGACATCCGCCCGAAGATTACTCTGGCGTGCTCGGTGTGCAAAGAGCGTAACTACATCACGAAGAAGAACCGTCGTAACACGCCGGATCGTTTGGAGCTCAACAAGTACTGCCCGCGTTGCCGGAAGTCTACCTCTCATAAGGAAACTCGCTAAACTCGAGGCTCGGCCGAGAGTCGAGTGTGGAGTATTCAGACATAGAAAAGCGCCGACGTTACCGCGTCGGCGCTTTTCCTTTCGACTTATCTTGCGCAGATTAAGCAACTTGGGACATTTGCCCCGGTAAAATTGAGCCTTTAAGACGGCGAGCGGAAAAGCGGAATCGTGGTGAACTGAGAGTATATCTCGAGCAGTGAAAGCCATACCGGATGGTAAATGTTCGAAGTTGCTTAAGAAGGGGAGATGAGACGGTTAAATTGCTTTGGGCTGGGGCGCGAACCCCAGCCCAAACAGTCTAATCAGCGAGCCTACTTGAGCAAATCAAGCATTCCGGTAACAACAGAGTCGGCAATCACGCCGTTTCCGCCCAGGGCCTTGAACTTGCCAGCAAGCGCAGAGTTCCCAGCTTTTGCAGCCTTGACATAAGCATCGGTGGTGGCCGGGATGGTGTCGAGTGCGACGAGCACAACCGGACCGGCGAGTTCAGCCTTGTTGTCGAGGTAACCCGCCACGGAGGCGTCCGCGAAAGCAGAGCCGTTAGCGGCGTAAACCATGGCAGCACCGGTTCCATTCGGGTAAGCCACGGCAGCAATCGCGGCTGCGGTCTCGAAGCGGTTGTTGCCAGCTATGCGGTTCTCAGCCGCACCAGTCTCGTACTTGGCGATCTGTTCCTTGGTCGGACCAGCAGCGACCGCAGCGTCAGCGTCGGTGATGGCCTTATTGGCGGCGATCAGAGCATCAGCGGACTGACCCTTTGCCGTGTTGGTGGCTCCGGTATCGGCCTGGATGGCTTTATCAATAGCCTGGAGACCCTTGTAGGTCTTGGCATCCGTCTTGTCAGTTGCGGCATTGGTCGCGGCTTTGGCGGTGCCGACAGCAGCTGCGCCATCCACGCCGAAGATAGCCTCGGTATCCTCGTCAGTCTTCACATCCGTGGGCAACACCTTGGGGAAAGTGAGTGCGAGAGCGGCTTTCGCCTTAGCGTAGTCGTCCTTCGCGGTCTGATCTGCACTAGCAGCCAGAGGCGCCAGAGGCGCCAGAGTCGCAGCCTTAGAAGCCAGGAACTCGTCCAGCGTCTTGCCGGAAACCGTGTACCAGCCTTCAACCGCCATGTGAGCCTCACGGGAAGCCTTCACCAGGTCAGCCCTCGCCTTGGTCTCAGCGTTAGCGGTCGGGGTCTTGCCGAGCTTCGCGGCCTCGGTCAACTCGGAGGGCAACACGGCGCCCTCGCCACCGAGCGCGGTAACCTTAGCGGGAGCTAGGCGCTTAATCTCATCAGCGGTTTCCTTCGGAAGAGCGCCGGATCCGTTGGTCAAGAGAATCGGGGCTTTGCCCTTAATCTGACCACCGACGAGGGCATCAACCAGGGTCAAGCCATTGGCGAGGTAAACCTCGGTGCCGTCACCGTCAGACGGGTGCAACGACTTAGAGATTGCGACAGCGGTTCCGAAACGGTTCGCACCAGCCAAACGGGAGACGGTGGCATCGCCGGCAACTGCCTTGGCAGCAGCTTCGCTCACGGCACCTTCACCACCGAGCACAACCACCTTGGTGGCCTTGAGATCGGCAATCTTGGATTTCACGAGAGCCTGTACCGCGGCATCTTCGTTCACGAGTAAAACCGGACCAGTCTGGAGCCTACCGCCGGAAACGGCGTCGACCTGCTGGTCGCCACGGGCCAGGTAGACCACGTCAGCAGTGCCAAATGCGCTCGCGACCGCGATAGCGGTTTCAAAGCGGTTCGGTCCGGCGTAACGGTCGGCATCAGCAGCCATAGCCGTGGCCGGAGCCACGAGGGACAGGGCGGCAATTGCTGCCCCTAGGGTCAAAAATGATTTCCTCATGTTGATAATCCTTTTCAGTAGGGGATGAGGTCTTAGCCCATCCTAGTGTGTTGTGGAATGGAGCGCTAGGGTTGAGGGCCTGTTTACGCGAAACGCTTTCCACCCCTTATATGTAATCGGGATTCTGGTTCTTACATTTTGGGTTCGCTGTGCTGCGTTAGACTGTTAACCGTGAGTGAAGAAAACACAGAAAACGTCAACCAAACCGAATCCGAGGAACGCGCCACCCTGGTCGCTGCCCGTGAGTCTTCCGAACGCATTTGGGAGGATATCAACTCCGGAGACGTGAGCCGCTATCGTATCTTGACCGGCGACCGCCCGACCGGATTCCTCCACATCGGCCACTATTTCGGAACGCTTAAGACTCGCGTAGAACTTCAGAACAAGGGCATCGACACGGCCGTCCTCATTGCTGACTACCAGGTCATCACCGATCGGGAAAACATCGGCAACGTCCGCGAATACGTCTTGAACCTCGTCGCAGACTATCTCGCCGCCGGCATTGACCCGACCCGCTCCACGATTTTTTGCCACTCCCAGGTTCCGGCCATCCACGAGATGCTCGTCATTTTCCTATCGCTCGTCACCGAGGCGGAACTCCACCGCAACCCCACGGTGAAGGCGGAACTCGAGGCTTCGAAACAATCCATGAGCGGGCTCTTGTTGACCTATCCCGTTCATCAAGCGGCCGATATTCTTTGTGCGCGAGCGAATCTCGTGCCGGTGGGTCGCGACCAGCTCCCGCACCTGGAACAGACGCGCGTGGTGGCGAAACGATTCAACAAGCGCTATCCGGAACGCGATGCGGCAGGCAGCAAGGTCAAGGATTCGCGCGGAGTTCTCCCGATGGCTCAAGCGCTTCTAAGCAGTGGTGGGGCGATTATTCTTGGCACTGATGGCCAGAAAATGTCAAAATCGCGCCACAATACAGTAGAGCTCAAAGCGACTGCGGATGAGACCGCAGCGATTATCAAGAAAGCCGTTACTGATTCAGATCGGGTAATCACCTATGATCCCGTATCGCGCCCGGAAGTGGCCAACCTCTTGCTGATTGCTTCGCTGTGTACCGGTGAGGCTCCGGAGGTCCTGGCTGAGCGGATTGGTGATGGCGGCGGCGGAGCTTTGAAGAAGCTCGTGACCGAAGCCCTGAACGACCACCTGGCTCCGCATCGGGATCGCCGCGCGGAGCTTATGGAAGACGAAGGTTACCTGTGGAGTGTCCTCAAGGAGGGAAACGAGAAGATTGCGGATCTCGGCGCCGACACCTTGCGCCAGATGAAGCACGCCATGGGGATGGATTACGGATTGTAGATGGATCAGAAAAACCAGCAAATCAAACGCCACGACCACGCCCAGGCGGTGGCAAACCGCATGGTAGAGCGTGCTTTGTGGATTATCAACCTGGAAAACGATTCTGCGCATGTCTCGGAGGAGACACGCTCGGCGCTCCTTGCCGAGACTACCGATATGCTCCTGCAATGGGCCTACGAGGTCGGGGAGGAGAACTTCCGCGCCGGCGAGTTCACGACCCGCGAAAGCGCCGCCGGCGAACTCATTGCCTATCCCGAAACTCCGCCCAAGGCTTCCGACAAACCTCTCGGCCAATAAATGCCCTGTTCAGCAAGCCGGCATTACTCGCCTTGAACCCGCTTCAACACATTCAACAGGTCAATCTTCGCGTTTCCGGAAGGATTCTCGGGAACCTCGGCGAAGAAAATTCGCATCGACATGGCCTCCATCTTCGAAGTCATCCCGCGAACCGTCACGGGAAGCTCCGAGATAACCTCGGCGAGCCGCAACCCCGAACCGGGAGTCACCCCCACTTCCGCAGCGAGCCGGTCCACCGCCTCAGCCGGAGGCTTTTCCCCCTTAGTGAGCGCGCTAAACGGCAGGTCATAGCCGGGAACCCCGAGAGAATCCGGAGATTCCTCCGAGCGATTCGTCGGATTAGGCCAGGTCGAGTCCCACACGAGCCGGAAAACCCGCGAGCGCGCCGGCGGGGGGTTGACCTCGACTTGATCCATGGTCCCGTTAATCATGACCAGTAAGTCCACGTCCCCCCACGGCGCCCCTGAGCGCAACATCTGCACCACGCGGTTTCGCGGATCGTGCCACGCCCCCGGAGTCAAGGCAGCTCCCGTGCGGTCATACCACGACAAATCCGCGAGTTTATCGCCCTGAACCGGCATCCCTGACGCAAAAGAATCCGGTCGCATCACCGGATGGTCGGCCCGCAACCGCAATAAGTACTGCACCGTCTCGTGCAGGGCCTTTTGCCACGGCAGCCACCGCCAATCGAGCCAGCTCAGCGGCGCATCGACGCAGTAGGCATTGTTGTTGCCTTCCTGGGAGTTCCCAAACTCATCGCCGGCCAAAAACATCGGAGTTCCCGCCGAAATCGCGAGGGTCCCCCACATATTCCTCAGGTTTCGAAGCCGCAGCGGCGCAATCGAAACTACTTCCTCGAGAACCTTCGGGTCGTCGGAATACTGCAACCCGCGCAGGACGTGCCCCTCATATTCGTGATTCCACGAGTTGTTGTTATTCGTCCCGTCGTGGTTGTTCTCCCCATTGGCTTCGTTGTGTTTGTGGTTGTAAGTTACGAGGTCAGCAAGGGTAAACCCGTCGTGGGCGGCAATAAAGTTGATGGACGCTCCCGGTCCGCGGTTGAGTTCAGGCACGATTGAACTGTAGAAATCCGCCGATCCGGAGATGCGGGTCGCGAGTTCGTGGGGGCCGTGGGCGTGGCGGCCGTGGACCTGGGCGGCTCCGTCAGTAAGCCAAAATCCGCGGATTGCGTCGCGGTAGCGGTCGTTCCAGTCAGCAAAGGGGGACGGGAAATTGCCAGTTTGCCAACCATTCGGACCCATATCCCACGGTTCAGCAATCAGCTTGCAACCGGCCAAAATCGGATCGGTTGCCATCCCGACAAAGGAGGGGTGCCGCACCGCAAATTGCTCGCGGTTTCGCCCAATAGTGACCCCGAGATCGAAACGGAACCCATCAATCCCGACCTCACCGGCCCAATACCGCAGCGAATCGAGCATCAGCCCCACTGCCTCGTTGGAAGTGAAATCCACGGTATTTCCGCAGCCCGTATAGTCAACCATCCGGTTGGGAGAGCCGTGATCCCACACGTAGTAGCGCTGGGGGTCAAGCCCGCGCAGCGACACGGAAGTCCCGTGAGTCCCGCCTTCGGCCGTGTGATTGTAGACCACGTCCAAGAACACTTCGATGCCGGCTTGATGAAGGAGTGAAACCATCCCGCGCACCTCGTCGAGAACCGCTTGGGGGCCTTGCCGCTGGGCGTACTCGGTGGCGTAAGAGGGTTCCGGTGCGAAGTAAGACAGCGTGGAGTAACCCCAATAATTCGTCCGCCCGTTGTCCTGGAGGAAGGGTTCGGAGAACTTGGCATGAATGGGGAGGAGTTCGATCGCGGTTACGCCGAGATCCTTCAGATATTGGATGGTGACTGGATTGGCCAGGCCGGCGTAGGTTCCTTGCAGATCCGGCGGAATCCCGGGCAGCGTCCTGGTGAGACCCTTCACATGCGCCTCGTAGATAACCGTGTCGCGCCAGGACCTTCGCGGCTTGTCAGAGACGGGAAAAGACTGGGTGTTGACGACGACACCGAGGGCGGCGTCGGGAAGCGAATCGAGCGGGTCAAGTTTCAGTTCACGGGTGGCGGGCTCGAGCTTGTCGTTGACCTGGTGGGCATAGAGTCGCGGAGTGAGGCGCGGGGACTTCGTGATGGCCTTGGCATAGGGGTCAAGGAGAATCTTCTGGGGGTTATAGAACAGCCCCGCGTTCGGATCCCACGGCCCGTAACAGCGGTAGCCGTAAATCTGGCCGGGGCGAATCCCCGGGATATTGCCGTGCCAGATACCGCGGAATGGACCGAGGAGTCGGATGCGGCGCTCTTCGTAGAGGACTCCGTCCGGATCGTCGGGGTCGTCTTGGGGGGAGAGAAGGCACAGTTCGACGGCGGTCGCTTGGCGCGCGTAGACGGAGAAGGCGACTCCGGAATCAGTAAGGTGCGCGCCGAGACGATGTGGATCGAGTTTAGGTTCGGGGGCGAAATCCTCAGTCGGGGTGAAAGTTGGGCCCTCTTCCGGCTGCGGTTTCTTGGTCATAACGGGAGGATAACAGGGATTTGACGGTTTTGTTTGGCTTCGGGGGGATGCCCGTGGTGGCGGGGAACTTCCGGTTTACGCGATTCGGGCGGCCCGCGGATTTGGATAAGCCTTACCTTGCTTAATTCCCCACCAGACCCTCTTCCGGACACTAACTTCCCTTCAAGATAGTGTCCGCAAGGTGGCGGGGTGGGTCAGGAAGCGGCGCGGATTTCGGCTTGGGCGATGACCCAATCGCCGCGGTAAACCACCAAGGACTGACCAGCGGCGACACCGCGAATCTCGGAGGAAACCTCCGGATCGAATCTCACGGTGAGGCAATCTTCGCTGTCCACCTCGAAACTCGCAGGCAAGGGCCGCCCGTGCGCCCGAAACTGCACCGTGAGTTCTCGGCTATCCCTTGTTGAATCCGTCAACAAACTCCGCCCGAACTCCGGCGCAACCAGCCAGTTAGCCTTCCCGCACTGAATCGTATCGACCGACAAATCCGCGAGCGGACCCACCCGAACCGTGTTCGACTCAACATCAATGCCGGTTACATAGCGCGGCTCCCCATCCGCGTGAGGGCGCGGCAAGTGCAGTCCGCGACGCTGGCCGACGGTGTAGAGGAAAGCACCAAGGTGTTCGCCGACTACTGCGCCGGATTCATCAAGAATCGGCCCGGGTTCCTCGCCGAGCCTCCCGCGCAGGAACCCACGGGTGTCCCCGTCATGAATGAAACAAATGTCGAAAGAGTCGCGCTTGGCGGCAACCGGCAGCCCGCGGCGCGTCGCCTCGGCGCGAGTATCATCCTTGGAAGTCACGTCCCACAGGGGGAAAAGCGCGTGAGCCAGCATCTCGGCGCGGGCTCCGGCGAGGACATAACTCTGATCTTTTTCGAAACTAGCCCCGCGACGTAGCCGGAATCCCCGAGGTGAGTCGCGCTCGATTCGCGCATAATGGCCGGTCGCGACGAAATCGAAGCCTTCCCGAAGGGCGCGCTCCACTACTGAGCCAAACTTGAAAACTCGGTTGCATCTCACACAGGGATTCGGGGTGAGTCCTTTTCCGTAGGCTCCCACAAAGGGCGCAATCACTCCGCGCTCAAACTCGGCGCTGAGGTCCCAGACATGGTGTTTTTCCGGGGCAATCCCGAGCACGGCAGCGACCTGGCGGGAATCTTCGAGCGCGGCGGCGGTCTCGGGCGCGTCGGCTTCCAGCCACATAAAGAAGGCTTCCACGTCATAACCAGCGTCAATAAGTCGCGCGGCGGCGACCGCGGAGTCCACCCCGCCACTAAGTCCAACCAAAACCCGTTTTTTCACGGGCTCAATTCTAATCTAGTTTCAGTCCCAGCATCGGGTGTGCCAGTGGCGCCGTTCCGCTGGGCCAGTCTCAAGCCCAAAAGGAGCGAAGCCGTCATCGGAAGGCCACGCCACTATATGGGGAGTTCCCGGGGCTATTTCGTGGTGACAGCCCGGGCAAGTGTAGGACTTTGTGGAACCGGACAAGTGCGCGACCTGGTAATTCACCCCGCGGCGCTCGATCGTGCGCGGCAGGGACGCGAGCCGCTCCATGTTTAGCGGCGTCCAATCCTGGCGCGGCTGCTGGCGCCTTCCCTTTCTTCCCGTTGGCACGGTTCTATTCTAGCCGCGCTACGCCGTTTGGGTCAGACCCTTCTGGCTACATTCGTTCCCTCATTAGGCCAGAGAGGTCTGACCCGCCGGCTGCGCCAATCATAGGTACGCACTAGTGCGACGCGACGTGAGCACGGTCTATTTAAGAGAAAAGAGCGGCTAGGCCTCGGGAACGGACGCAATCTGAATCCCGCGCCGGAAGACCTGTAAAGGATAGAGATTCTCATCGGCAACGACGAGGTCGGCGCGTTTACCGGCCTCCAGAGACCCAATCTCGGCTTCCTTCCCGAGAATCTTCGCCCCCTGCATCGACCCGCAATACACCGCGTCAACCAGCGACATTCCGCTGTTCTTCCAGGAATTCCGCACCACATCGAGCAGGTGCGCCGTCCCGCCGGCAAGTGACCCGGGAGTCCCATCCTCCCCACGAAGATAAGCCTTCCCATCCATCACAATAACGGCTTGACCTCCGAGAACATAGTCGCCGTCATCCATCCCCGCTGCCGCCATCGCATCGGTTACTAAAACCATCGAATCGCGCCCCACCAGTTCATAAACAGAGCGAACCGCGTCGGGGTGGACATGTGTCCCGTCCCCGATCAGCTCCAGCACGGCTCCGCCACCAGCGGCGTCAGCAATCGCCTCCAGGACAGGGCCGGGCTTGCGGTGGTGGAAGGGTTCCATTCCGTTGAACAAGTGGGTAATGGTGTAGCGCGGCGAGAGGCGGGTTTCTTCCGGCGTCAACCCGAGTTTTTCGCGGGTCCACCTCGCCGCCGCACGCATGGTGGCAGAATCGCAATCAGTGTGGCCATAAGAGGGCAACGCCCCGTTCTCAATCAAAACCTCCGCCACAGAACCGGAACCAAAGGCTCGCTTCCCCTCCGGAGCGAGCGTCATCGTGACGGTGTGGCCGCGGGTGACAATCATCAACTCCCTCATCAAGGCCGGATTCGGCGCTTGAATATAGTGAGGATCCTGGGCGCCTTTGTGAGCCTCAGCCACAAAAGGTCCTTCAAAGTGGATTCCGGCAATCTCTCCAGCGTCGGCCAAATCCGCAAGCATCTGCGCTTGGCGACGCAACGCCTCCGGAGACTGGGTGACGAGCG
Organism: Mobiluncus porci; assembly: GCF_009695935.1. Taxonomy (GTDB): domain Bacteria; phylum Actinomycetota; class Actinomycetes; order Actinomycetales; family Actinomycetaceae; genus Mobiluncus; species Mobiluncus porci. The sequence goes on from NZ_VUMY01000004.1 coordinate 57,474, forward strand.
AAGTCACAATCGAAGTTGTCCCGTGGAGCCGGTGCTCCCACACGGCCACCATCGCGTCGTCAGCAGTCGCTGCGTCGGGGAAGGACTGCCCGCCGCCGCCGTGACAGTGGACATCAACCAGGCCGGGGATAATATAACGGCCATCGGTAGGGGAGTCAGCAGCCGCCACCTCCGCTCCGAAGCCAGCCCCTTGCGCCGCGGAAGATTCCCCAATCCAAGCTAAACGGTCATCTTTGACCACAACGGCACCATCGATCAAGATGGAATTGGGGGTAACAACTTGTCCACGCACTGCAAAAGCTTCACTCATGTCTGCATTATCGCATTTTTGTTACCTTTCAGGGTCTAAAAGCTAAGATAGAAACGTGAGAATTAATCTTATTGCCCGCGACATTATCCCCGGCCCTATCGGTCCGGCTCTGCTCTTGCTGCATGCGTACCCCTTTGACCACCGGATGTGGCTTCCCACAGTGGACCGACTGGCGGGGGTGCCGATTCTTTTGGTGGACGCTCCCGGCTTCGGGGAATCCGAGCCTTCCGTGGACACGCCGTCCCTGGATGCCTTTGCTGACGAGATTGTGGCGGGGCTCGGGAAGTTCGGGGTGGAACGGATTGTGCCGGTCGGAAACTCCATGGGCGGTTACGTGGCTTTGGCCCTGCTCGAGCGGCATCCGGACTTGGTGGCGGGGCTCGGGATGATCGGGACCCGCGCCGATGCGGACTCGGTGGACGCCAAGGCGGGACGCTTTGAGAACCTCGTGACGATGCTGGCAGGGCGCCGCGAAGAACTCCTAACCCCCCAGGTAGAGGCCATGTTCACAGACTCGACGCGGCGGGCTCGCCCCGAGGTCGTGGCCCAGGCTGTCGAGTGGTCTAAGGATGCCAGCGACGCGGGGCTGAGTTGGGCGCAGCGCGCGATGGCGGCGCGTCCGGATCGGCTGCATTTGTTGACGGAGTTCAACAAGCCCGTGCTCGTGATGCGGGGGGACTCGGACAATGTGTCTCCTGCGGAGGCCTCCGTGGCAATGGCCCAGGCCGCCGGAACCGAGGTGGTGGAGGTTCATCAAACTTCCCATCTCGTTCCGATCGAGAATCCCGGCGCGGTGTCGCGCCACTTGATGACCCTTTACCCGCAGTGTATGTAGCGCGACGGTCGGGGACTTGTCGGCTCATGCGCTGCACGCTGCCGACAAATCCGCGACCGCACTGCTAAATGCAGTTTTGGCGGCCTGGAAAACCAGACCGCCAAAACTATGGGGGTGTTAGGAGAATAGCTTGGATTGCGATTAGGTCGCGAGGTTGCGACCGGCAAATCGCGGTTTACTTACCTTCACCTTCCGGCAAAGCGTAGGCATCAACATCGCCGTCCGGCAGTTCCACCGGCTCGCGAGTCTCATCCTCGGTGTCATCAATCGGGTTCAAACCGGCAATGGCCGCAGCCGCCTTGGAACCGAGCAAGCCACGCATCTCATCGAGGTAGGCCGCCACGGATTCACGCTGACGCTCCAACTTCTCGACCGTGCGCTGCGCTGCGGCGCGTTCCGCCTGAGCCTCGGCGCGAGCGGATTCGCGCAACTGCTGGGCTTCAACCTCGGCCGCGGCGATCGTGGCCTCGGCGGTCCGGCGGGCATCCTCTTGACGACGGCGCACCACGGCGTCAGTGTCGGTCAACAGGCGCTCGGCACGCTGCAAGGTCTCGCCCAAGTGCTTCTCCGCGTCAGCCACCTGGGACTTCGCGGTGGCAACCATCGCTGAAGTTTCAGAACGAGCCTGCTCGTGAGCCTGGGCATCGGCCTCGCGAGCCGCGGCGCGAGCCGAAGCAATCTCGGTCTCGGCGTCCTGGCGAGCCTTGTCGGACTCGGCCTTGATGGTTTCGGCCTCTTTGCGGGCCTTGGAAGTAATCTCGTCGGCCTGAGCGCGGGTCTCCGCAAGCAACTTCTCAGCCATCTGCTGGGCCTGCTCGCGAACCTGGGTCGCCTCGGCGGTCGCCGCCTCGCGCAACTCCTGAATCTCGGTCGCAGCATCATTGCGCAACTGGGTGGTTTCCTGTTCCGCCTTGACACGGGCCTCGACGTAATCCTTCTCGGCCTGGGCACGCTGGAGTTCGGTTTCGCGGTCAGCAGTCGCGCGCAAGTCGTTGACCTGGGTGTTCACCTCTGCGCGCAGGGACGCGGCCTCACGCTCGGCAGCGGCCACCAACTCGTCGGCGCGGTGCTGGGCGTTGGTGAGAACCGTCTCCGCCTCAGCCTCGGCCTGGGTCGTGCGCTCTTCGGCCTCACGGCGCGCCTCGGACAGCATCGAAGCGGCTTCCGCCTCGGCGCGTTGCGTCAAGCGCTCGGTGTTGGAACGAGTGCGCTCCAACAAAGCCTCCGCATCGGCGTTCGCCTTGTTGATGACAGTCGTGGACTGTTCCTCAGCTGAACGCAGCAACTGCTCGATGCGCTCACCAAGACCGGTGTAGCTGGACTTGTCGGTGTCCCGCAAACGCTTCTGGGCCTCGGACAAATCGCCGGCCAAAGTCGCATTGCGGGCATCAAGGGTTTCCACCTCCCGACGCGCCTCCGCCAAAGCGGTCATCAAAGTCTGAATCTGCAGGTCAACCTGTACGCGGTCGTACCCACGCATCACGATTGGAAAATCTGTCTGCTCTTCGGTCACTTCCAAGTCCTCCTAAAAGACTTTTGATAAGGGCCACCTGCCCCGCCCAAATAGTATATCTGCTAGATAAGTCTATACCGTAAAAACTGCACGGTACGCCTTTTACGCTACTCATTCTAAGGGTAAGTCGCCCCGCTGGGGCAATCTGGGTAAGGTAATCTTGTCACCAAAACGGTTTTGGCCATCAATTGAAGGAGTCCCATGATTTCGAAGCGTCGCACTAAACAGGCTCTTGGCGCCGTTCTTCTCGCGGTGACGCTGGCCCTGCTGCTTTTCGGAATTGGTGGCCTGACCTGGATGAAACCGAGTTCCACGGCGAAGTTCATCTCCCCGGATTCCCCGTCTCAAGTCGTGGTGACCGGCGAAAATGTGTTGGAATCCACTGGTGAGTCGGTCACACTTTTGGCAAAGGGCTCGCCGGACCAAGAGATTTTTCTCGGAGTCGGTCTGACCTCGGATGTCAAGGCTTTTGCCGCCCCGATTGACCACCTCTTGTTGAAAAACTTCGCTCCCGGGGGGAGTTTCGAAGTTAAACAAGTGCCAGCCAAAAAGGATTCCGCTGATAGCGAACAACCCGGGGGAGGTCTCCAAGGGGGAGCCCGACCGGCTCAGGGCGACGCGGGGGACCTGACGACTTTGGACATTTGGAAACAGACCGCGACCGGCAAAGGCTCAGCGAGTCTGAAGTGGAATCTTTCCGATTCGCGGTGGAGTGCGGTGGTTTTCGTAAAGAGCGGGCCGGGAGCAGATGCGGTTAAAGTGCCGTCTCCGGAGGCTTCCAAACCGGCGGCTCCGGCGGCTCCGGCGGAGGGCTCAGCAAAGGAGGCTCCTGCTGGCAGTGCCACCCCGACGGCCACGTCCTCCGCCGCAAACGGGAAAACCCCTGGCGGTAAGGCGGAGCCTAATGGTCCGAAACTCCAGATGCAGTGGCACCACGAGCCTTCGCTGGCTCTGCCATGGGCTTTGACAATAACCGGAGCAATCGCGCTGGCAGCAATTTTGGTCTATCTTTTCCTCTCCTGGTTCTCGGAAGTGCGCTCTCGGGCGCGCCGCCAAGACGCGGTCGAAAAAGACAAGACCCGTCGTTTGGCAGCCGAGGTGACCGGAGAAATCGAAGCGACCGCTCATCCGCGGCGCGCGGCGCGGATGGCGCAGGCTCAAGGAAAGAAATCTCGGACGTCAAAGACTGAGAGGGGCTCAGCAAAGTCCGAGGAAGCTGCTGGTGAATCCGCGACTTCCAGCGAGGCCGAGGGGGCCTTGTTGAAAACCGCACCGGCCCCAACCGCCGCGGCGACTGCCGACAGCGAACCGGACGAAAATGCGGACAGTCAGGCCGACGCGGCCGAGGCCGCGGGAGGGAACCGATCTTTCGCGAAACCCCCGAAACCGGTGCGAACCTATTTCTGGAAGAGTAAAGCCGCGGCAGAAGACCCGTGGGCTGGAGGAGAATCCTCGAAACCCGAACCGGACGCGGAAAGTTCGAAACCTGGGCTGACCGCGGAGAACGCGCCACTGGGTGACGCGGGGGCGGCTGCTGGGAAAGAGGGTGTAATCGAGAAGGACAGCGCGGCTGTTGGGAAGGAAAACGCTACGTCTGAGACCGGATCGGCAGCGAACTCGAGGGGCTTTGTCTCTAATGCCTATACCCGCGTCAGGCACGGTTCAGATACCCGCTCCCAAGATTCGGAGGCGAACTAATGACTACGGTAGAAAACATGAGCGAGAGCGGATTTAGGCAACTTCGGACATGGCGTCGAGCGGGGCTCCCTCGGAAGAACCCTTTGGTGATTGTGGGGGCGCTGGTGGCGGCAATATCCCTTGCTGCCTGCTCTTACACCCCCACTTTGATCAGTTCTCCCACGGGGGACAAACTCCCGCCCGCCCTTGATGACACCCGCATGAACGCGATTCTCGAGTCCACCAACGCGGCTTCGGCTGCCGGAGACCAGGCGCGAGACTGGCAGCCACTCGCTTCACGCTTCACGAATCCGGCGCTCGCCATGCGAAACGGGGAATACGTCGTGACCGGAACCACCCAAGGAGCAACCATTAGCGGCCTGCCCCTGACAAAACCGCAGGCCATGGTGGTTCAGGAGGCCGGAAAATGGCCGCGATATGCGTTCACGGTTTCGCCCGCGACCGAGGGGCAGTCGCTCTTCGTTTTCGCTTTTGCCCAATCCCACGCGCGGGCGAATTATTCGCTGTGGGGGTACGTGAAGCTCTTCCCGAAAGTGAAGTTCCCCGCGACTTTCAAGCCCGAGGTGGGGTCTCCGGCGGTACCGGCGAAAAGTAAGGATTTTTTGGTGAATCCCGGCGGGATCGCGCCGAGTTATGCGGCTTTGTTGAACAATCCCGAGGATCCGGCCAAAGATGTTTTCGATACGGCGCTGGACTCATTTATGGCGACCTACAAGGAGCGGAGGACCTCATACGATGAACTCGTCAAGGGCGCGCGCGGGCTCAGCGTGACGATTTCAGCGGCTCCCGGGCCGGACGGTTTTGTGGCGTTGGGGACGACAGATGGGGGCGCTTTGGTGATGAGCGAGGTGACTTACGAGGTCACGATGAAGTCGGAGCGGCGCCTGAACCTGGGGCCGGCAGCAAAGGCCATGACCGGAAAGACGAGCGCCGCCTCTACTTTGAGCGAAAAACACACGGCTTTGGTGCTGTTCTCGGTTCCTCCCGCGGGGAGTAAGGCGAAAGTCTCCGTCCTCGGTGCCTCCGACGCGACCACGGCTATGTCCGCCGACTAACCCCCTTCCGGACACTATCTTCATGTGAAGACAGTGTCCGGAAGGGATCTGGCTGTCACAGGACAGCGTAAAACCCCGGAATCTATGCGTTTCAATAAATTGAGTTAGATGCGGACGCTATCTTGATATCAACTTAGTGTCCGGAATTACGCAATCCGCGAATAAATTCGCTCCGGCGTGGTCGGGAGCAATATATTAGCAAGGTATATGAGTCTGAAGGAGAAAAATGACCTCTGAACACGCTGAACAGTTGGCTTTTGCTGAAGCTGCAGGAAACGAACCTGTTGAAACCGCCGCCGCGGCTCCGAGCACGACCGCGTTCGCCGCGTCCGCCACACCCGAAACCGCCGGCGAAGATATTGTCCGCGGCCCGCTCATCCGCGACATTACCGAGGAAGACTTTGCCGAGGTGCTGGAACTTTCGAAACACGTCCCCATCGTTTTAGACATGTGGGCGCCGTGGTGCGGGCCGTGCCGTCAACTCGGGCCGGTTCTTGAGAAAACCACGAAGGAGTTCGGCGGGAAGATTGCGCTCGGCAAAGTCAATGTCGACGAAAATCCCTCCCTGTCCCAGGCCTTCCAAGTTCAAGGAATTCCGGCCGTATTCCTCCTGATGGGAGGGCATCCGGCGCCGCTATTTACCGGAGTGATTCCGGCAGCGACCGTGAAGAACGTGTTTGAAAAAATCCTCGAACTGGCTGCTAAAGAAGGGGTAACCGGACGGCTGGTTGATGACGCGGCAGCGGACGGTGCGGGCGGCGCGAGTGGCGTCGACGGAACCGACGGTGCCAGCGGAACCGGCGCAGAAGCTGCGAAGTCCGCGCTCCCCGAGGGGCTGGCAGAGGCTGCCGAACTCGCGGAGAACGGCGACTTTTCCGGAGCAGTCGCGGCCTATGAGTCATACTTGAAGGAAAACCCGGGTGAATCCGCCACGGTGGACCCCCTGCTCGCCAAGGCTCGCTTGGGTGCGCGCGTCGAGAAGGACGGCCCGATGGCCGGAGCGGAGGCGGTCGAGCGCGGCAATAAGGCGCCAACAACCGACGTGGAGGCCCAATTGGCGGCTGCCGATGCCCAGTTGAACTCGGGAGATGCTCCCGGAGCACTGACGCGGTTGCTGGCAGTGGTGGCGGAAACCGCCGGGGAGGACCGCGACAAGGCGCGGGCACGGATGGTGGAATATTTCGCGATTCTGGGCGATGACCCGATTGTGGCGCCGATGCGAGGCCGCCTCGCGACCTTGCTTTACTAAGAGACCTCAGCGTAGCCACAGGGTCGGACCTCTCTGGCGTAACTAAGTTCAGCCAGAAGGGTCCGACCCAGGTGGCTCCACCCTGGGGACTGTTCCGCTTTTCTCCATTCGCTTCGCTCATTACGCAAAGCCGAAACCCACCCTGACAGCTCCGTTCGAAACCGTCCCTTTTCCGCTCCGCTTGCTGAAATCACCAAAGGATTTCGCCCGCCTCGGCGCGCCATTGTACCGAATGTTACAGATTCGCGTGATACTGACTTAAAGCAATGTTGCCGTGGGAAAGGTAAGAACGTTGGGAAAACCCAATCGCGAAGCAATAGTCAGCCAGCTCGCCGAACTTTTTGAGACGCAAGGCTACACCGGCGCGGGGATGTCAGACATCAGTCGGGTCACCGGCCTTGGACGCGGCTCTCTGTACAACCTTTTTCCGGACGGAAAAACCCAGATGATGCGCGAAGTCCTTGCCGCCGTGGAAACCGAGTTTGCCGCCGCGGTAACCGCCCCACTCGACAGCGGCGACCTCGAGGGTATGTTCAACGGGCTCAAGGACTTCTTCGATGACGGCAGCAAACAGAGCCTCTGGGGACGGCTGACCGGTGATCCGGCAGGTGAAACTTTCAAAACCGAGGTTCAAGACCACTATAACGCTTGGCGCGGGGCGCTCACCAAGGCGCTGCTGAGCGCGGGCGTGGAGCGCGGGACTGCCGCCTCTCTTTCAGAGCGGACCATCAGCGGCGTGGAGGGGACCCTGGTCTTGGCCGCGGGCTTTGATGATGCCGGCGCGCTCGGGCGTGGTTTGCGGACGATGAGCGCGGAGGTTTCGGCGGCGTTGGCTGCGGGTTCCACAAAGGGCGCGGCTGCGGGCGCGGGCTCGACAAAGGCCAAACGGAAATCCTCCACCGCGAAGAAATCCGCTGCGAATTAAAAGGACAAATTGTGTGTCTGCAGGTTTAGTCCTGGGTGTTGTTGTAGGGGTTAGTCTGGTCTAGTTTGTTCCAGACGATTCTATTTCCCTAAATACGGAGGCTTTTCCTGATCAGGCTCATTCTCCGGTGGTGTTTGAAGCATGGTTTACCGGTTTGGCCCGTCCCCACCGGTAAAAAACTTGCGACAGAGGAGCGGGACCCGCGTGGCACCCTCGGAAGTGTGCACGAATGTACGGCGTAGCCGGTTTGGCTTGGATTCGTCGGCAGGGCATTTAAGTGTTTGCGCAGGTCTTGGTGTTTTGGGGTTTCAGGAGGCAAGGCTCGGCGGGTTTACACCGTACATTCGTGCACACCCCTGAGCCGAAACAGGAAAAATCCGATTTGTCCAATACCCCTCCGCCACCGGAACGAAAAATAAGCAATTAACTAGTTGAACCCGAGCAGCAGCCCGGGTTCAACTGTGTTGGGAGTTGGGATTAAGAACTTCAGCTCCCGAAGTTGAAGTGAACCTCAGGAGAATCCGAGGCGCGCTCCGCGTTCGTCGCGAGCCCAAGCTCGGTGAATCCCGCCATCATGTCGTTGTGCGGCACGACGCGAACGAGATACCCGTAGGGGCCGGCCTGCTTCAGAGTAGTCACCAACTGGTACTTGAACAGCCCGTTTTCTTCCCCGACGCAGTTCATCGGGAGCGTCTGGAAACTCGAGATCGTGTCATCGGGGGTGACCCGCCCGAACACGACCTGAACTTCCACATCCTCGGGGCGCAGATTCCCGAGCTGGACATCGGCAAAGAACGAGGCCTCATCCCCGACCGTCGCGGTGTCTCCGACTTCGGAAACGACGTGGTTGACCGAAATCTGGGGCCAAGCCGAGCGTACCCGCGCCTTGTAATCCGCCAAAGACCGCGTGTCAGAGTGGCCCAAAGCGTTCAAGCGGCGCGAAGATGCGGCCACCGGAGTGTAGAGCTTTTCGACATACTCGCTGACCATGCGTTGCGCTTGAACCTGGGGTCCGAGCGTCGCCAAGGTGTGACGCACCATCTCCATCCAGTGGCGCGGCACCCCGTTTTCGTCGCGGTCATAGAACCGCGGGGCGACCGTGTTTTCGATGAGGTCATACAACCCGGCGGCCTCAATCTGGTCGCGGCGAACCGGATCGTCAACGCCGTCAGCGGTCGGAATCGCCCAACCGTTGCGCCCGTCGTAAAGCTCGTCCCACCAGCCGTCAAGAATCGAGAGGTTGAGTGCCCCATTTAGAGCGCACTTCATGCCCGAAGTGCCCGAAGCCTCGAGCGGCCGCAAGGGGTTGTTCAACCACACGTCCACGCCCGGCATGAGAATCTGGGCCATATCCATGTCGTAGTTCGGGAGGAACGCAATCCGGTCGCGCACCCCGTGCTGGTCGGCGAAGTGGACGAGTTGCTGGATCAACGAAACACCCTGCTCATCGTCGGGGTGGGACTTACCGGCCACGATAATCTGGACCGGACGATCCTTATTGGTCAAGATAGCCGCGAGCCGCTCGGGGTCATTAATCATCAAGGTCAATCGCTTGTAGGTCGGGACGCGCCGCGCGAAACCGATTGTCAAGGTGTCGGGGTCGAGAATCTCATCGCACCAAGCGAGTTCCGCCGGGGAGGCCCCGCGTTCGAGCCAGCTCGCCTTGACGCGGCGGCGAGCGTCTTTGACAAGTTGCAAGCGCAAATCGCGGCGCAACTGCCACAACTCCTCGTCACTAACCCCGCCTTCGGAGGCAGGACGCACCCAGCGGTAAGTGTTGACGTGCTCGCCAGGGTCTTGGTGACCCCGTGCCAACTCCGCCAACCGACCATCAGTCCAGGTCGGGCCGTGGACGCCGTTGGTGATCGAAGTAATCGGCACCTCGGTGACGTCGAAGTTGGGCCACAGCGAGTGGAACATCCCGCGGCTCACCTTGCCGTGGAGTTTCGCCACACCGTTGGCCATTCGCGCCATCCGCAGCCCGAAGACCGCCATGTTGAAGACGTTCGGATCCCCGCCTTCGTAGGATTCGGCGCCGAGGGAGAGAATCTGGTCGGTCGTGACCCCGGGGATCTCGATTGCCGACAAATAACGCTGGGCGAGTCCGCGGTCGAAACGGTCGATACCTGCGGGAACGGGGGTGTGGGTGGTGAACAAGGTGCCGGAGCGGACGGCTTCGATCGCGGTTCCGAAGTCGAGGCGCTCCTCGCCGTTCATGAGCTCGCGGATGCGTTCTACCGCCATAAATCCGGCGTGGCCCTCGTTGCAGTGGTAGACCTCGGGGGTCGGCGCGCCGGTAAGTTCGCTGAACAAGCGCAGCGCCTTGACCCCGCCGACACCGAGGAGGAGCTCTTGTTCCATCCGGTGATCTTTCGACCCGCCGTAGAGACGGTCGGTCACCAAGCGGGTGGCCTCATCGTTCTTGGCGACGTCAGAATCCAGCAGCAGCAAGGGGATGCGCCCGACTTTCGCGACCCAGATTTGCGCCCAGAGCGTGCGACGATCGGGGAGCGGGATGGAGACATAAGCGGGGGAGCCGTCTTGCTGACGCAGTAGGGACAGCGGCAAGTTGTCCGGGTCAATCACCGGATAACTCTCGCGCTGCCAGCCCTCGCGGGTCAGCGACTGGCGGAAGTAGCCGGCCTGGTAGAGCAGTCCGACGCCGATAATCGGGACACCGAGGTCGGAGGCCGACTTCAAATGGTCGCCGGCGAGGATTCCGAGGCCGCCGGAATATTGGGGGAGGACTGCGGTGATGCCGAACTCGGCGGAGAAATAGGCGATGGCCTTCGGCTTATCGGCATTGTTGAACTCGGATTCGAACCACAGAGGCTTCGACAAGTAGTCGGACAGGCCGCGGTCGAGCTCCTGGGCCTGGTTGACGATGTCGGGGTTGGCGGAGAGTTCCGCAAGTTTCTCGGTGGAAACCGAGCCAAGGAAGGCTACCGGATCATGGCCGACCTCGTCCCAAACCTGGGGATCGAGAGAGGCGAAGAAGTCGCGGGTGGGGCGATGCCATGACCAGCGCAGATTCTGGGCAAGGTTCGCCAGCGGCTTCAAATTATCGGGGAGAACAGAACGTACAGTAAATCTTCGAATTGCTTTCACGGTTACCTATCCTATCGAAGCGCTGTTAATTTTGGGTAAAGTGAGCGTTTGATTTGATTTTTCTTTTATTCAGTAAGGGATAGCCTGCGTTTTATCGCAGCCGGCGGGTCGGACCCTTTGGCTTCGTTCCATTCGGTCACTACGCCAAGAGGTCCGGCCCGCCGGCTACGCCAAAACTTAGGCAAGCCTTGGATTCGTTGTAAAACCGCGAGTTTTCGCTTACGCTGAGTCCATGAGCACCGCTGTTGAACCCGTTAAAGATGCCGCTGCGAAAGACAAGGAAAAGGACAAGAAATCCTCTACCTCTTCACGCCTGAACTGGCTGCGCGCCGCAGTTCTCGGCGCGAATGACGGCATTGTCTCCACTGCTGGCGTCGTTGTCGGGGTCGCCGCTGCTGCCCCGACGAATACTGCCGCCATTGCGACCGCCGGTATCGCCGCAGTCGTCGCCGGCGCGCTGTCGATGGCTGCGGGCGAATACGTCTCCGTTTCCACCCAGCGCGACACGGAAAAAGCCGTGGTCGCAAAGGAACGCCGCCTCATTGCCGAGGATCCGGACGCCGAGTTCGAGGGTCTGGTCGAGTGCTATATGGACAAGGGCTTGTCGCGCGAAACCGCGACCCAGGTCGCCCATGAATACAGCGCTATCGACCCTATTGTCGCCCACGTTGCCGCTCACTACGGGCTCAACGCCGAGGAATTTACCTCCCCCTGGGCTGCCGCTTTTTCCTCGGCAGTATCCTTCACGCTCGGCGCGCTGATTCCGCTGTTGACAATCCTCCTCGTCCCGCCCCAGTACTTCGCGATTCAAGTCACTTTCTGCCTGGTGATGGTGGCCCTCGCTATCGTCGGCTATGTTTCGGCAGTCCTCGGTGAGGCACCGCGGTTGCGGGCCGTAATCCGCGTCATGGCTGGTGGGGCGTTTGCGATGATTATCACCGGCGCGGTCGGTCACCTTCTCGGCGTGACGGTTTGAGGCCGTTCAACAAGAATTCACTAGGCTGGTAAAGGTTGGGTAAAATTTAGGGCTTGGCTGGCTGTTTGTATTTGGGGGTATTTCCGTAACTCGGGAGATTTTGGGCATCTGTGGGATATATGGCAGTCATTGCCATTTTTTCCTGGGTTACGGATCGGACACTAACTACAACTCCCAATAAAGCAAGGTTGGGTGATGATGTGACCCTAGTTAGAGGAGCCTCGGCTCCGGAGTTCGAAACCGAGGCGATTGCCCTATTCTTTTGGCCGTTTTTCGCACTTTTCAACAATGTTAATCAGTGCTAAAATAGTTTCCGGAAGGGCAATCAGGATTGTGATAATTCCTAGTATTATCGTGATTATCCTTTCCTCTTAGGCTCCGAGCGTGTACTCGGGGCCGAACTATATCCGTAGCGGTTGCTTCGAATATACTCACGCCTCAACGTGAGCAATCTAAACATATCAAATAACCTCTAAACCTAGCAATAGGCAGTAACGGTTCGTTCCGGCCTCGCCAACGAGGTTTGGCCCGCCGGCTGCGCAAACGTCTGGCCCGCCGGATGCTCCGACTCAAGGGGCTGGACTAGGCCGCCGGCTGCGCCGACTCGGGCAAAAGTCTTCCGGCGGGCGCATAAATGTTTTAGGCTTTGAGTGTGACTACAGCAAAGAAATCAACTTCAGGCCGCCATTCCGGATCAGCTTCCACTCCGAGCTCTCAGGGTTCTCAAAACGCTCCGAGCCGTCGCCGCGCGGCAAAAACCGCTGACGAACCCGCCGTGAAAGAGACCGCTGAGCAGGCAGCGGCTAAGGCTCCGGCTAAACCGGCTGCGACTTCAACAAAGGCCAGCGCGAAAACCCCCGCGCCTGCTAACGAGTCGCCCGTAGTTCCCGAGACATCAACAAAGGCGAGTGGGGATTCCGCGGTTGCTAAGCCTGCTCCAACTGCGGTTACTGATTCGGGTGCTGCTCTGACCGATGCTGAATCGACCGCGACTTCATCAAAGGCGAGCGCAGGGTCTGTCGAAAAAGCACCAAAGGCGAGCGCGAAAACCCCCGCGCCCCCCGCGAAAAAATCCCCTGAACCCTACCGCCTCCCGCCGACCGCGGAGTTCCCCCGCGTCTCCGTGATGGAAGTCGGGCCCGTGGTGGAAGGCGGCCATCTCCCAGCCAAAGCTGCTGTGGGGGAAGTTTTCCCCGTTACTGCGACAGTCTTTATTGACGGCCACTCCCTGTTCGGCGCCGATGCCGTCTTGCTGCGCCCCGCGGACGAAAAAGACCGCGGCACGAACGGCTACGACCTTTACTCCGCCCCACCGAACCCCCATGACCCCGCGAAGTGGGAGGTCGTGGACCGCGCGCGGATGCTTGAATACGGCTCAGGTCTGAACCATTTCCAAGCCGAACTCCAGGCTCAGACGCCAGGTCGCTTCGCCTTCGCGATTGAGTCCTGGGTGGATCCGTATCTCACCTGGGTGCATGACGCGAAAGTGAAGATTCCCGCCGGTATCGATGTCGAGTTGACCCTGGAGGAGGGCGCGCGGCTCCTCGAACGGGCCATTAACGCGGAAGCTCATCAAGTCCCCGACTCGACTGCCAGCCCCCAGGCTGAACTGTCCGAGCCGGATAAGGCGGTTCTTCAAGGCGCCATCGTGGGGCTGCGCGAGAAAAAGCGCCGCCCCCAGGTTCGGCTCTCGGCGGCCACGAACGAGCTGGTCGCGAACATCTTGACAGAAACACCCCTCAAGGATCTCGTGACCCGCACGCGCCTCTATCCCCTCCGTGTTGACCGCGAGCGCTCGCTCGTGGGGTCATGGTACGAGATTTTCCCTCGCTCCATCGGCTCCTACTGGCAAGACGGACACATCGTCCCTGGAACCCTCCAGACTGCTAAAGAGATTCTTCCCGACGTGGCCGCGGACGGCTTCGATGTCCTGTATCTCACCCCGATTCACCCGATTGGGGTGGCCTTCCGCAAGGGGAAAAACAACTCTCTCGGCGCGGGGCCTGACGATCCGGGATCGCCTTGGGCTATTGGGAACCAGGACGGCGGACATGACGCGGTGAACCCCGACCTGGGGACGCTCAAAGACTTTGATGACTTCGTCGCGCGCGCCCACGAACTCGGCCTCGAAATTGCCCTCGATTTTGCGCTGCAGTGTTCTCCGGACCATCCCTGGGTTACGGAACACCCCGAGTGGTTCACGACCAGGGCGGATGAGACGATTGCGTACGCGGAGAACCCGCCGAAGAAATACCAAGACATTTATCCCTTGAATTTCGACAACGACCCCGACGGCCTCTACGCGGCGATTCGCGAGGTTATCGAGTTTTGGATTGACCACGGGGTCACGATTTTCCGGATGGACAACCCCCACACGAAGCCCGTGCGATTCTGGCAGCGCCTTGCTGGAGACCTCCACCGAACCCACCCCGAGGTGGTCATGTTGGCCGAGGCCTTTACGAAACCAGCAATGATGCGGGGGCTCGCGAAGGTCGGCTTCCACCTGTCCTACACCTATTTCACTTGGCGGAACTCGAAGAAGGAGCTCACCGAGTATTTCGAGGAACTTGCTTACGAGACCGCCCATGTCTTACGTCCCGCGCTGTTCCCGATGACGCCCGACATTTTGACCGACTATATGACCCAAGGCGTTGAGGCTTTCAAAGTTCGCGCGGTGCTCGCCGCGATGGCCGGCCCGACCTGGGGGATTCTCGGCGGCGGGATTTACGAGTTCGCCGAACATGTCCAGCGCCCCGGGGTTGAGGAAGTTAACGACAACCCGAAATACGAGGTCAAGGTCTATGACTGGGGGGCGCGCGATACTTATAGGATCGCCACGCTGAACCGGACTTTGAACGAAATTCGTAAGCGCCATCCGGCTCTCGGACAGCTTCGGAATATCAAATTCCATGCCTGCACGAATGACAATCTTCTCGTGTTTTCGAAGCATCTTGATGCGGCTCATTCACCAACGGGGCAAGACGATACCGTGCTGGTGGTCGTGAACTTGGACGCGCGCAATACGCAGTCGGGGTGGATTTATTTGGACGTGCCGACGCTCGGATTGAGCCCGCTCGATTTTCCGGAAGTCGCGGCGGCGGAAACTCGCGGAGAGCCACAGTTTGTGGTCCGCGACGAGTTGAACGGCGGGGCGGAATACACCTGGGCGGCAGACAATTTCGTGTCGCTCAACCCCTACGCGAATGTCGCCCACGTGTTTAGTTTCCACCCCCTTCCGGATTGAGAGGAGCCAGCGGGTCGGACCCAGCTGGCGCAGCGAAACCCGCCCCAGCCTAGACGTAAATGTGCAAGGATATATTCATGGCAAAAATCCCAGTTTCTCCGGATCTCCTGAACCAAGTAGCATACGCGAATTACTACTCTCCCCACTCCATCCTCGGCCCCCACTCCGACGGCGAAGACGTCACTATCCGCACGGTGCGCCACATGGCCGACCGCGTTACGATCGTGACTGAGCACGGCGAATTCCCTGCCGACCACGAGCAGGACGGCGTCTGGGCGGCAGTCATCCCCCACGCGAACCTCGAGGATTACCGCGTCAAAGTCACCTACGGCGACCAGGAAGTCATCTCGGATGACCCGTATCGTTTCCTGCCGACCCTGGGGGAGATGGACACCTATCTCATCTCGGAGGGCCGCCACGAGCGCCTGTGGGATGTGCTCGGCTCTCACATCAAGGAGTACGAGGGTCCGATGGGCAAAGTCCGCGGTGTCGCTTTCGCCGTGTGGGCCCCGAATGCCCAGGCCGTCAAAGTCGTCGGCGACTTCAACTTCTGGGACGGTGCGGGTTCAGCAATGCGCTCTCTCGGCGCGTCCGGCGTCTGGGAGTTGTTCATCCCCGGCGTCGACATCGGCGCGCGCTACAAGTACGAAATCAAGGGCCCGGACGGTGGCTGGCATCAAAAGGCTGACCCGCTCGCCCGCGCAACCGAAATCCCGCCCGCGACCGCGAGCGTCGTGACCGACAAGTTCCACGAGTGGCAAGACCAGGAATGGATCGACCACCGCGCCGCGATTGCTGAAACCCACCCCATCCACACGCGTCCCGTTTCCGTCTACGAATGCCACATTGGCTCTTGGAAAGAGGGCTACGGCTACCGTGACCTGGCTGAACACTTGGTGCCTTACGTGAAGGAAATGAACTTCACCCACGTCGAGTTCATGCCTGTCGCGGAACACCCCTTCGGACCGTCTTGGGGATACCAGTGCACGTCCTATTACGCCCCGACCGCGCGTTACGGCACGCCCGACGACTTCCGTTACTTGGTAGATGTCCTTCACCAAAACGGCATCGGCGTTATTCTCGACTGGGTTCCGGCTCACTTCCCGAAAGACGATTGGGCGCTCGCCGGCTTTGACGGCACAGCGCTATACGAAGATCCCGACCCGCAGAGAGGGCAGCATCCGGACTGGGGGACGCTTATCTTTAACTACGGTCGGCGTGAGGTAAAGAACTTCCTCGTCGCCAACGCGCTTTACTGGATGGAGGAGTTCCACATCGATGGGCTCCGCGTGGACGCGGTGGCCTCGATGCTGTACCTCGACTATTCGCGCAAGGAAGGCCAGTGGCACCCGAACGTCTACGGGGGACGGGAGAACCTCGAGGCGATTGCGCTCTTGCAAGAGGTCACCGCGACCTGTTACCGGGTTTGCCCCGGGACGGTCATGATTGCCGAGGAATCGACCGCCTGGCCGGGCGTGACCGCGCTGACTTCCTCTGGTGGCCTCGGTTTTGGCCTCAAGTGGAACATGGGGTGGATGAACGACACCTTGCGCTACCTGGCCGAGGATCCGGTGAACCGCAAGTGGCACCACAACGAACTCACATTCTCCCTGGTCTACGCGTTTTCCGAGAATTTCATGTTGCCGCTGTCTCACGACGAGGTCGTTCACGGCAAGGGATCGCTTTTGTCTAAGATGCCGGGGGACTATTGGCGCCAGCTCGCGGGCGTGCGCTTGCTTTTCGGCTACCAGTGGACTCATCCGGGCAAGCAGTTAATCTTTATGGGTTCAGAGTTTGCCCAAGGCGGCGAGTGGAATTCGGGCGCGTCTTTGGATTGGTGGCACTTGGACGTGGCGGGGCACCAAGGCGTGAAGCGGCTCGTTGCTGATTTGAATGCGCTCTACAAGTCCGATCCGGCGCTGTGGTGCGATGACTATCGTGGCTTCGAGTGGATTGAGCCGAGCGATGGGGACCACAACTTGCTGAGTTACATCCGCAAGGCTGACCCCGACCAGTTCGGGCCAGCCGAGGCTGCTAGCGGCTCTGGCGCTTCGCCGGATTCGCGGGGGATTCTCGCGGTGATTGCGAACTTCTCCGGCAATCCTCACGACCCGTTTAGGGTCGGGCTGCCGTTTGCGGGTGGCTGGGACGAGGTCATCAATTCGGATGCGGAGATTTACGGCGGTTCCGGAGTCGGGAATATGGGTCATGTGGAGGCTGAGGACGTGCCGTGGAACAACCGGCCGGCTTCGGTTTCCTTGCGGATCCCGCCGCTCGGGGTGATTATTCTCCGGCCTTCCGCCGATAACCCGAATCTCTGAATCGGAAGGCTAAGGCTTAGTTGGCTAAGGCTTAGTGGTGAGAGCGTCCGGTGGGGGCGCTCTCACCCTTTTTTGTTCTCTTAGGCGGGCTTTCCAGGCGCAGGAACGGGAGGCTCAACGCGGGGGAAGCTGAACGGGCGTCTTATTGGAGTTGACTTAGTTCCGACTGGAGGCTGCAATCGTGTCGAGACCGCTCAAGCAGCCAAACCCCGGGGAAGACTCCATAACCCCGAGGTGCCTCTACAGTGGGGGCAGTATCTTTGATGAACCCAGTTAAAGTGTTCTCCCGGACAGCCTTCGCTGCCCGGGAGAACGTTATATTTGATTGTGTCTAATCGGTTACCTGTCGATTAGATGCCCATGGCCTTAGCGACGGCCACAACTGCGTCATCAGACACAGCCTTCGGTCCGCCAATGACGTAGCCCTGGATGGTCACGTTCTGCTTTACCAAACGAGCCAATTCGAGCTTGGTCTCATCGGACAAGTCAGCGCCCGGAACGAGCATGATCGTGCCGTTGGTGAGCTGACCGGCAACCACGGAGTCAATCAGGTGCATGTCTTCGCCGCTAGCCAAGTAAACGTTCTTGACACTGTCGTTAGTCATCGCGTTGGTCGCGTAGTAAGAGATCAGAGCGGCAGTCTCGTAGCGATCCTTACCGATGATGCGCTTCACGCCCTTAGCCTGGGTGACAACCTTAGCCCAAGGCTTAGCGTTGTAGGTGGCAACAGCGTTTGCCAACTTCTTCTTAGAAGCCTCGGTCAAAGCCTTCTGCTTGGCAAAGTCGGCCTGGAGAATCTCGTTGAACTTTTCCAAGTTCTTCGGGTCTGCTGCGCCAGGAGCCGCAACCTGAGTGTCGTCCTTTACTTCCAAGGCTTCCTTGATCTTGGCGTCTTCATTCTGGGCGTAGTCCTTGCCGAGCTTCGCGATGAAAGCCTTGTTCAGACCGGTCAGTTTGCCGTCCTTATCGACGTTGAAAGCGCCCTGATCCTTCACCTTCACCTCGGGGGAAGCTCCATCAACCGTGGTGGCCTTGAAGCTACCCGTACCGTAGAGAGCCTCGAACTTATCCTTTACGAGAGTCTCGACACCGTTAGCATCAGTTCCGGCCTTTACAGCGTTGGCTACGGCTTCGTTCAACTCAGCCTTAGCGGTCTTGTAGGCGCCGTCAATCTTAGTGGCGTAGATGTCGTACTGAGCCAAGGTCGGCTTGAAACCGGAGAAAGCCTCAGCAGGATCAGTCACCTTCTCGGCCTTGATCTTACGAGGATCCTTCATTGTTCCCTCGGTGGCAAGCGAATTGGCATCGCCCAAGCCGAACAGAGCCTCAGGGGTACCGTCGGTCTTGAACTTCAGCGTATCGGCCATGCCCTGCCAGGTCTTGTGACCCAAGTACTCGATAGCGGCCTTCTGGACCTTCAGCTTCAAAGATTCCTCAGTCTCGGCGAACTTCCAAGGAGAAATGCTCTCGGTTTCGCCAACGACCTGCTGAACCTGAGCATCAGACAGAGCAGTTTCGCCGCCCAAAACCAAGACGTTGTCGGAAGGCTTGCCGGTCGAGCGGTAGTAATCAACGATGGACTTATCTACCGTGCCGGAGGGATTCACGAGCAAGACCGGACCCTTCTTGTCGGTAAATGCGTTCAAGGAGCCAGCGGACAAAGCGTCGACCGGGTTGTCGCCACGGGTCAAGAACACGGTGCTTACAGCGGTTGCAGCAAAGGCGCGCTTGGCGATGTTGGCGGAAGTCTCGTAACGGTTCTTGCCATCGATGCGGGAAGTCTCGGTGATGGAATCATCAAACTTCTTGATGTTTTCGAGGACAGAATCCGCAACTACGCTGGTACCACCAACGGCAACCAACTTCGAAATGTTCGCGAGCTTGGCGTCATCTTTCATCGCCTTGCCCAGCAACAACTGGCCGCCACGGTCACGAGGAGCTACCAAGATAACTCCGTCTTTAAGGGAGGACGCGGAAGCCGCATCCACAACAGCGTCGTAACCGACGATGTAAGCGGTGTCAACGGTCGACTGTTCCATACGAACCTTGGCAGCCTCCAAGGAGGTTTCCACGCGATCCGGTCCAGCCAGGCGCTCCACCTTGGTGCCGTTCGGCAAGTAAATTTCAGCAGCGAAAGCCGGGGCAACGCCCATCGAAGCAATCAGCGCCACGGAGGCGGCGCCAACCACAAACTTCTTCTTCAAATTCATCTAAATAAACCCTTCTTCTGGGTATTAAAGGGTGGAGAATTTGACGGTGGGCGGGGCATTGTCCCGTCGGTGCTTGAGGTTCGCTGTTGTGGCTGGGCGTTGGGGGGCTTTGCTGGGCAGGCACAGACTTATCCGTGTTGTTTCCCGACTTGATAATCTGTGGTGAGACGTTCGGAGAGTATTTAGAAGGCTCTTCCAACACGGCGGCTGCCGGCGCTGCCAGAAGCGCGGCTGGGTTCGTGTCTTTGAACCGTGCCACGTCCCGTCCCCTGAATTCAGCGCGCGCGTTTAAGGGCGGAGCGTGGTGATAGGTATCACATAGACCCCGTCTTGGCGCTGGTAGGCATACTGTCCGAGACCTGTGATTACGGCTAGGAATGCTGGTGGTTTTACCTGGTTGGCTGGGTTGCGTAGAAGCTTTTCCCGTAGCCGCACCAGATTTTTTGCTGCCTTGTCCACCTTATTTTCTCCGAGTTTTATCTCGCACGCCGCCCATTCCTGGCTACTGGTTTCAATTATCGCGTCAACTTCTAACCCGGCATCGTCGCGGTAGTAGCGTAGTGTTGCTCCTAAAGCTTCCGAATAAACTGCTAGGTCTCGCAGACACAAGTTTTCGAAGACTAGACCAAAAGTCTGGAAATCTCTCTGCAGAGAGTGTTCATTCAGTCTCAAGAGCACTATTGGTAGGGACGGATCTATGAAGTACCGGCGTTCCTTGGTTTGGAAACGTTTGGGGGAACGCGCTGGCGGAGCCCATCCTCCTACCGGCTCAATCAGAAACAGGGAGTTTAAAACGTCCAAGTATTCCCCCACTGTGCGGGGCGCAATCTGCCCCGGCTCTTGGCCGTACATATCCGCCACCAGAGTTTTATAGGTTGCTAACTGTCCTAGATTCCGTGCGAGCGAGCGCAGCAATCTGCGGGCTGTCGCCGAGTCTTTACCCTGAGCCGGCACGCTTGTCACTAACGCCGCTTCCAAATAGTCTCTGGCCACTTGTTGAGCATCAGACGCACTAAAACCTAAGACACCCGGCCAGCCCCCGCGACAGCACAGTTCTGCCAAAGTCGAAACATCAATTCCTGTCTGCGCAGGAGAAAACTTGCCGGCAAATAATCCCTCCAGGGACACCGCACCTACGGAATCCTCCGATTCAAACAACGACATAGGACGCATCCTGACGCGGCCGAATCTTCCCGCACCGCTGTGCCGAGTTTTGCTGTAAGCCGGGGTGGAGGAACCAGTAAGAATCCACAACCCCTTTTCCGCAGCCTCATCAACCGCATGACGAACCGCGTCCCACACGTTTGGAGCTAACTGCCACTCATCAATAACTCGCGGTTTGTCCCCTTCAAGAACCAACTCCGGCGCAGCCTTAGCTGCAGCCAAAGCATTACTCTCATCCAAATGCACGATACTGTTAGCGTGATGCCGAGCAGTCCAGGTTTTTCCGCACCACTTCGCCCCCGAAATTTCTACTGCCCCATATATGCGCAGACAGCGCTGCACTTGCGCGTCAACGACACGGGGAAGATAACCCGCAGGATTGATTGTCTCCATACCACCAGACTACTAAAATCCGAGATCTTCAACAACTAAAATCCGAGATTATCAGCGGCGAGAATCCGAGGTTTGCGGTCAGCTCGCGGGGCGTTAGGCGTCGGCCGCGCGGCGGAGTTCGCGGCGGCGCATGGCATCGAGCGCGGACCCGACCGCGCTCAGATCCTCGGCAAATAAATCGGCATAAACGTCCAAGGTCAGCGCCGCGCTTGAATGCCCGAGCATCTGCGCAACCGCCTTGACATTCGCCCCCGCGCTCACCGCGAGCGAAGCCGCCGTATGACGCAGGTCATGAATATGTAATCCCGGATGTCCGATTGCTGCCGCTGCCAGATCGAAGTGGTAGCGGAGATTCGAGGCCCGCAGCGGATTCTTCCCATCCTCGGTCGGGAAAAGATAAGCGCTCGCAGTAGCCCGACTCCCAAAACTCGCTTGGAGGCGAGCCAAATCTCCCTGCAGGAGAAACTTCGGAATGGGAACCGTGCGGGAACGGCCATTTTTGGGCGTATCAAAAACCTGGCGCCCCCCAACCTCGGTCACCGCGCGGTTCACGCGGAAAACGCCGAACTCCCAGTCCACATTTCTCCAGGTCAAAGCCAGAGCTTCCCCAATGCGAAGCCCGCAATACCCCAAGACTCGCGTCAAAACTTCGAGGCGGTTGGCGCTTACCGAAGGTCGCTTTTCGCTGACTCGAAAGGTCACATTTGCGCATCTCGTCCTGCGCCGTCGCAGCCAACCCGAGCGACCCTTGGACGAGACGGCGATCTCCTCGCCAGGCAGAGGTGAAGACTTCAAAGTCCACCACCCTACCTCGCGAGCCAATAACTCCAGTTCAAGAAGACTCAATCTCCGATCCAACCTCCCGCCGCCCGTCCGTAATCGCGGCAAAGGTACCCCATCTGCGGGATTGCTCTCAGGAGGAATCGCCCCCAAGCGCCGCGCGAGTTCCAAGGTGGCTCGCATCACCCCGACTGCGGAGTGAACCTGAACCGGCCCGAACCCGCGATCGCTGACGAGCCGCGCCACCCAGGCCATGACATCAAGATGGGAAATCTCCCTGATAGGAAGCCCCCAAAAATCAGCGGCACTGCACTTCAACAGGGATTGATAGCAAGCCCTGGTGCTCTCCTTGACGTCAACTTTCGTCTCGAGCCACAGCGTTGCCAAGTCGCCAAAAGTGGCGGATTCATCAAGGGCTTCGCGAAGTGGTTCGCTGGGCATTCTTCTGAACAAGTCCCCCGACCCTCCTCTATGGTCTGCGTGCGCGGCTTCGCTATGGTCAACAGTGGATTTATCAATAGTCATTGTTTAGTCATACCGAACCAGTCCGCGGGCTGTTGCCATTTTGTTGCCAAAATGTGGCGGGAGGGGACCAAATGCCGACTCTCTCACCTGCGCCTTTGATGAACACCAAAACTACAACGAAGTGTTTTCGCCGCTCCTGGGTGTTTCATTGCCGTTTGAATGCTTTTGTTGATTTCGGTAACTTGGGTGCAGACGTCAGCAACGAAGCCGAAAGGGGAACGATGCAACGCAAAGCAATGGTGGCAGCCGGAATGGTGGTCGGACTGGCGCTGAGCTGGGGGATAGGTTTCTGGGCGGTAGCGACTCAGGGAAGTTTCAGCGGATCTGGTTCTTCGATCAGTGGAACGATTACCTTCTCCAACGGCGCCTTCAACAATTTCAGCCACAGCGCACCCCACGACGGCAGCGACGGGAATCCCGCAGGCTGGACGTATTTCAAGGATGACACCGGAAGCAAACTGCGAAATTTTTTCAACTCGAAAGACCAGTTTCTAGGTTCTCGCCAGACGCCACTCGACATCGGGTACCATCCGGAGCCAGTCATCGTGACCGAGGATGTTAAACTCGAAATCAAGGCTCCCGAGATTAAACTGAACCCCGAAGTCAACGCCATCGTCGGGAAGGACACCTACGCCTATGTGGTGGATCCGAAGCCGCAGGATCTCGAGGTTCGGGCGGGAGGATTTTCGGTAAAAGTCAGAGTCACACCGGTCGGGTACGAGTGGGATTGGGGAGATGGCGCCGTCACTAAATCCAAGGAAGCCGGCGCCCCTTGGCCCGACGGGACAGTAAAACACCAGTATGCAAAGCCGGGGATTTATACCGTGAATTGTCGGGTGTATTGGAAAGGAGACTGGGAAGTTTCCGGAGGGGACAGCGGAGATGACGGGGACGTTGAAGGAGATTTATTCACGGATTCTTCCGCCACGCCCTTGGAGGTTCGCTACCTCATCCCCTACCTGGTTGCGCCCTGAGGTGAGGATCGCCTGGTAGGCTGGTGGCGTGAAAAGAAACGAGATTAGTTTTGGGGGCGTAAGCGGGTTTCCGGAAGAGGATTCAGTAAAGGCCAGCGGCAAACCGGCGATTACCGGCGGGGGTGCGGCTGCGAGATTCGATTTCGGAGGAGAGGGGCCGTCGGTGTCCGAGCAATTGGCGGGGTCTGAGGCTGTTTCCGAAACCCAGAGAGAAGAAGCGGCAATTCCGGGGCGGCCTCCATCGAGTCAACAGGAATACCAGCGAGTGATGTTCCTCGCGCGACTGGTTCTGGGATTTACGATTTTGGCGGCGCTGACCTTGGGGATTGTGGCGGTGGCAACGGGGCGCGATTTTGCTTCAATAGGGGTTGGGGTGCTTTTAGTAGCAGCGGCCGCAGGGTATTACACCTGGACCTCGCGTTCGGTGAAGCGGGATTTGGCGGCGAACCCGCGCACGGGTTCGGAGGAATAGCAGAGCAGTCGGGCACGGCTGTGGCGGAGCCGGTGGGTGTGACCCTCGGCGTAGCCGTTTCAAGCTATCCCCGCTATGCCACTTGGGGTCAGACCCTTCGGCTCTACTTCGTTACGCCAGAGAGGTCTGACCCCGTGGCTCCGCTGGGCCTGACCCGCACGCCACGGTTATTTAGCTCTCGCGAGGAGGTCTTGGACGCGGGAGATGCCTTCTTCGAGGTCAGCGTCAGCAAGTGCGTAACTAAAACGCAGGAACCCGCTCGGGCCGAAAGCCTCGCCAGGAACCGCCGCGACCTCGGCCTTCTCCAAAATTAACCCCGCGAGCTGCCCGGAAGACTCAATCTCAGCTCCGTCAAGCGTCCGCCCAAAAAGACCCGTCACATCGGGATAAACGTAGAAAGCCCCGCGCGGAACCGGCACAGAAAGCCCGTCAATCTCGGATAGCATCGAGACAATCTTCTTGCGGCGCCGGTCAAAGGCGTCTCGCATCTTAAAGACCTCATCAAGCGGTCCGCTCACTGCGGCAATCGCAGCGCGTTGGGCAATGTTGCAAACGTTTGAAGTCAGGTGAGACTGGAAGTTCGCGGCCGCTTTGATGACGTCCGTGGGGCCTTCCATCCACCCCACGCGCCAGCCGGTCATCGCGTAAGACTTCGCGACACCATTCAAAACGACGCAGGTGTCGGCGAGTTCAGGGACGAGTTTCACAATGTGCGCTGCCTCGGCGCCGTCGTACAAGAGATGCTCGTAAATCTCGTCGGTGATTACCCAGACGCCGTGGTCAACCGCCCACTTGCCAAGCGCGGTCAACTCTTCGGGCGTATAAACCGAGCCAGTCGGGTTCGAGGGCGAACACACGAGCAAGACCTTGGTTTTCTCCGTGCGAGCCGCCTCGAGGTCCTCCGGTGTCACCTTGTAGTCCTTGTCCGCCCCGGCGAAAACCTCGACCGGAACGCCGCCCGCGAGGCGAATCGCCTCGGGGTAAGTTGTCCAGTAAGGCGCGGGTAACAAGACTTCGTCGCCGGGGTCAACGAGCGCGGCAAAAGCCTGGAATACGGCCTGTTTCCCGCCGTTCGTGACGATAATGTTATTCGGGTCGACCTCGTAGCCGGAGTCGCGGAGAGTCTTGGCGGCAATGGCCTCGCGCAACGCGGGCAGCCCCTTGCCCATGGTGTATTTGTAGTTTGCAGGATCTTTACAGGCCGCAATCGCAGCCTCGACGATGTAGTCGGGAGTCGGGAAATCCGGCTCGCCAGCGCCGAAACCAATGACCGGTTTTCCGGCGGCTTTCAACTCTTTGGCCTTGGCATCAACAGCAAGGGTAGCGGACGGGGCGATAGCGGCTAAGCGCTTGGAAACACGATTTTTACTCATGACCCCATTCTCGCACTTTTATGGCGGCTTAGGGCGGGTAATGTCGGAAATCCCTAGCCCAAAACTTCGACTTCTCCGCTCGGAGCTCCGATGGGGAGGGAGGTGTCGGAGGGCCACTGCAGATAAGCAATCGCCACGGTTACAGTCTTTCCATTGTGGGGCTGCCACTCGGAGAGGCAGTCCTCGAGAGTGTTTCCGAATTTATCCGAAGATCTATACCCCAGGCTGATGATGTTGCAGTTCCGAGTGGAAGTGCCCATTCCGTCGCCACTGCCGGCAGTAATTGATTGGGTAGGACTGAGGAAAAGGAACCCATATTCATTGGAGTATGTTTCGCTGTTTGGGTTGAGCGCTTGGGCAGAGGCTCCCATATTTTGCCCATCAAACTTTGCTTGAAAATCAGCCATTTTATCCAGGGGCATAATCTGCACTGTCCCGGTAAAGACCTGTTTCCCTGCTGCCTTAGCCGCCGCAATCTTGCCGTCCAATGGATTCGCTTCGGCAGAGGGATTTTTCTCTGTCTCAGGCTCTTTTTCAGTAGCAGATTCGGTGGGTGTTTTCTCTGCCCCGTCTGTTTCCGAGGTGGTTTCCGTTGGCGTAACTTCGGTTTGCGCCTCGGTCTTTCCGGAGTGCCCTTTGTCCAGGAAAAACATCGCCAGCACCAGCGCCAGCACAACCACGAGAGCCACTGGCGCCCCGATACCGATCAGCAGCGCTGGGGGCTTCTTGGCGGTGGCGTGTGGGGAGTGCTGCCCGGCAGGCTGCTGGCTTGTTCCGACAGGTCGTGTAGGCGTTGGCGGCAGCGAGTTGTGGATCATGAGGAGGCATCGATTGAGCGCTCACAATATCAAGCGTACGCCGACTTTTCGCCGCGTTTAGCGATACGGCTTGAAAAAACCGCGGTCTTTAACTTAGACTTAAATACTGTTCGGCTCCCAGCCGGTCGAAGGGCAGTGGCGCAATTGGTAGCGCAACGGTCTCCAAAACCGTAGGTTGCAGGTTCGAGTCCTGTCTGCCCTGCAAATTCAAGGGCGTGCGTCCTGGGTGGCCACTTTCAAGGCTTGATTCAGAGAGTTCTTTTTTAAACCCGCAGGTAAAGGCGATTTTAGTTTCGTGGTTTGTTTTATATCTTCTCCAAAGTGGCCACCCAGGACGCGGTGCCCGTGAAAGGACGGCGGAGTGCCCCCTCTAATTGGTGAAATCGACGCCTTTCGCGTATGATTTGACACATCCCCCCTAAATTATGTGAGGGTGGAAGTGCGCCTAAAGTCCGGTGGACGCGGGCGCGATTGAATCAACAGGAGGACAGCAGTTATGGCTGAAGCTGAAGCCAGCGCCCGGGCGGTGCAGAAGAACGAGCCCACCCCGGGTTCCGACGAGCAAGTAGGACTTTTCCGTCGCATCGCGCGGTTTATTCGCCAGGTTATCGACGAAATGAAGAAGGTTGTTTACCCGACTGGCGAAGAACTGTGGCGCTATTTCCTGGTGGTGATTGTTTTCGTTTTGATCATCATGACGGCGGTGGGTCTGGCTGACCTTGGGTTTGGCGCGCTGACAGATTTGATTTTTTCCTCTATTCAATAATGTGGAGATTTTGACTAATGACTGAAGAAGATTTGGAAGCGGTAAAGGACGAGGCTGTGGCCGAGGAAACCCTTGCTGAAGACGTATCCACTAGCGATACCGAGACCGACACGGCTGAGCCAGCGGAAACTGCCGCGGAGACAGAGGCGGCTGAGACAGAGGCGACCGAAGCCGCGGTTCCCGCTAATGTTGACCCGGAAACCGGAGAAATCCTTGATGAATCCGGCGAAACCGACCCTAAAGAGGAACTTGCGAACCAACTGCGCGGGCTGCCCGGCCGCTGGTACGTGGTTCACACCTATTCGTCTTACGAAAAGCGCGTGAAACAAAACATTGAACAGCGCGTGGCGAACAATCCCGGGATGGAGGAGTGGATTTACCAGGTGGAAATCCCGATGGAGGAACACATCGAGGTCAAGGCCAAGAGCCGCAAGAAAGTCGCGCGCCCGCGGATTCCGGGATACGTCCTCGTGCGGATGGATATGGAGGAAAACTCCTGGCGCTTGGTGAAAGACACTCCGGCTGTGACCGGTTTCGTTGGAAACCAGCAAGATCCTGTGCCGCTGACCTTGGAAGAAGTCGTGAATATGCTTGCCCCGACCGCGGAAGAGGCCGCAAAGGTGAGCGTGGCTGAGGACGGCGCTATTGAAGGCGTGGCGACTTCCGCTCCGGTTCAGATTGTGACCGATTTCGAAGTGGGCCAGGGTGTCACCATCACTTCTGGGCCTTTCGAGACGATGAGCGCGACTATTGCCGAGATTTTCCCCGAAACCCAAAAGTTGAAGGTTTTGGTGACGATTTTCGAGCGCGAAACCCCGGTGGAGTTGAACTTCAACCAAGTCGAGAAGGTTTTCTAAGCGGAGACGCGAGAACCTTGATCCGCAAAGAGCGGGGGAATACGAAAAAGGCCGGTTCGAATGAACCGGCCTTTTTTGGTACGCCATCAGGGACTCGAACCCTGAACCCACTGATTAAGAGTCAGTTGCTCTGCCAATTGAGCTAATGGCGCAGGTTACTTCAAACCCAAAGTTTGAAGTGGCTGTTGCATCAGCAGAGAGTGAACGCCGCAACGCAACGACTATTTAGTTTAATCCTCCGCGAGGGATTTCACAAATTCAGACGCTGATAACTTTGCTGTCGCTGAATTGTGGGCTCGGGGGATAGGGGAGCCGGTCTCGGTAGCTAATCGAGTCGGTCAACGGCGGTGGGAACGTTTGCGGCGTAGCCGAGTTCCCGCAGGGCGGCGCGGAGTTTCTCTGTGTTTTCCCGCAAAACCTCCGGCTCGCCTTCAACCTTGGAATCCGGATGCAAGACCCGCATCGAGTCGGCAGGGATGACGTGAATATGCAGATGAGGGACATCGAAACCGGCGACGACTATCAGCGCGCGGCTGACCTCGAAAGCGAGCCGTCCCGCTTGACCGATAGTCTGGGCGACCTGGGAGAGATGGCCGATAAGCGCGGGGTCAGCATCAAGATAGTTATCGACCTCGAGGCGCGGCACCACGAGCATGTGACCCGCAGCGCGGGGTTCAATCGTTGAAAACACAACGCATTTCTCGTCTTGCCACGCAAAGTTGCCGGGGATCTCGCCGTTGATGATTTTCGTGAAAACAGAAGACATGGGGTTCCTTTCCTATACTTGATTTTCATTTTAGGGGAATTTAGGGGTGGAGGTTGCCGGTAAGGTTAAAGGGTGGCGACAAAGAAGAAGACTTACAAAGGCAAGACGCCGGCGGCAGGGTCAGGCTATCCTTCCTGGTCGCGGGCTCGGCTCGCGCCGGTGGTGCTCTTGCTCGGGCGCCAGGAGGTTTTCGTGCGCCGCGCGCTGGATTCCCTCAAGGCGCAAGCCTTGGCAAGCGGCGCCGGAGATTTTGGTCCACCAGAGGTGACGGAAATTTCGGCGGGGGAATACGTCGCGGGAGCGCTGGCCCAGTACCTGTCGCCCTCGCTTTTTGGCGGGGCGCCGCTGGTCATCGCACGCGGGCTCGAGGATGCCAACGCGGGTCTGCTCGATGACCTCGTGACTTACGTGACTGGGCTCAGGGACGGTGCGGAGCCTCAGGCGCATTTAATCTTGACCCATGCTGGCGGGGTTCGCGGGAAAAAGGTGCTTGACCTCGTCAAACAGCTCGCTGCGGGGGAATCGGCTCAAGGCGGTCGGTCTGCGGGGGATTCAGCAAAGGCAGGCTCCGCGAGTTCAGCAAAGGCAGGCTCCGCGAGTTCAGCAAAGGCAGGCTCCGCGAGTTCAGCAAAGGCAGGCTCCGCGAGTTCAGCAAAGGCTAGTGGGAAAGACTCTTCGGCCTCGAAGCAACCCTTGGCGGGGATATATTCCTGCGATGACCTCAAAAAACGCGAAGACAAAGAGAAATTTCTCGCTTCCGAGGCCGCGCGCCTCAAGCGTCCGATTGACCCGGCGGCCGCCACCGCGCTGGTTGATGCCTTGGGCGAGGAGTTTACCGAACTGGTATCTGTCGCCGACCAGCTCCTGGAAACCGCTGGTGACCTCGATAAACCTTTGGATGAAGGGGCGGTGAAAGCCTATCTTCGGGGACGGGTGGAAACCACCGGCTTCGATATAGCAGATGCGGCCGTGGCGGGGAATGTGGGCGATGCCTTAGCGAAACTGCGCCACGCTCGCGCAGTCGGGGTGGAGCCGGTGGCAATCGTCGCCGCCGTGGGAATGAAATTGCGGCAGTTGTTGCAGCTTGCGGCTCCCCCGCCGGCGCCGCTGGTGGTTGGAGAGGGGCTTTTGGCTGAGGTCAAGCCGATGCCGAGCTGGATGGCGAATAAAATCCGTCCGGCGCTGCGCTATTGGGATGACGCGAGGCTCGGCGCTGCCCTCCAGGCCGTTTCAAAAGCCGATGAACAGGTCAAAGGCGCCTCACGAGACCCCGACTATGCCCTGGAGGCGATGGTTCTCGAGATTTGCCGACGCGCCAGCGCTGGACGGAGACAAAACGCCAGGTGAGCCACAGTCCCGCCCCGCTAACGAGGAGAATTCCGACAACCCCATAGCCCGACTCCACCCAGGGGACTTCCGCGCCGGAGACTCCCGCGAAAAAGCGGGCCACGCGAAGAACCCAGGTGGCGGACGCGCCGGTGACCTGCGTTGTTACTGTGGTCAGCGGGGCCAAAACCGGAGTGGCAGGGAGTGCAATCAGGACGAGTCCGCCTACGGTTACGACCGAGGAAATCGCTCCGGTCAGGAGATTCGCGGGGAGAGAATACAACTGGAGCTTGCCGCGCAGGATTAGCATGAGCGGCTGGCATCCGAGCTGGGCGGCGAGGGAGACTGCGAGTGGGAAGGCGATAATTCGCGGAAGAAACACTGCCAACCAGTCCGACAACACGTCCCCCAGGGTCACAATCGACAAGGTGGCGACAACAGACAAGGCGAAACCCCAGCTCGTAGCCTGCCACGGCATGACGAGAAGCATCCCGAGAACCGCGAGACTCAACGCCGAAATGCTCCGAGACGGCCGGCCCAAAGCCAGTCCGAACAGGGTAATCGCTCCCATCGCAGCGGCTCGTGTCACCGAAGAAGAGCCCTCGAGCATGGCGAGGAAAGCGATGGCGAGAACGGCTGCGGTGCCGACCTGAATCGGGCGTGGGAGACGGATTGTAAGACCAAGAGCGAGGCCGATGAGGACGCTCAAGTGCATTCCGGAAACCGCTGTGAGGTGGGCTAATCCGGAGACACGCATGGCTTCGCGGTCGGCCTCGGTCTGGGTGGAGGTGAGCCCGAGCGTCATCGCTTGCACCATCGACTGGATGTCTTTCGGGAGGGTCGCGGTTGCCTCGGCTAGGCGCTCACGCACGGCGTGGACATAGCGATATCGACCGCTCGGCGGGGCGGTGAGCTGGGGTTTTCCAGGGCTTTTCGCTTGTCCGAGGAATTCGCCCGTCGAGTCGAGGCCGGCGAGTCCGAGACGGAGGCTCACCGTGGCGCCGAGGGGAATGTTGTCCCAACCCTTGCCTTTGACCTGGAGTTTCGCATGGGTACGGTAGGTAATATCGCGCCAAGTGAAGCTCTCGCCGCGGAGTTCCACGAGGTAGGAGTCGCCTGAATTCGGGACTATGGCCCCGCGAGATGGGGTGACGTGGGCTGAGGGGGAGGAGGCGCTATCTCGGGAAGGAGGCTCGGCGGCTTCGGAGCGTGGGATTATTGCGCGTGGAGTGGTTATAACCTGGGCATTTAGGGTGAATCTATGGGCGGGGTCCGAGCCAATCACCGCGAGCGGGTCGCGAGCGGTGATGGCGAGGTTCACGGCGTGCGCGGCGAAGCCGAGTGCGACCGTGAACGCGGCGAGCGCGACTAGCGCCGCCGCGGACCCGCCCGGGAACAGGCGGTGACGCGCAGTTCGGCTCCGCCAAAATTCCCGAAAAGCTAGATCTGGGCCGCCAGGTAGCGGCGAACTTTGCGAGCTCCTTCCAGTCCGCGTGATTTGTGAAAGCGTCCTGCCAGGTGGCGGCGAGCCCCGCGAGTCTCTTCCAGTCTGCGGAGTATGCGATGAATCCTCGCGGGCACCGGAATTCGCTAATCGGTTGAGGACGGTCGCGCCAAGCGCTAACGTCCCGAACACCGCCGCTATCAGAAGGCTTGCCTTTTGATCAATCATTCCCGCCAGGTTTGCCACCAGCAGCGTCACCCATAGAGCGCCGGACGGAATCGCCAGGCGGAAATCTACCGGTCGCGGAATCCGATCCGTGTCACGGCGAACCCGCGCAATATGACTCCGGTTCGAGACCCCAGGAAAGGGCTTCAAGCCAGCAGTCTCGTTACGTGCTTGCCAGGGCACTCCCCGTGGCGTTTCGCTGTGTCCAACTCGTTCCCTATCGGGCTCCATTCCGAACCCGATTAGATACCCCTCAAACAAACCCTTCATCGCTCCCTCCTGTTTCGCTTTGTGTCGCCTTTGTGCGCCGGTTATTTAACTTGACAGGCCACTAGGAGCCGCTTGGGGGACGACCGCTCGGCAGCTTGGTGCTTGCAATGCTTCGCATTGCGCGCCGCTTCCTTGGTCTCGGCAATGCTCGGGCAAGCTCGGCATTGCTCTCGACCTGGGTCGCGGTGGGGTCCCGCTCTGTTTTTCTAAGCAGCAAGTTGCTAAGAAAAACTACGAGCACCCGAAGGGAGTGAGGTCGAGCCAAGCTTGTTTGAGATCGAACCGAAAGACCGAGGGTATGCAATCTCGAAGAGATTGCTAATACCCGAAGGGAGTGAGGTCGAGCCAAGCTTGTTTGAGATCGAACCGAAAGACCGAGGGTATGCAATCTCGAAAAGATTGCTAATACCCACAGGCTGCCTACGCGAACGTCCCTCACGCGCGGCTTCGACAACCGCGCAAACCAGAACCAAGCTCGACGCTACCAAATGACTGATTATCTCGAGCGAGAGATTGTGCACTCGCCGACCGGAACTTGAATGAAAGATTAACGGACAAGTCGATAACAGGCATGAACCCGATGTCACCTCACACCGTGACGTGGGAGCGGAGGCGCTCCATGAGGGCGGGGCCGATGCCGCTGATCTCATCGAGCTGGTCTACGGACTGGAACTTCCCGTTCGTGTTGCGATAGTCGATAATCCTTTCCGCCAGAGCCGGCCCAATCCCACTCAAAGTCTGGAGTGCAGTGGCGTCGGCGGTGTTGAGATTCACCAAATTGCTGCCCGCATTGGTGCCACCGCCTGTTGAACCCGCGTTGCCTGAACCCGCCCCGATACCCGCGCCGACTCCTGCGGGGAGAGGCTCGCCCGGCAGGGGAACATGAATCTGTTCCCCATCGGCGACGAGGCGCGCTAGATTCAAAGCCTGCAGGTCAGCCCCGGGATTTGCCCCGCCGGCTGCCTCCAAGGCGTCAGCAACCCGCGCCGGATCGCCCAGATGCACGATCCCGGGCTTTGCCACCTGTCCCGAAACATAGACCACAATCTCGGAGCCGTTTGCCCCGGGAAGAAAGAGCTCCGGCGCTGTTCCCGGGCTCACCCTTGGGGAATCGCCACCTTTCGTTTTCGAGACCTCGCCGGACATAGACCCCGACCCGCCCGAACTATCAGCAGCCTTCAACGCAGACCCCATCTCACCGGAGTGATCTACTGTGCCCGCAATCGGTTCGCTCGAAGGCGTCGAAAAAACTTGCCATCCCACGATGAGAACTGCGAGAACAAGTAAGAACCCAGCGACCAAAGTGGCGACCCGCGGACTGGGAGCAAGGCGAATCCGCTGGTGAGAGCGGGCGGGTGGGGAAACTTCGAGGGAGTGCCGAACCGAGGATTTGGCCTTGTCCGCGGCGCGGGGAACTACCGAAGGCTCGGAACCTTCAGAACCATAGCCAATCCCCGCGGCGCGAGCCCGCGCGAAAACTCCCGCGGTGAGATCCTCAACCCGATCCGCGCGATTTGTTGAATGAAAAACCGTCATGGGGCAAGCGTAGATATGGCCTGACCCCAAAGCGAGCGAAAAGAATTTACCATGTGGAAACAGCCTTAAATTTGCACCTGTGGAAAACTCGGGTGGAATCGAATTTTCGTTGCTATTCTCGGGTTAGACTGGGATGGTGAGCAAAAAAGCAGACGAGTTAATGACAATTTCTGGCGACAACTTGACGCCCGAAGAACGCGCGCCGGCCCTTGATGAATCCCTTGATGAATCCACGGCCGCCCCCGCCACCGCCCCAGCCGCTCCCGCCGCCGCTCCCACGGCCGCTCCCGCCCAGAAAAAACCCCGCAAACCCGTCCGTCTCCCCTCCCTTCCCGAACGGATTTTCGGCGCCTTCCTCGTTATTGCTGCGGTGGTCGTTCTCGTGACGGCAACTACCCAGTGGATTTCTGATACCACCCGCATCCGCAACCAGGCCACGGTGAAAGTCATCAAAACCGTCGCTCCGCTTGATAAAGGCTGGCAACTGGACTTGCCGAAAGAGATGAAAGACCCAAGGTCAATCCAGGTTTGGGACTACCAAGACTCCCAGAACTCGCTTGCCGCCCAGGACAACGCGACCGGTGCGACCGCAAAGCTTACCGAGACCCAAAACCTGGTCCTCGTCAAGGGAACGGACGGCAAGAAAGAGACCCAGGCAATCGCGCTCATCGACACCGCGACCGGCCAGGCAGTCTGGTCTAAAACCTATAACGACCTGCCGCTCGATTACTGTCTCGACCAGTTGTGGACGAGTTCGATTGTCTGCGAATCTGGCGCCGCCAAGAAGGTCGTCCGCATCGATCCGACAGGTAACGTCGCAGTTGGGGATCTCCCGAACGGGATTTGGGATCTCGCGACAGGTTCGCACCACATCGGCTCGGTTTATGACCAGTTCCTTGTCGTGCCGATTGCGGTCGCGCAAGGCGCCTCCGCGGGGGTCGACGCGCAATATATCAACCCGGATTTCAGCTATCGTGCGCATTATCAAATCCTGGTTCCAAACGCCGCGGCCGCCGAGCCCATCTCAACCCAGTCGCGGGGCTCAACCGTCCTAGTCGGGGTGGTGACCTCAGGGGCTAACGGGGAAAACCTCAAACACACCTGGGGCTGGGCGCAGACTCTCAACACGGTGACTGGGACGATCAACACGTCCAGCCTCGGTTCGCAATCCCAGGTATCGATGCTGGAAGCCGGGTTCTTCGGGTCGTCCAACCCGGAAGACACCGCTAGTGACCAGGCAGATTGGGCAGTTTACAACCCTGATGCCTCGGTGGCCGCGCAAGGGAAAGCCCCGCGGGTGGCGGTGCAAGCCATGCATGCCCAGCTTCGCTCCGGGTTAGTTCTTGACGCGACCGCGGCAACAGCGGCGATGCAATCCGGAAAAGTCCCGGTCATTATGCCTGATAAGACCTATTTTGTTGGCTCGGCAGGGGAGACCTGCTCGACTTGGCCGGGATGCGCCGCGAGGGAATGGACTACCGGGGATGGGGCGGCGATAAGGCTTAAGGATATCGGCTCACCGCTTACGAGTGACGGGAAAACCGCCGTGTTCAGCGCTGGGGGCGGCTTGCTGGCCTACGGGGTGGTCGACGGGAAATTCCTCTGGGAGGGGATTACCCCGCCTCTTGAAGGCGCGGCTGTTACCGGAGATCCTCAACCTCTGGGAGCCGGAATTGCCCAGTTAGCCCAGGTCGGAGAGGTGAAGAACGCGAAGGCGGTCCTGGCTTATTGGAATCTCCCTTAGTGAGTCGCTGGAGGATGCGCCTAACTCTTACGATTTTTGAATTTATTGCCTAATAAGGCAATAAATTCAAAAATCGTATGCTCTAGGCGGAACCCGCCCGCTAGGATAAGTTCATGGATGTTTCAAAACTCGCCGAAGCCTATAAATTCGACTCCACGACGATGACAATCGGGGCCTTCCTGGTTGATGGCGCGCCCGTCCCAGACGCGCTGGTCAACATCCCCGTAGGGATGCTAAACCGCCACGGGCTCGTCGCCGGCGGAACCGGAACCGGGAAAACCCGGACAGTCCAGCTCCTCGCCGAGGGCCTCTCTGCCAACGGGGTTTCCGTCTTCCTCTCCGACGTGAAAGGCGACTTGACGGGCCTCCTCGAGCCCGGCCCGCCCTCGGAAAAACTTACCGCCCGAGCCGCCGCCCAAGGCCAAGCCTGGCAGCCCGCGCAATTTCCCGTAGAGTCCCTTTCTCTTGGCGAAACCTCCGATACCGCCCCCGGTGCCCCAATCCGCGCCACCGTAACCGACTTCGGGCCGATTCTCCTCTCCCGCGCCCTCGAACTTAACCAGACCCAGTCCCAATCCCTCCAACTCATCTTCACCTGGGCGGACAAGAAGGGTTTGGAACTCATCGACCTCAAAGACTTGAAAGCGGTCGTCCAATTCCTCACCGACGAAGGCAAGGACGAGCTAAAAGAAATCGGCGGGGTTTCCACCCAAACCGCGGGCGTGATTCTGCGCGCGGTTTCGACCTTGGAGGCCCAGGGCGGCGACGTGTTCTTCGGCGAGCCCGACTTCGAGACTGCCGACTTGATGCGGGCAATCGATGGCAAGGGTGTCATCTCGATCCTTGAGATGAACGACCTGATGAACCGCCCCGCCTTGGCTTCTGCCTTCCTGATGTGGCTTTTGGCAGACCTGTTCAATGGCCTTCCCGAGGTCGGCGACGCGGATAAGCCGAAACTCGTGGTCTTCTTCGACGAAGCCCACCTCCTCTTCAGCGGTGCTTCCAAGGAATTCCTCGCCTCCATCACCCAGACCGTGAAACTCATCCGCTCCAAGGGCGTCGGCATCATCTTCATCACCCAAACCCCGAAAGACATTCCCGAAGATGTCCTCGGCCAGCTCGGTACCCGCATCCAACACGCGCTGCGCGCTTTCACCCCTGATGACAAGAAGGCGCTCAAAGCCACCGCCGACACCTTCCCCGAAAGTGAGTTCGATGTCGAAGAACTTCTGACGAGCCTCGGGACCGGCGAGGCTATCGTCACCACCCTCGACCCGAAGGGTCGCCCGACCCCGACTGCGCCGACCAAGATTTGGGCTCCGGCCTCGGTTATGGGCCCGGCCTCGCCAGAAGCTCTTGCTGCTCTTGTTGCGGCCTCGCCCCTGGGGGCGAAATACGGCACTGCGACCGATCGCTTCACGGCTTTTGAGGATCTTGAGGACGGAGTGATCGGTAACGGTTCAGAGGTCGCGGGGGGCGTCGGTGCGGGGTCAGCAAGTGATTCGGCGGGGTCAGCAAGCGCGGATTCAACAAATGCCAGCGGCGCAAAGGGACAAGCCCTTGATGAATCCGCATTGAATTCCCGCGAACAAGCGGAACTTGAACTCGAAAGGAAAAAACTCGAGCTCGAACTAAAGAAACAAGAGGCCAAGGCTGCCTCCGAAGCCAAGAAGGAAGCCGCCGCCGCCGAGCGAGCCGCAAAGGCCGAGGCGCGGGCCCGCGCGAACTCGCCGATTAATAAGGCTCTCACGTCTTTCCTGCGGTCGGCTGGGACGCAGGTGGCTCGCGAGATCACCCGCTCGGTTTTCGGGGCGCGCAGGCGGTAACAGCATAACCTTTCTCGCTACGCCGACGGGTCAGACCCTGTCGGCTTCACTTCGTTCGCCGCCGAGGTCCGACCCGCCGGCTACGCTCAAAGGTAACTTTCGCACTCAACTAGGAGTCGCGAGTAAACTAAAGCACCAAAGAAACCAGCTTCGGAGCCCGGACAATGACCCGCTTTGGAGCCTTACCGTCGAGGAGCTTCACGACTGCGGGCTCCGCCAAAACCTTCGCCTCCAGGTCCGCCTCGGAAATCTCCGGGTCTACCTGGACTTTCGCCCGCACCTTGCCGGCGACCTGAACAACACAGGTCACCTCGTCGGCTGCCAACAAGGACTCGTCGGTTACGACCGGGAACGGCGCTCGCGTTATCCCTCCAGAATGCCCGAGCCGAGCCCAGAGCTCTTCCGCGATATGCGGCGCGACCGGCGCAACCATCACAACCAGGGCCTCGATCGCCTCGCGGGGAACCGCCGAGAGCGACGTCAAGTGGTTATTCAACACGATCATCTTCGCAATCGCCGTGTTCACGCGCATATTGTCGTATTCCACGGTAACGTCGCGAATCGTGCGGGCCAAGAGCTTCGCGGTAGCCAAGTCGGGGGCGTCATCGGTTACGGTCAACTCGCCCGTGTCCTCGTTTACGACGTTGCGCCACAGCCTTTGCAAAAACCGCTGCGAACCGACCACTGCGCGGGTGTCCCAGGGGCGAGACATGTCGAGCGGACCCATGCTCATCTCGTAGACGCGGAAGGTGTCGGCACCGTAATCGGCGCACATCTGGTCGGGCGTCACGATGTTCTTGAGCGACTTGCCCATCTTGCCGTATTCGCGGTTGACCGGCTCTCCCTTCCAGGTAAAGCCTGCTTCCTCGGAACCCTCGACCTCCTCAGCCGGTACGTATTGCCCGCGCGAATCGGTGTAGGCGTAGGCCTCGATCATGCCCTGGTTGAAGAGCTTGTGGAACGGCTCTGAACTCGAGACATAGCCCAAATCGAACAGCACCTTGTGCCAGAATCGCGAGTACAGCAGGTGCAAAACCGCGTGCTCCACTCCGCCAACATAGAGGTCCGTCCCACCGCTGACATTTCCGGAATCGGGCCGCGGGCCCATCCAGTAGGCCTCGTTCTCGGGGGCAGCAAAGGCTGAACTGTTGTCCGGGTCGGTGTAGCGCAACTCGTACCAGCAAGAGCCAGCCCAGTTCGGCATGGTATTCGAGTCGCGGTGGTAGGCCTGTTTCCCTTCACCTTCGCCCAGGTCGAGTTCGACAGTCATCCAGTCGGTAGCGCGGTTCAAAGGCGATTCCGGGGTGGAGTGCGCGTCGTCAGGGTCAAAGGTTCGCGGCCTAAAGTCAGTCACTTCCGGCAGTTCCACCGGCAGCATCGATTCGGGGAGCGCGTGAACCCGCCCGTCCTCGCCGTACACGACCGGGAAAGGCTCACCCCAATACCTTTGCCGACTAAACAGCCAATCGCGGAGGCGATAGGTCACGGTTTTCTCCCCGCGACCGCTCGCCGCGAGCCAGTCGGAAATCTTGTTGATGGCATCGGCTTTCCCAAGACCGTTCAACGAAATCTCGGAGTTCGCGGAGTTTTCGATGACCCCGTCGCCGGTCCAGGCTTCCGCCTGGACATCCGTCCCCTCGGGGCCGGAAATCGTTTGAATAATGTCCAAGTTGAACTTCTTGGCAAAAGCCCAGTCGCGCTCATCATGAGCCGGCACGGCCATAATCGCGCCGGTCCCATAGCCCATCAAGACGTAATCGGCGACGAAAATCGGAACCTTGGAGCCGTTGACCGGATTCGTTCCGAAAATGCCGGTAAACACGCCGGTTTTTTCGGTGAAATCGGTCTCTGCGGTCCGTTCCGTGTCGGACTTGGCGGCGGCTTTCGCGCGGTAATCAGCAACGGCCTCGGCAGGGGTCGCAAAACCGCCGGTCCACTCGGTGCGGGTGCCTTCCGGCCAGGCCGCGGGCACTTTCAATTCGGTTGCGATTGCGTCCTCGCCGCCGACCAGTGGATGCTCGGGGGAGATAACCATGAAAGTCGCACCGAAAAGCGTATCGGGACGCGTCGTAAAGACCTGGAGCGTTTGCGGTTCTGGCCCTTGCCCAGCCTCGACAGTGAAGTTCACGGT
Source organism: Mobiluncus porci (assembly GCF_009695935.1). Taxonomy (GTDB): domain Bacteria; phylum Actinomycetota; class Actinomycetes; order Actinomycetales; family Actinomycetaceae; genus Mobiluncus; species Mobiluncus porci. The sequence goes on from NZ_VUMY01000004.1 coordinate 96,308, forward strand.
CGCTCCGTAAGACTTCCCGATCCAGTTGTGTTGCATGGCGCGGACCTTGTCCGGCCAGTCAATCGTAGCGAGGTCCGCGTCCAGCCGGTCGGCGTAGCGCGTAATCCGCATCATCCACTGGCGCAGTTTCGTCTTGAAGACAGGGAAGTTCCCGCGCTCGCTTCTCCCGTCGGCGGTGACCTCCTCATCGGCCAAAACCGTCCCGAGTCCGGGCGCCCAGTTCACGGGGGCGTAGGCGACGTAAGCCAAGCGCTCGGAATCAATCAGGTCCGCCTGTTCTAACTTGGATAAATCCGCCCAGGCCCGCCCGTCGGGGGTTTGGCGCTTCCCAGATTCGTAGGCCGCCACGAGTTCCCCGATCGGCCTGGCCGCGCCCTTGCCGGTGCCGTCGCGGCGCTCGGCCTCAGGGTCATACCAGGAGTTAAAGATCTGGAGGAAAATCCATTGGGTCCACTTGAAATAGTCCTCGTCGGTGGTGGCAAAAGAGCGGCGTAAATCGTGGGACAGTCCGATGCGAGCAAGCTGGGAACTCATATTGGCGATGTTCTCACGGGTGGTTATCGCCGGATGCTGCCCGGTGGCGAGAGCGTATTGTTCCGCCGGGAGGCCGAAAGCATCGTAACCCATGGTATAGAGGACGTTCTTTCCTTGGGCTCGCTGGTAGCGGGCGACGACGTCGGTCGCGATGTAGCCCAGCGGATGCCCCACGTGAAGCCCCTTGCCTGAAGGGTAGGGGAACATGTCGAGAATGAAGAACTTCTCTTTCTCAGCCAGCGGCCCCGCCAAGTCCCCCTCCGGGTTATCCGCGCAGAAAGCCCCGGTGTCTTTCCAGGTTTTTTGCCATTTCGCTTCGATTTTGCCGGCGAGTTTAGCGGTGTAGCGATGGGCGGGAACGTTTAATGCCTCTTGCGGCTCTCTCGACATAATCCTAACCTCTATCGTTGGTAACAAAATATTTTCTTCTCATCTAGTTTAGAACGTTACCTCCCGGTTCTGGAAAACACTCCTAAAAGGTATCCGCACACAGAGCCGTGACGGCTTCAACCACCCCTCGCGAGAACTCTCCACTGTTCGAAGAACGCAGCTAGGATTCTAGTCAAAGATGTTACTAATGAACCCATGTTGGTATGGTATTCAAGACTAAACTCCTAAACAGGCGTATCGCTAGTGTGCTATACTCATCGTACTGGTGAAGGGAACGCCACTTTTCTGGGAAAGGGTTATCCCATGAAACTTCGATTCTATGCGGTTTCATGCATTCTAGCTGCGGGTTTATCAACGGCTATACCTGCACAGGCTGTTGCATATCGTGAAGTTACAGACTTTCTAACTGGAGCTACCTTGAAAATCTGGAATGAAGGTCATTGCGAATCCTTCCGGATAGAGGAGACAGTTCCTAGTGATATGGATAATAGGAAGATAAAGCTGTCCTATGATATTGACACATCTTGTACTGTTTCCAAATTTACAGGCAGATTTGAGAATTTGCCTGTAACTATATATTCGAATGACATTACAAGGTCAGGCGATCAGTGTAAAACCCTCTACACAGAGCACTATCTGAAGGATCCTGTAGGATTGGTAGTCTCAAGTCTACAAATGAGGAGTCTCATGTGTTGGAACGGTGCCACAAGTTATTTCAGTGCGCCCAGATACGCAAAGGCTGCCGCACCGCTGTCTTGGAATCATGTAGCGAAGCAAGCATATTTCACCTCCATTGGCGACACCTATGGTAGAAACGCGCGCATTAGTGCAGTTGCTGATTTTAAAACTGACTTTGTCACCTGCATAGGTAAAACTTATAGCATGAGCAATTCAGCCACGTCTAATCCCAACGGCGCGTATTCAGCAGGGTTCTCGCACGATTTACGCGGTTGCATAGTCGATACGGTTCACGCGGAGACAAGTCATTATGCGCGCTAGGTTTCTTTTCGCACTTATTGGTTTAGCGCTCCTGGTTCTAAGCGTCATCCCGGCTCCGAATCCGTTAGAGAACCAGCTTCCTACAGTCATAGTTCACTCAGGCCTTCTCCTACTACACCTTGTAGGGCTAATCCTGGTTCTACCTTTCGCGTGGAAGGCTCCTGCCCTACCCTTCCAAAGTAAAATCCCGGTCTGGATACTGGCTGCGATCGGGGGAGGCTACCTGATCTTCTTAGGATACGTCTTGGTGAACTCCTCGATAAGTCCAGACCCCGATTTTTTGCCCGCCACAGTAATAACCCTGGGGAGTTTACTCGCAGCCCTAGTAATGCTGCTAGTGATGGTGTTGCGTTTTCGAGACCGTCTTCCCAAATGGGTGGGATTCATTCTACTGCTGTGTACGGCAGGGGCAAGTATAGAGATGTTCTCCGGCTGGGTTATCACGGCGATAGCAATCTCGGTTACCCTAATCCAGTGGGCTCACTATTGGTTCACCCAACGTGTCCAAACCCCGCCCGCTGTTCGTTGATAGCCAGGCTCAAGATAGGTAGAACCAAAACCTAAAATCTTATATAAAAAACACACCCGCCGCTATTTTCAAAGCAGCAAAGCAGCGAGCGGCAAAGCGACGCCTGGGAAAACCTACTGCATCGCAGCGACGCGGCTGGCAAGCTTGGACTTGCGCTGGGCAGCCTGGTTCTTGTGGATAATGCCCTTGGAGACGGCGACGTCGAGTTTGCGGGTCGCCACCCGGAGGTTGGACTCAGCCAATTCCTTGTCCCCAGCTTCAACAGCCTCGCGCGTCTTGCGCACGAAAGTTTTGAGCTCGGACTTTACCGACTGGTTCCGCAGCCGAGCCTTCTCGTTCGTGCGAATCCGCTTCATCTGAGACTTAATATTTGCCATTTCATCCTCAAAAATCGATTGGTTTTCCGTCGCGGTTGGCGACACACAAACACCAAGTTTACGACATTTGGGCGGGCCTTCACAAATTGCGGGCGCGAAGGCGCAGGCTGAAAACTGCCGGGCGCGCCGCGGTCGGGTCGGCAGGGCGGCTGCGAGGATGGCGCGGAGGAGTTTTAATGTGAAAATGGGGGGAGAAAGGGGAGAGATGTCCATTCCTAATGACACTTTGTTGCACACGATTCAACCGGCCGCAACCGAGCCGAGCCTGATTCGTAACTTTAGCATCATCGCTCACATCGACCACGGCAAATCGACGCTGGCTGACCGGATGCTCGGGCTGACCGGAGTCGTGACCGAGCGGGAGATGCGGGCGCAGTATCTCGATCGGATGGACATCGAGCGGGAGCGTGGAATCACCATCAAATCCCAAGCCGTGCGGATGCCGTGGCAGGTCGGGGAGAAAGCCTATGCGCTCAACATGATCGATACCCCCGGTCACGTCGATTTCACCTATGAGGTTTCGCGCTCGCTCGCGGCTTGTGAAGGGGCAGTCCTGCTGGTGGACGCCTCCCAGGGGATTGAGGCGCAAACCTTGGCGAATCTCTATCTGGCGCTGGAAGACGACCTGACGATTATCCCCGTGTTGAACAAGATCGATCTTCCCGGCGCGATGCCGGAAAAACACGCTGAGGAACTGGCGAGCCTGATTGGCTGCCAGCCCGAGGACTGCCTGAAAGTGTCGGGGAAAACTGGCGAAGGCGTCGCCGCGCTCCTGGACGAGATTGTTCGCCAAGTCCCGCCCCCCACCGGCGACCCAGCCGCGCCGACCAGAGCCATGATCTTCGACTCGGTTTACGACACCTATCGCGGGGTGGTCACCTATGTTCGCGTCGTGGACGGCTCGCTCACGGCTCGGCAGCGCCTGAAGATGATGTCCAGCGCCACCACCCACGAATTATTGGAGCTCGGCGTGATCAGCCCGGAGCCAACCCCGACTTCCGGACTGGGAGCCGGAGAGGTCGGCTACCTGATTACCGGGGTGAAGGACGTGCGGCAGTCCCGCGTAGGTGACACCGTGACCTCGGCAGATAAACCGGCCGCGGAGGCCTTGGCGGGATACCGAGACCCGATGCCGATGGTGTATTCGGGCCTCTATCCGATTGAAGGGACAGATTTTCCGGTTTTGCGCGACGCGCTTGATAAGCTCCGGTTGAACGACGCGTCGCTGACCTACGAACCGGAGACTTCCGCGGCCCTCGGCTCAGGATTCCGCTGTGGATTCTTGGGGCTGTTGCACCTGGAGATTATTCGCGAACGCCTCGAGCGGGAGTTTGATTTGGCGCTGATTTCGACCGCGCCGAACGTGGAGTATCACGTGGTGACGGAAGACGGAACCGAGCTCGATGTCCACAACCCTTCCGAGTTCCCCGACGGGAAATTGAAAGAGGTCTTGGAGCCGGTAGTGGCGGCGACAATTTTGACGCCCTCGGATTTTGTTGGGCCCGTGATGGAACTGTGTCAAGACCGGCGCGGCACGATGAAGAATATGCAGTATCTCTCCGCGGATCGCGTGGAGTTGCATTACACGCTGCCTTTGGCGGAAATCGTCTACGACTTCTTTGACCAGTTGAAGTCGCGCACCCGCGGGTATGCGTCCTTGGACTATCACTTGGACGGGCTCGCGCCGGCTGATTTGGTGAAGGTCGACATTTTGTTGAACGGCGAGCAGGTCGACGCGTTTTCGGCGATTGTCCACAAGGATGCGGCCTATAACTATGGGACCACGATGGCGCAGAAACTTCGGAAACTGATTCCGCGCCAACAATTCGAGGTTCCGATTCAGGCCGCGATTGGGACGCGGGTTATTGCGCGGGAGAATATTCGCGCTTTGCGAAAAGACATGCTTGCGAAGTGCTACGGCGGCGATATTACCCGTAAGCGTAAGCTCCTCGAAAAGCAGAAAGCCGGCAAGAAACGAATGAAGGCGATCGGGCGCGTCGAGGTTCCCCAAGAGGCGTTTATTGCCGCTTTGTCCTCGGAGGAACCCAAGAAATGAGCAAGACCGTGCGGTTTGATCCGGATGAAGATGCCAGCGTAGCCAGTGGGGTCGAACCTCTTTGGCGTAATGAGCGCAGCGAATGTAGCCAAAAGGGTGCGACCCCAGCGTGGCGTAGCGATTCGATTTCTTCGGCTTCGCCGTTGGGTCAGACCCTTCCGACTACGCTCCCTTCAGTCGCTACGCCGGAGAGGTCTGACCCGCCGGCTTCGCCGTATCCGCGCGTGCGGACCTTCGCGCGGCGCGGAGATCGGATGGGGGACACTCTCGAGCGGACTTTCGAGAAATACAAGCATGCCTATTTGCTGGATTTGGAGCGCGGCGCCGGCGTGACGATGGTCGCGGAGACGGCGCGGCTCGACCCGCGTTTGGTGTTCGGGCGCGAGGCGCCGCTGATTGTCGAGGTAGGCTGCGGCAACGGGGAACAGATTGTTCACGCCGCAGCGAACCATCCGGAGAATAACTATCTCGGTTTCGAGGTGTGGCTTCCGGGGATCGCGAAAATCGTCTCCAGCGCGGTGCGGAACTTCGACGGTTTGCCGAACTTGAAGGTAGCGGACGTGGATGCGCTCCAGGCTTTGCCGATTCTGTTTGCGGATTACTGCGGGGGAGCGGGTTCAACAAGGGAGTCCCGCTTGATGAATGCCACAGCGGAATCCGGCTGGTCGGGCGGTCTCGGGGAATCAGCCAATCTCGGGGATTCCCGCGAGATTTCGAGTCCGATCCAGAGCGCTGAGGCTGAGGTCTTAGGCGAGGCAAGTCGCGGAGTCATCAACGAATTGTGGACGTTCTTTGCTGACCCCTGGCCGAAGCATCGCCACAAGAAACGTCGGCTCGTGGCTCCGGAATTTGCCGGGATTGCCGCGGATTTGCTGGTGGACGGCGGGCTGTGGCGGATGGCGACAGACTGGTCCGATTATGCCTGGCAGATGCGCGACGTGATTGAAGCCACGCCCGGATTGGTGAATGTTTACGCAGGCGAGCGGCCCGATCCGGAGGATCCGGAGGGGATGCGGGGCGGGTTTGCGCCGCGTTTCGAGGGGCGCGTCGTGACGGCTTTTGAGCGGCGGGCCGGGCGCGAGGGTCGTGAGGTGCGGGATTTGTGCGCGCGGCGGGTTGTGCGCGGTTCCGAGGAGGAGCGTCAGCAAGCGGCGGCTCTCCGGGTCGTCGAGCGGCTCGGGCGCGAGCGCTTGGAAGAGAAGCCAATCGACTCCGGATTCGAGCCGCGCGACCCCTGGTATCACGAGGATTAAGCGTGAGCGGAGCTGACGGGGGCAGGAGCGGAGCCGCTGGGGTCAGACCTCTGGCACGCGGTGGCATCGGCGCAGCCGAAAGAGCCACCGCGTTACTGGCGGAGGCGTTAAAAACAGCGGAGCTGTTTAGCCGAAGCTCCGATAACGGCGCTTGCGCCGTACCCGAAGGGAACGCAGCCAAAGGGTCTGACCCGCCGGCTGCGCCTGCGTCGTTGTCCGCTTATGTCCATGTGCCTTACTGTTTGCAGCGCTGCGGGTATTGCGATTTCAACACCTACGCGAATCTCTCGCTTGGTCCCGGGGTGGACGGATATGCCGATGCCCTAACCCAAGAGATCAAAATGAGTCATGGGGACGTGCTTTTTGACTCATTTTTCGCAAAGCGAATGAGTCAAAAAGCACGTCCCCATGACTCATTAAGCACGGTATTCTTTGGCGGAGGAACGCCGACGATTTTGCCGGCGAGCGACCTGGTGAAAATCCTCGAAGCGCTTAGGGCAACTTACGGAATCGTAGACGGAGCCGAGGTTACCGCCGAGGCAAACCCGGACACCGTTGATGCGGGCTACCTTGAAGAACTCGCCCGCGGGGGATTTACCCGCGTGTCTTTCGGGATGCAATCCGCTGCCCCCCACGTCCTCGCAACTCTCGACCGCACCCACACGCAGGCTCATCTCGAGGCCGCTGTCCGCGCCGCCCATAACCTCGGTCTCGAGACCTCGGTGGACCTCATTTACGGTACGCCCGGGGAGAGCCTTGACGATTGGAGAGCGTCCCTAGAAGCGGCCTTGAATCTCGGAGTGAAACACATCTCTTGTTACGCGCTCACGATTGAGCCGGGGACTCGGCTTGGGCTAGCGCTGGCTCGCGGGGAGATTGCGCCGGTTGATCCTGATGACCAGGCGGATAAATACGAGATTGCCGATGCCGTCTTGAGCGCGGCCGGGCTCCAGTGGTATGAGATTTCCAACTGGGCAGTTCCGGGCCGTGAGTGTCGGCATAATCTCGCCTATTGGCGAAACCGGGATTGGCTCGGTTTCGGCCCCGGTGCGCATTCGCATTTGAGGGCGGCTACGTCTCGGTCTGACTCGTCGGCTGCGCCTGTCCCGCTTGGGTCCGTGTCTGACTCTGCGGGGGTTCGGTGGTGGAACGTGAAATCGCCGGTGAAGTGGCTAGCGGCGGTCAGCAAAGGTGAGCTGCCGGTGGAAGATTCAGAAGTCATAAAGGGGGAAGCGGCCTGGTTGGAGCACGTTTTGTTGAACATTCGCTTGCGAGAGGGCTTGGATTTGCGAGAGCCGGCTACGCAATCTGGTGACGGTTCCACTTTGTTCCGTTCGCTTAGCTCACTACCCAAAGCCGTAACCGTCCCCGATTGCTCCGCCAATCTCCGGAAAGCGGCGGAGGCGCTCGCGGGGGAGGGGCTGCTGGACGCGGATGCGCTCACCAGCAACCGCGGGGTTTTGACTCTCAAGGGGAGACTCTTGGCCGATACGGTGACGCGGCGACTGAGTGAGTTTGATTAATTGCCGACTAAATACGCTCTCGACAGGTCTTCACCGGTAGTGTATACTTGTATACATGAGTAAAACTGCTGTACTTTCCGCAAGGGTGGATGCCGATACTGCGCGAAGGGTTGATGCACGCGCCCAGGAGCTCGGGAAAACCCGTTCGCAATACGTGGAAGACCTGGTGAAAAAGGATTTGGGAAACCTCAAAACTCTCGAGGCTAAAAAGGCTCGCGAGGCGGAGATTAACGAGGTTATGGACTTAATCAGGCGCTTGATTCCTCCAAATACCAAGGAAATCGACGTTAAAGAAGCGCGCTACGAGCGCCTCCGCAAGTATGTTGACTGAATCCCCGAAAGCAAACTATGCGCTGTTTAATCGACACCAATGTATTGATTGATTTACTGGGTGGTCGCGAGCCTTTTTATGAGGATGCTGACCGGCTTGTAAGGCATTTTGATAAAAACGACTTTCTGGTAAGCGCGTCTTGCGTTACCGATATCTACTACATCTTGCATCGAAACTATGTCACCAAAGCGGACGCGATACTTTCCGTGAGGCTGCTTCGAGAAAAGATTGCCACCATTGTTGAAGTGACTGATGCCGATATCGCGGCGGCCCTTGACTCGCCCCTTGACGACTTCGAGGACGCGGTCCTGGATGCGGTTGCCAAGCGCCACGGGGTTGACTACCTCATCACCCGCAACCTCGAAGACTTCCAAGGCTCGCGAACCCCGTGCCTGACCCCAGCGGATTTCTTGGTGGAATTCGGAGAAAACTAAATCCCGTAAATCGCGCCGATAATCGTGAGGATGCGGCCCATCGTCGAGCGGTCCAATCGACCGATTATTCGAGCGTTCCGTGCCTCAAGATCGAGGGAACGCGCTTGCTCCACACAAACCACTCCCCGCACCGCCTCGCGTCCGTCCTCCATGTCGAGAACCTCCGGCAGCGGCACATGGAGGGGGAATCCGTTGTCGCGTAAAGTGATTGGCGCCACCATGGTGAGGCTGGTTGCGATATTGAATTTCGTGGTCGAAATCACCACGCCTGGCCTGGTCTTCATGGCCTCATGTCCGCGCGAGGGGTCGAAGCTCACCAGCACAATATCGCCTTGGTTCGTAAGCATTACCAGACCTCGTTCTCACTCGGCTCGCCCCAGTCGATTTCGTTTCCGATGGTGGGGTAATCGTCCGGTGGTTCGTAAGTGCCGTTCCAGTTCTCCAACAGTTCGTCCATTGTTACCTTGGTGGTTCGCCTGACCACCGGCGAGATGATGATATTTCCTTCTTTTACAGAAAGGTCAACTGTGTCCCCCAAGGCCAGTCCGGCTTCGTGCGCAAGTGGTTTGGGGATAATCACGCCTTGGCTGTTTCCCCATTTCGTAAGCGTTGCCGTGCTCATTTCACACCTCCATAGACATGTTTATACATAGTATAACCGACATCGATTGGGAAGGTTAATAGGTGAATTGTCAGGACATGCACGTAAAGATTTTGTAACGATGGAACAGTCGGACGCGGATGGCGTTTTGGTTGACCTGGGGGTTTACGCCGCGACCAGGGATTATGAAAAATCCCTGGGTTAAGCGGGGGTTTTCGCTGAAATCACGCCAAAAGGCTCACAATTAAAGGAGCGTAACCGAACAGATAGATAGGCGTTTGGAACGCTCGTGCTAGCCCCATCCGGAGGGGCTGGTGAACGAATCCATGGATGGTATTCGAGGAGGACACAGTGGAAAATCACGTTTTGAGGAAGATGCGCCGCGCAGGAATTGTTATCGCCTGTGCTGCTGGGCTGACGTTCGTGGGGATTGCGCCGGCGAATGCGTTGAGTGGTCAAGGGTGGCAGACGAGTGATTTAGGGAAAAATGGAACCGCAGTTGCTCAGCTAGCTGTGCCCAAAGGGGACGGAACTATCGGCTATAAATATTGTTCCGGTGTGCTAGTTAAGCCCAACGAAGTGTTGACCTCAAGTGATTGTTTCTCGTTTTCCAATGACCCCTATCACGACGTGTTTGCACGAGAATCCACCACGACAGAGGACAATCTCGCTACTAAGACTGCTCGCGTTACTTTCGGTAAAGATGCTGAACAGAATAACAAGTCCCAAGATCGCGTTTACTTTTCGGTTCGCGTAGAAACTCCGGCTTCGAGCGCCTGGGGGCTGTCTATTGTCCAATTGGATCGTCCGGTTACGGGAATCACTCCCGTGTCGAAAGCTAGCGGAATCACCAAAGATGGCACCATTGGGAATCTACTAGGATGGGAAACCACCGACTTTGTTCCCATGCCTGGTGCGATTCCTACCACTATCACTTCCAATGATAAGAATATTGCTTACCGAGCACTTTCCGGCTACGAGGTTTCCCCCCTGACTTGGGAACAATTCGAGGCTACCGGTAAGAGCATTCCTGAAATCGACATGCCGAGCGCTGGCGATAAAACTGCGGTAGTTCCCGGTTTCCGAGTGAAGGGAATTCGTGTCTCTAAAGAAAACACTAAGGAGCTTGGTTCTCCGGTGGTGACGACTGATGGAAAGCTGCAAGGCATCTTGGTGGGGTATGACAAGAATGGACAGGCGGTTTTCCTCGATGCGGGCGAACCTAATATTTCTGACTGGATTTACCGCGCCCATACCCAGCGAATTCTGGAAAAGAAAGAAAAAGTATCCAGCGAGAAGGCTCTGTCGGGACAATATAAGGACTTACGTGACTTGATGTGCGGAAACCCTGCCGCTTCGGACATGAAAACCTTTGAGTCCTACGCCATCACCAACGGTAATAGCACTAACAACAGCATTAACACTCATAACGAGTACGTGACGAATTTGGGACGTCCGGAATTCAAGTACGCTCATACGGACAACCACGCACCTAACTATCCTGTTACCTCTACAAATGATCCGAGCTACATAAAGGATATTTCCAAGGATGCCCCTACCTTGCAGGCTATGTGTCAGCCGGGAGGTGAGAATCGTAAGCTTGATCTGGTAACTATGTACCAGCGCGCAATTACTGAGGAACAGCACTATCAAGTTGAACGCGGTAAGATTCAGAAGAAAGTGACTGACGCGGAAATTGCCAAGAATCTCGCTGAGCAGGCATATAAGACGGCTCAGACTGAGGAGGCCAAGGCCTACAGCTATTACAAGGTTGATATTAGCGACTCAACAAACAAGAAAAAGTGGGAAGACGCAGTCGCAAACACAAAGGCTAAAAAGACCGATATGGAAGGTAAGGTCAAGGAATACAACGTATTGCTCGAACTCCAAGAGCAGGTTGTGAAGAGCCTTGACCCGGTGGTTTCTGATGCCTTGGGTGCTGTCAAGAACGGGATGCTGGAGTTGGAAGCTAAAGTTGAGGCTGCCCAAAACGATTGGGCCGATAAGGACGATGCTTTTCGTAAAGCCTACGACGATGCGATGAGCAAATACTTAGCCGAGCTTAAGAAAAAAGCCGATAACGCGGTGAAAGCTGAGGAAAACACAACCTATTGTATAGGTCACCCGGATGACACGAAGTGTGGGGATCCTAAAGGATATCCCAAAGCGTACGAGAGGGTGAACCAGTCGATCCTCGATAAGGATCCCTACAGTGAATATCTTGTCCTTGGTGGTGGTAAGGATCAGGTAGAGCGCGACCTTGGTGCCTATGCGGAGCCTCTGAACCAAACGGTTCCGATTATGCTTGAGGCTCGTTACCAAATTTGGAACATGACTCGCATGACAGACATGCTAAAGAAAGGCGCAGTTCTAAATCCTGCTGATAAAGAGGCCATGCGCCAGGAGATTATGGAACTTCTAGATAAGCAAGAAGAGCTTAAAAACCAGATTTCCACGGCAAATGGGAAGATGCAGGAAGCCGCCACTAACCTCAAGAAATCCTACGAGACCGTGCCCGAGGCTCTGAAGAATTACTTGAAAGAAAAAGGCTACGATCAGGTTATCCAGGATTTCAACAATGCCAACCTGGCTTATAACGGCGCTAAAACTGATTTGAAGAATCTGGATCAGGTTCGAGATGAATTGCCCGATGCAGCTACCACCACTCAGATGGATTCTTTGTTGAACAAAGCCAGCAAGTCCTACGCGAACCTGATGGACATTCTCGACCAAGTGACTGCTGCCACCAACAAACTAAGCGAACTAAACGCGATTAGTGAGCTTGCCAAGAAAGGCTTGATTAAAGATGACGATGACCCGACTGCTGGCATGACCCCGGCGGAAAAGGAAAAGTACGAAAAGGAGCAAGCTGCCAAGAAGGCTGCTGAAGAAGCCGCCGCGAAGAAGGCAGCAGATGCTGCCGCCAAGAAGGCAGAAGCCGAGGCAAAGAAGGCTGCGGCTGAGGCTGAGAAGAAAGCCAAGGCCGACGAGAAGCGCCTCGCTAAAGCCTTGTCCAAGAATACCTTGCGGGCTGAGGGCGCGAATCGGGTTCTGACCTCGATTGCGGCGTGGAAGATTGGGAAATTCCCCGGTGACTCTCTCGTCCTTGTGGATGGCAATGTTCACGCCGATGGGCTGTCTGCCACCCCGTTTGCGGCCGGATTGAAGGCGCCCATCCTACTGACCCAGTGGAAGACCGGCCTCGAGCCAGCCCTGATGGATCAGATTAAAGCCTCCGGGAAGAAGAAACTCTACCTGGTTGGCTGGCAAGTCCCGATGACTCCCTACGATGAGTTTGAACTGCGGGACGCCGGAATTGACATTATCCGGATTGCTGGCTCCGACCGCTACGCGACTTCGGTGGCGGTGAACCAGGCTACGGAGCCGCTCATCGGTGCGTCCCCCCAGAAACCGCTTCATCTCTATGTGGCTGACGGCATCGGATTCCCTGATGCCTTGGCGGCTGGCGCGGCTGCGGGTCGCGTGGGTGGCTTGATGCTCCTGAGCAGGGGAACCACCTTGGATCCGCAGACCTACAACTACATCTCGAACCTCGGCCAGACTCGCCCCTTGAAGATTACGGCAGTCGGCGGGCCTGCGGTGACAGCCATCAAGAACACTCCGTGGCCGACCACGATGAGCGTCGAGATTGACCCGGTGATGGGTTCGGATCGCTATGAGACCGCGGCGAAACTTTCCACCACTTTGCCGGGAACCACCGCGGCAGTCCTCGCGACGGGAGAAAAGTTCGCGGATGCTTTGGCGGGCGGGTCGCTGGCTGTGGATCAAAATGCGGCGCTGGTTTTGACGAAGTCCAAGGAACTTCCGAATGCGGCCTACCAGTCTCTGCAACGCTACGGTTCAGAAAAGACCATCGTGGTGGGCGGGCCGGCAGCGGTTTCCGCTAAGGTTGCCGAACTCGTCAACGGCGCGACCCTGAAGAATCCGGACAGCGTCAACATCGAAGGCACTCTGGCGGCTCGCGAGCAGGTGAAGGCCGCTGTCGCAGCGAAGGCTCTCGAGGATCAGAAGAACGCGCTGGAAACGGTGAAGGGAATGATCAAGAACGGATCGGATCTCCAAAGTGTTATGAACCAGCTCGGGATTGGGTCTGTTGACCAACTCGCGAAACTGCTCAGCCAACCGGCGGGGACTTACGGGACGTGAACTACTGCAGGGACTGCGACTCGCTCAACAGTCGCTGACCTTCCCGGAAGTGGCTGGAACTCGGTTCCGAATCCGACTAACTCCTGATTCCTGATTAGGCAATGGCTTCGGGTGTCGCCCTTGGGGCGGCACCCGAGCTTTTTGCGGGCGGCAAGTCAATCTGATTGTAATCACTGTGCACGAATGTACGGTTATCCTCACGGAGCCGTTACCACTGGAAACTTGAAAACTCTGCTGCCTGGGGTTTTGTTCTGAAACCGAGGTTGGGAGAAACTGGTTTCGGTCTAACGCCGTACGCTCGTGAACGCTTCGGGCGAGAAAACGCCGGAATCGAGACAAGAAAAACCGAATCTAGCGCGGCAGGCGACCAGGATCAGGCCATGATTGGCGTCGCGGTCAACGGATAGGGCTCATCGCGCGGGGGCAACACACGCGCCAGAATCCCGCCAATCACGCTAGCCACCACGAGCATGCTCGTTAGAATCGAAGCCGCCACCAGTTGAGCCGCATCGGCTCCGAAAGGCACTGCGAAGAATCCCGAAAAGACTGCAACCGCAAGAATCGCCCCGACCTCCGGCCCGAGAATAACCCCGATAGCCGCCGCGGTTACAAGCGTCCCGAGCAAGACCAATAAGACAGCTCCGCCATTGGTGACTGCCGTCGAGGGAAGAAGCTGCGTTCGCTCCAGGAATCCTGCCAGCAGCCACCCGCCGGCGACAACGGAGGCCAGGTAACCGAGAATCGCCACGGCTCGCCAGCCGGCCTCCGCCAGCCAGCCCGGTCGCGAACCCTGGAGGAAACCAGCAACCAGCACGGCTACGAAAACCACTCCTGCGAGGTCGTCAATCCCCACGGGTAAAGCCAGAATCGCCACCAATAAGCCCAGCCCGAGAATCCCCGGCAGAGCCAAGGTCTTCACGGCGTCGCCCTTCGAGGCGCTGCGCTTAGTACGTCCCTCCTCGGTCACCTCGGCAGTCGCCTTTGCGGTAGTCTTCCAGGACTCGCCGTCCTGAGACTTCATCTTTTTGAGCGTCATCTGGCTGATTTTCGGCGCCGAACCGAGCGAGACAACGGCGGCTATCCCGCCTACCACAAATAAAATCACCAACATCTGCAACAGGAGGAAATGGTTATCAACCATCCCGCGCATCCCGGCGACCAAAACCAGCGCCACCACAGTCAGCGGCAAACCGTGAAACGACCAAGCCCAGGCACTGCGGCGTGCAGGCGTGACCTGTCGTCCGGCAAGGACATAGAGAGCAGAAAACCACCTTTCCATCAGTCCGGATTCAATCGTGACCGCCGCGGTTCCGACCCAAACTAGGAGCGCTAGGAAGGAAAAATTGTTGAATGGAGAGATGAGCTGGAGGCCGACAGTGACGAGAGTTCCGGAACCTTCGAGAACCATTGTCCCGAGCAACGCCGGAAGTCCCAGCGCGACGAAAATCGGCACGCGCACGGCCACGAGCAGGAGCGCGACGACAATAACTGCAATAGCGACAATCCACACGGTCATTTGCGGCCCCCTTTCTTTCCGGCTTTGCCTCCGTCGGGGGACACTGCTTTGATTTTCACGCCTTTGAGCGCGGGGGGAGACGGAGGACTCGGGGTAGCCTGGGTCTTCGGAGGTGTCTGGCTCGCAGCCGCGCCGCAGCGGGAGGAATCGGGCGCTGCTGTGGCGGGATTCTCGGTTCGGGTGGGGCGAGAGGTGCCGGTGGCGATGGTGGTGGAGGAACCGCTGGAGGCTCTGAGGGAACGCGGCAGTCGCGACGACTTGGGCTGGCGGGGCGCTTTGGGACGCCGCGCCGCCTTCGTCTTTCGTGAGTCAGTTGATTTCGCGGCAGCAGTTTGCTGACCCCTCTGAGTATGCTCCCGCGCCTGGTTGTCCGGCAAGTCATTAATGGCGTTCAACAAGCGCCTCGCACCGGAGACGAGAGCCACAATTCCGAAGGCGAGTGCGGGAAGAAGCACGAGAGACATCGGGATTCCGACGATCATCATTTTTTGGTCAGCGGAGGAAACCAACGAAACCCCGGAAAGGAGCGTGAGAAACAACCCGAAAAGAACCAGCGCGGCGGATTCGATGAGTTCTTGAAGTGAAGTGCGTTGGTCTGGATTTCCGATGCGAGCCATGCCGAGAGTAAACAGGGCTGCGGCTAGCGTCAAATAGGCAACCCAAGCGCCGAGAATCCCTGAGAACTGCTCGGCAGCGAGCATCAGGAGAATCACAGGGGAGTCCTGGTAGCCGAACCAAACCTCAGGACTGGGGAGTTTCAGTCCGCCCGGCCCGAGGTAGGAAACGCGGCCCACCAGGTGCAGGCTAGTGAGGATGGCACCAACAGCGGCCACCCCAAGCGTGATGTAGCCAAGGATACGCTGCCAACTAGGGAGCCCCGAGGATTTTTCGGCCGGTTCAGCTGGTTCGGCTGGTTTTTCTTCCACCCCTTGATTTTAGCCTGTCGAGTCACGACATTCGGGGATTTGGCTTTTTACCAACGGGGACGGGCCAATTTGGTAAAAATCTGAGGTCTAGCGATTGGTCTGCGGTTCCGGTCCGGATTCGGACTGGGTTTGGTCTGGCTTAGTTCGGGTAGAAGCGGAGAGATTTAGAACGGTTCGAAGCGGCGCGTTTCAGATTTACCATTTGGCCCGTCCCCATTGGTAAATTTCTTGGGAAAGCAGCGACCGTATTAAAAGAGTAAGATTAGCAATCGAAGGTTCCGAGTGCTAACCGGAGGAAAAACCCGAAGACACCTGAAAAGGAGGCGAGGATGAGCATGGATAAGGCCGGAGATAGGCGGCTTGATGTCCTGCGCGCCATCGTCTCCGATTATGTCGAAACCCAGGAACCGGTCGGCTCGAAGGCCCTCGTCGAGCGACATTCCCTCGGGGTCTCCGCCGCGACCATCCGGAACGACATGGCCGTCCTCGAGGAGGAAGGCCTCATTCGCCAACCCCACACTTCCGCCGGCCGCATCCCGACCGACAAGGGCTATCGCTTCTTCGTCGACCAAATCGACCAAATCAAGCCGCTGTCCGCTCCGGAACGCCGCGCCATCACGGAGTTCTTTGAACAAGCGGTCGGGCTCGAGGATGTGATGGAACGCACGGTTCGCCTCCTCGCGCACTTGACTCATCAAACGGCAATGATCGAATTTCCGGCGTTTAGCCAGTCGGGCCTAAGGCATCTGGAACTGGTGCCGCTCGGGAGCGGCGGGGCTGGGGCCACCGCCGCGACGCCCGTCATCAAAAAGGTTCTCGCGATTGTGATTTCTTTGACCGGGCGGGTTGACCAAATTCTCGTGGATCTTCCGACGTCCCTTAGTGAAAACACCTTGAACGAACTGGCGACCCCGCTCGAAAACTTGTTCGGAGAAACCTCCACGGACCAACCCGACTCTAGCCGCACCAATCAAGACATCGAAGCATGGCTTTCCACCCTTTCCGACCCCGACACTCGCGAAAGCGCGCAGATTCTCGCTGAAGCCATCGCCACCGCGCTCGCCCAAGGCCAAGCCGAGACCCGCATTGTCCTCGCCGGCATGGCAAACCTGTCTCGCGCCGGAGACTTCCAAGACACACTGACCCCGCTGGTCGAAGCCCTTGAGGAACAGGTCGTGCTGCTGAATCTTTTCAACGAGATGCGTGAGCCCGAGGCTGTTTCCGTCATTATTGGCCAAGAGTCCGGTCACGAAGTCCTGCGCGACACAGCCATCGTGTCCTCGCGCTACGACGCGACCGGCGCAAGCGCGGCCCACGTCGGGGTGATTGGACCGACCCGCATGGACTACCCTGGTTCTATGTCGGCGGTAAGAGCGGTCGCGCGGTATCTGTCACGATTTTTGCATCAATAATCAATAGCATCAAGAGATTGTCGATTCACTAAAGAGAAAGAAAAAGTTGAGCGATTACTACGAGACCCTGGGTGTGAGCCGAAACGCGACCCAAGACGAGATCAAGAAGGCTTACCGCCACCTGGCGCGCAAGCTTCACCCCGACGTCGCCGGACCCGAAGCGGAAGACCAGTTCAAAGAGGTCACGGCCGCTTACGAGGTGCTGTCGAATCCCGACAAGCGCGCCCAGTATGACCTCGGCGGTTCCGGCTTCACCGGCATGGGCGGGGCTAGCGCGGCGGGCTTCGGCTTCGCGGACATTCTCCAAGAATTCTTCAACGCTGCCAGCGGGGGAGGCGGGCCGACCCCGCGCGGATCGCGCGGCCAAGACATCCTGACGACTATCGACGTCTCCTTGGAAGACGTGGCTTTCGGAGCCACTCGCGAGTTGAAGATCAACACTTTTGTAAAGTGCAAGACCTGTAAGGGGACTTGCTGCGCGCCGGGAACCCATCCCGAGACCTGTAAGACCTGTGGCGGGTCGGGGACAGTGCAAAGGATGGCGCGTTCGTTCTTGGGTCAGGTAATGACCACAGCACCCTGCCAGACTTGCGGCGGCCACGGGACGGTGATTGCCCACCCGTGTCCGGACTGCTCCGGGGAGGGGCGCGTGCGGGCGACGCGGAAGATTAAGGTCGAGGTGCCGGCCGGTGTCGAAAACGGGACGCGGATTCGGCTTTCCGGGGAAGGCGAGGCCGGGCCCGCGGGCGGTCCTGGGGGTGACCTCTATGTCGAGATTCACGAGTTGCCCCACCAGGTTCTCCAGCGTCGCGGTGATGACCTGCATACTCGCCTGCGGATTCCGATGACGGCCGCGGCTTTGGGGACGAAGTTTGAGCTGGAGACTTTGGACGGGAAACGGACGATTACGGTCGATCCGGGCTCCCAGCCGGACGGGGTCATCAACCTGAAAGGCCTCGGGGTAGGGCGTCTTCAACGTGCGGGCCGCGGGGATTTGTATGTTCACCTAGACGTCGAGGTGCCGACCGATTTGGATCGGCGACAGCGGGAGCTTTTGGTTGAGCTGGCGCGGCTTCGTGGGGAGGACAGTGAGGGATTTATTGACGCTGCCGCCGGGGGGCCGACTGGGGCTGGCGGGGCTGGTTTCGGCGGGTCCGGTTTCAGCGGGTCTGGCGCGGGTGGCTCCACCGGCGCAGGCAGTGCGGGCGGCTCGAGTGGTTCCGGGGCGCGCCGCCGCAGGGGAAACTAGCGATGACGCGGCAGGTCTTCGTAGTTGGCAGTCTCGGACGCGGGTCGGTCGGCGCTAGCAGTCTTGGACTCAGCGGGCTCGGTCAGGGAGGGACTGGAGTCGGCGTGGCTCGGACGGGTTTCGATTCAACAAGGGATTCTGCTTCAATAAGGGGGGACTCCTTGGCGGGGCTTTCCTCCGGAGATGAGGTCGAACTCGCCGGAGAAGAAGCCCACCACGCCGCGGTGAAACGCTTGTGCCTAGGTGAGATCGTTGACCTGGTTGATGGGCTCGGCTCACGGGCGACCGGTGAAGTCGTGAGACTCGGGAAGACTATCCGGATTCGGCTCCTGGACGCGGCTCAGCTCGAGGCAGAACCGGCATTGCGCTTGACCCTGATCCAGGCACTGGCCAAGGAAAAACGCGACATGCAGGCCTTGGAATCTGCTTGTGAAATCGGGGCGACACGGGTTGTGCCCTGGGGTGCGGCGCGCTCAGTTTCGCGGTGGGACACGGTTCCGAAGCGGGCCAAGGGTCGAGAAAAGTGGCGGAAACTGGCGCTTTCAGCGATGAAGCAGTCCCGTCAGTCGCGCCTTGCTGAAATCGGTGAATACGTTGAAAGCGGGGTTGATGTCGCTCGCGGCTACAACGCTGATTCTCCCGACAATCGTCCCGATAGTAAAACCGTCTTTTCCGAGGTGGAACGCATCATCTCCCGAGGCGGCGTCGTCTTCGTCCTCCACGAGTCCGCAACCGAAAAGCTTTCGTCCCTCCTGGAAGACCTCGTTTTCGACTCGGCTACGCCGCCCAGTCAGCCTCTCCCACCAGTCCCCGTCCGGAGTTTGTCGAACGCAGCTCAAGGGGTGCAGCAACAATTACCCACCGAAATCGCGGTCGTGGTTGGCCCGGAGGGTGGGATCACGGAAGCGGAGCTCGCGGGATTCGAGACGGTGGGGGCGCGGGTCGCTTTGCTCGGACCGACGGTGTTGCGCTGTTCGACTGCCGGTCCCGCCGCTCTCGCCGTCATCCAGGCCACCCTCGGCTCCTGGCGGTAGCACTCTGACTATTATTTCGAACGACGCGAATAACCACGGCCCCTACGTGAATAACCACAGCAGCATGTTATTTTCGAGGGGCATTTTTCATTTCCCCAGGTCAGGGCAATTCCTCTTGTAGTATGCTACTATGTCCGGCGTGTCTTGTGGTTATTCACGTCAGTTAAATGGCTCGGGGGGGGATGGTTTACCCAGGGTGGGGAACTCTTGACTAGAATAGGCAGCATATGGAAAATCAGGAGAGAGTTTCGATTCCGATTCCGCCAGAGGTGGATTTGCTCAGTGTGCTTGGCGTGAATGACGCGAATCTGCGCGCGCTCGAGGAGACGTTTCCCAGTGTGAACTTCTGGTTTGGTGATAATTCTCTTTTCTTGCAAGGAACCACCGCTGAACTTCCCGCGGCTCAGCAAGCCGCGCTGCGGTTAATCTCTCCTGCGGCTGCGCCCGAAGCCGCTGCGACCCGCGCGCTGGCATCGACGCAGTCGAATGAGCCAGCGCGTAACAGTGCGGAGGCGTTACAAAACGGTCCGGGGGGCCGTTTTGCTAGCAACGCTGGCGCGTTGCGCACCGTTTCCTCGGTCTCGGATACTCGAGCAAGCTCGGCATCACTCGACCTTCGTTACGGTAGCCGGAGGTCCGTTGAAGAAAAAGCTGCGGCGCAGCAAGAGGCATACCCAGCAACGGCGCAGAGTGCCGCGGCACAGCCTACCCGAAACGCATCGTTCAACGAGCGAGCGGTGCTGGTGAACCGCGAGAAGGTAATCCGCCCGAAAACAGCAGGCCAAGCCAACTACATCCGCGACATCGACACCCACACCGTCACCTTCGCCATCGGGCCGGCCGGAACCGGCAAAACCTATCTCGCAATGGCGCGCGCAGTTAGGGCCCTTCTCGACGGCGAGGTATCTCGCCTCATCTTGACCCGCCCTGCGGTCGAAGCCGGCGAAACCCTCGGGTTTCTCCCGGGAACTTTGACCGATAAAATCGACCCCTACCTGCGCCCGCTCTACGATGCGCTGCGGGAAATGCTCGACACGGGGACAATCTCTAAGATGATGAGTGACGGGACGATCGAGCTCGCAGCCTTAGCCTATATGCGCGGGCGGACCTTGAACGGGGCCTTTGTCATTCTCGACGAGGCGCAAAACACAACCTCGGAACAGATGAAGATGTTTTTGACCCGCCTCGGTTTCGGATCGAAAATGGTTGTGACCGGCGATATTACTCAAATTGACCTCCCGAGCCGCCAGCCCTCCGGTCTGAAGGAGGTCCGCGACATTCTCGGCAGAATCCCGGATATCGCCTTCACTTATTTGACGAGCTCCGACGTTGTGCGTCATTCGCTCGTGGGGGAGATTATCGAGGCTTATCAAGAGTTTGAAGATAAATAGAGAGCTATCGCGACGGAGCCGTTTTGCCCCTTTTCGCTCCAAGAGAGAGGAAAGCCTTCCTCGCCTGACAAGCATTCCTCCCAGCCAGTCACAGAACAACGATCATAACCAAGCAAACAAGCCGCCTGTTTCGCAGTCCACCCAAGCTCTAACAACTCCAACGCATACTCACGCACAGCCGAACCAGACCACCTACCACCCAAGAGCGCAACTCCCTTCCAAAAAAACGTTGCACTCATCATCTGACACCGCATTATTTCCAGTGCGGGAGTTTTTTTCCTGGGTTTGGACCAGCCCTCCCGAGAACTAGGCCAACTTGGGAGTGAAAATAGGGGATAATTAGGGTATGTCTGTGGAAATTAATAATGAAACCGGCTGGGATCTCGATCTCACGGAGTTCACCGATCTCGTGTCCTTCTGTCTCGAACAGCTCTATGTCTCTCCGGCGGCGGAGATAAACATTATGATGGTGGACCTAAAGACTATGACGGAACTCCATATGAAGTGGATGGATCTTCCCGGCCCCACCGACGTACTTTCCTTTCCTATGGATGAGCTCACTCCCGGGCGGGAGGGCCACCCTTCCGAAGCGGGGGTTCTCGGGGATATCGTTTTGTGTCCGGATGTGGCTGCCGAGCAAGCGAAAGACGCTGGTCACGCCCCGGTCGAAGAGATGCTTTTGCTGACCGTTCACGGATTGCTGCACCTTCTCGGATTCGACCATGCCGAGCCCGCTGAGGAGAAGGCCATGTTTACCCTCCAGCGCAATCTCTTGCTGAACTTCCTCGCGGAACGGTAGGTCGACAAGCGATGATTTTTTCTTCCGTAGCGTACGCGGTCTTGGGACTGGTCGGGGCTCTGTCGTTCCTCTTGACAGTGCCGCTGTCTCTCAGCGAGGGCGCGATGTCGCGGCTGTCTCTGGCGAGCGCGAAAGACCTCGAAGAAGCGGGGGTGAAGCGGGCGAGTGAGATTCAACAACTTGCTGAACATCGGCGGGAAGTGCTGGCCTATCTTCGTTCGACCCGCTCCGTGGCAGTGTCCTCCGGCTTGGGATCATCTGCTTTGCTGGCTTCCCAAATTCCCTGGTTGTGGTGGGTAGTGGCTCTCGGGCTTATTGCTTTTGGGGCGCTGATGTTGCTGGTGTTGACCCTGCCGGAGAACTGGATTGGGCGTCGGTACCCTGACAAGGTGATTCGCTATCTGGCCGGTTTCATTACGGTGGTGTGGAATCTCGGGAAACCGTTGGGGCGTTTGTGGAATGCAGCTCGCGGCCCCGCGGCTCAAACCGAGCAAGAGGCGCGCGACGAGGTTGCGAATGACCTGCGGGAGATGGTTGACCAGATGGGGGAGCCTGACACTATCGAGGAGGCCGACCGTGAGATGATTTGGTCGGTCTTTGAGATGGGGCGCACTCTGGTTCGCGAGGTCATGGTGCCGCGGGTGGACATGGTCACGATTGAGGCGGAGAAATCGCTGCAAAAGGCACTAACCTTGTTTGTCCGCTCCGGTTTTTCGCGGGTTCCGGTCATCGGGGATGACGCCGATGACGTGCGCGGGGTGCTGTATCTGAAAGATGTGCTGCGCCGCATTAATGAAGACGAAACCGGTGCGGCGCGGAAGATGACCGCCGCCCAGGCTATGCGGGAGGCGAGGTTTATCCCGGAGATGAACCTGGTGGATGACACTTTGCGGGATATGCAAGAGGGCGCCTACCACATGGCCATCCTCGTTGATGAATACGGACTCATTGCGGGGCTCGTGACTTTGGAGGATTTGATCGAGGAAGTAATTGGGGAGGTCTCCGACGAGCATGACCACTCCGAGCGGGAGCCGGAACAGCAGCCGGGTGGGTCTTGGATTGTGGCGGCGCGGATGCCGCTCGTGGATTTGAATGACCTGTTGGGGACCGAGATCGAGGACGAGGACGTGGACACGGTTGGCGGGCTGTTGACGAAGGCCGTTGGGGTCGTGCCGCTGGTGGGAGCCGCGGCGGAGGTGGATGGACTGGAGCTGCGGGCGGTAGAGGCTGCGGGGCGCCGCCGCCAGGTCTCCGCGATTGAGGTTCGCGAAGTCCCGCCGCTCCTTGACGAGGATTAAACGGAGCAAACGTGGGCGCCGCGACAACGGCGGAGGCGTAAGCGACGGCAACGATGTGCCGTCGTAGCCGTAGCACCTCTAACGGTGCTCTCGCCGTCAGTCGGAGCGAAAGGGAACCGTCCCCAGTTTGCGTAGCGAAAAGCGAACCCGTCGAGCCGTAATCTGACTCGGACACTAACTTGACTTCAAGTTAGTGTCCACGACCTAGCGAATCGCCATGAGCTGCGAATCTGCCTAACCGGACACTGTTTTGATGTCAAGTTAGTGTCCGGATTAGAATCAAGCCGATGGAAGATTTACTGTTTACCGGCGGGTGGACCGAGGATTTTCGCGCGGGTTTCGTGGCAGTTTTGGGCCGTCCAAACGTCGGGAAGTCAACGCTCATAAACGCGATGGTCGGTCGGAAAATCGCTATCACCTCCGCGCGGCCCGAAACGACCCGCCACGTTGCGCGCGGCATCGTTCATCGCGATAAATTCCAGTTGGTGCTGGTTGACACCCCTGGCATTCACCGCCCCCGCACGCTGCTTGGGAAGCGCCTGAACGACATGGTCGAAGAGGCCCAGGCCGACGTTGACCTCATTGTTTTCTGCGTCCCCGCGGACCAAGAGATTGGCCCCGGCGACCGGCGGATTGTTGAAAAACAGCTCCGGCCTCACCCCAAGATTCCCGCAGTCGCGGTTGTGACGAAAACCGACGCGGCCTCTCGCGAGAAAATCGCCGCCCAGCTCCTTGCGGTGAGTGAACTCTACGATTTCGAGGACATCGTGCCGGTTTCGGCCCGGGTTGGCGACCAAGTCCAGCTCCTGATTGACCTCCTCGGCGGGCTCATGCCGCTGTCCCCGCCGCTCTATCCGGAGGGCCAGGATTCGGATGAGGACACGGAAATCATGATTGCCGAACTCATCCGCGAGGCCGCGCTCGAGGGTCTCGGACAGGAGCTGCCGCACTCGCTGGCGGTTCAGGTGGAGGAAATCATCAAGTCGCCCGGGGGAGGCGGGTTCAGCAAGGGATTGCCTGTCAGCAAGGGCGGGCCGGGTGAGTCGGGCGGATTCAGCAAGGGCGAACCTGATACTCTCGAAAACCCCGGCAAGCGCCGCAAGTCAGAAACCTGGCGGATTCTCGTGAATCTCTTTGTGGAACGCGACTCTCAAAAGTCGATTGTGATTGGCTGGAAAGGGAGTCGGCTCAAGGAAATCGGCACGCGGGCTCGCCCGCAGATTGAGGAACTCCTGGGGCGCCACGTCTTCCTGGATCTCCACGTCCGCACCGCCAAAGATTGGCAGCAAGACCCCAAGATGTTGAACCGCCTCGGGCTTTAGTTTTTTTATTTATGCATTCCGTGGAACCCCGAACATGACGTGACCACTTCCGCGGAGCGTCTGAGACCGAGCTTTTCCTGCGCGCGCTGGCCCCACAGAATAGTTAACGCCCAAGTCGAGCCAATAACCCCTTGACGTCGCGGGCCGCGCCTTTGTCTGCCGACAAGGCCGCGGCGGCGTAGAGCTTCAACGCGTCAGTTACCTCGCGCTCGCGAGCTACCGGCGTCCACGGGTGCTCCCGCGCCTCCATTGCTGCCCGCCGCCGCTCAATCTCGGACTCAGGCACGTCCAGCGTCAACTCCTCAAGGTTCACATCTATCACAATCTTGTCCCCGTCTTCGATCAAGCCAATCAGCCCGCCTGCCGCGGCCTCCGGGGAAATGTGCCCGATCGAAATCCCAGAGGTCCCCCCGCTAAACCGCCCGTCCGTAATGAGCGCACAACTCTTCCCGAGCCCGCGTCCCTTCAGGAACGACGTCGGGTAGAGCATCTCCTGCATTCCCGGGCCCCCGGCGGGCCCCTCATAGCGAATCACGACGACATCCCCAGCCGAAACCGTCTTGTTCAAAATCTTCTCCACGGCTTCTTCCTGGGATTCCATAACAATGGCCTTGCCTTCGAAGTGCCACAGCTCCGGGTCAATCCCCGCGGCCTTGACAATCGCCCCATCCGGCGCGAGATTGCCCCGCAAAACCGTCAAACCGCCGCGCGCGACATAGGCGTGTTCGACGTCGCGAATACACCCGCCCGCCGCGTCCGTGTCCAAAGAATCCCACCTTGCGGTGGCCGAAAACGCCTGGGTCGTCCGGACATTGCCCGGTGCGGCGTGGAAGAGCTCTATCGCCTCCGCACTCGCGCGGCCCCCGCGAATATCCCAATCCGCGAGCCATTCCTCCAAAGAGCTATACAAGACCGAGTGGACGTCGTGGTTCAGCAAACCGGCGCGATCCAATTCTCCCAACAATGCGGGTACCCCGCCCGCGCGATGCACGTCCTCCATGTGGTAGTCGTTGTGGTTCGGCGCCACCTTTGCCAGAGTCGGGACCCTCCGCCCAATCTCGGCGATATCGTCGAGTCCGAAATCGAGGGATGCCGCCTGAGCCGCTGCCAGAATATGCAAGACCGTGTTGGAAGACCCGCCCATCGCCATGTCAAGGCTCATCGCGTTCCTAAAGGCCGCAGACGTCGCAATCGCGCGCGGCAAAACGCTCTCGTCCCCCTCCGAGTAATACCGCTTACACAACTCCACAATCAAAGACCCGGCGCGCTCAAAGAGCCCGCGCCGCGCCGCGTGGGTTGCCAAAGTCGAGCCGTTCCCGGGGAGAGCCAAGCCCAAAGCCTCCGTCAAACAGTTCATCGAGTTTGCGGTGAACATCCCCGAACAAGACCCGCAGGTCGGGCACGATAGCTCCTCGACGCGCTTCAACTCCGCGTCCGTTATCTCATCATTGGCCGTCGCGTTCATGACCGTAATCAAGTTCCCGCGCCCGCCCACGGAGGGCCCCACAATGTCCTCGGCCGGAATCCCCTTACCGGCCTCCATCGGGCCACCGGAAACAAATACGGTCGGAATGTTCAACTTCAAAGCCGCGTTCAACATCCCCGGCGTGATCTTGTCGCAGTTCGAGATACAAACCAAGGCGTCGGCGGTGTGGGCGTTCACCATGTATTCCACGGAGTCAGTAATGATTTCTCGGGAAGGCAGCGAATACAGCATCCCGCCGTGTCCCATCGCGATCCCGTCATCAACGGCGATCGTGTTGAACTCGCGCGGAACCCCACCCGCGGCCCGCACCGCCTCAGCCACGACCTTCCCCACTTCGCGCAGGTGGATATGACCCGGGACGAATTCGGTAAAAGAGTTTGCGATGGCAACAATCGGTTTTCCAAAATCTGCGTCCGTCATTCCGGTCGCGCGCCACAAAGAGCGCGCCCCAGCCATATTACGTCCGGTGGTGGAAGTGGCGCTGCGTAAAGTGTGAGACATGAATCGTTCCTCTCTGTTGCGGGTGGCTCCGCGGTGATTTGAACCAACCAATTTCATCCTATTCCACAAGTCGCCATGGCCAATAGTCAAGCCAGCCATTCCAAGTCCCATTCAACCTTCGATTTATCGGTGGGGACGGGTCAATCCCCACCGATGAAAGCCTTAAATAAAGGCGCTAACGCAAAACGCTGGCGAAAGAATCCAAAAGCGCGATCCCCGTAGACATGGAGGATGCCTTCACCGCCATCGCGAGGAAAACCCGATTCCCGCCGGAATCTTCATACCACCCAAACTGGCGCACGGTGTAGACCTCCCCGCTAGGCCCCCAACCGCCTTTGAACACGGCCCCGGGGAGCCGCCCCATTCCCCAACGCTGGTCGGGAATCACCTGGCCCATAAACTCGGTCACCTGCTGGGCGTCCTTCAGGCACGGCAACGCGGCCGCGAGCCGAACCTGGTTCGTGGGCGTCCAAGTTGTTTGGCCGAAAATCGAGTATCCCTCGAGCTTTTGCTCGGTAGGAACGACTGTCTTACTGTCGCCGGCTTGGCGCAAGACCCGGTTCATTGCCTCGGCTCGCTCTGAGTTCGATGCGGCCAGTCCCTGCCACAACCGTCCGGCTGCGGCGTTATCCGAGGCCGTAATGGCTTGGCGCATCGAAGCTTGGAGGTCAAGACCCTTCCCGTCTTGCATCACCGCCACCGCGAGCGGCACCTTCGAAGTTGACCACGCCGGCCAGGCCCCCTCCTTGCCGGCAGTCACGAGCCCATACTTGGGGTCATACCAGGCCACGGCGATTTCTGCCCCCGCGGCTTCACCAAGAGCCTCGAACTTCTGCCGCAGTTCCAACGCGGTCAGCTTCCCCTTAGCGGGAGCCACGATTGTCGCCCCGTCGCAGCCTTTTACCGCCTCTGCTGCCCCCGCGCCGGTTCCGCCCGCGGGCGGGGAGGCCGTCCCCGCTGACCCCGCCAACTCCGAGTCGGCCTCGCAGGGCACCCCGCTCGTGCCCTCTATGCCGTTCAACTGGCAGGGTTTCGTTTCTGTCTCGGGGGAGTCAGCAAGGGATTGCCCGGGATTAGGGCTCTTATTGCCGATAGAGTCTCCCGAGGACATGCCGGTCACGCGCGAGGAAGGAGCGGCGCTTGGTGACGAAGAGCCCAGAATCTCGGGATTGGCCCACAACAGCAGTCCTCCGCCCGCGACCAGCGCCACTACGACCGCAACGGCGAAACCAATCCCCAGCCAAAACCGCTGTGAATGACCACCTGCTTCGGCTATATCCCCGGCTTTTGAGTCTGCTACAGGCTCGTCTCCGCGGGGGAAAGGCCGCCAGTCGGGATCTTTAACGGAGCCAGTAGCGGAGGCATCCCGCGCGGCCTGGCCCAGCTCACTCAAACCGGAAGTATCTTCTGGTTTCATATTGCCGGCTTAGAGGTGGGGAATGTGCAGGTGCACGCCGTTGAAATCGGAAGACGCCGAGGTCACGGGGACTTCGCGCCCATCGGGGAGTCGCACCAAAACCGCATCATCCGAACCCAAGGGCCGCGACGTCGTCACGGTGACGAGGTAGGCGGTCGTAATGGATTTCCGCGGCTGTTCGGCCTCGAGTTTCGCAATAGACTCGGCCTTCTGAGTCCGCGGGTGCAGCCGTTCCTCCAAAGAACCGTAGGCGGAAGTGAAAGTGTCCAGGTTGGAGCGGTACCCCGCCAGGAAATGCGGGACAAACCGCCCTTCCGCGGTGACTTCGCCAAGGGGTTGTTCGCCCTGGAGCAGCGGACGCGGGTTGGTGGCCTCGCTCTTTTCCGTAGCGTCCGCGTCTGGTTCCGCGGCCGGTTCCGAGCCCAATCCGGAGCCTGAACCCGCGCCCGATCCCGCCGTGACGTCAGCTTCCAACTTCTCGGGCGTCTCCTCCGCGGTGGCTTGGTCCGTCGCTAAAACGGCTTCAGCAGCGGCTTCGCTGGTGGTTTCGGGGGACTCAGCAAGAGCCTCCTCGGCTTGCAGCGCGCTCGCTTGAGCCGCGGCAGCCTCGTGGTCAATCGGCACTTCCGTAAAGACCGGCCCTTGGGGAATGGGTGTGCTCGGAGAAACAAAACCGAGCCCCTCCGTCGCTGAATCTGGCGCGGGAGCTTGGCGGTTATGGTTCGGTTTCGCGACACTATCGGCCTGGTTGGCAGCAGCAACAGAGTTCTTGAGACTGGCTTCTCGCGTCTGCGGAGCCTGTCCGACCTGGTCCAACGCCGTGAAAGCCGCAGAGCTGGGCGGCCACGGCGATTCGCCGGGTTCCTCCGGAGTCGCGGGGCTGGCTTCCGTCGGTACCGGCGAGAATTCCGCCGCAGCGCCCTCGCGGGCAGCCTGTTGTTGCGCCGATAAATCGATTCCTACCCCCGGAGTCGGCAGCGGCGGCGTCACGACGTCGGTCAACGGCGTGGCCGCGGCATAACTCGGGTCGTTTTCTCCCCACGGTGCGGCGAATTTGCCGGTCGCGGTCGCGTCATGGGCGGGTTCAGCAAGGGCGGGCTCAGCAAGGGCGGAACCTCCAAATTCGGCGCGGTCCGTAACTCTGGTCGGCTCAGGAGTCTCGGGAGAATCGGGCGCCGGATAAGTTCCAGAAGCCCCGGGCGTCGCGTAAATTCCAGAAGTCTCAGCTTCCTCCGGTATCTCGGCGGTTTCGGGCGACTCTAGCCTCTCGTCCGCGGGCGCCTCTAGCCCCCCGTCCGTGAGCCCCTCGCTCGCCGGGGCTTCCTCGCTCTTGGAATCCCCGATCCCGGAATCCCCGAGAGTCGGGCGCGGCGGTTCTCCCGCAACGCTCGTCCCCTCAGCGCGATTCTCGGTCTCAAGCTCGGTCTGACCCCAAGTCTCTGCGTCCGCGGAGGTCTCCTCGCCGTAGTAATTTCCGTCCGGGTA
Organism: Mobiluncus porci; assembly: GCF_009695935.1. Taxonomy (GTDB): domain Bacteria; phylum Actinomycetota; class Actinomycetes; order Actinomycetales; family Actinomycetaceae; genus Mobiluncus; species Mobiluncus porci. Next base: position 125,338 of record NZ_VUMY01000004.1, read on the forward strand.
CTCGGGGCTCGGGTATCCAGGATAGGCCTCGGCATATCCTGGGAAACCTGGGGCCGTCTGGGGGGCGGGCGGGGCGCTGGGCTGGGGGTAGCCGTAAGCCCAATTGGGGTCGTAGTTCTGTTGTCCCGCATTGTAGGCGGGCTGTCCCTGGTCATAGCCCTGGTAAGGATAGCCTTCGTAGGGCTGGTTCGCGGGGGGATAGGCTGTGTTGTCTGGCGCCGCGTTGGGGAATCCGGAGTCAGCAAATGCCATCCGGGAAGCTTCTTCCGCTTCGCTTGCCCCCTGTCTTTCGGGGGAGTTATCCGGCTCGGCGAATTGCTGGAGGGGAGCATATCCCTCGAGATCGCCGGAATCCCTCTCCGGTGCTGGCTCGAACCCAGTCTCAGAATCCTCCCAGTCGGAGGGTTCGGAAGACGCGGTGTCAGCCTCATGGCCGCCAGCTTCAGAACCGCGGGAAAAAACAGGAGCCAACTCGGGATCCTCGTCTGCGAGGTCATCCTCATTTGCCGACGAAACCGAGTTATATTCGGAGAAACTATCCTCTTCCGGCTCTTCCACCTCGGAATCGAAGGCAGCGTCTTCAAATTCCGCCTCGTCCTCGGGTTCCAAATCCAGTGAGGCATAGTCGAAGATCGAGTCCTCATCCTCCGCGGAAGTCTCGGCATCAAGGGGCTCATCGAGGCTGGTGGAAGTCGGTTCGGGGAGTGAGGGTTGCGGAATCCCGACGGGAGCCGTGATGGCACTTGTTGAATCCTCTTGAGAAAAAGCCGACGGAGGGGTGGCCTTTTCCGGAGAAGACGGCGCTTCCCCAGCCGGCGCTTCGGGAGAATCTTCTGGCATCTCTCCGGTCGTGGCTTCCGAAGTCTCGCGGGGGCCTTCCGCAACGTCACCATCATTCGAGGCAGCGCCGGCGTTCACTGCGGGGAACATTCCAGAAATATCCATCGGTGGGTATTGCGGGGCGGCGCCGTAACCGGGAAGTTCCGAGCCATTCAGAGCGGAATCGAAACTGGTGCCATTCGCGCCGACGACCGGAAACGCGCCGGTCGGAGTGCCTAAAACCGAGGAACGCAGCTCCGGATTATCCCTCTCAGCGCTCGGGTTTTCGGGGCGAGGAGACTCGGGGCTGGCTGGCGCAGGGTTTGCTGGAACCGCGTTTACTGGCACCGCACTTGCTGACTCTTCGCTGGCAGTTGTCACACCACCAGCAGCAGTGCCGTCTGCGGGAGCGGGAGGCTCTGCTGCGGCGTTCTCCGGTGGGAGCGGCAGCTCCCCGTCCTTCACGGCCTGTTCTTGAGCCGCGGCCTCCAAAGCGGCGCCGTCAACCTGCAGCACCTGGTAGCGCTGTTGTGACGGCGGAATCCCATAAAGATTCTCATAGGCCTCCAGCGTGGCAGCCACTTGATCCAAATAATCATCCACCGCGTCCTGGTCATAGCCCACCCGCATCCGGGTGTAGTCAAAGTCCACCTCGCGGACATCGCGACCGCGGACCGTGATGTAGGCCAGATCCACTTCCGCCTCGGGGGAGGCATTTAGCGCTTCATAGTAGGAAAGAACCCGGACCACTTCGTCGAGGTAATCATCAATCTGGTTTTGGTCGTAGCCGTCGCGAAACTTGGTGGCCGGGAACTGCACAGAGAAAACATCTTCGCTCGTCAACAGTTGAGGGGTGTAATCCTCGCTCATAAATCGGGTCCTTTCCGCGGACTTTATAAATATAGATATTCAAAATTTAGCGAATTTTGCGGGTTTTTTCCGGTCAATGCGCCGGTTAAAGGCAAATTGCCTCGGGATTTTTTCGGATTTAGGCACACCTGAGAGAATCTGGGGCTCTATGATGGTGAAGTTAGTTGTTTCGTTCTGGCTCCTCGAGGAGCTCTGAGAGGGCGAGGCGTTCTTTTTAGACATCTAGGGAAGGTGCGGCTATGCGCGTACACATTGCTACCGATCATGCGGGTTACGAGTTGAAAGAAGAGCTCAAGAGCTGGCTCAAGGATGAGGGCTACGAGGTGGTTGACCACGGGGCTTTTGCCTTTGATTCCAATGATGACTACCCCGCTTTCTGTATTGATTGCGCTGCGGGAGTGGTGGAAGATCCCGGGTCCTTGGGGGTCGTTATCGGAGGTTCGGGCAATGGCGAGCAAATGGCGGCGAACCTGGTTGACGGGGTGCGGGCGGCCTTGGTCTGGAACGAGGAAGTGGCGCGCTTGGCGCGGGAACACAACGATGCGAACGTGATTTCTCTGGGCGCGCGCCAGCACTCGGTGGATGAATGCAAGGCGATGTTGAAGATTTTCCTCGAAACCGAGTTTTCCGGCGAAGAACGCCACGCGCGGCGCATCACCCAGCTCTCGGCCTATGAGATCTCCCGTAACCAGTAGTTGCGTGTTGGTGAGGATACGGTTTTATACCGGGGGCTAGCTCTGTAACCCGTGCGATTTTGGGCATTGCTGCCATTATTTCCACTCATGGCCAAAATCCCACGAGTTACAGAACTGAGCGAGTGTTGCTCCCGGTCTTTACTTCAACAGGGCCTTAGTTAACGCTCAAAAAGACCCAGGGGAACCCAAGCCGGGGTTGGGGCGAGGCCTGAGGGCGCGCCAGTTTCGGTCGAATGCTCGGTTTCGGGCTTGAGAGTGACGGTCGGGTCTACCGCGATGAACAGCGCGAAGTCCAGGTCGTCCTCGCCGTCCACCAAGGTGAGCTCCCCGAGCCAGAGGTTTTTCGCGTCGGTGTTGTCGGGCGGGTCGGACCTCTCTGCTTGCAACACTTCGTGTTGCGAGCCGCTTCCTAGGTCTCGGCAATGTTCGAGCAAGCTCGGCATTGCGCTCGACCTAAGTCGCGGTGGCGTAGTTGCGTTAGCAACGGAACCAGAAGGGTCTGACCCTACCGGCGTAGCCGGATTGGCGTAGCCTCGCGGAAAGTCTGCCTCGTCTGGGTCGGTCAAGAGGCGGAAGTTCCGCTTGTTCCGCCCGTCCGCTCCGGTGTCCATAAAGTCGTGGGCATCCCAATAAGCCCCGAGCTGTTTGTCCCAGCCCGACTCCTCGACTTCCGGAATGAGCGTAGCCAGCGGGGACGGGTGCTGTTGCGTAGCCTGTGGGGATGGGGACGGATGGCGTAGCGAAGCGTAGCCAGATGGATCCGTCACCGCAGGCGTAGCGTTGGCGAGGGCACGCTGGTCCTTTTCCATGCGCGCCAGCAACTCGAACTCGTCCCCGCCGAGAGCCTCCAACCAGGGCATTAACGCCTTGAGTAAGGCGTTTTCCGCGGCTGCCGGGTTAGCCTCCCAATCGAAGCTGCCGTCTGGGCGCTCGCCAAAAGCCCGTTCCAGCTCATCCGCGCTTGTGGAATCCGTTTCCTCAAAACGCAATCCGGGATCCTCCAGGAACCTCCACTCATCGAGTAAAGACGAGTCGATTTTCCGGATCGTGTCGGAAAGCCAATCCATGACTTCCACAAAGCGCACGGACCGCAACTCCTCCGGCACAATCTGGCTGAGCGCCCGCCACGCATCCGAGAGGTACCTAAGCAACAAACCCTCCGTGTAAGGCGCCCCGAGCCGAGCGATATAGGACGTGAAAGTGGCTCCGGTTTCGACCATTTCTCGAACAATCGACTTCGGCTCCAACCGGAATCCCTTCGCCCAAGGGTTTGCCTCCGTGTAGATTTCGAAGGCGGCGTTCAACTCCTTTTCCAGAGGCCGCGGGTAAGTCACCTTTTCGAGGGCGGCTTTGCGTTCATCAAAGTCCACTCCGGCTGCTTTGAGTTCAGCAAAGACGCGATCCTTTTCGGAACGCTCTTGGGCGCGCAAGATGCCGTTCGGGTCATCAAGCACCGCCTCCACGACGGAGATGATGTCGAGGACTTCGGTGAAGCCAGAAGGGTCTGACCCCGCCGGCGGAGCCGTTTGTTCGCTACTAAAAGACCCCAGATAATCCAGGGCGAAAGGCGCGAGAGTCTGGTTCAGCGCAAATCCCTCGGGCAACTCCGCAGTCAACTGGAACGGCCCGGCCGCGAGAATTTCATCGAGAGTGTTAGGCGTAGCATCTTCTTGCTTCGCAAACGTGGGGACAGTTCCACTTAGCTCCGTTCCTTCGGAACTATGCAAAGTAGTAGCCGTCCCCGTTTGCTCCGCACCAGAAATCACCCCGGAAACGGTGAGCGACTCCAGAATCTCCGCAAGCGTAGTCTCAAACCGTCCGCGCGCCTCCTCGCCGAAGCGCATGACGTTGTGGTTGTCATCCGCCAGCGAGCGCAGGTTCGCCTCCTGGTCACCCGGCCTTTGCAAAGTGTTCAACACCATCGCGTGATTAATCTGCCAATGCGGAGCCAAAGCACCCGGCTCGGAATCTACGAGCCGATTGAAAGTCCCTTCGCTCCAGGTGGTGCGGCCCTCCGGAGCCTTCTTTTTCTTCGCCTTCTTGGGATCCTTAGCCCGAGCCAGCGCAAGAGCGTTTTCCACCTCCCACTCGGGGGCGAGGGCAAAAACATAGCCGATCGTGTCGAATCCGGCCCGCCCCGCGCGGCCAGCAATTTGATGAAACTCCCTGGCGTTGAGGTGCCGCTCCTTGTTCCCATCGAACTTCACGAGTGAAGTCATGATGACGGTTCGAATCGGGACGTTGATGCCGACCCCGAGCGTGTCGGTTCCGGAGATGACTTTCAACAAGCCGGCTCCCGCGAGTCGCTCCACGAGGCGCCGATAGCGGGGCAGCATCCCCGCGTGGTGAATCCCAATACCCTTGGCGAGCAGCGGCTTCAAGGCGCGACCAAAAGCCGAGGTGAACTTGACCGTCTTGAGTTCGTTAGCGAGCTGCTCTCGCGCCGAGTCGGTAACCCCGAAGTCGAGGTTCAGCGAGGCAATCCGCTGGGCCTCCTCGACCGCCGCGCGCTGGGAAGAATGAACGAGATAGGCAGGGAGTTTGTCTTGGTGGGACAGTTCTACCAGTAGTTTCTCGACCGGCTCCACGCGGTAAGCCATCTCGAGCGGAACCGGGCGCTTTGCTGAAGTCAAGACCGCGACCTCACGTCCGGTGCGACGTTCCAAGTCACGCTCCAGGAAGGACATATCGCCCAGGGTCGCGCTCATCAAGACGAAGCGCGTTTTAGGCAAGGTCAGCAAGGGCGCCTGCCACGCCCAGCCGCGTTCCGCTTCGCCGTAGTAATGAAACTCGTCCATCACGACCGTGCCCACATCGAGAGCCTCGCCCCAGCGCAGCGCCTGGTTAGCGAGGATTTCCGCGGTCGCGCAGATGATTGGCGCGTCAGCATTGACCGAGCCGTCGCCGGTGACCATCCCGACATTTTGCGCCCCGAACAGATCCACGAGGTCAAAAAACTTTTCGGAGACCAGGGCTTTCAACGGGGCGGTGTAGTAGGCAACCTCTCCGCGGGCAAGCGCCCAGAGAATCGCGGCCACGCCGATTAGTGACTTCCCGGAACCGGTCGGGGTCGGGGCAATCAAGTGGCGGTCTTCCAAGATGATGTGCTCGGCGGCCTCCTTCTGGTGGGGATAGAGCGCCCGTCCGGTGGACTCGGCCCAGTTCTCGAATCCCGCGAGAACCTCGAGCGGCATCTCAGGATCCGGCGTCCCCGGAGTCCCGAGCTTTCCCTCGTCCTCGAGTCGGTCCAAAAGCTGATTCAATGCCTCGCTTGCTGTCTTCACTCTTCGATTTTAGGTGTTCCGGACACTTTGTTGACATCAAGATAGTGTCCGGAAAGGAAAAGGCCTGTTCAGGAGGGTGCAAAAGCGGGGAGAAACCAACTAAAGCCCAGGTTAAACCGATGTAAATACAAACCTGGAAGACCCTTGAAAAACAGCGAAAATTTCCCTAGGGTAGAGTCAAATTTGAATGCGAAACTGTAGCATTCCAATTTTTATTGTTCACTTTATGACGAAGGAGTCAAAGCGAAGATGAAGTTTAGACATCTAATTGCAGCCTGCGGAGCGCTAGCGCTCGCGGCTACAGGAATCGGTGCCGCGAACGCCGCTCCGGCCGCATCCGCGTCGCCCGCGCCGATACCGGCCGTGTCTGCTGTTAACGCCGGAAAACACCTCAGTTTCCCCGGCAACGATGGTCGCCCTCACGAGGTGAGCTGGGATAAATACACCTTCAAGGTTGACGGCGAACCGCTGCACATCTACTCGGGTGAAATCCACTACTGGCGCCTGCCTTCTCCGAACCAGTGGCGAGATATTATGCAAAAAATGCGAGCCGGCGGATTCAATGCCATCTCCCTGTATTTCTTCTGGGGCTACCACCAGGATCGCGAGGGCGGCCCCTATGATTTCACCGGAGTGAAGGACCTCGACAAACTAATGACTATGGCTGCGGAGGAAGGCCTCTATGTCATCGCCCGTCCTGGCCCCTATATCAACGCCGAGATCTCGATGGGAGGCCTGCCGGCATGGCTGACCAACAGCGGCGCGAACCTGCGCTCCACCGAGGACCCGAAAGTCTTGGCGCAATCCCTGGATTGGATTCACAATGTGAACGAAATCTTGAAACGCCACCAGGTCACTGACGGCGGTGGCTCGATGCTCATGTACCAAAGCGAAAACGAGATGTTCTTCCAGGCGGACACCCAGGTGAAATTCCAACAGGCGCTAACCACCCAGATTCGCCAAGACGGCATCACGGTGCCTTTGTTCCACAATGACTGGGCTCCAAACGGGCAATTCTCCGGGGAGAAAATGCGGGCGGCTGGTCTCGACTTCTATGCCTACGACTATTATCCGATTCGCTTCGATTGCGGCGGAATGCGCTTTGAACTGGGCGACCACGAGGCGAAAGTCCGTGGCTTCGCTCCGGATTCCCCGATTTTCGTCGCCGAGGGCCAAGGCGGCGCCTTCAGTCCCTGGGGTGCGAAATTCCAGGCTTCTGACTGCATCCGTTTTGCTGACGACAACTTCATTCGCCAGTGGGGCGCAACCAACATCGTCAACGGGGTGACCGCCTTCAACTACTACATGATTTTCGGCGGCACCAACTGGGGCTGGACCGGCTCGCCGCACTCCGGCTTCACCTCCTACGATTACGGCGCGGGCATCACCGAGGATCGGGCCCTGACCGGAAAGTTCAGCGCCCAAAAGGAACTCGGCTACTTCCAGGTCGCAGCTCCGGCCTTTGCTCGCTCCGAACCCATCCAAAAACCCCAGGTAGACCTCAAGTTCGGTTCTGCCATTGTCAAGGGCTACCAACGGCTCGGGGTTGATCCGGAGGCCTCGGTGACGGGCGGAGGGATGCGGACGCTCGTGTTCCGCCACGTGTCTTCGAACCAGACTGCTACCTCGCGCTTCTCGACCAGCTTGCAACTGAGCGGCCCGAACGGGGAGGCAAGTTTCGCGCGAATTCCTGCCGATCCTAACCGCTATCTCACGGTCAATGGTCGCGACGCCTTGATGTTCACTGCCGACCAGTTGCTGGGCGACTTCGACATGTACTACACCACTTCGGAGCTCTTTGCGAACGAGCAACTTGCTTCGAGCCGGTTCGTGGCTTTGACCGGAACCGCGGGGGATTACGGCGAAACCATGTTGCGCTTTGATGCGGAGCCCCTGGTGCAAGCCGATCAAGGTGTGGACTGGAAGTATGACCCGGCCACCGGCCAGCTCCTCATCTCTTACGTCTACGGCGACCAGACCGTGAAGATTACGGACGCGACTGACCCGTCGCGGGTTTTGGAGTTGCGGATTTTGTCGCGTTCGGAACTTGGCAACAAGTGGCTCCTGGCCGGTCCGGACTCCTCCAACGCGACCCAGCCAAAACTCTGGGTGGAAGGCGCTGATGTCGTGAGAACCGTGGAATACCGTGACGGAGTGGCCTATCTCAATGGTTCCATGAACGCGTCTCATCCGGTGACCGTGCGTTTGCCGGAAGGCGTGGGTTCGCTAGTGTTCAACGGCGAGCCGGTCGGTTCTGCAAACGAGTCCGGCGCGGTGAGCTTCACCGCGCGCGGACCCTTGCCGGTCGCGGTTCCGGCTTTGCAGTGGCGTTCCCTGAGCGAAAACCCCGAATCCGCAGTGGACTTTGATGACTCCAACTGGACCTTGGCTAATGCCAAGACTGCCGAGAACCCGAAGCAGGGCCCCGGCCTGGTTCAAGGTGTCGTTTTGGACGCAAACTACTACGGCTACCACGAGGGCGACGTGTGGTATCGCGCCCACTTCAAGTCGAATGTCAACAATCCGCTGTATTCCTTCGTGGCTTTCGGCGCCGAGGCCTCCAACTTCCTGGTGTGGGTCAATGGCACCTACGTCGGCGCCTATGACGCGAACGGCATCTTACAGATTGTGCGCCCGCCGTGGGGACTCGTCAAGAAAGGCGAGGACGTGACGGTGGCGGTGTTGCTGCGCAACAATGGCCAGCGCGTTGACTGGCAAAACTTCGGGGAATCCCAGCACGCCATGGGGATCCACGATGCGACCCTGCTCTCCCGAGGGGAAGTGACCTGGAAGATCATGGGCGCTAAGAGCGCCGACACAGCCGACAAGGCGCGCACGACCTACAACAACGGCGGGCTCTACGGGGAACGCGAGGGCTGGTATCTTCCGGGATTCGATGACTCCTCGTGGGCTCCGGCGCGGACCTTGCGCGCCAGCGAGCCGGGCGTGACCTGGTTCCGTTCCGACTTCGACCTGAATGTTCCGGCTGGTCAGGACGTGGCTTTCCGCTTGAACGTGAACTCCTCGCGGTTCGGGAACCTCACGGATCATTCCCGCACGGTCATGTTCATCAATGGCTGGAATATGGGAACCTGGGTTGGGGATGTGGGGCCGCAAAAGTCCTTCACCATTCCCGCAGGCTTCTTGAACCCGAATGGTCGAAACGAGATTGCGATTGCTCTGACTGCCGAAGAGGCGGGAGCCGGCCCCGAGTCGGTGACTTTGTCCACGGTTATGAACCAAACCGGCGGCGTGACTTGGGAGCAAAACGCGGCTCCGGGCTATGCCGAGTTGAAGCGGTGATGCCGGTTCTCGACTAGGTCGAGTTTAAGAGCGCAACTGAATGGCTCTGGTGGGGTGACGCCTGTCGTCCCGCCAGAGCCATTCTGGTTTTGGAATTCCCATCACTAATTCCGGTTACAGCGCAGCCGCCGTAATTGCGGAAGCTTGAAATACTAGCGCTTCACCGGATTCGAAAGCGTCCCGAGTCCCTCGATCTCGCAGGTCACCCGCTGGCCATCCTCGATCGGACCCACGCCGGCGGGAGTTCCCGTCAAGATGACGTCCCCCGGGAGAAGCGTCATGGCCGCGGAAATATAGGCCACCAACTCGGCCACGGGATGCATCATGTTCGCCGTCGTATCATCCTGGCGGGTCTCCCCGTCAACCGACGAGCGAATCCGCAGGTTCTGGACATCCAGCGAAGGGTCAACCGTAATCCACGGCCCCAAAGGGCAGGAGGTGTCGAAAGATTTCGCGCGAGTCCACTGTTTGTCGGCGCGCTGGGCATCGCGCGCCGAGACATCATTGCCAACCAAGTAGCCGAAAACATAGTCCTTCCAGTCCTCGGGTTTGATGTCCTTCGCGGGATGCTTGATGACCACGCCGAGTTCGACTTCGTGGTGAACCTCGTGGGACCACTTCGGCAAGACGATAGGCGCATCCGGGCCAATGACGGAGGTGTTGGGTTTGATGAAAAGAATCGGGGCGGGCGGGACCTCCGAGCCGAATTCCTTAATGTGTTCGAGATAGTTCTTCCCGACACAAACGACCTTGGAGGCGGGGATGACCGGCGCGACGAGGCGGACGTCTTGCAACTGGAGAATCTGGCCGGTGGCCTGGATTTTATTCGGGGAATACAGCGGATTATCCGCCAGAACCATCACCCGCTCTGAGCCGTCCTCAAGAACTCCGAATCCGTAAGTGCCATCACCTTTATCAAATCTCACAACTCGCATGAAGCCAGTCTAGCGTAACTTCAGAATCGGCTAAGATTGAGGGCGTGACTGATATGAATCCGGCGCTTACGCCCCTAAACGAAATCCCGACCCCTCCCGCCGACGGCCCCGAAACCCGCGTGCGTTTCTGTCCCTCCCCGACCGGAACTCCCCACGTTGGCATGGTGCGGACCTGCCTGTTCAACTGGGCTTATGCCCGCTCCCAGGGCGGAACCTTCGTTTTCCGGATTGAGGACACGGATGCGGCGCGAGACTCCGAAGAATCTTTCAACCAGATTATTGAATCCCTCCAGTGGCTCGGGCTGGACTGGGACGAAGGGGTCGGCAAGGGCGGGCCACATGGGCCCTATCGCCAGTCCGAGCGCATGGATATCTACCGCGAGGTTGCCGGTCAGCTCCTCGAAGCGGGCCTTGCCTACGAGTCGTTTTCCACACCGGAGGAGGTTGAGGCTCGCCACCGCGAACGCGGCGAGGATCCGAAACTCGGCTATGACGGTTTTGACCGCAACCTCACCGCGGCCCAGCGCGAACAATACCTCAAAGAGGGCCGCAAACCCGTCTTGCGGATTCGGATGCCCGAAGAAGACATCACCTTCACAGATCTCGTTCGCGGGGAGATTACCTTCAAAGCCGGCTCGGTCCCGGACTACGTCATCGTCCGTGCGAACGGCGACCCGCTCTATACGCTCGTGAACCCCGTTGATGACGCCTTAATGGGGATTACCCACGTCCTGCGCGGCGAGGATCTGCTTTCTTCCACCCCGCGCCAAATCGTGCTCTACCAGGCGCTCTATGCGCTCGGCGTGGCAAAGTTCATGCCGTACTTCGGTCACCTCCCCTACGTGATGGGGGAGGGCAACAAGAAGCTCTCCAAGCGCGACCCCGAGTCGAACCTCTTGCTGCATAAACAGCACGGGATCATCCCCGAAGGCTTGGTGAACTATCTCGCGCTGCTCGGCTGGTCGATTGCCGCGGATCGCGATATTTTCTCGAAAGAAGAAATGGCCCAGGCTTTCGACATTCGCGCGGTGAACCCGAATCCGGCGCGTTTTGACCAAAAGAAGTGCAACGCGATAAACGCCGAACACATTCGACTTCTCGACGCGGGCGACTTCACTCGCCGTACCGTGCCGTTCCTGCAGGTTGCGGGCGTGATCGATGCCGACAACTACGAGGACTTGACCGAATCTGAGCGCGAAATCCTGGATGCGGCCGCGCCGCTAGCCCAGACTCGCGTCCAGCAGCTCGACCAGCTCCCAAGTCTGATTGGCTTCTTGTTCCACACGGAGGTCGAATACGACGAGAAGGCGCTCGGGAAGTTGAAAGACACCGCCCCCGCGGCCCTCCACGCGGCCCGCGAGGCCCTCGCCGCCGCCGAGGCCTCCGTCTGGGGCGACACCGAGGCTATCCACGGAACCCTAAACGCGGCTCTTATTGACGGGCTCGGCTTGAAGCCTCGCGATGCCTTCGCGCCGCTGTTTGTCGCCGTGACCGGCACAAACGTCTCGATTCCGGTCTTTGACTCCATGCGGATTTTGGGGCGGGACGAGACTTTGCGCCGACTGGAGCTGCTGGATAAAAAGCTAAGCTAGCCTTAATTTTAGAAAAGAGAATACCCACCCCATTTAATAATCGACTAAAAAATCAACTCCTGACAAACAATGGTGAAATGACCACATTTTTTGTGTTTTCCTTTTACAATTGTGATTACTAATAGTTCGTTCCGAACCCCCTTCTATGTCTAGGAGTTGAACATTGAAAAAAGGGAAATTGAGATTGTCGATTCGTAATAAAACGAATCTGGCTGCGGTAGTGGCGGCAGTGGTGCTCATTATCATGTTGATATACATGGTGCTTTCCCTGCAACAAAACCGCGGAGCTTTTGATGGTGAAATCGAACGATATAACGATGTTGAAATTGTGGAACAAGCTCGCACCAATTGGACAGCAATGCGGTCTGCGGATTTAATGCTTTTGACGCGACTTCAATCCGGAGCCACTACTTCCCTCCAACAAGACCAAAACTCGGTAGCGCAAGTTGATGAACTACTGAAGCAAGTTGACACCGAGGTCGCCAAACTGGAGGCGCTCCCCTTGGACGCCAATAAGAAAGCCATCGTGGGGGATTTGCGGGCTAACTATGAGGAATACGCCAAGGTCTGGGGCGACTTCAAGACCGGCTCTTCCGTGGCTGACCCCGCCGCCGCTCTCCAGGCCTCGGCTCCCTTCAGCGAGTGGGAAGAACAAAACGGCTTCCTCTTTGCCGATAACGTCCGGACTTTGCTGGACTCTTTCAACGCGGACAGCGCCCAAGCCACCAAGGCTCGAGCGGCTTCCTCTCAACTGACGATGATTGTGGCCGTGGTGATTATCGTGGTCAGCATCATCCTCGTTGTCCTCCTGATTCGCGCCCTGGTGACACCGTTGAAGCGTTCTGCGGCCGCGCTCTCTGAGGGCATGAACAAGTTTGCCGGCGGGGACTTCACGGTTTCGGTTCCGCGCCGAAGCAACGACGAGGTCGGCGATATGAGCGAGGACTTCAACGAGGCTGTCTCTAGGCTGCGCGGTGGTATTGCCGCCACCGCCGAAGCCTCTAACCAGGTGGTTTCGGTGGCAGTCACTATCGGCCAGGGGTCTCGCGGGGCGGTGGAAGCCACCCAACAAGGTGCCGACTTCATCAATAGCGGCGCCGCTGCCGCGGAGGAAGTCTCCCGTTCGGTTCAGACCGTGGCTGCCGGTGCGGAAGAAATGAGCGCCTCCATCAAGGAGATTGCCACGAACGCGAACGCGGCTGCGGAAGTCGCCAAAGAGGCTTACGACGTGGCGGCGCGGACGAATGAAACCGTCGCGAAACTCGGGGAGTCCTCCAAGGAAGTTGGCGAGGTCATCGAAACCATTACTGCCGTCGCCGAACAGACGAACCTCCTCGCCTTGAACGCCACCATCGAGGCGGCTCGTGCCGGAGAAGCCGGTCGCGGTTTTGCCGTGGTTGCCTCTGAGGTGAAGGACTTGGCTGCCGAAACCGGTAAGGCCACCGAAGAAGTCGCGGTAAAGGTCGAACAGATCCAGACCGACACCCAGGAAGCCATTGCTGCCATCGAGCAAATCTCGGGCATCATCGCTTCCATTAATGACTACCAGACGACGATTGCCGCCGCCGTGGAGGAACAGACCGCCACGACGAATGAGATGAGTCGTTCGGTTTCTGAGGCCGCTGATGGCTCGCGCACGATTGCTGAAAACGTGGCCGACATCGCGCGGCAAACCAACGAGATGGCCGAAGCCTTTACCCAGATTGACAATGAGATGGGTACGCTCTCGGGACAATCTCGCGACTTGGTTTCCCAACTGAACGAGTTGAAGTACTAAGGAGGCATCGTGAGCGAAACTATGAACCAACCCATGAATCCAGATACTGAACCGGTAGCGACGGAAGAATCTACCCCGGTTCCCGCCTCCGGTGCCTCGTCCTCTCCCGCGGATAAAAAGGCTCCCGCCGAGGCCAACCAGACGAAGAATTCCGCGGCGCGCTACAACGCCAAGGGGAAGAAGCTACGCCGGATGCCACTGAGCCTCCAGATTGGCGCTATTGGAGCCTCCGGAATCATCGGGGCTTTGATAATGCTGATTACCTTCGTCATCGGTATCAACGCCTACACCGGAGCTACTTCCGTCTACGCCGAGGAGAAAACCCAGGTTGAAGCGGCACAAGCGCTGCAATACGATATGTCGCGCTTGATCGCTTCCGAACGTGAACTGAAGAACGTGGCCACTTCTCAAATTGTGACGGATCCCGCGAAACGTACTGAGCTTCAAAACGTGGCGATTGAAGATGTCAACCACTTTACCGAGCTCATTGATGAGCGCATCAAGGAGATGCAAGCCATTGAGGATGCCAAAATCACCCCCATGGTGGATGAAGTGACGAAGGTCGTGGAAGGCTTCAACGGCCAGGTGCAAGAAATCGTGCGTCTCGCCAGTGCGGGAGACGGAGCCGGCGCTAATGCGATTGACGTCGCGAATTACCAGACTCAACTCGAGGAACTGATTCCGAAGATTGTTACCGAACTCGACACCCAGATGGATGAGGCTGACGCTACTGCGAATGCCGTAGCGAACACGGTCATCATCGTCATGATTGTGGTGTTCCTCATTGTCGTAGCGATTTCGGTCTTCATTGGCCTGTTGGTGAGCCGGACTTTGCGGCGGACGGTGAAGTTTACCGGCGATGCGTTGGAGAAACTGTCTCATGGGGATTTGACCGCTGAGGCTGAACTGACGATGAATGATGAGGTCGGTGATATTGCAGCGAAACTCAATGATACCCAAGGATCTATGCGCCACATTGTGGGCTCTGCAGGAACGGTTGCCGGTGAGGTAGATCGAGTGGCGGATCAAGTTGGTAATGAAATTACTGATGCCTACAACCAGACCTCGGACATGATTGCGCAAACCCAGGTCGTGGGTGGCGCCGCCGGAGACGTCACTCAGTCCATCCAGACCGTGGCGGCAGGTGCCGAAGAGATGGGTGCTTCGATTCGCGAAATTTCCTCCAACGCCAACGAGGCGGCGCGGGTGGCCAACGAAGCGACCGACGTCGCAAAGCGCACGCGGGAGACCGTGGCGAAACTCGGGACCTCTTCGCGCGAGATTGGTGACGTCGTCAAGACCATCACCGGTATCGCCGAACAGACGAACCTCCTGGCTTTGAACGCGACCATCGAGGCGGCGCGTGCCGGAGAAGCCGGCAAGGGCTTCGCGGTGGTGGCCGGCGAAGTGAAGGACTTGGCTCAGGAAACCGGCAAGGCCACCGATGAAATCACCGCGAAGGTCTCGGCGATTCAAGCCGATACCGATTCCGCGGTCGAGGCCATCAAGCGGATCTCCGACATCATTAATGAGATTAATGACTACCAGACGACCATCGCGGCCGCGGTGGAGGAACAGACCGCTACCACAAACGACATGAGCCGTTCCGTGGCGGAAGCCGCCACCGGTTCTGCTTCGATTACGGACACGATTGCTAAGTACCAGGAGATTGCAGAAGGAGCCGGTAAGGGGATTCTGGAACTCCAGGAACAGGCGAAGTCCCTGGTCGCCGCGGCTGACACGATGCAGGAGCACATCTCGAAGTTCATCTACGAGGTGCGCGGAAACTAGGGCTTGAAAGCCCTTCGAGTGACTCTGAGCCGGATTCGTGGTCGCGGCGCCTTGGCTAGGTGCGCAATTGCATTCCGGCATGGTTTTACGCTAAAGTAGTTTCTCGGTGCTTTTCACGGCGAAAGCCTCGAAAAGCCCGAGAAGCCCTTGGGGTATGGTGTAACGGCAGCACTAGTGATTCTGGTTCACTCAGTCTAGGTTCGAATCCTGGTACCCCAGCGCCCCTATCGTCTAGCGGCCTAGGACATCGCCCTCTCACGGCGGTAACGCGGGTTCAAATCCCGCTGGGGGTACGTGTAATTAATCCCCGGATTTCCGGGGATTTTTTATGCCTGGATGTGAATCAGATAATCAGATAAAATGGGGTCATGGCTACTACTATGACTGCGACGGAAGCGTCGAGAGGATTTTCCAAGCTGCTCGACCGCGTGGAGGCGGGCGAGACGATTCGTATTACTAGAGGCAATGAGACTATTGCGGATATAAGACCGACTCCAAAGTACACTGGGCGAGCTTTGCGAGAGGCTCTAAAGGGCACAGTGCCCCCCGATCCGGGATTTAAAGACCGGATTCGGGAAGGTTTGGAAGCGATACAAGGGGAAGTGAAGATTCCGTGGGGCGAAGACTAATCCTTGACACTAATATTTTGATTGATTATGAGCATGGTGATTTCGATATCACTCAGTTTGACGATGACAAGCTCGCTATAGCCGGCGTTACTTTGGCGGAATATCGCTACGGCATCGAAATGGATTCGGATTTAGAGCGCGTGGAGTCTCGGGAAAACACCTTGCGGGAAATGCTTAAACAGTTGGAAGTTCTTGTTTATGACGAGAATACTGCAACGGTTCACGCCCGTTTGATGGCTTATGAGCACAAGGCCGGCCATAGGTGCTCTCCCCATGACCTCATCATTGCTGCCCACGCCGCCCAGACCGGCCGCATTGTTGCGACCCGCGATGCCACCGCCCGTTTCGGGGCGCTCCCCGGCGTTATGTACTTCGACGTGCGCTCCTAGTCCTCGCGGCGGAGGAACTCCGAGAGGCGATTGGCGGCGGCGACCACAGCGGGACCAAGGGTGCGACCCGGCTGGCGCCCGAGGCGCTCAATTGGCCCCGAGACTGAAACTGCCGCGACGACCCGCCCGTTCGCCCCGCGAACCGGCGCGGAAACTGAGGCTACTCCCGGCTCGCGTTCGCCGACCGACTGCGACCAGCCGCGACGGCGCACCGCCGAGAGTTGGGTCGCATTAAAGGCCGCCCCGCGAAGCCCGCGGTGGAGCCGCTCCGGTTCCTCCCAGGCCAGCAAAATCTGGGCCGCGGAGCCGGCCTGCATCGAAAGCACGGCCCCGACCGGAATCGAGTCGCGAAGCCCGATGGGCCGGTCCGCCGAAGCCACGCAAATCCGCTGGTCGCCTTGGCGGCGATATAACTGGCAGGACTCGTGGGTGTGGTCGCGAAGGGCGGTCAGAACCGGCGTGGCTACGCTCAGTAAGCGGTCATCCCCGGCGGCTCCCGCGAGCTCCGCAAGTCGCGGTCCGAGAGTGAAACGCCCCTGGGTGTCGCGCGTCAAGAAACGGTGATGTTCCAGGGCGACCGCGAGGCGGTAGATTGTCGGGCGCGCCAAATGCGTGGAATCCACGAGGCTCGCGAGGGAGGCGGGGCCAGATTCAAGGGTGGAGAGAATCAGGATTGCTTTGTCGAGTACCCCTACTCCGGAATTTGCGCTAGACTTGTCCATAACTTGATATTGCCATCTCACATTGTGAAATGCAAGTTGGGAAATCAAGATGACCATTGATGAAAAACAGCTTAGGAAGGGAAGCGGAAAATGGGCATGACCCTGGCTGAAAAAGTGTGGCGCGACCATGTCGTGAAAAAAGGCGAAAACGGCGCGCCCGACTTGCTCTATATCGACCTGCAACTGTGCCACGAAGTGACGAGCCCGCAAGCATTTGATGGCTTGCGGCAGGCGGGACGGAAAGTGCGCCGTCCGGAACTCACGATTGCGACCGAGGACCACAACACGCCGACTTACGACATTGACCTGCCAATCAAGGACGCCACCTCGGCGCTCCAGATTGAAACTTTGCGGAAAAACGCCACCGACTTCGGGATTCGGCTCCACTCCCTTGGCGACGCTGACCAGGGGATTGTCCACGTGGTCGGCCCGCAACTCGGCCTCACCCAGCCGGGGATGACGATTGTCTGTGGTGACTCCCACACTTCCACCCACGGAGCTTTCGGGGCACTTGCCTTCGGAATCGGGACCTCCGAGGTGGAACACGTGCTGGCGACCCAGACGCTTCCCTTGGCGCCCTTCAAGACGATGGCGATTAATGTCTCCGGCCACCTGCGCCCCGGCGTGACCTCGAAGGACCTGATTCTGGCGATTATTGCCAAGATTGGGACGAACGGCGGCCAGGGCTATGTGCTGGAATACCGCGGAGAGGCCATCGAGGCGCTGTCGATGGAAGCGCGGATGACGATCTGTAATATGTCTATCGAGGCCGGGGCGCGAGCGGGCATGATAGCCCCTGATGAAACCACTTTCGAGTTCATCAAGGGCCGCCCGCACGCTCCCGAGGGCCCCGAATGGGAGGCGGCGCTTGACTATTGGCGCTCACTCCCGACGGATGCGGATGCGAAGTTCGATGCCGAGGTTACGATTGATGCCGATACGCTCGGGCCCTTCGTGACCTGGGGGACGAACCCGGGAATGGGGGTCTCCCTTGATGAATCCGTGCCGGATCCGAGTGACTTGACCGACGAAACCGCGCGCCTGACCGCCGAGAAGGCACTCGACTACATGGGCTTGAGCGCCGGAACCAAGATGAAAGACGTGAAGGTAGACACGGTCTTTATCGGGTCGTGCACCAACGGCCGCCTGGAGGACCTGCGGGCGGCCGCGGAGGTCATCAAGGGCCAGAAGAAGAATCCGGACGTGCGCGTCTTGGTTGTGCCCGGTTCCGCCCGCGTGCGCCTGCAGGCGGAGAAGGAAGGACTCGACAAGGTGTTCGAGGACT
This sequence comes from Mobiluncus porci, assembly GCF_009695935.1. Lineage (GTDB taxonomy): Bacteria > Actinomycetota > Actinomycetes > Actinomycetales > Actinomycetaceae > Mobiluncus > Mobiluncus porci. The sequence goes on from NZ_VUMY01000004.1 coordinate 143,429, forward strand.
TTGGGGCCGAATGGCGCAACGCTGGCTGCTCAATGTGTTTGGCGATGAACCCCGACAAGCTCGCTCCCGGCGAGCGCAGCGCCTCGACTTCGAACCGGAACTTCGAAGGCCGCCAGGGCAAGGGCGGGCGGACGCACCTGGTGAGCCCGCTCGTGGCCGCGGCAACCGCGATTCGCGGGACGCTGTCGAGTCCGGAAGACCTGTAAAGCTCGAGGGAAGGAAGAGTAATGGAAAAGTTTGTAACACATACAGGAGTCGGGGTGCCGCTTCGCGTCACCAACGTCGACACCGACCAAATCATCCCCGCAGTCTACCTGAAGCGCGTCACCAAGACCGGCTTCGAAGACGCGCTGTTCGCTGCGTGGCGGACCGACCCTTCGTTTGTCCTGAACCAAGACGCCTACCGGTCTGGCACCGTGCTCGTTGCTGGAAAAGACTTCGGGACCGGGTCTTCGCGTGAGCACGCGGTGTGGGCGCTGCGCGACTACGGTTTCAAGGTGGTGCTCTCCCCGAAGTTTGCCGACATTTTCCGCGGCAACGCCGGAAAGCAAGGGCTTGTCGCCGGGGTCATCTCCCAGGAGGACTGTGACCGTCTGTGGGAGGTTCTGGAGGGCGCGCCTGGAACCGAGGTCACGGTCGATCTCGAAAACCGCACGGCGACCGCGGGCGATTTCACCTGCAGCTTCGAGATTGACGACTACACGCGCTGGCGCTTGATGGAAGGGCTTGACGATATCTCGCTCACTTTGCGCGACGAAGACGCGATTGCCGCCTACGAGGCAAAACGCCCGTCCTTCAAGCCGAAGACCTTACCAGCGAAACACCTCCCGGACGAGCCCGTCGTCTCGGCCCGCCCGGTCGCATAACCCTCAGTTCTCTTCTCGGTGGCGTTTTGCTTCGTTTTCTGGTCGGGCTCTTCGTTGGCTTGGTCGCGGAGCACTCGACTTGTTCACGCTGCCGGTTCGGGCTTGCGTCGCGCGGGAGGGGCTCTTGCAGCTAGCGAGGGAGTTTTTATTAGGTGCTTCGCGGACGACGGCTAATTGCCGTCGTTTGATCCGCTCCGCCAGTTACGCGGTGGCTCACTCGCGCTCCGCGCGATGCCACCGCGCCCACATTGTGTCGGCCTCACTGCGTTCGCCGCCACAATAGGGCCCTTTCTCAAACGGTGCTTCGCCGGAAACGCTTTCGCGTTTCTTATTCGGCTCCGCCGTTTTACGCGGCGGCTCGTGTTGCCGCCGCGCCCCGCTGCTGCGAGCCCTCCCGAACGCGCCGCGTCGCCCTTGTGGTTACGTTACGTTGGGTAACCGAACGGGTAGCCGGGTTCCAGCGCGCCGGTTACGTAACGTGACCGAAACAGTAATGTCGCCTATGCGGTCAGCTTACGTAACGTGACAGCTCAGTAGGGCTCGAGGAGCGGTTACGCGAAACCCGCAGCGGGACTGAGGAGTGAGAACCTGCTACGAAGTAGCGGGTTCGAGGGGAAACCTCCCCTTCCGTCCCGCTAGGGTTCGCGTCCGCTCCGAAGAGCCCGACCAGAAGAAGAAACAGCGACTGAGAAGCGTGCTGAGACCAGCAGGGAAAAGAGCGCGACGCGGGCGCTATTCTCCGGTCCAAAGCGGGATGGTTCGCCCGGGGATGGCTTCGATGAGATCGCGGGTGTAGGCCTCGCGGGGATTGTCGAAAATGTCATCGACCGTACCGGTTTCGACCACGCGTCCCGACTGCATGACGACAATCTCGTCAGCCATCTGGCGCACCACCGCCAAATCGTGGGTGATGAAAAGATACGTCAGGTGCGAAGAATGCTGAATCTCCGCAAGCAACTGCAGGATCTGCTCCTGCACCAAAACGTCCAAAGCAGAAACCGCCTCGTCCAAGACGATAATCTCCGGCTTCAATGCTAAGGCGCGGGCAATCGCGACGCGCTGCCTTTGCCCACCCGAAAGCTCCCCGGGATAGCGCCGCATCGCCGAGCGCGGGAGCGCCACCGCGTCCAAAAGGCTCGCCACCCGCTCCTCGCGTTCCTTGCGGCTCCCGATGTGGTGAACCAGCAAAGGCTCCTCGATACAGCGATAAACCGAAAACATCGGATCGAGAGAACCATAGGGGTTTTGGAAGACGACCTGGAGTTTCGCGCGCATATCGAACAGTTCGCGCTTGTTCAAAGTCGAGAGGTCCGTGCCCTGATAGAAAACTTTGCCCTCGGTTGGATCAATCAGGTTCAAAATTATGTTAGCCACTGTTGACTTCCCCGAACCTGACTCACCCACCAAAGCCAAGGTCGTTCCGCGACGCAAGGTGAAAGACACGTCATCAACGGCCTTGAGTTTCTTCGCGTCGCCTTTCGCCCCGCGAACATCGAAAATCTTCGTCAAATGCGAGGCCCGAATAATCTCCTCGTATTCATCCGGATCAGCCATCCCGTGAGTGAGGAGCTCATCGGAGGTCTCCCCGCGATCCAGAGCGGCCTGAATCCGGTGAGACGCCAGAGACGGCGCGGCCGCGACCAGGCGCTGGGTGTAAGGATGCTTGGGTTGTTTCAAAATGTCCAAGGCCGGACCGGACTCAACAACCCGCCCGCGGTGCATCACCACCAGGTGCGAGGCGCGTTCAGCGGCGAGCCCCAAGTCGTGGGTGATAAACAGCACCGAGGTATCCGATTTTTCGGTCAAATTGTTCAAGTGGTCCAGGATACGACGCTGGACGGTCACGTCGAGGGCGGAGGTCGGCTCGTCAGCAATCAGCAGCTTCGGTTCTCCCGCGAAACCCATCGCGATCAAGGCCCGCTGGCGCATCCCGCCGGAAAACTCGTGGGGGTACTGTTTCGCGCGCCGCGCCGCATCGGGAAGCCCCGCTTCCTCCAGCAACTCCACGACCCGCTCTTTTTCGCGTCCCTTAGCGAGGTTATTCGCGGTCAAAGCCTCTTTGACCTGGAACCCGATCTTCCACACGGGGTTCAGGTTCGACATCGGATCTTGGGGAACCATCCCGATGTGGGAGCCACGCAACTCCACGTATTGCTTCTTGGACAACTCGGTGATGTCGTGGCCCTGGAACAGAATCCTGCCCCCGACGACCTTACCGGTTCCGGGCAGGAGCCCGATTACAGCGGCGGCCGCGGTGGATTTACCGGAGCCGGACTCGCCCACAATGGCGATGGTCTGGCCGGGATAGACCGTGAAGTTCGCCTTGCGAACTGCGGGAACCATGCCCGTGGAGGACCTAAAGGCGACCTCGAGGTCAACAACTTCCAAAACCGGCATGGTGGTGCCGTTTTTTGCCGCCTGGTAGGACACGGAGCGGAGAATCAACTCATCGCCGGTGGCTTCCATTTCAGCAACGGTTGCCGGCGTATTGATGGAAAGTTCCTCGGTTTCTCGCTCTTGCGAAGTCGGATTACTCACTTCTTCCTCGCTTTCGGATCGAGCGCGTCGCGAACCACGTCACCCATCATGATGAAACTCAAGACGGTCATCGCCAACGCGCCTGCCGGATAGAACAGCACCTGGGGTGCTTGACGCAGAGCAGTTTGGGCTCGAGAAATATCCCCGCCCCAGCTCACCACATCGGAGGGAAGCCCCACCCCGAGGAAGGACAGGGTCGCTTCCGAAACGATGAAGGTGCCGAGAGCCACGGTGGCGTAGACAATCATCGGGGCGGTGGCGTTGGGGATAATGTGGCGCAGAATAATGCGCAGCTTGCTTTCGCCCAGCGCCCGAGACGCTGTAATAAACTCTTCGTTCTTCGTCTGCATAACCGCGCCGCGGGTGATGCGCGCGATTTGGGGCCACCCGAAGACTGCCAACACGATGACAACTGTGAAGATGGTGCGGTTTTCGCGGAACATCTGCATGACCACAATCGCGGCCAACAAGAAAGGCACCGCGAAGATAATGTCGGTGATGCGGGAGAGAATCGAGTCGAGGATTCCCCCGAAGAAACCGGCCAAAGTTCCGAAAACAGCGCCGATGAGAACCACGACTGCGGTGGTTAGAATCCCGACGATAACCGAGGCTCGGGCTCCGTAAACGGTTCGGGCAAAAATATCGCAACCCTGCCGGTCATAGCCGAAGGGGTGACCGGCGCTCGGAGGCGCATAGGAGTTGGACAGTTCACAGAAGTTCGGGTCAATCCGCGTGAACAACTGCGGGAAAGCGGCCATGATGACGGCGAAGAGAATGATCGCTGCCGCGACCCAGAACAGGACGCGCTTGCGCAAATACTTCCAGGCCTCTCCCCAGACTGAGGAGGGCGCGGAGTCATCGGCTACCGCGTCGACGGCGCCGAGACCGGTCTCATCAATCTCGGAAACATAGTGAGTCTGTCCGGGTCGGTGGGGTTGTTCCAAAATCTCGCTCATATTTCCCCTCCTTTACTCGTATCGAATCCGCGGGTCAAGAGCCGCATAGAGCAAATCCACCAAGAGATTCGCAACAATATAGACGAGCACGAGAACGGTCGTGAAAGAAACCACGGTGGCCGGCTCGCCCTTGACGATGGCTTGGTAGATGTTGCCGCCGACCCCGTTGATGGCGAAAATCCCCTCGGTCACAATCGCGCCACCCATGAGCGCTCCGAGATCCGCGCCGAGGAAGGTCGCCACCGGAATCAGGGAATTCCTAAGGATATGCACCCTGATGACGCGCCGAGGCGTGAGCCCCTTGGCGAGGGCAGTGCGGACGTGGTCAGCCGAAGCCGTTTCGGAAACCGACTGGCGGGTCAGGCGCAACACGTAGGCGAAAGACACCGCGCCCAGCACGATTGCTGGCATCAATAGCCCCTGGAATGTCTCGTTCGACCCCACCGTCGTCGGCAGCCACCCGAGTTTCACCCCGATGATGAACTGCATCACGAAGCCGATGACGAAGGTTGGTACGGCGATAACAAAGAGGGAAACCAACAAGACGGTGGCATCAAATGCGCCGCCGCGGCGCAGGCCGGCAATGGTTCCAAAGGTAATCCCGAAGATGGCCTCGAAAGCCAGGGCCATCAGCGCGAGCTTGATGGTGACCGGAAAAGCCGAAGCCATTACTTCGGTGACTTCGCGACCGGAAAATGTCAGGCCAAAGTCGAAGGTCAAGATTCCTTTGAGATAAAGCAAATATTGAATCAAGAACGGCTGGTCGAGGTGGTACTTGGCGCGCAAGGCGGCAGCGGCAGCCGGAGAAAGGCCACGGTCTCCGCCCAAGGCTTGAATCGGATCGCCGGGCATCAAGAAAACCAGCGCATAAATCAGCAAGGTCGCACCAATGAGTACCGGAATTATTTGGAGGAGTCTGCGTCCGATGTAACGCAACATTCCTGCCTCCTTAAAATAAACGGTATTGACCAAGCTATCTTACTTGGTAAAACGGGCGTAAAACAAAATTCGTGGCTCAGGTAAAAACCTGAGCCACGAAGTATGCAGTTAGACGCTAAGTCAGCGCCTACTTGGTGATCTGGTAGAGCAGAGCCTTAGAGTTCCACCCGAAGACCACATTGTTGACGCCTTCGCCGTAGCCGCCGTTAACGTTGGAGTACCACAGCGGGATCGACGGCAAATCCTTCAATAGGACTTCTTGAGCCTGGTCGTAGATCTTGAAGGCTTCGGTCTGATCCGAGGTGTTCAAGGCCTTCTTCAACAGGGCATCAAAGTCAGTGTTGGAGTAGTCACCATCGTTAGAGGAGGCGTTCGTGCCGTAGAGCGGTCCAAGGAAGTTGAAAGGAGACGGGTAGTCTGCCTGCCAACCGGTGCGGAACGCGGTCTTGATGGTGCGGTTGGTGACCTCGGAGCGCAGCGACTTGAAGTCCGGGTAAGGGTTACCCTTGGCGTCAATTCCGAGGGTGTTCTTGATGGAGTTCGTGGTCGCGTCCACCCAAGCCTGGTGGCCGCCATCGGAGTTGTAAGCGATCTCGAAAGTACCGCTCCACGGCTGGATAGCGTCGGCCTTTGCCCACAGTTCCTTAGCTTTTGCAGCATCGTACTTCAAGACTTCCTTGCCCTCCAGATTCTCGTTGTGACCAGGGATAACCGGAGCGATGAAGTCAGAAGCCGGAGTGCGGGTGCCCTGGAAGATCGTGTCACAGATTTCCTGGCGGTTGACGGCGTAAGACAGAGCCTGCTTACGCAACAGGCCCGCTTCACCCTTGAAACGCTCGTCATTCGCCGGAATGGTGAAGGACTGGAAGATCGCGGAAGGCTGGTTCACTGCACGATCGCCGAGCTCATCTTCATAGGTTCCGAAAGCCGAATCCGGAACGGCATCCAACACGTCGAGGTTATTACCCAACAGGTCGTTGTAGGCCGCGTCCTGAGTCTTGTAGAACTTCATGGTCACGCCGCCGTTCTTCGGCTCGCGGTCACCTTTGTAGTCCGGGTTGGGGACGAGCTCAATCTGGACGTTGTGTTGCCAGGAGCCTTCCTTCACGAGGTAGGGGCCGTTGGTGATGGGGGCTTCGCCGTAGGCAGCCACCTTTTCCGGATCCCCAATACCGGCTTCCGGCAGTGGGTAGTAAGCCGAGTAGCCGAGACGCAACGGGAAGTCGGACTCCGGCTGGGCGAGCTTCACGGTGAAGGTCTTGTCATCAACCACCGCCAGGCCGCTCATATCGGTCTTGCCGATACGTTCCTTTTCGGGAAGGGATTTGTTTTCCGCGTTGGCAGCGGCTTCATCGTAGGCCGCCTTGTATCCGTCGATGCTTTCGAAGAAGTAGGCGTTCTTCATGTTGTGCTTCACGGACTGGTTCCAGGCATCAACAAAGGACTTCGCCGTGACGGGGGTTCCATCGGAGAACTTGGAGTCTCCCTTCAACTTGATGGTCCAGTTCTGGTTGTCATCGGAGGTGATGGATTCGGCCAACTCCATCTGGGGGTTGCCGTCCTTGTCGTAGTACTCGAGACCAGCAAAGATGTGGTCGAGAATGAGTCCGCCACCGACTTCGTTAGTGTTTGCCGGAACCAGCGGGCTTTCGGGTTCGGTGTTGTTGACCGTGATAATGGCATCGGTCTTGTCGCCGGCGGCTTTCTTCTCACCGGCATCGCCAGCGCAGGCGGTCAGGGTCAAAGCTAAGGCAGCAGAAGCGGCGATAGCAGATAGGAATCGTTTCTTCACGAGGTTATCCTCCAAAGTTATTTTGATGGCGTTGATGCCTTACCTTAGGCCTCGTCGCCGACTTTGAGCCACTTTTGTGGTTGGTCTCAGTTTAAGGGAAAACTTAGATTTAACAAATCACCGGCTGGCGAGGGCTGAGCGGTTGGGGACGGTCACGTCTCTGCGTAGACCAAGTCGGAGCAAGGCGGAACCATCCCCAGAAATGCGTAGACCGGTTCGGCGTGGCGATACTCGGGGTGGTGTCTGAAACTCGAGAGAATTTGGGCATCACTGCCATATATGGCAGTCATAGCCAATATCTCCTGGGTTCCGTTGACAGCTCCGGGTATAAAAGTGCTCAAGGCGATAAAATAAGACAACTATCTTTAACGAAAGGCGGACGGATGTCGGTTTTGCGAGTGAATGGCGGGAGGCCGTTGCACGGAGAAATCACGGTTCGGGGCGCGAAAAACCTTGTTCCGAAAGCGATGGTGGCCTCGCTGCTTTCCGCCGAGACGTCTCAGCTCGCCTCGGTTCCAGACATTCGCGACGTAGAAGTCGTGACGAAACTGTTGAATCTCCACGGGGTAGAGGTTGACTTCAACAAGTCGGTAGGGGTTTTGACTCTGCGTCCGGCTGAGGTTCACGCCGCCTCGGTTGAAGAAGTCGACCAACACGCCGGCTCTTCTCGGATCCCGATTCTGCTTTGTGGGCCCTTGTTGCACCGGCTCGGGAAAGCCGTCATCCCGAATCTTGGGGGCTGCGATATTGGGGGGCGCCCCATCGACTTCCACATTGCCACCTTGCGGAAATTCGGAGCGGAAGTCGAGAAACTGCCCCACGGAATAGAGCTTCGCGCCCCAAACGGGCTCGAAGGAACCAAGGTGGAGTTGCCCTATCCTTCGGTCGGGGCGACCGAACAGACTTTGTTGACAGCAGTGAGAGCCCGCGGGATTACCGAGCTTCGCGGGGCCGCGGTAGAGCCGGAAATCATGGATTTGGTGGCGGTCCTCCAAAAGATGGGCGCGATTATCTCCGTCGACACCGACCGCGTCATCCGCGTCGAAGGAGTCGAGGAGCTGCGCGGATTCAACCATGTGGCTTTGCCCGATCGAATCGAGGCCGCGTCTTGGGCCTCGGCGGCGCTCGCGACCGGCGGGGATATCACTGTGCGGGGCGCGCGCCAGGCCGACATGATGACTTTCTTGAACGTATTCCGTAAGGTCGGCGGGGATTTTGACATTACCGAGGACGCGATTAGGTTCCGGCGGGGTAGCGACGGGGATTTGCGTTCTATTGTTTTGGAAACCAATGTTCACCCCGGTTTTATGACCGACTGGCAACAGCCCCTGGTCGTGGCTTTGACCCAAGCTGAAGGCTTGTCGATTGTTCACGAGACAGTTTATGAGAACCGTTTCGGCTTCACCGAGGCTCTGCGGCGGATGGGGGCGAAGATTCAGGTCTACCGCGAATGTCTGGGCGGCTTGCAATGCCGTTTCGGGGCGAGAAACTTCTACCACTCCGCGGTGATCTCGGGTCCAACCCCCTTGACCGGCGCAGATATCGACGTGCCGGACTTGCGCGGCGGATTCTCCCACGTGGTGGCGGCTTTGGCGGCCTCCGGCGTGTCCCATGTTTCGGGGGTGGACATTATTAATCGCGGCTACGAGAACTTCATGGAAAAACTCGTGGCCTTGGACGCGGATGTGGAGTTGCAATGAGCCAGAGCCGAGATGCCACCAGCGAAGAAGAAATCAGAACTGCGATTGACCAATTTTCGAAGCCTTTTCGGAAAAACCGCGCGGGACGTCCCGCCCTCGGATTTGCCTATGCCTTTGCGGCGGCGCCAGTACGGCTCTTGTTGATCCTCTTGATGAAACGTCGCTATCTTGGAGCGGAAAACCTGCCGGTTGAGGGGTTCATTGCCGCTGCAAACCACGTCACTGAGCTCGACTCGACGACCTTCGGGCACTTTTTGTTAGCCAACAAGGTGTCGGTGCGGATCATGATTAAAGAGTCGATGATGCACTGGCCGGTTATCGGGTTTTTCGCTAAACGCTCCCGGATGATTCCGGTGTTTCGCTCTTCGTCGCATGCCGCGGATTCGTTGGCGGCGGCTAAGGCGGCTTTACGCGTGGGGGAGTGCGTCGGGATTTTTCCCGAAGGAACCTTGACCCGCGACCCACAGTTATGGCCGATGAAGGGGCACACCGGCGCGGCGCGCCTCGCCCTGGAGACGCGGGTTCCGGTCGTTCCGATTGCTCAGTGGGGGGCGCACCGGACTTTGGAGCCTTACGGGAAACTGCACTGGCCCCCGCGTGGGCTCGTTCAGGTGCGTGCCGGAGCGCCCGTGGACTTGGCGGATTTGTATGGGCGTCAAGATGACCACGAGGCCGTGGAGGAAGCGACCGCGCGGATCATGCGGGCGATAACGGATTTGTTGGCAACGCTGCGGCCCGGGGAAACCCCACCCGCGCCGGACAAGATTTGGGACATGAAACGCGACGGCGACCGCTATCACCGCGGGAAGTGAGTCGTGGGGGGGGGGGGGGGGGGGGGGTTTTTTTTATAATTATTTTAAAAAAAAAAAAACAACAAAAAAAACAAAAAAAAGGCGCGGGGGTGGGGGGAGGTTAGGGGGGGCGGGGGGGGCGGGCAGGTGGGG
>NZ_VUMY01000040.1 GCF_009695935.1 Mobiluncus porci
GCTTCGGCGGGGTTTTGCCAGCCGAGGGTTTCGCGGGGGCGGATGTTTAGAAGGTGTTGCATTTCTGTGATGTCGTCGTCGCTGATTTTTCTGAAGTCGGTGCCTTTGGGATAGAAATCTCGGATCAGGCCGTTCGTGTTTTCGTTGGTGCCTCGCTGCCAGGGCGAGTGTGGGTCACAGAAGAATACTTCACAGCCAGAAGCGAGCGTGAATTCGGCGTGTTTAGCCATTTCCCCTCCCTGGTCCCAGGTCAGGGTCTTGCGTATCTCCTTGGGGACCTCACACATCATTTCGATGAGCTGCTCGGTGATTGTGGTCGAGTCATGGAACCCTTTGACTTTCTGGACCATAGTGAACCTGGTTTTGCGTTCCACCAGGGTAATCAGAGCGCTCTTGTGGTCTTTACCAAGAACAAGGTCGCCTTCCCAGTGACCGGGAACCGCCCGGTCTTTCACTTCCGCGGGACGCAAAGAAATATGGTGCCCTACAAGCCAAGGACGATCCCTGCGGGAAGGCAGCTTAGATGCCGGTATCCTGCTGGTGCGCCCAGTCCGCAGCGCTTTATCGACTTTCAATTCTTGTCGCAAAGACCCGCGTCCTTGAATATAGATAGCCTGGTAAATAGTTTCAGCACTCACACGCTTATCCTTATCCAGCGGGTAAAGAAAACGCAACCGGTTTTCAATCTGACGCGGCGAAAACCTGGTGTTCAACATCTCTACTACCATGTTTCTAAGCCAAGAGTCTGTCTCGAGTTTCCTCGCGCGAGGCCGTAAAGCCCGCTCACCGGTCAAGCGCTGACCCCGACGAGACGAATACACCCCATCCAGGCTATTGCGCGCTATCTCACGTGAAACCGTTGAAGCAGACACACCCAACTCGCGAGCAATCCCACGCAAGCTAATCCCGTCACGAACCCTGGCCTCTATCAACACCCGATCCGCGAAATCAAGCCGGTTACCATTACCTTTATCCCGCGGCGAGCCCAGAGGAAGCAAAACCGGTCGATAATCATCAACCAGACCTCCACCACCCCCGCCACGGATTCCACGTCTAAAACTCATACCAGCCATTTTCGCCCAGCCAGTCACAGAACAACGATCATAACCAAGCAAACAAGCCGCCTGTTTCGCAGTCCACCCAAGCTCTAACAACTCCAACGCATACTCACGCACAGCCGAACCAGACCACCTACCACCCAAGAG